>NZ_JBWNLD010000007.1:0-326820 GCF_056521145.1 Klebsiella sp. CSG-1 | reverse complement strand
CTGCAAACTCTGCGTCATAAGCATGGATAGATTCAATGATGTATTCCCGCGGGAGGATATTGGGCAACCTTTTATATCGAGGGTAGTTTTAACTACACTTAAAAAGTGTGGATGATTTTCGAGTACATATCACTACCTTATGAGTTAAAAGAGATCTGCATAAAGAATCGGGACCTATCAGCTTGATCAGGTGCGGTTTTGCGAGCATCATCGCAATTATTTTGTAGATGACGTAATGCAATGCCTTCCAGTAAAACTCTACAGCAAGCAATTGCCGACATCACTATCTGGCGTAAAGGGGAACAGCGCGCGCCGCATAAGCCGCTGTTGCTACTCCACGTACTGTCCCAGTATCATCGCGGACATTCACGGATGTTCGATTACGCCTCAGAAGTTCGCGATCAGCTACATAGCTTACTGGAACGCTTTGGCCCACAGCGAGCTCAATACCGACCCGATATGCCCTTCTGGCGTCTAAAAGGCGACGGCTTCTGGGAATTACGCAACGCTGAGCAATGCTCAACTGAAGGCAGCAGGCAGCCTCCCTCTAAAGAACTGGAGACCTATCACGTTGCAGGCGGCTTTGACGAAGAACACTTCGCACTGCTGAGCAAGAATAAGAGGTTGATTAACACCCTGGCGCATCAGATCCTGCAGGCCCATTTTCCGAAGAGTATTCAGGAAGAGATCGCCGACGAGATGGGATTTGATATCCAGCAAATCCGCAAAGAACGCGACCCGCTTTTCCGCCAACAGGTACTACGCGCCTATAACTATGAATGCGCTATCTGCGGCTTTAATATGCGTCATGACAATACCTCCGTCGCGCTGGAGGCTGCGCATATCAAATGGAAGCAGCACGGCGGCCCATGTGAAATTCCCAACGGTCTGGCGCTATGCGCCATTCACCACAAAGCGTTTGATAAAGGCTCGATTGGCCTGGATGAGCATATGCGAGTACAGATATCTTCCGCGGTTAACGGCGGCGGTATAGTCGGAAAACTGTTCTGGGATTTTGATGGGAAGCTGATTGGGCTACCGCAGGGGAAAGAGAACTACCCGAGAGACAGCTTTATTGAGTGGCATAAGCGAGAAGTTTTCAGAACATAACAATAGAAAATTTAACTAATCATTGGTGATAAATATGCCCTTTCCAAGTTATAAAGAGATAGAAATCCCCCTACTTTTATATATCTACAATGGAGGGGGAAAGGTAAGTTCTTCCTCATGTTATGAGCCGCTGGGCAAGGAGTTCGGCCTTACGAACGAAGAAATGAACATGTTACTCCCTGATGATACTAATCGCCCTCAATGGAACAACATGGTCCAATGGGCGAGGAAAAAGCTTGTTGACTACAAGTACCTCCACAATGCAAAAGAGTCAGGCCTTGGTATCTGGAAGCTCACACCAGATGGCATCAAAAAAGCAGAATCACTTTCCACCCGATTGAATATCGATTATCCAGATGATGTTCCGGAAACCTTTTACGAAGGTGCCGTAAAGCAAATCAAAGTTAACAAATACGAACGTAGTAAAACGGCGAGAGACAAATGCATAGATCACTACGGCTGTCAGTGCAGCGTGTGCAATATGGATTTTGAGGAAACGTATGGTGAAACCGGGAAGGACTATATTCACGTCCACCATATTACACCGCTTTCTGATATTGGAGAGCGCTACAAACTGGATCCCGTAAAAGACCTTCGCCCTGTCTGCCCCAATTGCCATGCAATGATCCACAGACAAAAACCCTCACTCACTATTGAGGCATTGAAAGTCTTAATGAAGAAGGCACAAAAATAGGAACGAGTGAGGACAGCCTGTTAAACACCGAACAAAATCGGTACAGGAAATTGAGAACATACTTACAAAATAGTGAGTTACATTAAATTCTGACGATTGAATGTACAACTGGAGAGAGGTAGCATGCACTGATGCCTCATCCATTAACGGATTATCCTAATATGTCAGCATTCCGAAGGCTGGCCTGAACGCGGAACGTGCATGAACAAATCCAACTTCGTTTTTCTGAAAGGCGTTAACGACTTCATTTATGCCATTGCCTGCGCGGCGGAAAACAACTACCCCGACGACCCTAATACCACCCTCGTCAAAATGCGCATGTTTGGCGAAGCCACCGCGAAACATCTCGGCCAGTTGCTGGATATACCCGCCTGCGAAAACCAGCACGACCTGCTGCGCGAACTGGGCAAGATTGCGTTTATTGATGACAGCATTCTTGCCGTTTTCCATAAGCTGCGCCGTATCGGTAACCTGGCCGTCCACGAATATCATAACGATCTGGATGATGCCCAGATGTGCCTGCGACTCGGGTTTCGCCTCGGCGTCTGGTACTACCGGCTGGTGACCAAAGACTATGAGTTCCCGGTGCCCGTGTTTGTTCTGCCGGAGCATGGCGAAACGCTTTATCACGCAGAAGTCCTCACGCTGAAGCAACAGCTGGAACAGCAGGCGCAGGAAAAGGTACAAAGCCAGGCCGAGCTGGAGGCTCAGCAACAAAGGCTCATATCTCTCAACGGCTACATTGCCATCCTTGAGGGCAAACAGCAGGAAACCGAAGCCCAGACCAAAGCGCGTCTGGCCGCGCTGGAGGCCCAGCTTGCGGCAAAAGATGCCGAGCTGGCGAAGCAGACCGAACAAGAACGCAAGGCCTATCACAAAGAGATCACCGACCAGGCTATCAAGCGCACGCTGAATCTCAGCGAAGAAGAGAGCCGCTTCCTGATTGACGCCCAGTTGCGTAAAGCGGGCTGGCAGGCTGACAGCAAAACGCTGCGTTTCGCCAAAGGCGCACGCCCGGAAGCGGGCGTCAACAAGGCGATTGCGGAATGGCCGACCGGTAAAGATGAAACGGGTAATCCCGGCTTTGCCGACTACGTTCTGTTCATCGGCCTCAAACCCATCGCCGTGATTGAAGCCAAGCGCAAAAACACGGACGTATCCAGCAAGCTCACCGAGTCGTATCGCTACAGTAAATACTTCGATAACGCCTTCCTGCGCGATACGCTGCTGGAACATTACTCGCCCGATGAGGTGCATGAAGCGGTACCGGAATATGAGGTAAGCTGGCAGGATACCAGCGGCGCGCAGCGCTTTAAAATCCCCTTCTGCTACTCCACCAACGGGCGCGAATACCGCGCGGCGATGAAGACCAAAAGCGGTATCTGGTATCGCGACGTCCGCCACACCACCAACATGTCGAAAGCGCTGCCGGAATGGCATCGCCCGGAAGAGCTGCTGGAGATGCTGGGCAGCGACCCGCAGCAAAAAAATCAGTGGTTTGCCGACAACCCCGGGATGAGCGAACTCGGCCTGCGCTATTACCAGGAAGATGCCGTCCGCGCGGTGGAAAACGCTATCGTTAACGGCCAGCAAGCGATCCTGCTGGCGATGGCGACCGGGACCGGTAAAACCCGTACTGCCATCGCGCTGATGTTCCGCCTGATCCAGTCCCAGCGTTTCAAACGCGTGCTGTTCCTGGTCGACCGTCGCTCGCTTGGCGAACAGGCGCTGGGGTCGTTTGAAGACACACGGATTAACGGCGACACCTTTAACAGTATTTTCGATATCAAAGGTTTGACCGACAAATTCCCGGAAGACAGCACCAAAATCCATGTCGCTACCGTTCAGTCGCTGGTCAAGCGTACGCTGCAATCCGATGAACCGATGCCGGTTGGCCGCTACGACTGTATCGTCGTCGATGAAGCGCACCGCGGCTACATTCTCGATAAAGAGCAGACCGAAGGCGAGCTGCAGTTCCGTAGCCAGCTGGATTACGTTTCCGCCTACCGTCGCATTCTCGACCACTTCGATGCGGTAAAAATTGCCCTGACCGCCACGCCGGCGCTGCATACGGTGGATATTTTCGGCGAGCCGGTTTATCGCTACACCTACCGGACAGCGGTGATCGACGGCTTCCTGATCGACCAGGATCCACCGATTCAGATCGTCACCCGCAACGCGCAGGATGGCGTCTACCTTTCCGAAGGCGAACAGGTGGAACGCCTGAACCCGCAGGGCGAGCTGATCAACGACACATTGGCTGACGATCAGGATTTTGAGGTCGCTGATTTTAACCGTGGCCTGGTGATCCCGGCGTTTAACCGCGCGGTATGCGGCGAGCTGACCAAATACCTGGATCCCACCGGGCAGCAAAAAACGCTGGTGTTCTGCGTCACCAACGCCCATGCCGATATGGTGGTGGACGAGCTGCGTACCGCGTTCAAGAAAAAGTACCCGCAGCTTGAGCACGACGCGATCGTCAAGATCACCGGCGATGCCGATAAAGACGCGAAGAAAGTGCAAAGCATGATCGTCCGCTTCAACAAAGAGCGGCTGCCCAATATCGTGGTCACCGTCGACCTGCTGACCACCGGCGTCGATATTCCGTCTATCTGTAATATCGTGTTCCTGCGCAAAGTGAAAAGCCGCATTCTCTACGAGCAGATGAAGGGCCGCGCCACGCGTCTGTGCCCGTCGGTGGGGAAAACCAGCTTTAAGATTTTCGACTGCGTCGATATCTACAGCTCGCTGGAAAGCGTCGACACCATGCGCCCGGTGGTTGTGCGTCCGCAGGTGGAGCTGCAAACGCTGGTCAATGAAATTACCGACTCAGAAACCTATAAAACCATTGAAGCGGATGGTCGCAGCTTTGCCGAACACAGCCATGAACAGTTGGTCGCCAAGCTGCAGCGCATTATCGGCCTCGCCACCTTTAACCGCGACCGCAGCGAAGCGGTGGATAAGCAGGTCCGCCGTCTGGACGAACTGTGTCTGGATGCGGCGGGCGTCAGCTTTGGCGGCCTGGCTTCGCGCCTGCGGGAAAAAGGGCCGCACTGGAGCGCCGAGATTTTCAATAATCTCCCCGGCTTTATCGCCCGCCTCGAAAGGCTGAAAACCGATATCAACGCCCTGCGCGATGCGCCGATCTTCCTCGATATTGATGATGAGGTGGTGAGCGTCAAATCGCTGTACGGCGATTACGACACGCCGCAGGATTTCCTCGAAGCCTTCGATGCGCTGGTGCAGCACGCTCCTAACGCCCAGCCCGCGTTGCAGGCGGTGATCAATCGCCCGCGCGACCTTACCCGTAAAGGGCTGGTGGAATTGCAGGAGTGGTTTGACCGCCAGCATTTTGAAGAGTCATCCCTGCGTAAGGCGTGGAAAGAGACGCGCAACGAAGACATCGCCGCCCGATTAATCGGCCATATCCGCCGTGCGGCGGTGGGCGATGCGCTGAAACCCTTCGACCAGCGCGTCGACCATGCGCTGGAAAAAATTAAAGGCGAGAACGACTGGAACAGCGAGCAGCTAAGCTGGCTCGAGCGTTTAGCGCAGGCGCTAAAAGAGAAAGTGGTGCTCGACGACGACGTGTTCAAAACCGGCAATTTCCATCGTCGTGGCGGTAAGCCAATGTTACAGCGCACCTTTGACGACAACCTCGACAAGGTGCTGGATAAGTTCAGCGATTACATCTGGGATGAACTCGCCTGACGCGTTATCATCCCCGGCAATTTCTTCTTCTGCGGCCCCGATAAGGGCCGCTGTTTTACATGGGATCTTCAATGAACAATAACGATCTGGTCGCCAAGTTATGGAAACTGTGCGACAACCTGCGCGACGGCGGCGTCTCCTATCAAAACTACGTCAATGAACTCGCCTCGCTGCTGTTTTTGAAAATGTGTAAAGAGACCGGCCAGGAAGCGGACTACCTGCCGGAAGGCTACCGCTGGGATGACCTGAAATCGCGCATTGGTCAGGATCAGATGCAGTTCTACCGTAACCTGCTGGTCCAGTTAGGCGCTGATGAGAAAAAGCTGGTGCAGGCGGTGTTCCATAATGTCAGTACCACCATTGAGCAACCCAAACAGCTGACTGAGCTGGTCAGCTATATGGACGCGCTGGACTGGTACAATGGCGACCACGGGAAATCCCGCGACGACTTCGGCGATATGTACGAAGGGCTGTTGCAGAAGAACGCCAACGAAACCAAATCCGGCGCGGGCCAGTATTTCACCCCGCGTCCGCTGATTAAAACCATTATCTATCTGCTGAAGCCGCAGCCGCGTGAAGTGGTGCAGGATCCGGCGGCGGGTACGGCGGGCTTCCTGATTGAAGCGGATCGCTACGTGAAGTCGCAGACTCACGATCTGGACGATCTCGACGGCGATACCCAGGATTTCCAGATCCACCGCGCATTTATCGGCCTCGAACTGGTGCCCGGCACCCGTCGTCTGGCGCTGATGAACTGTCTGCTGCACGATATTGAAGGCAACCTCGACCACGGCGGCGCTATCCGTCTGGGCAACACCCTGGGCAGCGACGGCGAAAATCTGCCGAAGGCGCATATTGTCGCCACTAACCCGCCGTTTGGCAGCGCGGCGGGCACCAACATCACCCGCACCTTCGTGCACCCGACCAGCAACAAACAGCTGTGCTTTATGCAGCATATTATTGAAACCCTGCACCCCGGCGGCCGCGCGGCGGTGGTGGTGCCGGATAACGTGCTGTTTGAAGGCGGTAAGGGTACCGATATTCGTCGCGACCTGATGGACAAATGCCATCTGCACACCATCCTGCGTCTGCCGACCGGCATCTTTTACGCCCAGGGCGTTAAAACCAACGTGCTGTTCTTTACCAAAGGCACGGTCGCCAATCCGAATCAGGATAAAAACTGCACCGACGATGTGTGGGTGTATGACCTGCGGACCAATATGCCGAGCTTTGGCAAGCGCACGCCGTTTACCGAGCAGCACCTGCAGCCGTTTGAAAACGTCTACGGTGAGGATCCGCACGGCTTAAGCCCGCGCACCGAGGGCGAGTGGAGCTTTAACGCCGAAGAGAGCGAAGTCGCCGACAGCGAAGAGAACAAGAACACCGACCAGCATCAGGCCACCAGCCGCTGGCGCAAGTTCAGCCGCGAGTGGATCCGCACCGCAAAATCCGATTCGCTGGATATCTCCTGGCTGAAGGATAAGGACAGCATCGACGCCGACAGCCTGCCGGAGCCGGACGTGCTGGCGGCAGAAGCGATGGGCGAGCTGGTGCAGGCGCTGGGCGAACTGGATGCGCTGATGCGCGAGCTGGGCGCGGGGGATGAGGCGGATGCGCAGCGTCAGTTGCTGGAAGAAGCGTTTGGTGAGGTGAAGGCATGAGTGGGGGGAAATTGCCGGAGGGGTGGGTAGATACTCAATTAGGCAATATTGTTGACTATGGTAAAGCGACCAAAAGAGTTTTATCTGACGTTAACGATGACACATGGGTACTTGAACTCGAAGATATTGAAAAAGAATCATCAAAGCTATTAAGCACAATCAGAGCAAGCGAACGTCCGTTCAAAAGTACTAAAAACAGCTTTAAAAAAGGTGATGTGCTTTATGGAAAGCTACGCCCTTATCTAAATAAAGTTATTATTGCAAAAGAGGATGGTGTCTGTACTACCGAGATTATTCCCCTAAATGTAGAACCTACATGCTGTAATAAGTACATTTTCTATTGGCTTAAAAGCTCAACATTCCTGGGATATGTTAATGATGTCAGTTATGGCGTAAATATGCCCCGCCTGGGAACGGCTGATGGCCTTAAAGCACCATTACGACTCGCCCCGCTTGCCGAACAAAAAATCATCGCCGAAAAACTCGATACGCTACTGGCGCAGGTAGACAGCACCAAAGCACGTCTTGAGCAAATCCCACAAATCCTGAAACGTTTTCGTCAGGCGGTGCTTGCAGCGGCAATGAGAGGAAAACTGACTAAAACATGGAGAACTCATAATTCATTTAATCTTTCATTGCAAAAATATTATGATTTAACAAAAGGGAAAAAATTAAAAGCCAAAAATACCTCTGAGCCTTTTGAAGAAAAGACGTGGTTACGTTGTAATGTTGGGCATATTTTTAATGTTAAATCAGGTGATGGCCTTACGGCTAAAGAAATGAATGCCTCAGGAGATATCCCTGTTTACGGAGGCAATGGCATTGCAGGTTACCATGATAAGCATAACACTGAAGAACCAACCATTGTTATTGGTCGAGTAGGATATTATTGTGGTTCAGTTCATTTTACTCCTGAAAAATCGTGGGTAACCGACAATGCATTACTCGTTGATTTTAACAGAGAATTAATTGCAGAACAGTTCGCATATTGGCTACTTAAGGCTACAAATTTAAGAGTTGATACATCCTCCTCAGCTCAACCTGTTATAAGTGGAGCAAAAATTTATTCTATAGAAATAGCTATTCCTCCGATTGAAGAGCAACACGAAATCGTGCGCCGCGTCGAACAACTCTTCGCCTACGCCGACACCATCGAAAAGCAGGTCAACAGCGCCCTGACCCGCGTCAACAGTCTCACCCAGTCGATCCTGGCGAAGGCCTTCCGCGGCGAGCTTACCGCCCAGTGGCGTGCGGAAAACCCGGATCTGATCAGCGGTGAAAACAGTGCCGCCGCCCTGCTGGAAAAAGTTAAGGCTGAACGCGCCGCCAGCGGCGGTAAAAAAGCCTCGCGTAAAAAAGCATAGTCCTTATAAAAGCGCACCGAAAGCGTGCGCCTTTATCTATTCACGCCCATTTATAATCCGCAAAAATATATCTTATTTATTCCGAATCGCGCTTATTACGTTCTGTTTTTAGCTGGACTTTTCTTTTATTTACTGTTGATATAGACAGGTATTTAGCGCGATGCGGTCGTGCGCCAACACAACCGCATCGCTCATCACAATCACTATTCCAGGAGAATAGCAGTCATGACTGATACCCATTCTATTTCAGATCCGTGCGATCCAGAAGTCTCCCCAACAAATAACCGTCACTTAACCGTGAGTTATGCGAGCCGTTATCCGGATTATACCCGCATTCCCGCCCTCACCATGAAGGGCCAGTGGCTGGAAGCCGCCGGTTTTGCCACCGGCACAGAAGTCGATGTGAAGGTGATGAACGGTTGTATTGTGCTGACGGCAAAGCCGCCGCAGCCGGAAGACTCTACGCTGCTTCAGTCTTTTCATCGGGTGGGTAAGCTGTCCGCCCGTAAGCAGCGGCAGGTGCAGGACTTTATCGACGTGATTTCAGGTAAACGTTCCGCCTGACGCTAACCGCTCCCGACCGTGAGTCGGGAGCGGTTCCTGATCAAGGAGCAATAACCTGCACCAGCACATCGGTTGCCCAGCTCTCCTCGCTGTTCACTACCAGGCCTTCTGCGCAGGCTTGCGCCATATTCCCAAGCTGGAAAGAGACGTCATCATTAAAGTTAAAATCACGCCAGGCTCGCGCAAAGTTAATACGCCAGTATCCCATCCCCTGATCAAAGCGGATTTTCAGCGCCTGGCCATTATCAAAACTTACCATCAGCTTACGGTGGTGCGGAATGTCGCGGCCAGAGTTGAACGCCTGAATCTCCACGGCTCGTCCCATGGATGCCGCAAACCACTGGTCGGCAAAATCCTGGAAGTCCGCTTCACTCATCCAGTCATGGAACGGTTTGTTCCCCGGTCGCTCTTTACTCCTGAACAGCGTATCAATCGTCACTTCCGCCTCTTGTGTCAGCATCGGTTTCAACGTCTTCAATAACCCGCCTAACAACGCCAGCGCTACGGGGTTTTGCAGATAGCGATCGCTGTAGTGGATACGCGTCACCCGGCATTCCGTCAGCAGGCGCTGAATATCATCCTGAGACTCGGTCAGCAGGTTCCAGAAGCGCTGGCCAAACTGAGAAACCGGGCCGTTAAGCTGCTTATGGATTTCAATATCGTTAACCAGGCCTTTGCTGCCCGCATCCTCGGATGGCAACTCGGTTTTATAAAGCGCTATCGGCGCCTGCAAATGGCTGCGAATAACCATCTGGCTATTCAGATGCCAGTTCGGCCCGGGGATGGTTGCTTCATGGCTGCGAGAAATTAACGTCATCAGGCGATCGTCAAACGTCACCTGCGCAACGAGCGGCGTATCCTTATCCAGCTCAGACTGGCACAGCTGCACGCCTATCGCCGTAAACTGCGCGAGTTCCAGAAGGATCTCCGGATCGTCAATGTTTCGCGGGATAACCAGCACCACCTCAACATCATCTTTTAGCCGGTAGTTCTGGATCGCGGTGCGGAACTGACGGGCATACAGATCCCACTCATTCAACGGCCCACTCATCCACAGCGTGAGCTTTCGACCACCATCGTTGATGGCCCGCCGCAGAGCATCTTCAATGCTCCCAGGGCAATATTGCGCATCAGCCAGTGAGAATTTCTCCTCATCCGGCAAACCAATATAGTGGCTGAAATCCGCCCCCAGCCAGGCCAGCGCCGCTTTACGATCCAGCAGATCGTGATCGTGGCGGGTCTGTGAGTCGAGCAGGCACTCGCTACAGGCGGTATCACAGTGGTGGCATCCCAGCTGCTTCACCATTCCCTTCAGCACGGCCTCAATATGCAATGGCGCGCTGGAAGCAAAGCCCGCACCGCCGCTGATAATATCGTACAGCTGTACCGCCAGAACGGATTGCTCGTTCTCCAGCCTGACCGGGCGCACCGCGTAGCCCAGCTCCGCTGCGGAAACACCCAGCACGCTAGCCAGCGAGCGCCGCAGCGCCACGGCCAGCGTCATTGCAACAATGCGACCTTCTTCCGTGTTATCAGCTATATACTCTCCGTCCTGCGGGCGGCGTACAATCAGTTCTAAGACATCCGTCCGCGCCAGCGCCCCCAGCGTGACATTTTTATTCAGCGCCGTTGAACCCGGGCAGATAATCCGCTGATTCTGGCTATCCCGGTCGGCCTTTCCAAGACGGGGCGGATAGTGTGCTTCCATGGATTTCGGCGCATCCGTGAGGTTGAGCATCGACTCCGCACGACCGCAGCTCAGGCACAGCGCATAGCCGTGACCGCCTTCCCCCATACTTTGCTGGAACACATTACCGTCCGCCCCGGAAGCCATAAAGCCCATCAACGGGTTCGGCAGCGGTACACGCTCGGCCTTAACAAATACCCAGGCCGGCACAACCGGAATGAATTTCATGGTCTCAATATTATTGGTCACCGGATCGTGCGCATCCGTCACAAAACCCGCAGGTTGTAAAACCTGACGTCGGTTTTCCGGCGTGATGCGCTCACCACACGCGTCATTGGTACAGAACAAGTCTCCCGAACCGCCAATACCTTCCTCATAGCCTAACGTACCGCATTTGTGACAACGCCAGGCGCTATCCAGACGCTGAGCTTCATTGGTATCAGCATTAAGATTATGCCAGTGCAGAGACACCCCAGCGGAGCGGAAGACCCGGCCATCAAGGATAATCTCCGCGCCCGGCGCATACTCACGGATCGCCACGGAAAGGTTGCGTGAAGGCAAGCCTTTATAACGCGAGACGTTATCTTCACGATCGCTCTTATCACGGACTTTGTACGTTTTCTCGCGGATATAATCTTCCATAGTGAAGTTATCAAAAGTGACAACATCCGTTGGGAAGCCATATCCAGGCAGGAAGGTTCTGGCCGCCAAATCGCGCAGCAGATACTCGCCGCAGTGCCGTTTTTTCTCCAGCTCCAGACGTTTGCGATACGGCGTATTGGGCTGCGATTCACTTTCCTGCTTAACAAGATCGCGATAAATTCCCAGCCAGCGTTTCTGCAGCGCCGTAATCGCGTCGCACGTTTTATCCCGCAGCTTTTCTGCCGCAACGCCATGAAGCACGGTGCCTTTAACCAAACGAACCAAAGCCGCGTCAATACTCAGCGTCGGACGCTCCAGCCAGGCTTTGAAACGGTTACACACCGACTGTTCAAGCTCTTCACCAAAGAACCACTGACTATTAAGGCTGGTGCGTTCTTTTTCGGTTTCACCGATGACATGGCACAAATAATCTGACAGCAGCAGAGAATTGACATGGCGCTGTACCAGACGCTCAGAATTCATTGCCACCATCGGCGCAGGGATCACCGTTTCAAAAGGCCAGAGAGGGTTAGCAAAAACCTGCCGATCGTGCGGGTTGCCTTTGCACAACGTGTAAGAAATAGCGCGGGACTCTTTGCTTCGCCCGGCACGCCCGGCACGCTGTAAATAGTTAGCGGGGTGCGGTGGAACGTTATTCATCACCACGGCAGAAATCCCGCCAATATCTACGCCCATTTCCATAGTGGTTGAACAGTTGAGAACGTTAAGCTGTCCGTTTTTAAACATACGTTCATAACTTTGCAGACGTTCGGATGATTGCTGGGCGGAATGCTCTGCCGTGCGGTAGTAAAATCCACCTTCAACGACGCGATCGTTAATGTCCGTCCAGAGGTTTTGCGAACGTAATTGTGCCACCAGAGGGTCCTGACCCAGCCAGTCACGAACTTTTATTAACCCATCGACATAATCATCCTGAGAACGATCGTGCTGCCAAATCTCAGGCAGCGTCACCGCCTGGGCGATAAAAGCGTCATATTGTGTACTGGTCAGCCGTTCAAACTGAATATGCATTGGCAGATAAGGCGTCAAACCTCTGAAAGCCGTCGCCAGTAATTTATTAGTTACCGGGCAAATATAGGCTTTTTGAACCAGAGAGAATGTCAGATGTTCTTTAGGTAAATAAAAACGGTTGCCGTCAGATTTCAATACCGCTAATGACCCCGTCAACTGAAGCCATGCCTCTTTTAGCCACGCATTAACGATATCTATTGTGACCGTATTTACGCTGCTGAATTTAGCGCCGAGGATCAAAAGTTTGACCAGACGCTGCGTGACATTACCGTGACGAATTTGCGGCCAGCGTTTAACCTGGTTGTCATCAGGCTCTTTCGAATCGGGATTACGGACAAATTTTGAAGAGAAACGGCTACCAATCCAGTTTTTCAGATCTTCGTCCAGCTGGGTGTAGTTGCTTTCCCTGACATAAAAATCCAGCGTGACCTTAAGAAAATCACGCCAGTCATCCAGAGTTAACCCTTTATCTTGCCAATTAGCAGGAATGCTATGCGCCTTCTCCAGCCCCTGATAACCCACCTGAACCAGCCCTTGTGTCTCCAGGCTATTTGTGCGTTTCGGGCGCCGCATGAATTCACGGAAAAGCAGCATTTCAGCGAGTTTTAAAGGGCCACCATTTTCAGTGAAGATTTCAGGCTTGAGATAGTGGTTATACTGCAAGATAGGACCTTTGATATCCGCCTTATCTTTCAATTCCTTGACCATTTCGGACCAGGAAAGAGAAATCAAAACCGTATCGACTTTTCCGCCAGTGGCGACCTGGATAGCGTGCTCTAAGCGCTCAGCTTGTTCTTCACGACGGATCGCTTCTTCCGGCATCCCCCAATCATGAAGATTTTTCGCTTCTTCACGTGCCTGTGCTGCCATCTCAGTCAGCTTCGTTACGTCGGCCTGGGCATTTGGTGCATGTGTTGACTGTTTACGTTGGTGCCATCCAAGAATATCCACCACGCTACCGCGCAAACGGCTGCGCTCCGCTTCCTGCTGCATCCGCACCGCCATCCGTGCCGTTCCCTGACGACTATCAGTGAAGGTAATCAGTCGCCGCCCTCGTCCAGGCAAAGAAAGCGGGCCAACCCCCTCTTTGCCTTCATCACTGATAAAGTCCTGACAATATTCCAGCACGGTAGGCACGATATTCGTCACATAAAAAGGCCCGCCTAACAGTGCCCGCCGGAAGGGTTGTTTACCTTTCCCCCCTCTATAACCGCAGTTGCTGGCGCTACAAACCTGCTCAATATCATTCATCGCCAACGGAATACTATCCGGGTTGACTACGCCAATACTTCGAGTTTGACGATCGAGGCGCTGCACGATATAGCCCATTTCGGTATTACATTCCGCGGCAATAATATGGGGTGGCTGGAATACCTGTTCTTTTTGAACTTTTTCACTCGAAGAGTCAAAATCGTCAGGTGCTTCATCCTGCAGCGAAAACTCATCCCCGCCTTTATTGTCCCACTGTACAAGCTTTCCTTTTTTGTCACGGGCAAGTAAATGCGGTTCATTACACTCATTGCAGAACGCGAGTTCATAAACAGGGCTGCCACACTCGCAGTTTTGCCGCTGATTCACATATACATTGCCAAAAGGCCACCCCTTCTCAAGCGCAGTAGTGTGTTTAGCTGAGCAATGTTTATCTACGCAGGCCCATATCCCTTGGGTATTACGCTGGAAAATATGCGCTCTGACTTTCAGAAATGCCGGTTCCTGCGCATTGGGAAGCGTACCGGTACAGAGATCGAGCCAGCGCAAAATATCCTGCTGAGTGTATTGATGTTTTGTTAGCTCATTCAATCGCCGGGTGAGCGTATCAAGAGTCATCGGTCTGGGTTGACTCACAAGCATTTCGCGGAGATGACGCGCTTGCGGAGAGTGGGTGAGCGCGGTGTAGCGCTCAAGGCTAATACCCTCCCCATCAGAATCAGGGATATGCTCAAGCTCATCCAGGGATAGAGAAAGATGCTGGCACGGCGCCAGGTCAGGAATGACACGGCTACCTCCCAGAACATCAATACGTTCCTGTGGCACACCGGACAACTCAGACAAGAATTTTTTCAGCTGTTTTTCAGCATCACTTCCAGCAATAGTCGCCGATGTTGCAACAAAGCGAACATCATCAGGCGTAACGCCAAACGCCGTCATGACACGACGGAGTTGTAAAGCCAGTTCAGCAGCCTGAGATCCTACGTAGGTATGGGCTTCGTCCAGAACGATCCAGCGTAATGATTTTTCCGCTTTTGATTTCTGAATGATAGGTGCATCAACCTGACGCACCATCATGTATTCCAGCATGGTACCGTTTGTGACCAGAATAGGCGCAGGTTCCTCACGCATTTTCTCACGCGAAAGCACTTCGTTTGGCCGGTTTGTCTGCTCACTTTTTACTGAGGCATGCAGCTCTTCAGTATTACCGTTATACAGACAGTACCGAATCCCGGTTCCAAAACCTTGGGTCCAGGCATCTAAACGTTCACGCTGTGAATTGATCAGGGCATTCAGGGGATAAAGGAAAAGGGCTCTAACGCCTATAAGTGGGTTTTTCCCGTTGTCCCGTAGTTCACGATAAAGATCCTCAAGCACCGGAACCATAAAACACTCTGTTTTACCCGATCCCGTGCCGCTGGTCACAACCACCGAATGTTTTTTATCCAGTAATGCCTGCCAGCTGGCTAACTGATGTGTGAAAGGTTTCCAGGTTGAGCCAAAACGATAGCGTCCGTTTTCTTCGTTATCGAGAGAATCAACAACCTCCTTACTCAGTAACGTTTGCTTTGTGGCAAGATCCCTCATCGTGAAATTTGACTCTTTCCAGCCAAATGTTTGTTCAAATACGGGAGAAGCCAGAAATGTTCCATCCTTTCCACATTCAGCCGCCATCTGCTGCGTAAGGTGCTCGCGAAGATACGGGTTGGTTACGCCCATAATGCTCAGCGTAGCTTCCGTCGAACGAGATAACGACTGTTCAATCAGCGAAGAAAAATAGCGTGTAGTCATTCTTATTCCTTTTTATTTCTTAGCCACATTACGCAATAAGCAATACTGGAAAATGGCATTAAACCATCGCGAGTCAAAATCTCTGACTTGTCTTAAGAAAAATACGGCACCAGGTTTATTTTCAAAAACACTGTCAAATGTTGTTTTGCCGCATGCAACAGCGGCAGCAAATATGGGGAGCAAAGTGACGGAATATCGATAACTGGTATCGGGCGAAACCTCAATAATGGGATCCTTTTGCGACGCATACCAACGAAAAAGTCCCGATCCACCAAACTCTGGCCAACGAGATTCACCATGTTCACGTAAGAGCTCCTGATGCCAGTCATGAATGATGCCTTTTATCATTTGTGCCGGAAAAGTCGGTGGTAATTTTCCCTGGTCTAACCATAATTGCACTTCGCTGGCATAGGTTGGAAATACAGTCCCTAATTGCTGGAACATTCGACCCAGTAACTTTATCTGCATTTCCTCCGGAGCACCTTTATGAGTCAGAAACGCTCGAAAACGCATCGAGGCATGTTTAACCTCAGTAATAGGTAAAAACTCCCAGAAAACAGGAAACTCGCTTTCGATACGGCTGAGATAATCAATGGACATCTCAAATTTAAACAGTGACATTGCTAATGCCCGTGGATGCTGAACCAAGGCACGCCATACCTCAAAGGTAGCCAGTGGTAAATATCCAAACTGATTGTATAAATTACGTAAGAACTGCCAGCCCGAGTGTGCAGGGTCGCTCGCCATTTGTTCCAGAACTAACGTGATGGTATTTACATCTGACCGCGGATTAAATAGCTGCGTTGCTTTTTGCAGGGATTGTATTGCCGTGGTATCGCTTTGGATTACCGGTTCACCTGCAATGTAGCATGGCCGGAATGAGGCTTCTTCACCTTGTTTCGGCAACACCAGCCATGGGCCATTATTTTGTATCGTCGAACTTAATTCGAATTCACCAACCGGTACGCCTTCGCTTGTTCTCGATACGAGCGATACTGCTTTTCTTTCAGGCTCACTGAGTAACATAATAACGGGTGAAGGGATCTGCCCCGTACGATTGCTCACTGAATTAGCAAGAAGAAGCTGCATTTCCCGATCATATTCAAGACTATATTTATAGCGCCTGATTTGCCAGGTAAAGGAGCTACCTCCGCCCTCAATACGCATATCCACTGTTTGATCAATCCCTTCCTCCAGGGAAAGTAAATTGTCAATATGCTCCCTTAAGCTGTATAAAGTAAGCTCTACCGGGTTTTCTCCCGCACTATAGCGCCACTCATACCATGCCTGCATTCCGCTACGGGATCGTAAACGCAGTTCAAGTTGGTATCGCGTAGGCTCACCATTCTTACCGAAAAGGTATGCTCTGGCTCCCAGAAGGTCGTTAATCGTTAAATTTTTTGGCAGTGGCTTCTCGTCTTTATCGAAAGCAAGACAGCCTCGTGCTGGAAATGGTAACAAAATAACAATCGGGTTCGCAGTGAGGTTTGGCATTATTTGTAATGAAATCGATGCTGGAGGAATCCCCTCCGCCTTCATCAATATTTCTGTACTGCCGGACAAACGCTCCCGTCCAACTTCCAGTATTTTTTCTTTCAAACTATACAAACAAGGATACTTAGTAGTAATAATGACAGAACCTTCGTTTGCTTGTTGTCCGTTTTTTATTTCCAGACAAAAATCATTGGGAAGAACACCTATTTTCTTACGCAGTAAAGTTTCATTATTTTCGTTACGTACTGAAATAAACTGAGCTCCCATTTTCTCTTGCACATCACAATTATCTATAAATGTGCCGTTGAAAAAAAGTCTATAATGATGCGTTAATAGATTCTCAGAATTATGAGTAATTCCAGGAACACCAAGGAAGAGCTCATCCGGGTAGCTTGTCCAGTTTAACCGCTTCCCCTGGAAAGAGAACCCTGTCTGGATAATCTGCTCTCTTCCTGTCTTTATCCGATACGTTTCACCGCCTTCAATCAGGATATCCAGGCGCCCTTTGACAATCAGAGCGCGGCATCCCAAAGCCGAAAAATCGGTTTCACAATCCTCGAGCTCTGAGACCAGACAACCATCCTTTGGCAATACAATGAGCACATGGCTGCCACGTACACTGCAAGATGCTTGCCCTTGTAGCAACCATTCACTTTTATCAAAAACAAAAACTAATGGCACGTCGCCAACGGCAACCTCACTTCCTTCCAACAACCTGGTTCCGACAAGCATCCCTCCGGCTCTCGCCACAATAAACAAGCTGGCAGCGGGATTTTTTCGAAAAAACTTAATTTCACGCTTACGAACTCTCATTTTCGCCTGTGAATTACTCAGCGTTGCATAGGCAGGCCCCAGGCTCGCAATTTCGTTACCATCTTCATAGATGGCAAGCTCGAAACGTGTTGTAGAAGGTTCGCTGTCAATCGAAAAACTCAGCTCTTCCGGAAGAGAAATGAGCGACTGTAAAGCCTCAGGATGATTTTCTGACCATAAGAACTGGCATAGGGTTGTTCTATTTTTTTGAAGGCGAGGTTTGGATTCAGTAGAAGCTGTTCGTAAAAGTCCATTAAGGAAACTGGTCCCTGTATCGTCATCGAGAGGAACAGGGAAACTGTCCCGCCACTTCGGATGAACACGGTCAAGTTCTTTTACGGGTTCTGTATGGTTACTCAGATCATATATTTGAACAAGCGAAACTAACTGTTCAGCCATACGACTAATAAGCTCGACTGAAGTATCCTCTTTAAAAACGACTGGCAGAAATGATTTTTCTACCGCTGCATGAACTAACGCAAACGTGGAAATGTTAGCAGATTGGGCCTGAGCGTATTGATTGAGAATGAGAGAGAACATCGACTGAAAACGGCTATTAGACTCCTTCAACAATCTGAAAGGTAGACCGCCTTCACTGAATAAGGACCCTAAAAAATTCCGCCTTTCTGTATCATAGAATCGCACGGGGCGCCCCCAGTACCCATCCAGGCCTTTAGGAATTATTTTCCCCATTTCCGAGGAAGATGCTGATACGCCTATCGTTTTATAAATTGGCTCCCATGCCCATCCACATTCCCTTTCATAATCTCTTCGATACCACTCTGAGCAGAACAATGTGAAGCAGGCTGCGTACCCTTTATCACTTTTGTAACCATCGGGTAATCCTATCGCCCTCAACAACCGCTTCAACTCGCCATATTCATCACTCGTTGCATGGTACTCATAAAGAGGGCGATTATCAGGCCTTCTTAAACTTCTACGATTTAGAAATTTGACTAACCACGGAGTACACTTAAGTATTGATATATGTTCTGTATGACTCAAAGTATGCTCCTTTTATTTTCATAGTGAATGAATATGACAGGAAGATTTTTTATATAGTGAAATAAAAATCAAAACGGATCAGCATACATCTTTTCTGCATGGGCACCACCTCCAAATTTAAGTAGGTGCCTTAATAAAAGAGAGATAGTGTTGACCTGAAAAATTATTCCAATCATTTGATTTAATAGAAAAATATACTAATAAGATGTTAAGCTTTATCTATAATTGAAAATGTAAATATCACATACAACTATAGCAATGAATAGACCCAGAGAGTGCAGAAAATCGATAAACAGGGAACTAGTAAGTCGTTTTAATGGAAAACACACAAAAGATTCACTCTTGAGCGACATGATTGTATCTTTTGGTGCGAAGATCAACTCTCAATTCCCATTCATACCTTTGATCTTTTCCAAAATACCTAGAGCCTGCCACGACAAAGGAACAAGATGAGGAGTCCGCATCTTCGAACTACGTTGAGAATGCTTAACACCTTCCAACAGTTCACGCTCACCAGGAATCGTCCACATGGCCGTTTCAAAATCAACTTCTGATCAGCGGGCAAAACGCAGCTCGCTTGAACGGATGAAAATCAATAAAGTGAGTTCAACCGCCAGTCGAGTTAACGGTCTGCCAGAATAGTGATCGATGCGGTGAAGTAATTCAGGAATGCGGTTAAGTTCTAGCGCAGTACGATGCTGTCTTTTCGCCGTAGCAACCTCACCAGCGATCTCTTGAGCAGGGTTATAGTCGATTAACCCATTCTGAACGGCAAAGCGCATAACCGCAGTGGTACGCTGCTGTAAACGGGCGGCGACTTCAAGATGCCCGGATTACTCCACCGCTCTGATGGGGACAAGCAGATCCCGCGTCTTCAGTTCTGCAATGTTCCGCTTTCCTCTCTTAGTGTGAGATTGGTCTGTGTGCCCTGATTTTTTTCGGCGCTTCTCATAACTTAGCCCGTACTCTTTTAGCATAGCGGCAACCCCTTACCGAATATGCTGAGACTCAGGGTATTTTTGTAGCCGTGGGCTTCCATATATGCCAGATAGGAATGATACAGATACAGGCGCGGCTGACGCGGTATGATGTTGGCATTACCTATATACATACCTTCAGGCTCCGGCAGTGCCTCCAGATAGCCACCAAAATCAAGCGTCGGGTCAGCATCGCGCTTGATGCTCAGAACCTCATCGGAGTTCTACTGCGACTGGAGCAGGGCGCGGGCGCTCATCGGGTCGCTGAACTGCTGCATTAACTGGCGCACAATGACAGCCAGCTCACGGGCGATTTTATCCCTCAACTGCGGGTCGCGCTCCTCCGGGGCTATCTGCTCCGGGAAGTGGATAATCACCCGGCGACGTGACACACCGCCGCTGCGGTCGGTGAAGCACATCGGGTTATTGTTCACGGCCAGAATCACCGCCGGAATATGCGTCGAGTACGGGTTCTGGTATTTCGGGTACACGGAGACTGCGTCGCCGCCGGTGATGGCCTTGAGTCCGGCACCGTCACCGCTCCATTTCTCCTGGTAAGGCAGACGTATCAGCGAGAAGCCAATCAGGGAGGAGGGAGGCACGTTTACGGGGGTCTTCCAGCGTGTTGATGTCCGCCGACGTGGCGTTATCCTCTCCGGCCAGCATCGTGGCGATTTCAGACAGAATACTTTTCCCGCTGCCGCCGGGGCCGGTGACTTCGAGAAAGAGCGGCCAGTCATAGCGGTTCGCCAGCACCATAAACAGCGCGGCCAGAATCACGTCGCGTTTTGTCGGGTTGCCACTGGCCGCCCGGTCGAGCCAGCACCAGAAGTTCGGCACACGGGTCTCCAGCGTTTCACCCTCCACCGGCGGGGTGAAATCCACGTCATACAGGGTGCGCAGCCAAGACGATTTGCTGTGCGGGCTGAATATCCCGCTTTGGGTGTGTCGAGTACCCCGTTGCGAAAACCAATCAGACGGCGTGCCGGACTATCCTGCCGCGGAATTATCAGTTTCAGGGTCTCCACCACCAAAGCAATTCTCCCCGATGAGCACGGGGCGCGAAGACGCTGAAACAGCCCGGCTACGTCGCGGGCAAAATCGGAGGGCGGTATCACCTTCCAGATGCCGTTTTCATAGCGGGACAGAAACTGGCCGTTGGCGTCCACGGCCATCCGGCCCCCGGCGGAGAAAACTCCGCCTGTCGCGGAGCCGGTCACCCCCCCGGCACCCCGTAAAGTACAGGGCTGCTACAGCTCGCCATACCGTCATTAATCAGGGGAGAACTGACCATGACCACCCTCACGCTACAGCAGGCCTTTGAGGCCTGTCAGAATAACAAAACCGCCTGGCTGAACTGCAAAGCCGAACTCGCGGCCGCAGAGCAGGAATACCGGGAACAGGTGCTGGCCGGGGATGAGCGTATACCGGGCAGAATGCAGACACTGCGCGACATTATCGATGTCAAAAAATGGGAGATAAATCAGGCCGCCGGGCGCTATATCCGCGCCCATGAAGCGGTACAGCGCATCAGTATCCGCAACCGGCTGAATGACTTTATGCAGGCACACGGGACAGAGCTGGCCGCCACGCTTGCCCCGGAGCTGATGGGACTCAGCCAGCAGCCCGCACTCCTGACCGGCCATGCGCTCGACCGTTCGGCGCATTACCTGCGCGAAGCGCTGTCCGTGTGGATGAGTACCGGTGAAGAAATTAATTATTCGGCAGAAGACAGCGATATTTTAACGGCCATCGGATTCAGGCCTGACGCGGCTTCGCGGGTGGATAATCAGGAAAAATACACGCCCGCACAGAGCCTGATTTATGCCCGCCGGCGCACGGAGCTGGCCAGTAAATAGCCCCCGCAAAAAATCCCCGAAAATACCGCTATTTTTCCCGAATTAAGCCATGCATCCACAGGGTGCATGGTTTTGCATGCGCTTTCCCGTCCCGTCACTCCCTTCGCAGCCCTGTCCCGGCGCGGCCTGAGCCTGTCCATGCATCTGCGTGAAAACCGACCCACGAAGCGGGCAGGCGAGGCGGGGAAAGCACTGCGCGCCAGCGGTAAAGTATTTATTTAATGATATTTAATTTGGCGGCCTGAGCGCGTCGCTGCGCTGTGCGGATTCGCGGGAGTGTCGGTGGGTGGCGCGTTGCTGTTCAGGGGCGTGCTGAGTTTCTGAGGCGGTCACGCGTGGAGACAGGAAAAGCCCCCCTGAGCATAATTGAAAACTGCCATTTCGGCGTCCATTGTATCACTTCTAAAGCTGCTATTTCCCTGACATATTTGGGTATGCGGCAGCCTGAGCATCGCATTGCTCCTGCACGAAGCGTGCAGGCGAGGCGGGGAAAGCACTGCGCGCCTAAAGCCGTTTAAATTAATCTATTCAAGAATGTCGTCAAGACTCGCGCTTCCATTTGAATCATCTCTATGTGAAGGGCATCGAATACTTGGTTTGCATATGTTCGCTATGTTTAGAATCGCGCTGCCAAGCATAGTCATCAAGCTAACTTGATTTGGATATATTCATAAATCAGCATATCGCGCTACTTTTGTAGTAGTTACAGCGTGAAAATAGCGCCCAAACAAATAGAAATAGTGATCATAATTACAAATTGAAATAATACAAAACGCATTTAAATTATTGCTATTGTAAATCTCAATGTTTGATCATATCTTCAATATGACATTTATAATAGTTTATTTATTTCGATTTATCATTCATCAAACAAATTAAAACTCGAGAAATAAAATGGAAATACTAAACGTCAACTCTCAAGAATTTAAAAATATTTTGACCGCTTGTTTTTCTGGTGGCGGAATAATTCCTGTCATAGGTGCCGGATTTTCAAAAGGCAGCGAAGCTTTTAATGGGAAGGTCCCTGATGGCAATGCCTTAATACAAATGATGTTATACACATTAAAAAAAGCGGGGGTACTAGAACCGGAGAAGATAGAAAAAATAAAAAGCATGGGCTTTAAAGCCATATCAAGATATTACCTTAATGAAAAGTATGTACCCAGAAGTTACTTTGTTGAAGATATAAGAAATAATTTCACACAAGTGAATATATCTGGCGTCAGAAGAACATTTCTTAAACAAAACTGGAAATACATCTACACTTTAAATATTGACGATGGTATCGAGCGGGCTAATAGAAACATAACCAAGGTACTACCATACAAAGAGCTTGATAAAAAGGCTCAAGATATTAACTTGCTATATAAAATACATGGATGTGCCAACGAAGAAACTTTATACAAAGAGGAAAGCAGTTTAATTTTTTCGGAAAAGCAATACATTAGGAGCCTAACAAAGAATGATCATATTTTAACCGCTCTTAAAAATGACATTCTTGAGAGTAATCTCTTATACCTTGGATGCAGTTTGGATAGAGAACTGGATATCATGTATGCGGTATCAGGGGTAACGGAAGATAATTTAATAAACTCTAAACGAATCTATGTTACTAAAGACGATATCGACGAAGTTGAAATAGATACACTGGCAGAATATGGGATTAATGTCATTTGTAGACTTAATGACTATGATGATATTTATCATTTAGTAAATGAGTGTCTTGCACTAGCTGATAATAACAGCGGTGCTTCTCTCCAAAAATATCAGTCTGAAAGCATGCAGCTCATCCCCTCAGATAAAAACATGAATATTAAATTCATGTTACAAGGAGAAGGAGATGAGAATGGTAGCCAAAAATATTTTTCAATCCCTTCATATATAATAGAGCGTTCTCGGGAAAAAGATATTTCAAAAGGGATAGCTGAGAACACAGTTATTGTTATCAAGGGACGAAGATTTTCCGGTAAAACGCTACTATTAAAAAACCTATCTATAAAAATAAAAAACAAAAAAAGCTACTATTTCCCTTCCGTAACATCTTTAAATATAGATGATATAAAAAGGATGTGCTCATTAAAGAATTCAATTTACTTTATTGATAGTAATGTAATTACGTATCAAGAAGCCGCTGTGATTAGAACAGCTATCCCAGATTTGTTAAAAAACAACACCTCTTTTGTAATTGCATGTAATTCCACAGAAGTTGACATAGCTAATACATTTTCAACTTTTGATATCGAAAATAATTTCTTCGAACTACCTAATTTTCTCAATAACGTAGAGATGATCGCATTAAATCGCAATCTATCTTCATTAGGTATCGTTGAGTGGAGAGAAAAAACAAACATACTTGAAAGCACATTCAAAACAGCAAATATCTACCCACAGATCAAACAAAAAATTTATTTAAAAAAAGAATGCACACCAACTGATTTCAAGTGCTTAGTTTTACTAGCCATACTTGATAAAGTATATATCTCTTTGAGTAGACTTATAAATATCGGCAACAAAGAAGCACAGGACTTTGCTATTAAATACACACCAATCATTGAGTTAATGCCAACAAACGAATTAGAGGTGAATCATAAATCTCGATTTAAAATAGTTTCAAACTCAAGATCATGGTTGTTGGAAGAAATAAATCAGCAATTTATTACCTTAGGGTATGATTCTACAAAAGAGATTTTACTTGAAGTTATCAAAACATTATTAAATAACAAACAGCATGAAGACACAGGAAAAAAAATGATAATGTTTGACACTATAAATTTATTATTCTCACGAAAAAAAGGTGCCGGCAGATTAATAATAAAATTATATGAGGATTTACAACCTATCCTTAGCCATGAGCCAGACTATTGGTTACAAAGAGCAAAGGCCATGGGCAAAGTATTGAAAGGTGAACGTAATCTTCGAGAAGCAATTGATTTTGCGAAAAAAGCATATGAAGATGGTAAAAGGGATAAAACTATATTAAATGCGGAATTTACCTTAGCGAACCTACATGGCAAAATCTGTGAAAATACAAATTTCACAGATAAGGGCCTGATAAGTGATGCATTGTACTGGTATAATTCTGCAATCAGAAATAATGATTATAATCCCAAATATATCAATTCTATGCTTGAGAATACCCATGGAAAAAGAGGATATTTATATACCTTATGCAGAAATATAATAAGGTTAAATTTAAAGTTATCTAGTGAAGAAAAAATGATGTTTAACAGAATCATGCAATTCATAGCGGTTAGATAATATTTGCGAGGCCCTTAGGCCTCGCACTTTATCAACTATGTATATTTTTCTTTTGCAAATTCAAACGGTGTAATATAGCTGTTAGAGTTAGAACTTAAGTAGTCAGCCCACCACTGCACCATTAACCGTCGTTCTTCTAAATGCTGGGACGTATGAATATAAGCCGCACGCACATTATTACGCTCTGAATGGCTCAACTGCCGTTCTATCGCATCATCGCTCCATAAGCCTGATTCACCAAGCGCGCCGCGCGCCATAGTCCTAAATCCATGCCCACAAACTTCGGCTTTCGTGTCATAACCCATCGCGCGCAAGGCACTGTTAACCGTGTTCTCACTCATAACTTTCGCAGCATTGTGATCACCGGGGAAAAGCAGCGCTTTATCACCACTAATTTGCTTAAGCTGTTCCAATAACACCATAGCTTGTCGGCTAAGCGGAACAATGTGTTCCTCTTTCATCTTCATGCCACGATGAGAGTAACGCACGCCTTTAATTTCTTCCCGCTTTGCTGGTATGCGCCATATTGCTTTTTCAAAGTCGAACTCTTCCCACCGCGCAAAGCGTAACTCACTGGAACGAACAAAAGTGAGTAAAGAAAGTTCTACAGCAATCCGAGTCATCATTCGGCCACGGTATGCAGCAAGACGAGCAAGAAATTCAGGGAAGCGGCTGGAAGGTAACGCCGGATAGTGTCGTGCTTTGGTTGTCGATAGCGCACCGGCCATATCACTAGCAGGGTTTGAGTCGATGTAATCGTTCTGTACGGCATAGCGCATAATGGCCGTGACACGTTGTTTCAGGCGCTGGGCGACATCATGCTTGCCGCTGGCATCAACTTTCTTGATCGGAGCCAAGAGATGACTGGTTTTGAGCTGCCGAATGTCGGACGAGCCGATATGGGGGAAAATATAAAGCTCAAGATAACGGAGAACGCGCGATCGATGGTCTTCACTCCATCTCTTGTTACTGACATGCCATTCGCGGGCGATAGTTTCAAAAGTATATGCCCCAGCGTTTTCAGCCTGAGCTTCCTTCTGTTCAGCTTTTGGGTCAACCCCCTGCCCTAACAGCTTTTTAGCTTCATCACGTTTTGCTCTTGCCTGAGCAAGCGTTACAGTAGGCCACACACCAAATGCCAGGCGATCCTCTTTTTTGTCTGGGGGGCGTCTGTATTTCATGCGCCAGTATTTAGAACCCGTGGCTGAAACCTCAAGATACAACCCACCACCATCGGCCATTTTGTAGGTTTTGTCTTTGGGCTTTGCGGTCTCTACCTGCCTGGCGTTGAGCTTCATTTGGGGGCACATTTCTAATCGAAGTTAAGATGCCCCCAATTATGCCCCCAATGACATCCGGATTTCAACGGACAACTCAGGACGTAAAAATCGCTGATAGCATTGATTTTTAAGGGATAATTGGACTTTCTCGGATGGTCTTGGAAGTACTAATGGTGCCGAAGGCCGGACTCGAACCGGCACGTATTTCTACGGTTGATTTTGAATCAACTGCGTCTACCGATTTCGCCACTTCGGCACTGAAGGGATACGGAAACGTTGTGGATTATACCTGTCGATGGCCGCCATGCAAGCAGCAGCGTGTCTCCGCCACGCTAAGTGTCGAAAAAAACAGCGCCCGGCCTGCTCAGGGGCATCTCACGTCACATTTTCCTTCTCTCCTGCCCGACAAGTTTCCCCCGCTCGACCGTCCCTTCCCCTTCCCTCTTCGATTACCCCGTCTGCCTGCCTCCTTCTGCCAAGCGTCGCTCCGCCCCATGCTCTACACTTTCTGTTTATCTACGCCAAACCAAGGAAATCGTGATGAGCACAATTAAAAGCTACGCCGCCAAAGAAGCGGGCGCCGATCTGTCGCTGTGGGAGTACGACGCAGGCGAACTCCTGCCGCAGGATGTCGAAGTGCAGGTTGAATACTGCGGCATCTGCCACTCCGACCTGTCGATGATCGACAACGAATGGGGCATGTCGAGCTATCCGCTGGTTGCCGGCCATGAGGTGATTGGCCGCGTGGCGGCGCTGGGCAGCGCGGCGCAGGATAAAGGGCTGAAGGTCGGCCAGAAGGTCGGCATCGGCTGGACGGCGCGCAGCTGCGGGCACTGCGATGCCTGCATCAGCGGCAACCAAATCAACTGCCTCGAAGGCTCGGTGCCAACCATCATCAACCGCGGCGGCTTCGCCGACAAGCTGCGCGCCGACTGGCAATGGGTGATCCCGCTGCCGGAGAGTATCGATATCGAATCCGCCGGCCCGATGCTGTGCGGCGGGATCACCGTCTTTAAACCGCTGCTGATGCACCACGTCACTGCCACCAGCCGCGTGGGCGTCATCGGGATCGGCGGCCTCGGCCATATCGCCATTAAACTGCTGCGGGCGATGGGCGCCGAAGTCACCGCCTTCAGCTCCAACCCGGCGAAAGAGCAGGAAGTGCTGGCGATGGGCGCCGATCGGGTGGTCAACAGCCGCGATCCTGAAGCTTTAAAAGCGCTGGCCGGTCAGTTTGACCTGATCATTAACACCGTGGCGGTAGATCTCGAATGGCAGCCGTACTTCGAAGCGTTGGCCTACGGCGGCAACTTCCATACCGTCGGTGCGGTGATGAAGCCGCTGCAGGTCCCCGCCTTTACCCTGATTGGCGGCGACCGCAGCATCTCCGGTTCAGCCACCGGCAACCCGTCCGAGCTGCGCAAGCTGATGAAGTTTGCCGGGCGCAGCAAAGTGGCCCCCACCACCGAGCTGTTCCCGATGTCGCAGATCAACGAAGCGCTGAAACACGTGCGCGAGGGTAAAGCCCGCTATCGCGTGGTGCTGAAAGCCGACTTCTAACCCCCCTCTTCGCCGGGCGGCGCGTCTGCCCGGCCTGTTCCCTCGGTCGACGTCCGCTGAAGGTTCATTAAACGGTCATCTCCCCGCCATCCCCTTGCAGTCATTCGTTCCCACAATCCGGGCTTCCATAAACGCCTGAACGAGACGTCTGCCACCATGAGAAAAACCTGGCTCCCCTGGCTGATACTGTCGCCTTCCCTGCTGTTTTTACTGCTGTTTACCTGGTTCCCGCTGGGCCGCTCGGTGTACGACAGCCTGTTCGACACCCGCATGGCCAGCGACGGCGCGCCGTTCGTCGGGCTGGATAACTTCGTCCGCCTGTTCGCCGATAACGTCTTCTGGCAGTCGCTGCTCAACAACCTGCTCTATATCCTGCTGACCGTGGTCCCCGGCGTGACGCTGGCCCTGCTGCTGGCGGTGGCGCTGAGCGAAAACCACCGTGTTAACCGCTGGCTGCGCACCGCCTTCTTCTTCCCGATGATTATCCCGATGGTCAGCGCCGCCGCGCTGTGGCTGTTTATCTTTATGCCCGGCCTCGGCCTGCTCGACCACTATCTGGCGAAGCTGTTCGGACCAATGAATAACAACTGGCTGGGGCGCAGCAACAGCGCCCTGTTGGCGCTGGCGTTGATCGGCGTATGGAAGTTCGCCGGCTACTACATGCTGTTCTTCCTCGCCGGCTTGCAGAGCATCCCGGCCTCAACGCGCGAAGCGGCGATCATGGAAGGCGCCACCCGCAGCCAGGTGTTCTTTAAGGTCACCCTGCCGCTGCTGCGCCCGACCCTGAGCTTCGTCATCACCACCGCGCTGATCTACTCCATCACCCAGATTGACCACGTGGCGGTGATGACCCGCGGCGGGCCGGACAACGCCACCACCGTGCTGCTCTACTACATCCAGAATCTGGCGTGGGATACCCACGACCTCGGCAAAGCCTCCGCCGCCACCTTCCTGACCCTGGCCGGGCTGTTCGCCTTCTCGCTGCTTAACCTCAAACTGCTGGAGAAAGGAGCCCACTATGAGCGCTGAAGCCTCACCGCTGGTTGTTCGTTCGCCGGTCGCCTCATCCCCGCTGTGGCTGCGCCTGCGTCGCTCGCAGCCGTTCACCCTCAGCGTGCTGATGTGCTGCCTGGCCCTGCTGTGGGTCAGCCCGTTTATCTGGATGCTGGCCACCGCCTTCAGTGCCACCACCTTCGGCGAGGATATGGCCTCGCTGCTGCCGCGCCTGCCGCTGACGCTGGATAACTTCCGCGACGCCTGGGCCAGCGCCGACTGGCTAAGCCTGTACGCCAATACCCTGATCTTCACCTTCGGCACCTTCTTCGTGCAGCTGTTGACCATCACCACCGCCGGCTACGTCTTCGCCTGCCACCAGTTCCGCGGCAAGCAGACCCTGTTCCTGCTGTTCCTCGTCCAGCTGATGATCATGCCGGTGGTGATGATGGTGCCGAACATGCTGACCCTGAAGACCTTCGGCCTGCTCAACACCCTCACCGGGGTGATGATGCCCTACTTCACCTCGGCGTTCGGCGTGTTCCTGATGCGCCAGGCGTTCCTCGCCATCCCCAAAGAGCTGGAAGAAGCCGCCCTGATGGAGGGCTGCCGCTGGTGGCAGGTGCTGTTCCGCGTGCTGCTGCCGATGTCCTGGCCGTCGGTGCTGGCCTTCGCCACCGTCAGCATTACCTACCACTGGAACGAGTATCTGTGGCCGCTGATGATGCTCAACGATCCCGATAAGCAGGTGCTGACCGTGGGGCTGGTCTCCTTCGCCATGGGCGCCGAATCCGGCGGCCAGTGGGGCACCATCGGCGCCGGGACGCTGATGGTCTGCCTGCCGCTGATGCTGGCGTTCATCCTTTTCCAGAAACAGTTCCTGCGAAGCTTCGGCTTCTCCGGGATCAAATAAGGAGTTATCTATGCTGTTAGCCCAGATTTCCGATACCCATTTCCGCAGCCACGGACAGAAGCTGTACGGCTTTATCGACGTCAACGCCGCCAACGCCGACGTGGTCTCCCAGCTCAACGCCCTGACGGAGCGCCCGGACGCGGTGGTGGTCAGCGGCGATATCGTCAACTGCGGCCGCCCGCAGGAGTACGAAGTTGCCCGCCAGATCCTCGGCAGCCTGAACTATCCGCTGTATCTGATCCCCGGCAACCACGACGATAAAGAACTGTTTCTCGAATACCTGCACCCGCTGTGCCCGCAGCTCGGCAGCGACCCGCAGAACATGCATTACGCGGTGGACGACTTCGCCACCCGCCTGCTGTTTATCGACTCCAGCCGCACCGGCACCTCCAGCGGCTGGCTGACGGATGAGACCATTAAATGGCTGGAAGCCCAGCTGTTCGACGGCGGCGACAAGCCGGCGACGGTGTTTATGCACCACCCGCCGCTGCCGCTGGGCAACGCCCAGATGGACCCCATCGCCTGCGAAAACGGCCATCGCCTGCTGGCGCTGGTGGAGCGCTTTCCTTCCCTGACGCGCATCTTCTGCGGCCATAACCACAGCCTGACCCTGACCCAGCATCGCCAGGCGATCATCTCTACCGTGCCGGGCACCGTCCATCAGGTGCCCTATTTCCACGAGGACCGCCGCCCGTACTACGACCTCTCACCGGCGTCATGCCTGATGCACCGCCAGGTCGGCGAGCAGTGGGTCAGCTACCAGCACGCGCTGAGCCACCACGCCGGGCCGTGGCTGTATGACGAAAACATCAGTTGCCCAACGGAAGAGCGCTAATCCTCATGCTTAGTTTGCAAAACATCAGTAAGCGTTTTGACGGTAAACCGGCCCTCGACGCCCTCTCCCTCGATATTCACGAAGGCGAGTTTGTGGTGCTGGTCGGCCCCTCCGGCTGCGGCAAAAGCACCCTGCTGCGCCTGCTCGCCGGGCTGGAGCCGGTGAGCGAGGGAGAAATCTGGCTGCACGACCAGAACATCACCGCCCTGTCGCCGCGCGAGCGCAACTTCGCGATGATCTTCCAGAACTACGCCCTGTTCCCGCACCTGTCGGTACAGGACAACATCACCTTCGGCATGAAGGTGCGCAAAGAAGATAAGGCCAGCTGGCAGCCGCGGGTCGATAAAGTGGCGCAGATGCTGCAGCTGGAAACGCTGCTGGACCGCAAGCCGGCGAAGCTCTCCGGCGGCCAGCGCCAGCGGGTGGCGATGGCCCGCGCCATCGTGCGCAACCCGCGGCTGTTCCTGATGGACGAGCCGCTCTCCAACCTCGACGCGCGCCTGCGCAGCGAAGTGCGCGACAGCATTATGGATCTCCACCAGCAGCTGAAAACCAGCACCGTCTACGTCACCCATGACCAGACCGAGGCGATGTCGATGGCCGACCGCATCGTGGTGATGAACGGCGGCCACGTCCAGCAGGTCGGGCGGCCGGAGTACCTCTACGCCCATCCGGCCAACCTGTTCGTCGCCGGGTTTATCGGCTCGCCGGCGATGAACCTGCTGTCGCTGCCCTGCGCCGACGGCGAGGTGCGGCTCGGCGACCTGCGCCATCCGCTGCCGTCGCGCTATCGCGACGAGCCCCGGGTCTGGTTCGGCATTCGTCCGGAACATATCAGCGATCGCGTGGAGGAGGGCCACCTGCGCCTCTCCGCCACCGTGCTGCAACGAGAACTGATGGGAGCCGATTACCTGCTCCACGTCAGCACCCCCATCGGCACCCTGCGCTTTAGCCGCCGCCATCGCGGCGCGGTGCCGGAGAAAGGCGACACGCTGACCCTCGGCTTTTCGCCCGGGGATATTCATCTTTTTCATGCTGAGCAACAGCACAATTTACTCCAGGAGATTGACCATGCTTAAAACCCTGACAGCCGTCGGGCTTTCGCTTGCCCTCTGCGGCACGGCGCTGGCGAAAGAGAAGATCGATTTCATGTTTCCGGCGCCGGTTGACGGCAAGCTGACCATGGAGATGACCCGCGTCATCAAAGCCTTTAACGATTCGCAGCAGGATGTCGAAGTGCGCGGGATCTTCACCGGCAACTACGACACTACCAAGATCAAAGCCGAATCGGCGCAGAAGGCCGGGCAGCCGCCGGCATTGGTGATCATGTCCGCCAACTTCACCACCGACCTGGCGCTAAAGGATGAGATCCTGCCGATGGACGAGCTGTTCCGCTATGGCGATCAAAAAGCGGGAGACTTCCTGGTCAACGAGTTCTGGCCGGCGATGCACAAGAACGCCCAGGTGATGGGCACCACCTACGCGATCCCGTTCCATAACTCGACGCCGATCCTCTACTACAACAAAACGATGTTCGAGCAGGCCGGGATCACACAGCCGCCGCAGACCTGGGCCGAACTGCTGGCGGATGCCAAAAAGCTGACCGACGAGAGCAAAGGTCAGTGGGGGATCATGCTGCCGTCGACCAACGACGACTACGGCGGCTGGATCTTCTCGGCGCTGGTACGCGCCAACGGCGGAAAATACTTTAACGAAGACTATCCCGGCGAGGTCTACTACAACGCACCGACCACCATCGGGGCACTGCGCTTCTGGCAGGATCTGATCTACAAAGACAAAGTGATGCCCTCCGGCGTGCTCAACTCGAAGCAGATCAGCGCCAGCTTCTTCTCCGGTAAGGTGGGGATGGCGATGCTCAGCACCGGCGCGTTGGGCTTTATGCGCGAGAACAGCAAAGATTTTGAGCTCGGAGTGGCGATGCTGCCGGCGAAAGAGCAGCGCGCGGTACCGATCGGCGGCGCCAGCCTGGTGAGCTTTAAAGGTATCAACGACGCGCAGAAGAAAGCGGCCTATCAGTTCCTGACGTATCTGGTGAGCCCGCAGGTCAACGGCGCATGGAGCCGCTTCACCGGCTACTTCTCGCCGCGCAAAGCCGCCTACGATACGCCGGAGATGAAGGCCTATCTGCAGCAGGATCCGCGCGCGGCAATTGCTCTGGAGCAGCTGAAGTACGCCCATCCGTGGTACTCCACCTGGGAGACCGTCGCCGTGCGTAAAGCGATGGAGAACCAGCTGGCGGCGGTGGTTAACGACGCCAAAGTGACGCCGGAAGCAGCGGCACAGACGGCGCAGAAAGAGGCCGACGCGCTGATGAAACCCTACGTCGACAAAACCGCCCTTGCTGAGGTGAAGTAAGCTCCCTTGTCGCTCCGGCGCCTCTCCCCGGTGGCGCGATGCTTACCGGGGCTACTGACCGGCGCCGTACCGTCGCCCGGGCAAGGGGTGTACCCCACCGCCCGGGAACCTCCCCGCTGGCGCTGCACTTACCGGGGCTACTGACCAGCGCCGTACCGTCGCCCGGGCAAGGGGTGTACCCCACCGCCCGGGAACGTGCTCCCCGCTGGCGCTATGCTTACCGGGGCTACTGACCAGTGCCGCACCGTCGCCCGGGCAAAGGGTTTACCCCGCCACCCGGGAACGTGCTCCCCCGCTAGCGCTGCGCTTACCGGGGCTACTGACCAGCGCCGTACCGTCGCCCGGGCAAGGGGTGTACCCCGCCGCCCGGCATAAATATGCATAAATGGTTAATACGGATTTAAAATCAGTCTCACGTATTTCCCTATCGCCAGCAATAAAGTGCGGGCGTGGCGTCACGCCCTTTCCCTTACACCTGTCTCTTGAGCGGATCCTCTGCTCAAGAGACAGTCCACAAATCCGGCAGTCCAGCCTGATTAACGCAGAGGCGGTGTGCGCGGCGGTACCAGACGTTGACTACCGGTTGCTTCAAAAGCCGACCCGAAGCGGAGCAGATTATTGTCGTCATAAGCCCGGCCGGCGAAGGTGAGACCTACAGGCATACCTATATCGGCCATCACCCCCATGGGGACGGTAACGGTCGGGACACCCAGGTGACGAATGGCGAGGTTACCGTTAGCGACCCAGACGCCATTGCTCCAGGCGATATCGGCCGAAGCAGGGTTGATATGCGCATCCGCCGGTCCGACGTCAGCCACGGTCGGGAACAGCACGGCATCAAGTCTGAGCTCGTCCATCCACTCTTCCAGATCCAACTTACGCGTTTTCTCCAGACCGCGCAGACCATCCGGTACGCTTGCGATTTGGTTGTACGCTTTGAGGCCACGTTTGGCCATATTGACATACTCCTCCATGCCCGCCGCGAGATCGCCTTCGCGGTTCGGGAGCGTGCCCAGATCGTGCGGGAATATAAGAGGACCGTTGGCATCCGCCAGTTTGTTAAGTTCAGGGTCACCGTTGGCGCGCAGGAATTCGTCAAAAGCCCAGCCAGAAAGTTCCCAGAGCTCATCATTGAGGAACTCTGGCGAGACGATCCCACGATTAAATACGGTTGGCGCACCGGGACGGTCACCTTCGCAGTTTGATACCAGCGGGAAATCCACTTCCACAACGTCTGCGCCAGCCTCTTCCAGCGTTTTTCGCGCGGCTTCCCAAAGGTCTATCACCGAAGCGCGCGTATGAATGCGTTGACCGGTTGGCCCACCAATACCGGGATTTTCACCCGTACCGGCCAACTCATCTTTATTAATAAACATCCGCGGCACGCCGAAGCGTTTGCCTTTAAGCGTATCGGGTTTGACGTTGAGCTCCAGGTAGGAAGCAGGCCGAACCTCCGAAGATTTGGGTATTTTCACCCAGGGCTGCAGCCGCCACAGGTCGCCACGAGTTATTGGATCGTCGGCAACAACAACATCCAGAACTTCAAGCAGGTCGACCATCGTACGGGCGTAAGGTACCACCACATCCATTGTTGGCGTCAACGGCCAGTTACCGCGAACAGAAATCACGCCGCGTGACGGCGTATAAGCGCACAGACCATTATTAGAAGCAGGGCCTCGGCCGCTCGACCAGGTTTCTTCAGCCAGGCCAAATGCGGAGAAACTCGCCGCTGTACCCGTACCGGCACCATTAGAAGAACCGGAGGCGAACGGTGCGGTAAGATAATCGGCGTTATACGGACTTTCAGCGCGCCCGTAGTGACCTCGCTGCATGCCGCCATTAGCCATTGGCGGCATGTTGGTTTTACCCAGGCAGATGGCACCTGCGGTGCGTAAGCGCTCGACGGCAAACGCATCGTACTGGGCAATTAAATCCTTAAAGGCCGGGCTACCGGCAGCGGCGGTAAGGCCCTTAACTAAATAGCTGTCCTTAGCGGTATAAGGTATGCCATCCAGTGGACCCAAGGGTTCGCCACGGGCACGACGCGCGTCCGAGGCCTCTGCTTCCGTGAGCGCATCAGGGTTACGTACAACCACAGCATTCAATTTAGTCTGCGTCTCGGGGCCATTGTAGGCATCTATTCGGGCAAGATAAGCCTTAACCAGCTCGACCGCTGTGGTTTGACCTGACTCAAGCGCTTTTCGCAGCTCGGCAATAGACACCTCGGTTACTTCGAACATGCTGCTCCCTCCTGGATCAAAATGAATGATTGATTGTTTCGCTCTCCCGAGCCAGACATATTGCAGTTCTCATCGCTCTTTTTCATAGACCATACTCCTTTATCAGGATTATTTACGTTAAGGACTTATTCTCTGGTTAATTTATTACTATCCTCAAAACATTAATTTACGGCTTGCGTTAGTTTTTCATGGGACTTTTCAGCACGCCGAATAATAATGTCACCCACAGCCAGGACAATAATGACTCCCGACAGGATTGGGCCACTATGGTGCCACTCAATAATGCCTTTGGGTAAATCCGGGAAAATAAATAGCATGGCGCACATAAAAATAAACACCATGCACAACAGCGAGCAGCCGATAGCAACTGGCAATCCCCCCGGTACTTTAAATGGTCTAGGCGTGGATGTATCACAAATGCGAAGCTTAATAAATGAGGCGAAAAATAAAAGGTAGCTGATAATAATACAGGCACTGGAAAAAGAGAAAATTGACCAGAACATGTTTGCATTATCCCCTTGGGCAAACCAGGCGTAAACTAAAGTTATAACTGTCGAAACGATTCCTAAAATACGATTAGCCCAGTAAGGTGTATTGTTCCTGGGGTGCCAACGACCAATAAAAGCGGGTAGTTCACCTTCTCTCGCGGCTTCCGCTGCAGCACGACTGGGCGCCATAGCCCACGTCACCTGGTTACCAACAATCGAAAGCATAAAAAAGACACAGACCAGAATAATGAGTGGACTGCCTTCCCCAAGCAACGGACCAAGGGCATCGACTATACCGGAAACAAGATTGAGATTTTCCAGGGGAATGGCCATCAGAATCCCCATGGAGCCGAACACGTAAAGGAAAGCAATGGCCAGAGAAGCTAAAAGAATGGCCCGGGGCATATCTCTCACAGGATTGCGAAGCTCTTTACCCATACAGGCAACCAGCTCTAATCCGACAAGGTTATAAACAATGACGGCCAGGAACCCGATACCTGAAGATGCTGAAGGGAGCATCGTCTGAAGCGAAAATTCGTTGGCAGGCCCATGCACAAACAGATGATAAAACCCGGCGATACCAAGGATCATTATCACGGTAATTTTAAAAATTGCCCCGGAGACTGTCAGCCAGATACCCACGCTGGTTTTAAAATTAATGAAAGCGATCGTGAGCCAGCTCATCACCAGAACTATTGCCACCTGCCACATCAGGGACAATTCCGGCATAAAAACACGAGCAAACATACCGGCGAAGAGAATATACCCTGCCGGCATCCAAAGGCCACCGGCCAACCAGTATAAATAAACGGCTCTGGTTGACATACGTGCACCAAAAGCCCTGCGGATCCAGTCATATATACCTCCTTCCGCAGGATAAGCCGTACCCAGCTCTGAAGTGATCAATGAGTAAGGGACAATGAAAAATATTAAAGTTATCCCCCACCAGAAAAGACCGCTGGGGCCTATTGCTGCCGAAGCAGTAAGCGTTTCAAGGACAATAACCGCACACATACAAAATAATGAAATTTGTGTTATTCCCATTCTTCCCTTATTACTTTGTGAGTCCATAAGAGGCTTCCTGTTATATTTGACGGTTTATTAATTTCCCGGTACATATCGGGTAGCTATTAACGCGTTGTCGTTTATCATTCATCCTGCCGAGGTTAATAAAGCAATACATATGCCAGTTATTTTACATTTTTAACTTATTGAATTTATGCATATTTAGCAAAAAAATACCCATAGCCAAAAATCATCACTTCGCTTAAATTTAAGCAGGGCGCCAGATTTTAATCAGTCGGGAGAAAAAAAGTGAAAGTTGATATTGATCACGAATTACAGGCGGCAATAAAAGTTTTTGAGCGCTTTTTTGATGTCCTTGGCCAGCCTTTTTCGGTCCTGAATGCGGCAGGGGAACATGTTTATTACAACCAGGAAAATGCCGATCTGGATGAGTGTCAGCGTAAGGATGTTCTCGGCAGACACATGCTTAGGGCTTTTCCTTCCATTCATGCTGATGACAATGAAATGCTCAGGGCACTGCGATATGGTGAGGAATCAATTAATCACCAGAAAAGTTATTATACTCCCAGCGGTAAACTGATTGATTATCAGCATACAACGGTGCCACTCTTCAACTCCTCCGGGAAGATAATGGGTGTCATCGAGTCAGGCCAGGATCTTTCCCGTTTTCGGAAGTTGCAGCGTCATTTGTCTGTGCTCAATGAAAAATTATTTAGTCGGGACGCGGGGGAGCAACCCGAAATTATTCATGATTCAGAAGCGATGCAGCAGGTTCTCGATCGTGCAGCACGACTGGCGGCGAGTCATGTGCCGGTTATGGTGATTGGCGAAACAGGAACCGGGAAGGAGTTACTGGCGAATTTCGTTCACAATCACAGCCCCCGTCGTCATAAACCCTTTATAGCGCTGAACTGCGGCGCATTGCCGGTCACGCTCATTGAGAGCACTCTCTTTGGCACGGTGAAGGGGGGATTCACTGGCGCAGAAAATACTCGCGGCTATCTTGAGCTTGCTCATGGAGGCACGCTGTTTCTTGATGAGCTGAATGCGTTGCCGGTCGATGTGCAGGGGAAAATACTCCGTTTTTTACAGGAGAAGACGTTCTGGAAAGTAGGAGGTAGTAAAGAACTAAAAGCAGATATCCGCATTATCGCGGCAATGAATGAATCTCCTTTCGATATGATCAGACAGAAGAGATTACGTGACGATCTGTTCTACAGGTTAGAAATTGGTATGGTGGTTATCCCTCCCCTCAGAGAGAGGAAAGATGAAATTATTCCTCTGGCTCGCCATTTTATGGCCAAACACCAGGCGAATAGCAACAAGGATGTTTATCCTTTCCTTGCATCGGTTGAAAAGCAGCTACTTGATTACGACTGGCCGGGTAACGTCAGGATGCTGGAAAACGTCATTGTGAGGAGTCTCTTACTTCAAAAAACGCCGGGTCCGTTGACTGAGCTTTTCTTTAATCATGAAACCGATGTCATTACACATTTTTCTGCCGAAGCATCCTCGCAAAGCGCTTCTCTGGTCGAAACCTATCGTGAAAACCTTACCGTCGAAGAAGGGACATTGACGGATAAACTTGAGCAGTATGAATACCAGATCTTAATCGAGGCTTTAAAAGAAGCTCATGGGTGCGTGGCTAAAGCCGCAAGGATGCTGGGAATTTCACGTGGAGCGCTGCAGTATAAAGTGAAAAAACACAATATTATGTTCAGTCTGGAAGAAAAAAGAGCGTGAATTTGCAGCTTCGGTCGTGAATAACAAAATCAGGACGCCTGTGTAGCCACTTTCAGCGGGGTTATATATTTACGTAGAGATAATCCTCCATCACCATGGGTGGTTGCGTGTTGCACCACGGGGATATCCCGATATCACCTGTTGCCTGGTGAAGATCCATAGAGTCCTTGCGAATTAGCCGACCAGCACAGATGTCAGACATCGCATTGCCGAGCCTGCAGCTAAATAGCGCGACAGGCAGACGGTACAGCCTGGCTGACCAATCCTGTCTTGTTTGAGAGAACATTCGCTGTTATCTGAATGCACAGAGTCCCGGGCCTCAACGAGGTATTTTTTTGTTGTACGCCTTGAGAAATTGCTGGCTGATGGGGCAAAAAAACAGGCCACAGCGCTGTGTGGCCTGAAAGTGGATCAACGATTAGATTCCTGCCGTTTCACGAATGTATTTACGCGCTTTGAGGGCGTATTCGAAGGGGTTAGCCAGCGCCGGATCCTGTTCGGCTTCAACCACCATCCAGCCTTTGTAGCCATGGTCGTCCAGCAGTTTGAACACCGGACGGAAGTCGATCACGCCATCGCCAGGCACGGTGAAGGTGCCTTTCTTCACGCCATCAAGGAATGACAGCCCTTCGCGACGAACCTGCTCAATCACCGGCGGACGGACATCTTTCAGGTGCACGTGGTTGATACGCGGCAGGTATTTCTTGAGGATCGCCAGCATCGGCGCTTCGCCCCCTTCGGAATACCAGGCGTGTCCGGTGTCGTACAGCAGAAAGACTTTGTCATCGACCAGCGACATAAATTTGTCGATCTCTTCGCTGGTCTGAATACCGGTCCCCATATGGTGGTGCAGACACACCTGCATGCCCTTCTCGGCGGCCAGGCGCCCCAGCGTGTTGTAGCCTTCGGCGACGCGCTGCCACTCTTCCTCGCTGAAGCAGGGTTTTGCCTCGCCGAGAATCGGTTTTTCCAGCCCCTGAATGCTGCCGCTTTGCTCGGAGCAGCCAATCACTCTCGCCCCCATCGCGTGCAGGAAATTCATGTGATTCACAAACTCGTCAATGGTCTTTTCCCGCTGCCCGTTGGCAAAAAAGGTGCTGAACCAGGCATTGCAGATCTGAATGCCGCGAATATCCAGCATCGGCTTCAGCACCGCCGGATCGCGCGGGTATTTGCTGCCCACTTCGCTGCCGCTAAACCCCGCCAGCGCCATTTCGCTGACAATCTGCTGAAAGGTATTTTCGCTGCCCAGTTCAGGCATATCATCGTTGGTCCAGCCAATAGGGGCGATCGCCAGTTTTACATTATCTTTGTTCATAAAAATGCTCCTGTTGCCGCGCTTTAGCGACGCAGCAATTCACGTTCGATGAGTTCACGGGTTTCCACTGCCTGGTATTTCATTTTTTCCGGGTAGCCAAATAACGAGGCGGCCACAATCGGCGCGCCGCCGACCTTGAAGGTCTGCTCGGCAAATTTCATTTCGCGCAGGGTGCGGAACAGCGCGTCGAAATCCACATCCCCCTCGCCAACGCCCACATGCTGGTGGACCGCGGCATCCACGCCCGGCGGATTAACGATATAGCGGCAGTGCTTGGTATGGTTGCGGGTATCGGCGATCAGCACATGGGAGAGATCGCTTCCCGCATAGCGCAGCATTTTCTCGACCTCACCTTTCCCTTTGTCATAAAAGAAAGTGTGCGGAACGCTGTATACGTACTTCACATTCTCGCTACGGAACGACTTCACGATATCGACGGTTTCGTTGTTCTCTTCGCAGAAGTCCCACGGATGCGCCTGAATCTCCACGCGAATACCTTCGCGCTCGAAAATGGGCAGCAGCTCATCCATCGAGCGATAGAACATCTCTTCGCAGATTTCCGGCTGATTCGGATCGCCGGAAAACTCGGTGTTGATCACCTGCACACCCATTTCTACCGCCACTTCGATCAGCCGTTTCCAGTTTTTTACCGCCGCCTGACGGCGCAGTTCATCCGGGCCGGACCAGCGGTAAACGCAGATAAACGAGGAGATCTCCACGCCGGTCTCACGCAGCGCCTGTTTGTACTCGGCAATCACTTCCCGACCGGCGCGCGGATGTTTGTAGAACGGGTTAATCTGCGGATGGGGCGATTGCTCAATGTACTTGTAACCCCATTCCGCAACCTGGTGGACCATCCGGGTAATCCCGAGATCGCGAATCACATCAACGTCGAAAGCAATTTTCATCGTCGTTACCTGTTCAAAGAAGTTCCGTAAGCGAGAGGCGGATTAGCGTTTGTAGAATGCCGGGCACTCAGGCAGCGTCACCTCAACCGGCTCGCTGGTTCCCTGAGCTTTAATACAGGCGTCAGCAGCCACGGATGCCGCATAGCCGTCCCATGCCGATGGGCCCTGCAGCTGACCTGCCTGAACATCATTGATGAAGGCCTGCAGCTCCACGTCGTAGGCTTTGATAAAGCGATCTTTCCAGTCGGTCAGGATGGCGGTCGACAGGTTAGCGGCTTTGCGCATCTGTACTGCTGACGGCTCAGGCAGGCGGGCAATACCGGTTTCGCCCACCACTTCGCACTGAATGTCGTAGCCGTACTGGCAGTTGACGAAGACTTCCACGTCGATCAACGTGCCTTTTTTGGTTTCAAACGACACAATCTGTGGGTCTTTCAGACGCGCGTGGGTATGGGAAGTAGAGCGCGGGAAGCGCACCTGTACCGAACAGTAGTCATCGTTGAGCAGCCAGCGCAGCACGTCCAGCTCGTGGATCAGGGTGTTGGTGATCGCCATGTCGGTGGTGTAGTTCTCACCGACCGACTGGTTACGGTGCGCGCAGCGCAGCATCAGCGGCGCGCCGATATCACCATCATCAATGACTTTTTTCAGCGCCAGGTAGCCTTCATCGTAAGGACGCATAAAGCCCACCTGCACCAGGCGGCGGCCCGCTTTCATTTCCGCATCGACTATGCGGCGGCAGCCTTCCGCGCTCATCGCCAGCGGCTTCTCGCAGAACACCGGTTTGCCGGCGGCGATCGCCGCAAGGGTATACTCTTCGTGCGTCGGATCCCACGAGGTGACAAGGATAGCGTCGACATCGCTGGACTGGATAACATCGTGGCCGTCGGTGTAGATTTCCGCCTGCACGCCCGGCAGCGCTACCGCCGCACGTGCGCTCTCCGCATTGATATCCGACACCGCCACCACGGTGGCTCCCTGTAAGACCTGGGTACAACGACGGATATGTTCTTTCCCGATGGCGCCAGCGCCGATGACACCTAATTTGAGTGACATAGTGGTTTTCTCCGTGATTCTGTAGGGTTCAAGGTGAGCGTTCTGTTCTAGTAATCCCGCGCTTCGGCGCGTTTTTCATTAATCATTTCAGCAACTTTGCGAATACGTTCTGACAAGGCCGTTTGGGCGACGCCGACGTTCCACCAGCTGCCGTAGGAATGCACCATGGTCTTCGGCAGCACTTTAATATCAATCAGCGTGCTGATCGTCTCGCGACGCGCGGCATCCAGCGCCTGACGCAGCTCATTCAGGGTGGTGACACGCCAGGTTTTGCAACCGTAGCCCGCCGCAATAGTGGCGAAATCGACCGGCACCAGGCCGCCCTGCAGCTGCCCGTTCTCCGCTGAGCGATAGCGAAACTCGGTGCCGAAGCTGCCCATACCGTGGCCAATCTGCAGGTTGTTGATGCAACCGTTGGCCATATTGTCGAGCAGTACCACGTTGATCTTCGCCCGCTCCTGCAACGAGGTCACCAGCTCAGAGTGCAGCATCATGAAAGAGCCGTCTCCGACCAGGGAATAGACTTCGGTTTGCGGCTGCGCCAGCTTCACCCCCAGCGCGGCATTCACTTCATAGCCCATGCAGGAGTAGCCGTACTCTACGTGATAGGTGTTGGGGGCCCGGTTGCGCCAGACGCGCTGCAGATCCCCGGGCAAGCTGCCCGCTGCCGCCACAATTACCGCATCCGCCGCAAGCGTTTCATTGAGTACCCCCAGCACGCTGCTCTGGGTCAGCGTGGAGTCGGTGATCTGGCGAAATTCCCGATATACCGACTCGCGATCGAGAGCATCATCGACTTCCGGGACAAAAGCCTCTTCCTGCCAGACGGACTGATAGACGCGCTGGGTCTCTTTCAGCTGGCGGCTCTGGACGCTGTCAATCTGCGCGCCCCAGTTCGCCTGCCAGCCTTCGCCGGCCAGCGCGCTGTCCAGTGAGGTCAGGGCTTCGCGGGCATCAGCCAGCAGCGGAATGCCGTCAAGTTTCCAGGCATCGAAGTTGCTGACGTTGACATTCAGAAAGCGCACGCCGGGGTGCTGGAACAACCATTTTGATGAGGTGGTGAAATCGCTAAAGCGGGTGCCGATACCGATAACCAAATCGGCTTCTTTCGCCAGCAGGTTGGCGGCCAGGCAGCCGGTTTCGCCGACGCCGCCGACGTTCAGCGGATGGGAGGAGACCACCGTCCCTTTCCCGGCCTGAGTTTCTGCGAACGGAATGCCGTAGCGTTCCGCGAAGCGGGACAGGGCTTCCCCGGCACCGGCATATTTCACCCCGCCGCCGCAAATAATCAGCGGTTTACGGCTGGCCTTAATGGCCGCCACCGCATCCGCCAGCTGGGCGGCGCTGGCCGGACGGCGATCGAGACGATGCACGCGGCGAACAAAGAACGACTCCGGGTAATCCCAGGCTTCGCCCTGCACATCCTGCGGCAGACAGAGAGTGACGGCGCCGGTTTCCGCCGGATCGGTCAGGACGCGCATCGCGTTAATGCAGGCGCTCATCAGCTGTTCCGGGCGCGTAATGCGATCCCAGTATTTGCTGACGGCCCGGAAGGCATCGTTGGTGCTGATGCTGAGGTCATAGCTTTGCTCAACCTGCTGCAGCACCGGATCCGGCTGACGGCTAGCAAACACATCGCCGGGCAGCAGCAGCAGAGGAATGCGGTTGGCGGTGGCCGTCGCGGCGGCGGTAATCATATTGGCCGCCCCCGGTCCGACGGAAGAAGTGCAGGCAATGATCTGGCGGCGCAGAGACTGGCGGGCGAAACCGGTGGCGGCGTGCGCCATACCTTGTTCGTTACGCCCCTGGAAGACCCGCATTTCGCCGCTGTCTTGTTCCAGCGCCTGGCCCAGCCCCAGCACGTTGCCGTGGCCAAAGATGGCGAAAATACCTTTTACGAATTTATGCTCTTCGCCATCCACGTCGAGAAACTGGTTATCAAGGAACTTCACCAGCGCCTGTGCCATTGTCAGTCTCAGTTTGCCCATCTTGCACAATCCTTATTGTTCAGTATTTGTGTGTGGGTTAGCGCGTTTTCCCCGTACTACACGCTTGTCACAGCCGCGGGAAATCGTTAACGTCCACTGGAATACTTTTGGATTATAGGCAAACATTTTTTTCATTAAATAGAAATACAGAAAAAATATTTCATTTTGCGAGAGGGATCAAACTCTCTCTCTGTTTCACCCGTTTCACCCATGCCGGCCACACCGCCTTCGGCCGCTCAAGGCGCGCCGCCGCTTAAATATCCCTTTAAAAATCATGCATAAAGCACTCTCTTACCGAACCATGCCGCAGCAGGCGTCATCCGCGCCTTCGATCCTTTGCAGAATGGGGCCTGGCGCGGCAGAGTGGTAGATCCCTCACACTTTTGGTTTTTTAATTTCGATCTCATTTGCAAATGAAATATTTATTTCTCAAACTAGGGATATCCGTTCACCCTCAGGCTGTGTGTGGAGTCCTTGTCGGCATTCCGACCCTTCCGTACAGCAGATATGTAAAAGGAAAACCTAGCTATGAATGCAGCAGTAAAGCGGCTCGACGTCATCTGTATTGGCCGGGTGGCTGTCGACCTCTATGCCCAGCAGATTGGTGCAAGGCTAGAAGATGTTGCCAGTTTCTCTAAATATCTGGGCGGCTCTTCCGGCAACGTAGCCTTTGGTACCGCCATTCAGGGATTAAAATCAGCCATGCTGGCGCGCGTCGGCGATGAGCACAATGGCCGTTTTCTACGCGAAACGCTCGGCCGGGTCGGGGTCGATACCGAATACCTGATCACGGATAAACAGCGTCTCACCGCGCTGGTGATGCTGGGCATTAAAGATCAGGAGACCTTCCCGCTCATTTTTTACCGTGATAATTGTGCCGATATGGCGCTGGTGCCTGAGGATATTAACGAGGAGTACATCGCCTCTTCCCGTGCGCTGGCGGTAACGGGCACGCACCTCTCTCATCCCAACACCCGCGCGGCGGTACTGAAAGCGCTGGAGTACGCCCGCCGTCACGGCCTGCGCACCGCGCTGGATATCGATTACCGTCCGGTGCTGTGGGGATTGACCTCGCTGGGTGACGGTGAAACGCGTTTCATCGAATCCGGTCCGGTCACCAGTCAGCTTCAGGAAGTGCTACATCTGTTCGATTTAGTGGTCGGTACAGAAGAGGAGTTCCATATTGCCGGCGGCAGCACCGATACGCTGACCGCGCTGAAAAATGTCCGCCATGCGACCAAAGCGACGCTGGTCTGCAAACGGGGCCCGATGGGCTGCGTGGTGCTGGAAGGCGACATTCCCGATAGCTGGGACAGCATTCCGCTCCAGCAGGGCGTACGGGTTGAGGTACTCAACGTGCTGGGCGCGGGCGATGCCTTTATGTCCGGTCTGCTGCGCGGCTGGCTGAATGATGAAGGCTGGGAACAGGCGTGTCGCTACGCCAACGCCTGCGGCGCGCTGGTGGTCTCGCGCCACGGCTGCGCGCCGGCGATGCCGACCAAAGTCGAGCTGGATGATTATCTGCTGCGGGCGGAATCCGTGCCACGTCCGGATATCGACGCGCGATTAAACCATTTACACCGCGTCACCAGCCGCCGTCAGCAGTGGCCGGAGCTGTGCATTTTCGCTTTTGATCATCGTAAACAGTTGGCGGATCTGGCCCATGAAACCGGATGCGATCCGGCCTCTATTCCCCGGCTCAAGCTGCTGCTGCTGGCAGCCGCCGAAGCGGCCGCCAAAGAGGCGGGGCTGGAACAGCGCAGCGGGATTCTCGCCGACGGCACCTACGGTCAGAGCTCGCTGAATGCCATTACCGGTAAAGGCTGGTGGATTGGTCGCCCTATCGAGCTGCCGGGTTCGCGCCCGCTGCGTCTGGAACACGGCAACATTGGTTCCCAGCTGATCGACTGGCCGCTGGAGCATGTGGTGAAATGCCTGGTCTTCTATCATCCGGCAGATCCGGCACCGCTGCGGGCTGAGCAGGATGCGCTGCTGCTGGAAGTCTGGCAGGCCTGCAACAAGTCCGGACACGAGCTGCTGCTGGAAGTGATCCAGCCGGAAAATGGCCCGGATAAAGACGAGCGTCACTACCACACGATGCTGGAACATTTTTACCAGCTCGGCATTCAGCCGGACTGGTGGAAGCTGCCGCCGCTCTCCAGCGCCAGCTGGGAAAAGATCGCGGGTCTGATCGCGCGCGAAGATCCCTGGTGTCGCGGGATCCTGCTCCTTGGCCTCGATGCGCCGTCAGATCGGCTGCGCGCCGGGTTTGCCGAGGCCGCCGGCCACCCGATCATCAAAGGCTTCGCCGTCGGACGTACCATTTTTGGCCAGCCTTCACGGCGCTGGATGGCGGGCGAACTGAGCGATGAGGCGCTGATTGGCGAGGTGAAACGCAACTACCTGACGCTCATCGACTACTGGCGTGAAGCCCGCGGTTAACCGCGATAAAACCCGCCCGCGCCTCCCGGTGCGGGTTTTTTTTCTGTTTCTTCGTGAAATGAATCGCGTATTTCATCGCAAAAAATGAAAAATTCGCTTCATTTGGTACACTGGAAGTTATATTCCTTTCATTTTCTCAGAGCGCAATCTATGGCCAATAATCCGACCCAACTGACCATCCTGCAGGATGAAATCCGGCGTCGCTACGATACATTAAGCAAACGCTTAAAACAGGTGGCACGCTATATTCTGGATAACAGTAATAGCGTCGCTTTCGATACCGTCGCCTCCATCGCCCAGCAGGCGGATGTCCCGCCATCGACGTTGATCCGTTTCGCTAATGCGTTCGGTTTTAGCGGCTTTAACGAAATGAAGCAGATGTTCAGACAGCATCTGATGGAAGAGACCGCCAACTATACCGAACGCGCGCGCCTGTTCCGCCAGACCACCAACGATGAAACGTCGCCGCCGGAAACGCCGACTGAAATTCTCAATATGTTCACCATGGTGAATACCCAGGCGCTGCAGCAGCTGGCGATGCAGACCTCTGGCGATGATCTCGAGCGCGCGGTCGCCCTGCTGGCGGAGGCGGAGAATATCTATGTGATTGGCCTGCGCCGCTCGTTTAGCGTCGCCTCCTATTTGACCTATGCGCTGCGTCATCTTGACCGTAAAGCGTTTCTGATCGATGGCCTCGGCGGAATGTTCACCGAGCAGCTGAGCCTGGTGGGACCGAAAGATGTGGTGGTCGCCGTAAGCTTCTCGCCCTACGCGCGTGAAGTTGTCGAGCTGGTTGAACTTGGCGCCCAGCGCAAGGCGCGACAGATTGCGATTACCGACAGCCAGGTCAGCCCGCTCGCGGCCTTCAGCGATGTCTGCTTTGTGGTACGTGAAGCACAGGTTGACGGTTTCCGCTCCCAGGTGGCCTCTCTGTGCCTGGCTCAGACGCTGGCCGTGTCACTGGCGCTGAACAGCAGCAAAGAACCGCAAACCCAGCAGAACCTCGCCTGACCCTGCCCCCTCTCCCGGATTCCGCGCCAGCGCCTTATCCGGGCGACCATCCCCTGTAGCCCCGGTCAGCGCAGCGCCACCGGGGGAATATCTCCGCCCATCAGGAAACCTCCCGGATTCCGCGCCAGCGCCTTACCCGGGCGACCATCCCCCTGTAGCCCCGGTCAGCGCAGCGCCACCGGGGGAATATCTCCGACCTTCAGGAAACCTCCCGGATTGCCGCGCCAGCGCCTTATCCGGGCGACCATCCCCCCGTAGCCCCGGTCAGCGCAGCGCCACCGGGGGAATACTATCGGGCAGCCACCGGGGAACAGGAGCAGACAAAAAGGGCCGCTAAGCAAAAACTTAGCGGCCCTTTTAACGCTTGCGATCCGTCAGTCGTGACGAGGATAGTCAGGACTGTTGATCCACGCGTGGTCCTCTTCCCAGGTAAACAACCACTTGCGCTCCGGCCCGGCCATCACGTTCAGATAATAGCTGTCATACCCGGCAATCGCCGCGACCGGGTGATAGCCGCGCGGCACCATCACCACATCGTGGTTGTAAGGCGCCATGCAGGCATCCAGGCTGCGGTCATCGGTATATACCCGCTGGAGTGCGAAGCCCTGCGGCGGATCGAAACGGTGATAGTAGGTCTCTTCCAGCTGGGTCTCTTTACCCGGCTGCGCGGTATCGTGTTTATGCGACGGCCAGGAGCTGGTGGCGCCTTCGTCGGTATACACCTCCACCACCAGCAGACAGTCGGCCTGCGCATTATCCGGCAGGATATTGTGCACCAGACGCTGATTACGCCCTTTGCCACGATGTTCAACGCCCACATCCTGCGGACGAATCACCCGCGCCGGCAGCGTACCCTTACCTGGCGCGCTACACACCGCCAGTTCAAGGTCAGAATCCGCCGTCACCTCCACCTTGTCCTGCGTCGGGACATACACCGCCCACGGCGGCGTACGTTCAAACGGCGACATTCGCTGTCCCAGCCCGGGGAAGTCGGCCTTCGTCGTTTTAACCGACGCCAGCCCGGCAACCAGCACCAGACACAGCTCGCGCTCGCCGCTTTCCAGCGTAATGCTCTGCCCTTTTTTCAGCATCCACACATCAAAACCGATATAGCGCCAGCCGGCGCTTTGCGGCGTGATGTGCTGGATCTGCCCCTCTTTTCGTGATTTAGCCAGTAACGACATGGCGTTCTCCTTCGCCGATTAACCTAATGTCGGCATGCTGAATTCAGATACGGTTTGCTGCCCTTCCGGCCAACGCACGGTGGCGGTTTTCATCCGGGTGTAGAAGCGCACGCCGTCAGGTCCATGGACGTTGAGGGCGCCAAATACCGAGCGTTTCCAGCCGCCGAAGCTGTGGAAGGCCATTGGTACCGGAACCGGCACGTTCACCCCGACCATTCCGGCCTGGACATCATGCACGAATTCACGGGCGGTGTGTCCATTGCTGGTGAAGACGGCGCTGCCGTTGCCAAATTCGTGGCTGTTCACCAGCTCCAGCGCGCTGTGATAGTCCGCCACGCGGACAATGCCCAGTACCGGTCCAAAAATCTCTTCCCGCCAGATGGTCATATCCGGCGTCACGTGGTCGAACAGCGTACCGCCGACATAGTACCCGTCATCATAGCCTGACACGCGCAGCTTACGCCCGTCGACGACCAGTTTCGCCCCTTCGCTGGCGCCTTTATCGATATAGCCCAGCACTTTCTTCTGATGGGTATCGGAAACCACCGGGCCCATTTCGTTCTCTTCTTTGCCGCGCATGCATCCCGGCCCGACTTTCAGCGCTTCCACCAGCGGCTTCAGACGCGCAATCAGCTTATCCGCCGTTTCATCACCCACCGCGACTACGACCGGCAACGCCATGCAGCGCTCGCCCGCAGAACCAAACGCACCGCCCATAATCGCATTTACCGTCGCATCCAGATCCGCATCCGGCATCACAATCGCATGGTTTTTCGCCGCGCCAAAGGCCTGCACGCGTTTACCGTGGGCGCTGGCGGTTTTGTAGATATATTCGGCAACGCCGGAGGAGCCGACGAAGCTGACCGCCGCAATACGCGGATCGGTATACAGCTGCTCGGCATCATCGTTGCTGCAGTGCACAACGTTAAAGACGCCATCCGGCAGGCCTGCTTCCTTCAGCAGTTCAGCCAGGCGTACCGCGGCCGTCGGGGCCAGCGCCGGCGGCTTGAGGATGAAGCTGTTGCCGCAGGCCAGCGCCAGCGGGAACATCCACATCGGAACCATCGCCGGGAAGTTAAACGGCGTAATCCCCGCCACCACACCCAGCGGCTGCATCAGCGAATAGCTGTCCACGCCGGTGCCGACGTCAGATGAGTATTCACCTTTAATCAGATGCGGAATACCGCAAGCAAATTCAACCACTTCCAGACCACGGGTCAGTTCACCCAGTGCATCTGACCAGACCTTACCGTGCTCGCTAACGATGATTCCCGCCAGCTCCTCAGCATGTTGCTCAAGCAGCATTTTAAAGTTGAACAGCACGCGGGCGCGGCGTAGCGGCGTGGTGCGCGACCAGCTTTCAAAGGCATCACGGGCAACCTGAATGGCATCAGAGACTTCCTGAGCGGTCGACAAAGTGACTTCGCGCACCACCTTGCCCGTCGCCGGGTCGTACACCGGCATCGTTTCATTGCTGCTGCTGGTGACGGTTTTCCCGCCAATAAAGTTTCCTGTGATCGTCATCTTCTCGCCTCATGATGTGGGAAGGCCAACGCTGCGGCCCCTTTCCGATTTTGCTGTGCTATAACCGTAGTAAAATGAAACTTATATTTCAATGTTGATGTAGAATGAAATTCTATTTTGGTGATGACCGTCGCATTTCCCGACTGCAGCGCTCGAGTTTCGTCCAGAAAGCGCCAGCGATAAGATTCAGCTGCCACGCCATCTGTGCCCGATGTAACTTAGAGCGGTAAAGTACGATTATTTGCGAAGCAGCTCAAAGATCCACCATTTCAGTCATTGCTAATTATGAAATAAATGTTTTGACTTACAGTCGATCGAATAAACCCAACCTATCGTCATTCAGGAGAGCCACATGGCTATCGCACTGCAACGTTTCTGTCTTAATCGCAAGATCGCCCCATCGCTGAGCATCGAGGCCTTTTTCCGTCTGGTGAACAGTCTTGGGCTGAATAAGGTCGAGTTGCGTAACGATTTGCCCGCAGGCAAAGTGACCGACGATCTCAGCCATCAGCAGGTGCGCGAGCTGGCCGACCGCTACCATATTGAGATTTTGACCATCAATGCGGTGTACCCGTTTAACCGCCGCACGGAGCAGGTTCGCGGCCTGGCCGAATCGTTGTTGCAGGAGGCCAGAGCCATTGGCGCTAAATCGCTGGTCCTGTGTCCGCTCAACGATGGCAGCGAAGTACCGGCCAGCGAAACGCTGAGCGCGCTGCGCGATCTGTCGCCGCTGTTCTCGTTTTACGGCGTGCGGGGCCTGGTTGAACCGCTGGGTTTCCCGCAGAGCTCACTGCGCTCTGCCGCGCAGGCGCAGACGCTCATCCGCGATGCGAAAGTCCCGTTTAAGCTACTGATTGATACCTTCCACCACCATCTCTATCCGCAGGCGGATGCCGAGTTTAGCCAGGTGGATATCGCTGACATTGGTCTGGTGCACCTCTCCGGCGTGGAAGATGCCCGTCCACGGGAAAACCTGACCGACGACGAACGTATCATGCTGACGGAAAAAGATCGGCTGCATACCTGTGAGCAAATCAAACACCTCGAAGCCCGGGGTTATCAGGGGGTGTATGCGTTCGAACCGTTTGCGCCGGAGCTGGCATCCTGGAGCGAAGAGGATATCCGCCGCGAGACGGAACGGAGCATCGCGCTCATTCAACGCCATTGCGCCTGAGAGAAATCAACGCCACGCCAGGCGAATGCAGCGATTTCTCACGTCGGTTTGCGGCCAGTTTGCCTATAATCGACGCAGGATAAATGGAGGAATCGATCATGAGCGCACCCCTGCTGATTGCCCGCACGCGGGAAAAACAGCTGCATTTGCTACCGGGAATGGCCAACCGCCACGGCCTGATTACCGGTGCGACCGGCACCGGTAAAACCGTCACCCTGCAAAAACTGGCGGAGTCCTTTTCCGAAATCGGCGTACCGGTGTTTATGGCCGATGTAAAAGGCGATCTGACCGGGATTGCCGCAGCGGGCCAAAGCTCGGAGAAACTGCAGGCGCGGCTGGAAAAAATCGGCGTCACCGACTGGCAGCCCCACGCTAACCCGGCGGTGGTGTGGGATATTTTCGGCGAGAAAGGCCACCCGGTCCGGGCGACGGTGTCCGATCTCGGGCCGCTGCTGCTGGCGCGATTATTGAATCTCAACGAGGTCCAGTCCGGCGTACTGAATATTATCTTCCGCATCGCCGACGATCGCGGCCTGCTGCTGCTCGACTTTAAAGATCTGCGCGCCATCACCCAGTATATCGGTGACAACGCCAAAGCTTTTCAAAACCAGTATGGCAACATCAGCAGCGCCTCGGTCGGCGCTATCCAGCGCGGCCTGCTGACCCTGGAGCAGCAAGGGGCGGAGCACTTTTTCGGCGAGCCGATGCTCGACATCGAGGACTGGATGCGCCTCGACGAGAACGGCAAAGGGGTGATTAATATCCTCAGCGCCGAAAAACTGTATCAGATGCCGAAACTCTACGCCGCCAGCCTGCTGTGGATGCTCTCGGAGCTCTACGAGCGCCTGCCGGAAGCCGGAGATCGGGAAAAGCCGAAGCTGGTCTTTTTCTTCGATGAAGCGCATCTGCTGTTTAACGATGCGCCTCAGGTGCTGCTGGATAAAATCGAGCAGGTTATCCGCCTGATTCGCTCCAAAGCCGTGGGGGTTTACTTCGTCTCACAGAACCCGTCGGATATTCCCGATGCGGTTCTCGGCCAGCTGGGCAACCGGGTTCAGCACGCCCTGCGCGCCTTTACGCCGAAAGATCAAAAAGCGGTGAAAACCGCGGCCCAGACCATGCGCGCCAACCCGGCTTTCAGCACCGAACAGGCTATCCAGGAGCTGGGTACCGGCGAAGCGCTGATCTCCTTCCTCGATGAAAAAGGCAGCCCGTCGGTGGTCGAGCGCGCGATGGTGATCGCCCCCTGCTCACGCATGGGACCGGTGACGGACGACGAGCGTAATGGCCTGATTAACCACTCCGCGCTGTACGGCAAGTATGAAGAAGAGGTCGATCGCGAGTCCGCATTTGAAATGTTGCAAAAAGGGGTACAGGCAACCCCAGAACAACAGGCGGCTCCGCCGGCAAAAGGCCAGACGGGCAGCGCTGACGACGGTCTGCTGGGCGGGCTGAAAGATATTTTGTTCGGCACCACCGGTCCACGCGGCGGCAAACATGATGGTCTGGTACAAACGGCCGCTAAAAGCGCGGTTCGGCAGGTGACCAATCAGATAGTCAGGGGCATGCTGGGGAGTTTACTCGGCGGGCGAAAACGGTAGTCTCATCCCCCTCCCGGCAGGCGGGAGGGGGACCGGCGGCTAGTTTCTTTTCATCATCAGCCAGAGGCTTATCAGGAAGAAGCTGGCGCTTGGCAGCAGCGCGCCGATAATCGGCGGGATGCCGTAGACCAGCGTCAGTGGGCCAAAAATCTGGTCCAGCACGTAGAAGATAAAGCCAAAGCTGATCCCGGTGACCACCCTTACCCCCATCGCCACGCTGCGCAGCGGGCCGAAGATAAACGACAGCGCCATCAGCATCATCACCGCCACCGACAGCGGCTGGAAGATTTTGCTCCACATGTTGAGCTGGTAGCGTCCCGGGTCCTGTCCGCTGGATTTCAGATAGGTCACGTAGTTATGCAGGCCGCTGATCGACAACGCATCCGGGTCCAGCGCCACCACGCCCAGCTTGTCGGGCGTCAGCCTGGTTTTCCAGGTGCCGCTGACCATCTGCGAGCCGGTGATCTGTTTCGGATCGGTCAGGTCAGACTCATCGACCTGCGACAGGCGCCAGACTTTCGTCTCGTTATCAAATTTCGCCGAAGCGGCGTAGCGCACGGTCTGCAAACGGCGCTGGTCGTTAAACGCGTAAATACTCACGCCGCCCAGCTCATCGTTGCCTTTCACCCGTTCGATATAAACGAAGTTATGGCCGTCTTTCGCCCACAGCCCCTGCTGGGTCGACAGCAGCGAACCGCCGTACATCTGCTGGGCGCGATAATTACGCGCCATCTGCTCGCCCTGCGGCGCCACCCATTCACCGATCGCCATGGTCAGCAGCACCAGCGGAATCGCGGTTTTCATCACCGCCAGCGCCACCTGTAATCGGGTGAAGCCGGAGGCCTGCATCACCACCAGTTCGCTGCGCTGCGCCAGCATCCCCAGGCCAAGCAGGGCGCCAAGCAGCGCCGCCATCGGGAAGAAAATCTGCACATCTTTTGGCACGCTGAGGAGGGTATAGAGCCCGGCACCGAGCGCGTCGTAGCTGCCCTGGCCGGCTTTTTTCAACTGGTCGACAAACTTGATAATGCCCGAGAGCGAAACCAGCATGAACAGCGTCATCATGATGGTGTTGAAAATCGTCCTACCGATATAACGGTCGAGTACGCCAAACGCCTGCATCACACCGCTCCTTTGTTAAAACGGGCACGGAAGCGGCGCATCGGCACCGTATCCCACAGGTTCAGCAGCACGGCCAGCGCGAAGTAGAGCAGGTTAATCCCCCACATCCAGATCATCGGGTCGATTTTACCTTTACCGCCGTTTGACTTAATCGAGGTTTGCAGCAGGAAGAAGACCAGATACAGCAGCATCGCCGGCAGCATCGACAGCACGCGGCCCTGACGCGGGTTCACCACGCTCAGCGGAACCACCATCAACGCCATAATGAACACCGTCGCCACCAGCGTGAAGCGCCAGTGCAGCTCGGCGCGCGCGCGGTCAGTATCGGTGCGCCACAGCGTGCGCATGCCCATCTGTTCGGTGTCGTCAGGGTCCGAGGCCACCGCCTGATGGCCAATAATGGCCTGGTAATTTTTAAAATCGGTGATGCGGAAATCGCGTAGCATCGCCGTACCTTCAAAGCGGGTACCCTGATTCATGGTCACCACCTGCGAACCGTCTTTCTTCTGCGTCAGTTCGCCGGAATCGGCCACCACGACGGAAGGTCGCGCGTTACCTTTCGGCTTCAGCTGCGCCAGGAAGACATCATGGAAGCGCTTGCCGTTGACGTTTTCAATAAACAGCACGGCGCTGCCATCGCTGGCCTGCTGAAACTGCCCCTGGGCCAGCGCCGCCATCCCGGGGTTGGCTTTCGCTTCCGCCAGCACTTCGTCCTGATGGCGGGACGACCAGGGGCCGGCCCACATCACGTTGACCGCCGCCACCGCGCCGGTAAACAGCGCGAGGATCATCGCCGCTTTCACCAGTACGGCCTTACTCAGGCCGCAGGCATGCATCACCGTGATTTCACTTTCGGTATACAGTTTGCCCAGCGTCATCAGCAGCCCGAGGAATAAACTCAGGGGCAGAATGAGCTGCGCCATTTCCGGTACGCCCAGCCCTAACAGCGAGAGCACCAGATTTGTCGGGATATCGCCATCCACCGCGGCGCCAAGGATCCTGACCAGTTTCTGGCAAAAGAAAATCAGTAACAGGATGAACAGGATCGCCAACTGGCTTTTCAGCGTCTCACGAACCAGATATCTTATGATTATCACTATAAATACGCCCGTAAAAACCCGTCTTATTGCAGGAAAATTGCTTGTTTCATGGCTTAAACGTCATTTATTCTCTTTGGTCTTCGAAATCATCGCTAAGATTAAATGACTCACTGGTTCCGCGTATCAGGTTTTTTTCTGACGAACCAAAGCCGTAATAACGTTAAGATTAACACGAAGTCACCGCAACAGCGGACATGAGTTACGAAAGCTTGCAATTCTATCCGTAGCCACCGTCGTTGTCTTTAAGATTCAGGAGCGTAGTGCATGGAGTTCAGTGTAAAAAGCGGTAGCCCGGAGAAACAGCGGAGTGCCTGTATCGTAGTCGGCGTCTTTGAACCGCGTCGCCTCTCCCCGATTGCCGAACAACTCGATAAAATCAGTGACGGCTATATCAGCGCGCTGCTGCGTCGCGGTGAACTGGAAGGTAAGCCTGGCCAGACGCTGCTGCTGCACCATGTGCCCAACATTCTGTCAGAACGTATTCTGCTGATTGGCTGTGGCAAAGAGCGTGAGCTGGACGAGCGTCAGTACAAGCAGGTCATTCAGAAAACCATTAATACTTTGAATGATACCGGTTCAATGGAAGCCGTCTGCTTCCTGACCGAACTGCACGTGAAAGGCCGTAACAACTACTGGAAAGTTCGCCAGGCCGTTGAGACCGCCAAAGAGACGCTGTACAGCTTCGATCAGTTGAAAACCAACAAAAGCGAGCCGCGTCGCCCGCTGCGTAAAATGGTCTTCAACGTCCCGACCCGTCGCGAGCTGACCAGCGGCGAACGCGCCATCCAGCACGGACTGGCCATTGCCGCCGGTATCAAAGCGGCGAAAGATCTCGGCAATATGCCGCCCAACATCTGTAACGCCGCCTATCTGGCCTCTCAGGCCCGTCAGCTGGCCGATACCTACAGTAAGAATGTGATCACCCGCGTCATCGGCGAACAGCAGATGAAAGAGCTGGGTATGAACTCTTACCTGGCGGTTGGCAACGGTTCGCAGAATGAGTCGCTGATGTCGGTGATTGAATACAAAGGCAACCCGGCGGAAGACGCGCGCCCGATCGTTCTGGTCGGCAAAGGGCTGACCTTTGACTCCGGCGGCATCTCCATCAAGCCTGCCGAAGGCATGGACGAGATGAAGTACGACATGTGCGGCGCGGCGGCGGTCTACGGCGTGATGCGCATGGTTGCTGAACTGCAGCTGCCGCTGAACGTGATCGGCGTCCTCGCCGGCTGTGAAAACATGCCTGGCGGCCGCGCCTATCGTCCGGGCGACGTCCTGACCACCATGTCCGGTCAAACCGTTGAAGTGCTGAATACCGACGCCGAAGGCCGTCTGGTGCTGTGCGATGTACTGACCTATGTTGAGCGTTTCGAACCGGAAGCGGTGATTGACGTCGCCACGCTGACCGGCGCCTGCGTGATTGCCCTGGGCCATCACATCACCGGCCTGATGTCTAACCACAATCCGCTGGCTCACGAGCTGATCGGCGCATCCGAACTGGCGGGCGACCGCGCATGGCGCTTACCGCTGGGCGACGAATTCCAGGATCAGCTGGAGTCAAACTTCGCGGATATGGCCAACATCGGCGGGCGTCCTGGCGGCGCGATCACCGCCGGCTGCTTCCTGTCGCGCTTTGCCCGTAAGTACAACTGGGCACACCTGGATATCGCCGGCACCGCCTGGCGTTCCGGGAAAGCGAAAGGCGCCACCGGCCGTCCGGTCGCTCTGCTGTCGCAGTTCCTGCTCAATCGCGCCGGGTTTACCGGCGAAGAGTAATTGCCGTCTGATGCCCGGCGGCGCTACGCTTGCCGGGCCTACGCAAAGATGCCGTTTGTAGGCCGGGTCAGCGCAGCGCCGCCCGGCTTAAGCATTTAAAGTCACCACAAGAAGCCCCATATATGAAAAACGCAACGTTCTACCTTCTGGACAACGACACACAACAAGACGGTTTAAGCGCCGTTGAACAACTGGTGTGTGACATTGCCGCAGAACGTTGGCGTAGCGGCAAACGCGTGCTTATCGCCTGTGAAGACGAACAGCAGGCCATCCGTCTGGATGAAGCGCTGTGGGCCCGCCCTTCGGAAAGCTTTGTCCCGCATAATCTGGCGGGAGAAGGTCCCAGAGGCGGAGCGCCGGTGGAGATCGCCTGGCCGCAAAAGCGCAACAGCAGCCCGCGGGATATTCTGATCAGTCTGCGGCTAAACTTTGCAGATTTTGCCACCGCTTTCACAGAAGTGATAGACTTTGTCCCTTACGAAGATTCTCTGAAACAACTGGCGCGCGAACGCTACAAAGCGTACCGCATGGCTGGTTTCAACCTGAATACGGCAACCTGGAAATAATGGAAAAGACATACAACCCACAAGATATCGAACAGCCGCTCTACGAGCATTGGGAAAAGCAGGGCTATTTCAAACCGAATGGTGATGAAAGCCAGGAGAGCTTCTGCATCATGATCCCGCCGCCGAACGTCACCGGCAGTTTGCATATGGGTCATGCCTTCCAGCAAACCATCATGGATACCATGATTCGCTACCAGCGCATGCAGGGTAAAAATACTCTGTGGCAGGCCGGTACCGACCACGCGGGTATCGCGACCCAGATGGTGGTTGAGCGTAAGATTGCCGCAGAAGAAGGGAAAACTCGCCACGACTACGGTCGCGATGCCTTTATCGATAAAATCTGGCAGTGGAAAGCGGAATCCGGCGGTACCATTACCCGTCAGATGCGTCGCCTGGGCAACTCCGTGGACTGGGAGCGCGAGCGCTTCACCATGGATGAAGGCCTCTCCAACGCCGTAAAAGAAGTCTTTGTTCGTCTGTACAAAGAAGACCTGATTTACCGCGGCAAGCGCCTGGTTAACTGGGACCCGAAACTGCGTACCGCTATCTCCGATCTGGAAGTGGAAAACCGCGAGTCTAAAGGCTCCATGTGGCACATCCGCTACCCGCTGGCCGACGGCGCAAAAACCGCCGACGGGAAAAATTACCTGGTTGTCGCGACCACCCGTCCGGAAACCCTGCTGGGCGACACCGGCGTGGCCGTTAACCCGGAAGACCCGCGTTACAAAGACCTGATCGGCAAATTCGTGATTCTGCCGCTGGTTGACCGCCGCATTCCGATCGTCGGCGACGAACACGCCGACATGGAAAAAGGCACCGGCTGCGTGAAAATCACCCCGGCGCACGACTTTAACGACTATGAAGTCGGGAAACGTCACGCCCTGCCGATGATCAATATCCTGACCTTTGACGGCGACATCCGCGAAAGCGCGCAGGTGTACGACACCAAAGGCGAAGAGTCCGGGGTTTACTCCGCAGAGATCCCGGCTGAATTCCAGAATCTGGAGCGTTTCGCTGCGCGTAAAGCCGTTGTGGCGGCCATCGATGCGCTCGGCCTGCTCGAAGAGATCAAACCTCACGATCTGACCGTGCCGTACGGCGACCGTGGCGGCGTGGTGATCGAGCCGATGCTGACCGACCAGTGGTACGTGCGTGCCGACGTACTGGCGAAGCCTGCCGTAGAAGCGGTTGAAAACGGCGACATTCAGTTCGTGCCGAAGCAGTACGAAAACATGTACTTCTCCTGGATGCGCGATATTCAGGACTGGTGTATCTCCCGTCAGCTGTGGTGGGGTCACCGTATCCCGGCGTGGTATGACAACGAAGGCAACGTTTATGTTGGCCGTACCGAAGACGAAGTGCGTCAGGAGAATAACCTCTCCGCCGACGTTGCGCTGCGTCAGGACGAAGACGTTCTGGATACCTGGTTCTCCTCCGCGCTGTGGACCTTCTCCACCCTCGGCTGGCCGGAAAACACCGACGCGCTGCGTCAGTTCCACCCAACCAGCGTGATGGTCTCCGGTTTCGACATCATCTTCTTCTGGATTGCCCGCATGATCATGATGACCATGCACTTTATCAAAGATGAAAACGGCAAGCCGCAGGTACCGTTCCATACCGTCTACATGACCGGTCTGATTCGTGACGACGAAGGGCAGAAGATGTCCAAATCCAAGGGCAACGTCATTGACCCGCTGGATATGGTTGACGGCATCTCCCTGCCAGAGCTGCTGGAGAAACGCACCGGCAACATGATGCAGCCGCAGCTGGCGGAGAAAATTGCCAAACGCACCGAGAAACAGTTCCCGAACGGTATTGAGCCGCACGGCACCGACGCCCTGCGCTTCACCCTGGCGGCGCTGGCCTCTACCGGCCGCGACATCAACTGGGATATGAAGCGTCTGGAAGGTTACCGTAACTTCTGTAACAAGCTGTGGAACGCCAGCCGCTTCGTGCTGATGAATACCGAAGGTCAGGACTGCGGCTTCAACGGCGGCGAGAAAGTGCTGTCGCTGGCGGACCGTTGGATCCTTGCCGAATTCAACCAGACCGTGAAAGCGTACCGTGAAGCGCTGGATAACTTCCGCTTCGACATCGCCGCGGGCATCCTGTATGAGTTCACCTGGAACCAGTTCTGCGACTGGTATCTGGAGCTGACCAAACCGGTGATGACCGGCGGCTCTGAAGCTGAGCTGCGCGGTACGCGCCATACCCTGGTGACCGTGCTGGAAGGTCTGCTGCGTCTGGCGCACCCGATCATTCCGTTCATCACTGAAACCATCTGGCAGCGGGTGAAAACCATCGTCGGTATCGATGCGGACACCATCATGCTGCAGCCGTTCCCGGCTTACGATGCGGCGCAGGTTGATGAAGCGGCGCTGGCCGATACCGAATGGCTGAAGCAGGCGATCGTCGCGGTGCGTAATATCCGTGCGGAAATGAACATCGCCCCGGGCAAACCGCTCGAACTGCTGCTGCGCGGTTGCAGCGCTGACGCTCAGCGTCGCGTGACCGACAACCAGAGCTTCCTGCAGTCCATGGCGCGTCTGGAAAGCATTACCGTACTGCCAGCCGATGACAAAGGTCCGGTTTCCGTCACCAAAATCATCGACGGCGCCGAGCTGCTGATCCCGATGGCGGGTCTCATCAACAAAGAAGATGAGCTGGCGCGTCTGGCGAAAGAAGTGGCGAAGATCGACGGTGAAATCAGCCGCATCGAAAGCAAACTGGCCAACGAAGGCTTTGTCGCTCGCGCACCGGAAGCGGTGATCGCCAAAGAGCGTGAGAAGCTGGACGGTTATGCCGAAGCGAAAAGCAAACTGATCGAACAGCAGGCGGTCATCGCCGCGCTGTAACCCTCCCGCCCCTTGCCGGCTCAGGCAAGGGGCGTTTTTATCCGCGATACCCGCTTGCGCTTCCCCCGCTCGCGATGTTATTAACAACACCATCCGTCATTTTTTGCTATGAGTCATCGTATGAATACGAGCGCGACCATTACGGCGTCGCTGCGCCGCATCACCGCTGAAGATAATGCAGCTATCGCCAACGTTATCCGCCAGGTTTCTGCGGAATACGGCCTGACGGCCGATAAAGGCTATACGGTCGCCGACCCTAACCTCGATGAGCTTTTTGAGCTCTACAGCCAGCCGGGCTCCGCCTATTGGGTGGTTGAACAGGAGGGTCAGGTGGTCGGCGGCGGCGGCATTGCCCCGCTGGCGCATAGCGAACCGGATATCTGCGAACTACAGAAAATGTATTTTATGACCTCTGCCCGTGGCCAGGGGCTGGCGAAAAAGCTGGCGCTGCTGGCGTTAGATTATGCCCGCGAGCAGGGTTTCAAACGCTGCTATCTGGAAACCACCGCCTTCCTGAAAGAAGCCGTCGGGCTGTATGAGCGCCTGGGCTTCGAACATATCGACGGGCCGCTTGGCTGCACCGGTCATGTCGATTGCGAAGTGCGGATGCTGAAAACGCTGTAACGGCTCGTCGCCGTCAGCCGCGGTTCCCCGGTCACGCGATAGTTACCGGGGCGACGGCTCTCCCCCCTCAGGTTACCCGGCGGTTTGGTAGCCCGGACAGGCGCGGAACGCTCCGCCTTCGGGGAAAGGCTCTTTACGCCGCGACCATCGGCACGCCGCTGTGGAAACGGAATTCGGCCTCCGGGGCGTTAATCAGCGCCGCCTCCGCCTCGCCAAGCTGGTGAATACGTTCGCTGATATCCTCTTCGGCAATCTGCTGCGCCAAATCCAGATAGTCCTGATAGTGCCGCGCTTCGGAGCGCAGCAGCGACAGATAGAACTTTTGCAGATCGTCATTCAGCCACGGCGCCAGCGCGGCAAAGCGCTCGCAGGATCGCGCTTCAATGTAGGCGCCGCAAATCAGCTTATCGATCAGCATCACCGGTTCGTGGGAGCGCACCTCTCTGCGCAACCCGCGGGCATAATTACTGGCGGTGATTTTGACGTACGGGATGTCGTGGGCCTGCATCATTTCCCGCACCTGCCAGAAATGGTGCAGCTCTTCTTTAATCAGCAGTACCATGCTGTCCACCAGCTGACGGCTCCAGGGATCGTCGGTTTGCGGCATGGCGCTTTTATTAATTCGTTTATGCAGCGCGATGAAATCCGGCTCGGGCCCCCAGCGGTAGGTAAAGTCCTCATACGGCTTCAGGCAGGCCAGCAGCTCGTCGGCCCCTTGTTTATCAGCAACATATTTACGCACCAGCAGCAGCGCGTTTTGCGCCGCTTTTAGCTCGCAGACCATATGATCAGTCAGCAGCAGCGGGAGATTTTCCGGCTTACGGGCTTCATCGATCCACGCCTGTGGCGTTGGGCAGTGCAGGAAGTGACGTACGGGGGCGAGTATTTGCGGGTAGTCCATTGAGGTTCCTTGCTATACGGTAACGGCTGCCGGCCGTTATCGCATCCAAACAGACACAATTATTGTTCAGGGTATAACGAGACGAAAACCCCGACAACATAGAGAACGATGTCGCCGGGGTTCCTGTGCGCAGCCAGCAAAGACGCGGCCTGAAGGATGACGTGCAGATTTACTTAGTGGCGAACGCCGTCATCGTCTTCATCGACGAGATCGTCGTCATCTTCTTCATCGCCCTCTTCACCGTTCGGGTCTTCATAGTAAGTGCCCCAACCGTCATATTCGACGCCGAATTTTTCCGCCAGCGTCATCAGTTGCTCAACCTGGGCATCAATCAGCTCCACCTTCAGGGCGCTTTCGCTCAGGATGTCACAGCAGATAACCACTTCGCCTTCTTCCACTTCCAGCTCTTCCGGCTCGGTCACTTCGTAACCCAGCTTGAAGGCCTCGACAGCCACTTTCTCCAGCGTTTCAAAGTCGTCGGCAGAGAGATGGTGTTCAATGGTGTACAGCGCGTCCGGATCGCTGCCGTCTTCGAGCAGCTCTTCGATAATCAGACGCGTTTCTTCACGCTGTTCTTCCAGTAGTTCCGGGTTTGCCATGGCTCGTTCCTCATAATGTGCGGCAGATACTTCTATTGTCACATACCGCCGTGATTGCCTCCACCTTTGTGCGAAAGATTTGTGTCACGGGGTTGCAAATGAATATTCATACATATAAATTGAATTTTAATTCAATAAGGGGCTTAAGCCATGTGAGGGAATCATGTCCGCGTTTTACCAGAAGCATTTTTTAAAGTTACTCGATTTTACCCCTGCGGAAATCACCGCCCTGCTGAAGCTGGCGGCCAGACTAAAAACCGATAAAAAAAACGGTATTGAAATCCAGCATCTGGCTGGAAAAAACATCGCGCTCATCTTCGAAAAAGACTCTACCCGGACACGATGCTCTTTCGAAGTTGCCGCATTTGATCAGGGTGCCCGCGTCACTTATCTCGGGCCAAGCGGCAGCCAGATCGGCCATAAAGAATCCATTAAAGATACCGCCCGTGTGCTGGGCCGGATGTATGACGGTATTCAGTACCGCGGCCATGGTCAGGAAGTGGTCGAAACCCTTGCCGAATATGCCGGTGTTCCGGTATGGAACGGCCTGACCAACGAGTTTCATCCTACCCAGCTGCTGGCGGATCTCTTGACCATGCAGGAGCATCTGCCGGGGAAAGCCTTTAACGAAATGACCCTGGTGTATGCAGGCGACGCCCGCAACAACATGGGCAACTCCATGCTCGAAGCCGCGGCCTTGACCGGCCTGGATCTGCGCCTGGTGGCTCCGAAGGCCTGCTGGCCCGAAGAGAATCTGGTGGCGGAATGCCGGGCGCTGGCGCAGAAACGCGGCGGCAACATCACGCTGACCGAAGATATCGCGGCGGGCGTGAAAGGGGCCGACTTTATCTACACCGACGTGTGGGTCTCGATGGGCGAAGCCAAAGAGAAATGGGCGGAGCGCATTGCGTTACTGCGCGCTTATCAGGTGAATAGCGACATGATGGCGCTGACCGGTAATCCGCAGGTGAAATTTCTGCACTGTCTGCCCGCGTTCCATGACGATCAAACGACCCTTGGTCAACAGATGGCGGCGGAATACGGCCTGCATGGCGGCATGGAAGTGACTGACGAGGTCTTTGAGTCGCCGGCAAGCATCGTCTTCGATCAGGCGGAAAACCGGATGCACACCATCAAAGCGGTGATGGTGGCGACGCTGAGTAAATAGTCGTTCTCTCGCGGGATGTTCCCGGATTGCGCGACGCTTATCCGGGCAACCAGACTTATCCGGGCTACCTCCCCGTAGCCCCGGTAAGCGTCGCGCCACCCGGGGATTTTTTACGCCATCAGGATCTTCACTACCGCCTTACGCACTTTGGCCGGTTCGCCTACGGCACACAGCGGCTTATGCACTTCTCCCGGGTAAAAGACCACAAAATCGCCCTCGTTCAGAATGACGGTTTGCTCCTGTTCGCCGGCCGACAGAAACGCAATATCTCTCTCCGCCAGCCAGTCGATGTCCGGGGTGCCAGCGGCAGGGCGGGTGCTGAAGGTCATGGCCTCCTGGCCGCGCAGCACAATCTGGATATCCAGATAGCGCGCATGGTATTCCGCGCGGCGGGCGGCAAGAGGTTCGGTCGTATCTTCCGAAATCATATAAAACACGTTGCTACCGTCAATATCGTATTTGCCGGGCGGCGTCTCTTCGCTCACGTGGGCTTTAACGTGCTCAATCGCCTGACGCAACGCGTCCGGCAGCCAGGCCTGCAGATGGTGAATGTGACCAACGATCATAGAACCTCTCAAAGATAAAACAGCTTTTCATTTTTGTTTTTATACGCCCCTTCACACTGCCATACCACCTCTTTTTTACGGTTTTTTGCGCTGGCGCAGCCTTATCGAAGCAATCGTTTTCTTGTTTGTGTACTAATCGCTTGATCCGAAATTTGAGCTGCGTATAATGCCGGTCGATTTGCCGGGAGGAAGCATGGTCTACTGCGTACGACATTCTGTCTTACCGCGTCTGAACACAGGCGCTGGCGTAGCGTTTTTCTTTCCGTTGCTCAATGAATTCTCGAAGCCCCTTATTTAAGGGGCTTTTTTTTTGCCCAGGCGTCAGGAGATAAACATGGCTAACCCGCTATATCAAAAACATATCATTTCCATAAACGATCTCAGCCGAGAAGACCTCGAACTGGTCCTGGCGACCGCTGCAAAACTGAAAGCGAACCCACAGCCGGAACTGCTGAAGCATAAGGTTATCGCCAGCTGTTTCTTTGAAGCCTCCACCCGTACCCGTCTGTCGTTTGAAACCTCGATGCACCGCCTCGGCGCCAGCGTGGTGGGCTTCTCCGACAGCAGCAACACCTCGCTGGGCAAAAAAGGCGAAACCCTGGCCGACACCATTTCGGTCATCAGCACCTACGTCGACGCCATCGTGATGCGTCACCCGCAGGAAGGGGCTTCGCGTCTGGCGACCGAGTTTTCCGGCGGTATTCCGGTCCTCAACGCCGGCGATGGCGCTAACCAGCACCCGACGCAGACCCTGCTGGATCTCTTCACCATCCAGGAAACTCAGGGCCGTCTGGAAAACCTCAACGTCGCGATGGTCGGTGACCTCAAATATGGCCGCACCGTCCATTCGCTGACCCAGGCGCTGGCGAAATTTAACGGCAACCGCTTCTACTTTATCGCCCCGGATGCGCTGGCGATGCCGCAGTACATCCTCGATATGCTGGATGAGAAAGGGATTGCCTGGAGCGTGCACAGCGCCATTGATGAAGTGATGGGGGAGCTGGATATTCTGTACATGACCCGCGTCCAGAAAGAGCGTCTTGACCCGTCGGAATACGCCAACGTCAAAGCGCAGTTTGTCCTGCGCGCCGCCGACCTCGAAGGCGCCCGTCACAATATGAAAGTGCTGCACCCGCTGCCGCGCATTGATGAAATCACCACCGATGTCGATAAAACGCCGCACGCCTGGTACTTCCAGCAGGCCGGCAACGGCATCTTCGCACGCCAGGCGTTACTGGCACTGGTACTGAATAGCGAGCTGGCTCTGTAAGGGGAAACGACCATGACACACGATAATAAACTGCAGGTAGAAGCCATTAAACGTGGCACCGTTATCGACCACATCCCTGCGCAGGTGGGCTTTAAACTGCTGACGTTGTTCAAACTGACCGAAACGGATCAGCGTATCACCATCGGCCTGAACCTGCCGTCAGGTGAAATGGGCCGCAAGGACCTGGTAAAAATTGAGAATACCTTCCTCACCGACGAGCAGGTGAACCAGCTGGCGCTGTATGCCCCGCATGCCACGGTCAACCGCATCGATGATTATGAAGTGGTCGGTAAGTCACGCCCGAATCTGCCGGATCGGATTAACAGCGTGCTGGTCTGCCCGAACAGCAACTGTATCAGCCACGCTGAGCCGGTTTCCTCCAGCTTTGCAGTGAAAAAGCGGGAAAACGATATCGCGTTGAAGTGCAAATATTGTGAAAAAGAGTTTTCGCATTATGTGGTTCTGGCCAACTAATTGAGGTTGGTATTGGCAACCCGGCTCCCTATAATGGCCGGGTTCCCTACGCGCTATCCTTCAAGCTGCTTCTTTGTCGGCCGTGCGGGCGGTTCGCCCCGTGCCGCGTCGATGCAACTCGAAGGATTTTGCGTCACTACTTAATAATGCTGTTATTCAGGAGAACTCATGTCTAAAACTATCGCGACGGAAAATGCACCAGCAGCAATCGGCCCGTATGTTCAGGGTGTTGATCTGGGCAGCATGATCATCACTTCCGGCCAGATCCCCGTCGATCCGAAAACCGGTAGCGTGCCGGAAGATGTCGCCGCGCAGGCGCGTCAGTCTCTGGACAACGTCAAAGCTATCGTTGAAGCCGCAGGCCTGAAAGTCGGCGACATTGTTAAAACCACCGTATTCGTTAAAGATCTCAACGACTTCGCCACCGTGAATGCCGCTTATGAAGCGTTTTTCAGCGAGCATAATGCGACCTTCCCGGCACGTTCCTGTGTGGAAGTGGCTCGCCTGCCGAAAGATGTGAAAATCGAGATCGAAGCGATCGCGATTCGTCGCTAAGCCTCGCATCCCCTCACCCATGCGCCTTTATCGCTGCGCCGGGTGAGGGAGTTTCACTACTCGACCTTCGTCGCCCGCAGCAGTTTCTCCAGCGGATAGACCGCCGCAATCACCAGCTCATCCTGGGTTTTCGCCGCCTCGTCGAGCTGCGCCTGAACCGACGCATACTCTTTATCATCCAGCGTTCCCTGACGCGCCACCAGATCGGTCAACCGTATCCCCAGCGTCGCCAGCTTATCCACCTGCGCCACCACCGGCTTTATCGCCGCCAGCTGATAGCTGTTTTCCGTCAGCGCCTGCGCATCGGCGATATTATTTTGCCAGAGGGTAAAAATATGGCGCAGCGCATCCGCGCTTTCGCTGTCTTCAGCATCGCTGATCAAGCGCGCCGCCCAACGATCGAGGCTGCGCACGGTGGCGCTTTCCGCCGGTAGCGCATCGGCCAGACGGTTCAGCGGCTCAAACAGATGATAATGATTAGCCTGATATTTCAGATGCTGGCGGGTGTAGTAGTGTGCCGGCTCCAGCGCCTGAGCGAGAATTTGCAGCGGCAGGGTGCTGCTGCCGTTGGCTAAGCGCGTGAACTGCACCAGCTGCTGGGTATGTTGCTGCAGGCCAACCGACACCGTAGACCAGCTGTCCATCGCCTGGAGCCGCTGATACATGTTATCGCTGTCGTTGACATCCTGCGCCGACCACAGCCGCTCCGCCACCGCAAAGGCCCGCGGCCAGAGTTTAATATCCAGCACCGGCGCCGCCACGTTTTCCGCCCACAGCGCCGCCTCACCGCCGAGCAGGTTTTTCTGCTGGTCCGTATCCGGGACCACCGGCGGCGTGCCCTGGGGCACCGCTTCCAGCTTTTGCCCGCTGACCGGATAGCGGGTGTTGCCCAGCAGGAAATAGCCGCCCAGCTTATCGTCGTTCACGCGCAGCACCGGTCGGGTTTCCCCCATCCAGGTGTCGACCCGAAAGGTCAGCCGATCGTCGTCGCCCCATTCAATATCCTGCACCGCACGACGAGATTTGCCTTTGAAATCAATAAAACCGCGCCAGCCGCCCTCGCCTTTAACCAGTGTAAAGCTCCCCTCAACCGCGCTGCCCTTCAGCCGCGGCATCGAGAAGCTCCAGCTCTGCGCGCTGTCGTTATCACTTATCGTATCCACGCCGTTCAGCCCCTGAGGCACAATTTCATTGCGATAGTGATAGGCGGTGTACTGCGGCTGGTCGAGATAGAAACCGGTGGAGAGGATCCCGCGATAGCCCTGTTTTGCCACCTCGCCCAGCGCATCCTGCCCCTGCCAGGACTGAATCAGAATGCTTTTCGGCAGGTCCGGGTGATAAATTTCGTCCCAGCCCACCATCTGCCGATGGTATTTTTCGAGGATCGCCTCCAGCCTGCGGTTGAAGTACGCCTGCAGCGCGTGGCTATCGGCCAGCCCCTTCTCGCGCATAAATGCCTGGATAGTCGGATTCGCTTTCCACTGACTGTCGTCAACCTCATCGCCGCCGATATGCAGATACGGGTCCGGGAAAATAGCCGCCAGCTCGCCGATTATCGCCTCGGCAAAGGCGTAGGTGGTCTCTTTGCTGGGATCGAGCACGGGTTTCAGTACGCCCCAATGACGCTCCATGTCGTAGGGCCCCGGAGCGCTCATCAGCTCCGGGTAGGCCACCGCAATCGCAGACGCGTGGCCGGGCATATCGATTTCCGGCACCACGCGAATGCCACGGTCCGCCGCGTAGCGCACCACCTCTTTCATCTGCGCCTGAGTATAAAACAGCCCGTCGCTGGCCTTCTGTTGCAGTTTCGGATACCGCGTGGAAGCGAAGCGCCAGCCCTGATCGTCGGTCAGATGCCAGTGGAAAACGTTCAGTTTAGCCGCCGCCATGCCGTCAATCTGGCGTTTAATAGCCTCCAGCGGTATGAAGTGGCGAGCGGAATCCAGCAGCAGCCCGCGCCACGGGAAGCGCGGCGCATCATCAATCGTGACGTAAGGAATCGCCGTATTTTCAGCGCCGTTGTGCATCAGCTGGAGCAGCGTTTCCATCCCGCGCAGCGCGCCAAACCGGGTATTCGCCTTGAGGGTAACGCCCTCGGCGGTCACCTTCAGCTGGTAGCTTTCATCACTGTCAGGGCGAGGAATCGCCGGCACTTTTTTGGCCACCACCACGTGAATTGTCGGCGTGTTAACCGGCGCCATTTGCGGTTGTAGCGTCCAGCCGGTCTGGCGGGCAATGCGCTCGCGCCAGCGGCCTACGGCGTCGCCGGGCACGTCGCCGGTCACGTTCAGCGTCAGCTGATGATTCAACACCAACGCGCCCGGCGATTGCGGGCGTTCGACGTGAGCCGGCCACGGCATCAGCGGCAGATCGCCGGCCGGAGCGGCATGTGCCATCGCGCCAAATAATAATCCGCTGGTCAGCAGGCCATAACGCACAGAGTTAAGCATGAGTTTTCCTTGTGATGACGGGCCAAAAAAAGCAAAACATTGGGTTAACATGCGCGCAAAAGAGCGTCAAGCAAAGGGGATGACGGGGTTCACAACTTTCTGAGATTTAAGAGAAATGCCAAAAAGACCGTCCTCCCTTGAGGGAGAACGGTCGGCACAAAGAGGGGTTATTGCCAGCCGTAGCGACGGCTGTAGAAGCCTTTTACCATCTGCGTCAGCGTCATGTAGCCTGCCAGAATAGCAATCAGCCACGGGAAGTAGCTCAGCGGCAGGGCCTGCAGCTGCAGATAGCCCGCCAGCGGCGAGAACGGCAGCGCGATACCAACCAGCATCACCACCAGCGTCATGGCAAACAGCGGCCACGCGGCGCGGCTCTGAACAAACGGAATGCGTCGCGTACGGATCATATGCACAATCAGCGTTTGCGACAGCAGCCCTTCAATAAACCAGCCCGACTGGAACAGCGTCTGGGCTTCCGGCACATTGGCCTGGAACACCCACCACATCAGGCAGAAGGTCAGGATATCGAAAATCGAGCTTATCGGGCCAAAGAAGACCATAAAGCGCCCCAGTTCCGAGGGGTTCCAGCGCTGCGGTTTTTGAATCTGCTCGTCGTCGACGTTATCAAACGGGATCGCCACCTGGGATACATCGTACAGCAGGTTCTGGATCAGCAAGTGCAGCGGCAGCATCGGCAGGAACGGCAGAAAGGCGCTCGCCACCAGCACGCTGAAGACGTTACCAAAGTTCGAACTGGCGGTCATTTTGATGTACTTCAGCATGTTGGCGAAAGTGCGGCGTCCTTCGATCACCCCCTCTTCCAGCACCATCAGGCTTTTTTCCAGCAGAATAATATCCGCCGCTTCACGCGCAATATCCACCGCGCCATCCACGGAGATACCGATATCCGCCGCGCGCAGCGCCGGCGCATCGTTGATGCCGTCGCCCATAAAGCCGACCACATGGCCTTCGCGTTTAAGCAGCGTGACGATACGCTCTTTATGTAACGGCGCAAGACGGGCAAACAGGGTCGTGCGTTTGGCCAGCGCCGCCAGCTCGTCATCGCTCATACCTTCAATCTGGCTACCGGTGACGACCTCGCCGGCGTCCAGACCCACTTCATGGCACACTTTCGCCGCCACCAGCTCGCTATCGCCGGTGAGAATTTTGACGGTAATCCCGCTGGCCTTCAGCGCTTTCAGCGCCGGGGCGGTGGTCTCTTTCGGCGGGTCGAGGAAGGCGATGTAGCCTTCAAGGATCAGATCGGACTCGTCAATGCGCTGATAGTCGCCTTCGCGGGCGGGCAGATATTTGGTCGCCACCGCCACCACGCGCAGCCCCTGGCGATTCAGGGTATCGGTGACGCGTTTGATACGGCGCAGCATGGTATCGTCCAGCGGCACGATTTCACCGTTATGCCGTACCTGAGTCGAGACGTTCAGGATCTCCTGTAGCGCGCCTTTGCAGATCAGCTGATGCACGCCATCCTGTTCACTCACCACCACCGACATACGGCGACGTTCGAAGTCGAACGGAATTTCATCGACTTTCTGCCAGCGTTCAGAAAGCTGGCGCGCCGCATCCAGATCCACGCCTTCCAGCACCGCCTTATCGAGCAGGTTTTTCAACCCGGTCTGATAGTGGCTGTTCAGCCATGCGCAATGCAGAACCCGCTCGCTGACCTTACCGGAAATATCAGTATGGTTTTCCAGCACGATTTTATCCTGAGTCAGGGTGCCGGTTTTATCCGTGCACAGGATGTCCATCGCGCCAAAGTTCTGAATCGCGTCGAGGTGCTTCACAATGACTTTCTGTTTCGACAGCTTCACCGCCCCGCGCGCCAGGGTCGAGGTGACAATCATCGGCAACATCTCCGGCGTCAGGCCTACCGCCACCGAAAGGGCAAACAGCGCCGCTTCCCACCAGTCGCCTTTGGTGTAGCCGTTAATCAGCAGCACCACCGGCGCCATCACCAGCATAAAGCGGATCAACAGCATGCTGACGCGGCTGATACCTTTCTGGAAAGCATTGGGTTCGCTCTCCTGCTCGCTAACCCGCCCGGCCAACTGACCAAACCAGGTGTTGCCGCCGGTGGCGAAGACCATCGCCTGCGCCGACCCGCTCACCACGTTGGTGCCCATAAAGCACAGGGTATCGCACTCAAGCGGGTTGTTCTGCTGCGGGTCGCGGCTGCGGGCCACTTTTTCCACCGGCAGCGATTCACCGGTCAGCGATGCCTGGGCCACGAACAGATCCCGCGCCTGAAGAATACGCAGGTCCGCCGGGATCATATCCCCGGCCGACAGCTTCACGATATCGCCCGGCACCAGGCGGTCAATCGGCAGTTCGCACCAGCGGCTTTCGCCCTGTTCATTGACCACCCGCAGCACCGTCGCGGTGTTGCTGACCATCGCCTTCAGCGCATCCGCCGCTTTGGTCGAGCGGGCTTCCTGAATGAAATTGAGCAGCGTGGAGATCCCCACCATCAGCGCAATCACGCCGGCAGCAAACAGGTCTTCCGTCGCATACGAGACAATACCCAGCACGGTCAGCAGCAGGTTGAACGGGTTGCGATAGCAGGTCCAGAGGTGCACCCACCACGGCGCCGGTTTTTGCGCCGGAATTTGGTTATCGCCGTGGCGGGCAATTTTCTGCGCAACCTCGGCATCGTTAAGCCCTTCCGGGTGGCTTTCGAAGGCGCGCCAGATTTCATTTTCGTCCATCGCCGCCACGTTCAGGCAGTGCTTACCCAGCGAATCCGGAATCGGCGCGGTGGCCAGATTGCGGGCATCAGGTAACGGATCGCGCTGAACCAGTCGGCGCGGCAAATGGCGGCTGAGCTGTGCAAACAGCTGCCGGGTGATATTTTTCAGCATAAACAGTCCCTCCACGCTCTTACAAAAGAACGCGGCAAAACAGACAGGCACGATACAACCTTACCTGTCCGGTATTATTTTTTTATGGCAGGGACATCAAGGACGTCACTGCTTTACGCTTCCGGTAAAGCAGTGCTAAGCAGGCTTACCGGAAAAGGATATAACTCCATCGAGGATGAGGAGTGGGATCGGGGTCCATATAATCTCCGGTAAGTGAGTAAAAGCGGCGCGAGAGTACCGCGAACAACAGGCAATTTATAGCCACTGTCTTAATGATAACCCCGCGTAACTAAACAAGACGTAAACCAGACTTTGCTCATTGCGGTTTGGTTGAGTAGCATTAGGCTCACTTTTATCGGACCACGACGAGACCTCTGCATGCAAAACCGGCTGACCATCAAAGATATCGCGCGCTTAAGCGGCGTCGGGAAATCGACGGTATCCCGCGTGCTTAATAATGAAAGCGGCGTCAATGAGCGCACCCGTGAACGGGTCGAGGCGGTGATGCAGCAGCACGGCTTCTCGCCCTCCCGCTCAGCGCGGGCGATGCGTGGTCAAAGCGATAAAGTGGTCGCGATTATCGTCACCCGTCTTGACTCGCTGTCGGAAAACCTTGCCGTACAGACGATGCTGCCCGCCTTTTACGAGCAGGGTTACGATCCGATTATGATGGAAAGTCAGTTCTCTCCCGCGCTGGTCGGCGAGCACCTTGGGATCCTCGCCCGCCGCAATATCGACGGCGTGGTGCTGTTCGGCTTTACCGGCATTACCGAAGAGATGTTGACGCCGTGGCGGGAATCGATGGTGCTGCTGGCCCGCGACGCGCCGGGATTCGCCTCCGTCTGCTACGACGACAACGGCGCGGTGAACATGCTGATGCAGCGTCTGTACGATGGCGGCCATCGGCATATCAGCTTCCTCGGGGTACCGCATAGCGACGTCACCACCGGGCAACGCCGCCATCAGGCCTACCTCAATTTTTGCGAGCAGCACCAGTTGACCCCGTCTGCCGCCCTGCCGGGACTGGCCATGAAACAGGGCTATGAAAATGTCGCCAGCGTGCTGACCCCCGATACCAGCGCGCTGCTGTGCGCGACCGATACCCTCGCCCTCGGCGCCAGCAAGTATTTGCAAGAGCAACGTATTGGACATCTGCAGGTCGCCAGCGTCGGCAGTACGCCGCTGATGAAGTTCCTCCATCCGGAAATCCTGACCGTGAATCCCGGTTACGCCGAGGCCGGTCGCCAGGCGGCCCAACAGCTGATCGCCCAGATCGGCGGCCAGGCAGAACCACGTCAAATCGTCATTCCCGCCGCGCTGATTTAAGCTCGTTTGTTGGATTTATGTGATCGTTGCTGCGTTTCGGGAACGTTCCCATTTTGAAAGTTGAACGGAGCGGTTAGGATTCGTCTCAGGTCATTACGCAATCTCTTCCCTCTGTTTTGAGGCCTCATAATGAGCAAAGTAAATCAGCAGGACATCGATAAATTAATCGAACTGGTCGGCGGGCGCGATAACATTGCGACCGTCAGTCACTGTATTACCCGTCTACGCTTTGTGCTGAACAATCCGGCCATCGCCAAACCAAAAGAAATTGAGCAGCTTCGCATGGTGAAAGGCTGCTTTACCAACGCCGGGCAGTTCCAGGTGGTGATCGGCACAGAAGTCGGCGATTACTACAAAGCCCTGCTGGCGACCACCGGCAAAGCGTCTGCCGATAAGGAACAGGCCAAGCAGGCGGCGCGGCAAAATATGAAGTGGCACGAGCAGCTGATCTCGCATTTTGCCGAGATCTTCTTCCCGCTGCTGCCGGCGCTGATCAGCGGCGGTCTGATCCTCGGTTTCCGTAACGTGATCGGCGATCTGCCGATGAGCAACGGGCAAACGCTGGCGCAAATGCACCCGTCGCTGAAAACCATTTATGACTTCCTGTGGCTGATTGGCGAAGCCATCTTCTTCTACCTGCCGGTGGGTATCTGCTGGTCAGCGGTGAAGAAAATGGGCGGCACGCCGATCCTCGGCATCGTGCTCGGCGTCACGCTGGTCTCTCCACAGCTGATGAACGCTTATATGCTGGGCCAGCAGGTGCCGGAAGTATGGAACTTCGGCCTGTTTACGATTGCGAAGGTCGGCTACCAGGCGCAGGTCATCCCGGCGCTGCTGGCGGGTCTGGCGCTCGGCTTTATCGAAACACGCCTGAAACGCATCGTGCCTGACTACCTCTATCTGGTGGTGGTGCCGGTCTGCTCCCTGATTCTGGCGGTGTTCCTCGCCCACGCCTTTATCGGTCCGTTTGGCCGCATGATCGGCGATGGCGTCGCCTTTGCCGTGCGCCACCTGATGACCGGTAGCTTCGCGCCGATTGGCGCCGCGCTGTTCGGCTTCCTCTACGCTCCATTGGTCATTACCGGGGTCCATCAGACCACGCTGGCTATCGATATGCAGATGATTCAAAGCATGGGCGGTACGCCGGTATGGCCGCTGATTGCGCTGTCCAACATCGCTCAGGCTTCGGCAGTGGTCGGGATTATTATCGCCAGCCGCAAACAGAACGAACGTGAGATCTCGGTGCCGGCCGCTATCTCGGCCTACCTCGGGGTAACCGAACCGGCGATGTACGGGATCAACCTGAAATACCGCTTCCCGATGCTCTGCGCGATGATCGGCTCGGGTCTTGCCGGCTTGCTGTGCGGCCTGAATGGCGTCATGGCGAACGGGATCGGCGTCGGTGGGCTGCCGGGCATCCTCTCCATTCAACCGACTTACTGGCAGGTGTACGGTTTAGCAATGGTCATCGCGGTAGTGGTGCCGATTGTGCTCACCACCGTCGTTTATCAGCGTAAGTTCCGTCAGGGCACATTACAGATTGTCTGATTTTTTCTTCCGGGGCGCGCTGGCGCCCCTTCGTTGTAGCAGGAAAGCGATATGAATACCCTCCCCCACTGGTGGCAAAACGGCGTTATTTATCAAATTTATCCGAAGAGTTTCCAGGACACGACCGGCAGCGGTACCGGCGATCTGCGTGGGGTCACCTCGCGCCTCGACTATCTGCAAAAACTTGGCGTGGACGCCATCTGGCTGACGCCTTTCTACGTCTCTCCGCAGGTCGATAACGGCTACGATGTCGCGAACTATACCGCCATCGACCCCACTTACGGCACGCTGGATGATTTCGACGAACTGGTCGCTCAGGCGAAAGCCCGCGGGATCCGTATCGTGCTGGATATGGTTTTCAACCATACCTCTACCGCCCACGCCTGGTTCCGCGAGTCGTTGAATAAAGCGAGCCCGTACCGCCAGTTTTATATCTGGCGCGATGGCGAACCGACAACGCCGCCCAATAACTGGCGTTCGAAGTTTGGCGGCAACGCCTGGCAGTGGCACGCGGAGAGCGGACAGTACTACCTGCATCTGTTCGCCGCAGAGCAGGCGGATCTCAACTGGGAAAACCCGGCGGTCCGTGCGGAACTCAAAAAGGTGTGCGAGTTCTGGGCCGACCGCGGCGTCGACGGCCTGCGCCTCGATGTGGTCAACCTGATTTCGAAAGATCAAACCTTCCCGTCGGATACCCAGGGCGATGGCCGCCGTTTTTATACCGACGGTCCGCGGGTCCACGAGTTCCTGCAGGAGATGAGCCGCGATATCTTTACGCCGCGCAACCTGATGACGGTCGGCGAGATGTCCTCCACCTCGCTGGAACATTGCCAGCAATATGCCGCCCAGGACGGCCGCGAGCTGTCGATGACCTTTAACTTCCACCATCTGAAGGTGGACTATCCCGGCGGCGAAAAATGGACCCTTGCGCGCCCGGACTACGTGGCGCTGAAAGCGCTGTTCAGCCACTGGCAGCAGGGCATGCACAACCGGGCGTGGAATGCGCTGTTCTGGTGTAACCACGATCAGCCGCGCATCGTGTCGCGTTTTGGCGATGAAGGGGAATACCGGGTACCGGCGGCGAAAATGCTGGCGATGGTCCTGCACGGCATGCAGGGCACTCCCTACATTTATCAGGGCGAAGAGATTGGCATGACCAATCCGCACTTCTCGCAGATCGGCGATTATCGCGACGTCGAGAGTCACAACATGTTTATTGAGCGCTCGGTGCAGGGGCAGGCGCCCGATGAGCTGCTGGCGATTCTGGCGAGTAAATCGCGCGACAACAGCCGCACGCCGATGCAGTGGGACGCTCGCGACCAGGGCGGATTTACCGCCGGTGAACCGTGGATTGCGCTGTGCGATAACTATCGGACGATTAACGTCGAGGCGGCGCTGGCGGATGCGGATTCGGTCTTTTACACCTACCAGCGGCTGATTGCGCTGCGTAAAACCACGCCGGTTCTGACCTGGGGCGATTACCTGGACCTGCTGCCTGAGCATCCGTCGCTGTGGTGTTATCGCCGCCAGTGGCAGGGGAAAACGCTGATCGTCGCGGCGAACCTGAGCCGCGAGTTCCAGAGCTGGCAGCCGGAGGAGGTGGACGGCGACTGGCAGGTATTGATGAGCAATTACGCGGAAGCGGCAAATCGCCCTGCCGCCATGACCCTGCGGCCGTTTGAAGCAGTCTGGTGGCTGCAGGCGTAACCCCTGGAACGCTGCCTATACCGGGCTACGGGTTCGCAAACTTAGGCGAGTCCATAGCCCGCAGCTGGCACGCTATGCCCTGCTGCTGCGCGTCGATCTGCGCCATGACCCCCTGATGGCCTGACGCATGGCATTTCCGGCCTGAATACTTCCCCCTTCAGGCCAATTTTTGCTTATTTTATAGTCAGATAAATTTACATAACTGCCAGCGCCCACCATCCGTACTCTCGTCTTTTTACTTTGTTCTGCGTCAATAAAATCGCAAACATCTTTGATGCAAATCACTACATATAGAACTTAGAATGCATCCCGGCCCTACATCTTGTATTAATCGTCTATTATGTCAGCACATCCCATCGTTCTGTGGCGGTGGTGGGATGTGGATAAAAAGGGCCGGAACCGACGCAAAACGGCGGCAGGTAAAGCCCCCGCGACGCCGGCGATACTTCCGCCTCTGTGGATAACCTGTTTTATAAAGTATGGAGTGATCATGACACCGCATGTGATGAAACGTGATGGCTGTAAAGTGCCGTTCAAATCTGAGCGCATTAAAGAAGCAATTCTGCGTGCAGCTAAAGCAGCGGGAGTCGATGACGCAGACTATTGCGCCACCGTCGCAGAAGTCGTTAGCCAGCAAATGCAGGGCCGTAGCCAGGTTGATATCAACGAGATTCAGACTGCCGTTGAGAACCAGCTGATGTCAGGGCCGTGGAAACAGCTGGCCCGGGCCTATATCGAATATCGCCACGACCGCGATATCGAGCGTGAAAAACGCGGCCGCCTGAACCAGGAAATTCGCGGTCTGGTTGAACAAACCAACTCGTCCCTGCTTAACGAAAATGCCAACAAAGACAGTAAAGTCATCCCGACCCAGCGCGACCTGCTGGCCGGTATCGTCGCCAAACATTACGCCCGTCAGCACCTGCTGCCGCGCGATGTGGTGCTTGCCCACGAGCGCGGTGAGATTCACTACCACGATCTCGACTATTCGCCGTTCTTCCCGATGTTCAACTGCATGCTGATCGATCTGAAAGGTATGCTGACGCACGGGTTTAAAATGGGCAACGCGGAGATTGAACCACCAAAATCGATCTCTACCGCCACGGCGGTAACGGCGCAGATTATCGCCCAGGTCGCCAGCCACATTTATGGCGGCACCACCATTAACCGCATCGATGAAGTGCTGGCGCCGTTCGTCACCGAAAGCTTCAAAAAGCACCGTAAAATCGCCGAAGAGTGGCAGATCCCTGATGCGGAAGGCTATGCCCGCTCGCGCACCGAGAAAGAGTGCTACGACGCCTTCCAGTCGCTGGAATACGAAGTCAATACGCTACATACCGCCAACGGGCAGACGCCGTTCGTCACCTTTGGCTTTGGTCTCGGCACCAGCTGGGAATCCCGTCTGATTCAGCAGTCTATCCTGCGTAACCGCATCGCCGGGCTGGGCAAAAACCGCAAAACTGCGGTATTCCCGAAACTGGTGTTCGCCATTCGCGACGGCCTGAACCACAGGTTCGGCGACGCGAACTACGACATCAAGCAGCTGGCGCTGGAGTGCGCGAGCAAGCGTATGTACCCGGACATTCTCAACTACGATCAGGTGGTGAAAGTCACCGGTTCGTTTAAAACGCCAATGGGCTGCCGCAGCTTCCTCGGCGTCTATGAAGAAAATGGCGAGCAGATCCACGACGGCCGCAACAATATCGGCGTGATCAGCCTGAACCTGCCGCGCATTGCGCTGGAAGCGAAAGGGGATGAAGCGACGTTCTGGAAGCTGCTGGATAACCGTCTGGAGCTGGCTTACAAAGCGCTGATGACGCGTATTGCTCGCCTCGAAGGGGTGAAAGCGCGCGTGGCACCGATATTGTACATGGAAGGCGCCTGCGGCGTACGCCTGAAGGCCGACGACGATGTATCAGAGATCTTTAAAAACGGTCGCGCCTCCATTTCGCTGGGCTATATCGGCATCCACGAAACCATCAACGCGCTGTCGGGTAATCAGCATATGTACGATAGCGACGCGCTGCGTGAAAAAGGCGTCGCCATCGTCCGACGTCTGCGTGACGCCGTCGACCGCTGGAAAGAAGAGACCGGCTACGGCTTCAGCCTGTACAGCACGCCGAGCGAAAACCTCTGCGATCGCTTCTGCCGTCTTGATACCGCCGAATTTGGCGTCATTGAGGGCGTGACCGATAAGGGCTACTACACCAACAGCTTCCACCTCGATGTCGAAAAAAAGGTTAACCCGTACGACAAGATCGACTTCGAAGCGCCGTATCCGCCGCTGGCCAACGGGGGCTTCATTTGCTACGGCGAATACCCGAATATCCAGCACAACCTGAAAGCGCTGGAAGATGTCTGGGATTACAGCTACCAGCATGTCCCCTATTACGGTACCAACACGCCGATCGATGAGTGCTATGAGTGCGGCTTTACCGGCGAGTTCGAATGTACCAGTAAAGGCTTTACCTGCCCGAAATGTGGCAACCACGATGCCGCCCGGGTGTCGGTCACCCGACGGGTCTGCGGCTATCTCGGCAGCCCGGACGCTCGTCCGTTCAACGCCGGCAAGCAGGAAGAGGTTAAACGCCGCGTTAAGCATTTGGGTAACGGGCAAATCGGTTAATTTCGACAGTATTATTGCCCGGCAATGCGACGCTTTTCGCACAGCAATTGGCGCCAGGACAAGGCGGCAAGCAAGCGAATCCCGGGGAGCTTACATCAGTAAGTGACCCGGGTAAGCGAGCGCAGCCAATGCAGTAATGGCGTCAATTGAGAAGCGAAAATGAATTACCATCAATACTATCCGGTAGACATCGTCAACGGCCCCGGCACCCGCTGCACCCTGTTCGTCTCAGGCTGCGTCCACGAATGCCCCGGCTGTTATAACAAGAGCACCTGGCGGCTCAACTCCGGGTTGCCATTCACCACCGGGATGGCCGATCGTATCATCGCCGACCTCAACGACACGCGGATCATACGCCAGGGGATCTCCCTTTCCGGCGGCGATCCCCTGCATCCGCAGAACGTGCCGGAGATCCTCGCCCTGGTGCGCCGCATCCTCGCCGAATGTCCCGGCAAGGATATCTGGGTCTGGACCGGTTATAAGCTCGACGAGCTGAACGACGCACAGCGGGAAGTGGTTGATCTGATTAACGTGCTGGTCGACGGCAAGTTTGTCGAGGATTTAAAAGATCCGGCGCTGATCTGGCGCGGCAGCAGCAATCAGGTCGTCCACCGCTTAAGATAGTGACGCTCAAAAACGGCTGACGCACTCCACCGCCACCGCTTTGAACTCATCGAAACTGCGCGTCTCGGCAAGCCGGGTCATCGCTCGCTCGCGCAGGAAAGTGACAAAAATATCGTAGATCGCCATCGCCTCTTCATACTCGCTTTTGCTGATCGCCAGCAGGAAGATGATATGGGCAGTTTCATCGCCCCAGGCGATACCGTTCGGCGCAATGACGGTATAGACCACGGTTTTTTGCGCCAGCAAACCAAGGGCGTGAGGCAGCGCAATCCCGTCGCCCAGCATCGTGCTGACGATGGCCTCGCGTTCGACAACCGAGTCATGGAACCCGGCATCGACAAACCCTTCCTGCTGCAGCTGCTGGCACAGCCCGGCAAACAGCGTCTGCCGATCGACAGGCGTATCGATCACCTGGAAATGGGCCGCATCGAAATATTTATTCAGCACCCACGGACGGGTCCTGTCCACCAGCACCAGCTTGCCGATTTGATCCAGCTGATAATCGGTCGGGAATGGCGCAATGGTCACCACCGGCTTATCTTTTTCACCAATCCGCACGGTCGAGATAACAAAATCTTCCGCGACCGCCGCCAGCTGCTCATACTCCCGCTGCGACAGGGTGGCGGCGATTTCTAACTGCGGATATTTACGCTGCAAAATGGCTTCGATCATCCGCACCATCGCATTACTGGTATCGCATACCAATAACACCCGCGGCTGCCGCTGATAGCCAATGTTGTAATGACGTTCCAGTCCGACGCCAATATGCAATACCAGGAAACCAATCTCGTTTTCACTGATGGCATAGGGCGTGTATTTCCCCCAGCTGGTCACCGCCGCGAGAGTCATGTCCCACGCCATCGGGTAGTGCTGCTTAATATTATCGAGCAGAGGATTGGGGATCATGATCTGGTAGCGAACCCGGGTGATCATGGTCTTAACGTGGGTCAGCAGATCGGCATGTAGCTGAGCGTCGTCCAGCAGGTTGTAATTATACTGGCTGTTGATGTAGCGCAGGATGTAGTTTACCAGCGCTTCGCCATCGTCGGCGCTGATGGTGCCCGGATCGACGTCCTGAACCTGACGGGCGGCAAGATGGACGCACAGCCACGCTTCTTCTGCCGGAGAGAGGGCCTTTCCCGCCAGCTGCTGCAGTACGGCTGCCAGATCCCGCGCGGCATCACGCACGTTTTGCGCGACATCCTCCGCGCTGAATTCCGCCAGCGGATAGCCCTGGCTGACGCGACGCACCGTCACTGCGCTGTACAGTCGGATAAAGCGCTCGCCTTCATCGGTGAGGCGCACGTGGTGCCGGGTCAGGATCTCCTGCAGCACGTCCGCAAGCTGTTCCTGCACATCCGTATTCAGCGCTTGCTCATCGATCAGCGGGTTTATTCCCCCCTGCTGCGCCTGTTGCCATAACAGATCGGTCAGGCACGCGCGAATCGATACTTCGCTACCAAACAGCCTCATACCGTGCCGTGGGCGAGTCTCGAGAGTCAGTTGATAGCGCTGAAAGCGCTCGCGGACCTCGGCCATATCGCTTTGTAACGTCGCCCGGCTGACAAACCACTCGTCCGCCAGATCTTCGAGCTTGATGGAGAACGCGGAGGTCAAAAAGCGCACCAGCAGAAAGTTGATGCGATCCGCCGCCGTACGCGGGATCTGCTGCGGCTTCGGCGCATGCTCTTGCAGGGTCTGGTAGCGCGCCGGGTCGTCGATTTTCAGCTGATAGCCGCTGCCGCGAGTGAGCATGAATTGCGCGCCATACTCCACTAACAACGCGTTAAGCGCGGTAATGTCGGCGCGCACGGTACGAGTAGAAACCGACAGCCGCTGCGCCAGCTCATCCTGCGGCAGCGTTTCGTTTTGCAGCAAAGTAAACAGTTGCGCTAAACGGTGGTTGGGAAATCGCATGTCAGTTCCTTCATCTTACGGCTCAAGGTTGAGCGGATATCACCATCTGTGATGGACTGCCTACCGGAGTGTAGTCCGGGGCAAAAGTCAGCTTGCCGCTCTGCGGCGCCACGCTAAAACGGGTGATATTATCGCTACGCTGGTTCATGACGTACAGCCACTGCCCCTGATTATCCAGCGTCAACGTCCGCGGGTAGTCGCCGCGGGTCCAGATATCCTCCTGATGGCTCAGGCTGCCGTCGGCCAGCACGCTAAAATGCGCGATGCTGTTATGCAGGCGATTGGCGACATACAGCTGTTTACCATCGGCGCTGAGGACCAGCCCGGCGGCAAAGCTGGTGCCTTTGTAGCCCTTCGGCAGTGCGGAAACCGTTTTGCCTTCGCGCAGCAGCCCGCTTTTCTTATCAATATGATAGAACGTCAGCGTCGAGGATTCTTCATTAATCAGCCACAGGCCATCCCCTTTCGGCGTAAAGACAAAATGACGCGGCCCGGCGCCGGCAGAAGAGGCGGCGATAAACGGCGGATCGTTCGGCGTGAGCTTGCCGCTGCTATTGTCGATCCGGTACTGATAGATCCGATCCAGCCCCAGATCGGTAGAATAAACATATTTCCCGCTCGGATCGGCGGCGATCATATGGGCATGCGGGCCGTTATGATCGCTGATGGCAAAGCTCCCCTCGACCGCCGCGGCCGGCCGCTCTGCGCCGGCAGGGCCCTGATCCTGATGGCTATCGACCGCCTCGCCGAGGCTGCCATCGTCTTTGATCGGCAGCACCGCCACCGTTCCGCTGACATAATTCGCCACTAGCAGATGACGACCGTCCGGCGTCAGCGACAGATAGACCGGCCCGGCCCCCAGAGAAGAGACCTGATTGAGATCGGTCAGCTCACCGTTGGCTTCAATCCGCCACGCCTGCACCACCCCCTTTTCGACTTCGCTGGCGGCATACAGAGTTTTACCGTCCCGCGACACGGTGAGTTGGGCCACGTTCGGCAACGAGCTGACCAGGGCCTTATCGCGCAGCGCGCCGGTTTTAGCGTCGACGGTAAACCGGTAGAGACCTTCGCCATTCGGGTTGTAGGTTCCGACCCAGGCATAATGCGTTTGCGCGCAGGCGGTAGCGGCCAGCAGAGAAAGTGAAGCAGCAAGCAGGTGACGAGCGGTGGGCATAGTGACTCCTTGATGGTTCGATGGGGGGTTCCGCACGCGTCTCTCGCAGAGCAACGCGTGCGGCGGGGACAGCAAACCTATTTGACGAGCGCTTTGGTCATCTCCAGCAGCTGGCGAACGTCCGCCGGGCGGGTATTGCCGCTGGCTTTATCAATAATCGAGCTATAAATGTGCGGAATAATTTTGCTGACCCCCGCGTCCAGCGCGATCTGCAGGATTTCGCTGTAGTTGTCCAGATCGATGCCGCCGGTCGGCTCCAGCCAGAAATCATGGCGGGCGCAGGCCTGCGCCACCGCAACGAACTCATCGCGGTGTTTCAGGCCGCCCATCGGGAAGTATTTGATTGAACTGCCGCCCATATCCTTCAGCAGGGCAATGGCGGTTTCCAGCGGCACAATTCCGTCCGCTGCGCCGCTGCTCAGCGGGCCGGTCGAGATCTTAACCATCCCCGGCGTGCCGGTCGGCGACACCAGACCGTTGACCACGGTCTGGTTCTGCCCAAGCAGCGCACGGCTGGCGCCGACGCCGGTAAACACCTGATTAACGTGCTGCGGCTGTACCTGACGCGAGATTTCGCTGACCATCGCCGACTGATTCGGATCGCCCGCGCCCAGCCCTACCGAGAGCGCGTTATCGATGAGCTGAGCATATTCACGCATATCCGCCACCGCGCTCGCCACGTCCGGATAGTTTTTGGAGAGCACGCCAACCAGGACGTGACCTTCCGCCGCCTCATAGATTTCGCGGGCGTTGTCTTTGCTGCCCGCCAGGACGTTCAGGCAGACGCGGTCACGGTAAAAATTAGGGGTCAGTTTCATGCGTTTTTCTCCTTGTTCAGAACCTCGGCGATGCGACGAGAGACAATCTCCAGCTGTTGCGCGTTCACGCTGCGAACATCGGCTTCAATAATGCCTTCGTTGGCCTTGTAGCCGCGGAAGTAGATGGCGTATTCGCCCTGTTTCAGCGCGTCGACCAGTTCGCCGGTGGCGATACCGGTGACGGTTTCATCGAATTTGATTTCCGCACGGGCGATGTCGCGGCCGGCGCTGTCCCAGACCACCCGGGCGGTAACGCCGTTGAGGGTATTGAGCTGGTTAATGAACGGCGTCATTTTAGCGACCATCTCATCGCCGCTCTCTTTACGCGCCAGCAGATAGTGTTCAATCGCGCAGGTCAGACCGAGGATCCCCTCTTTACCCACCTTCATCGCCCGGCCAATCCCCGCCGACTGGCGTTTCACCCACTCAACGTACTGAGTTTTCCCCACCACCAGACCGCTGGTTGGCCCTTCAATCGCTTTCGCACCGCTGTAAATCACCAGGTCAGCACCGGCACGGTAGTAGCATTGCAGGTCTTCTTCCGCCGCCGCATCGACGATCAGCGGCAGGTTATGTTTACGCGCCACCACCACCGCCTGCTCGACGCTGAGCATGCTTTTCTGCACGCAGTGGTGGGATTTGATATACAGAATCGCCGCCGTACGCGGAGTGATCGCCGCTGCCAGCTGGTCAGCGGAACATTCGTTGGCATAGCCCGCTTCCACCAGCTTGCCACCGCCCAGCGCGACCATCGAGCCCACCGGCGCGCCAAAGTTAACGTTGTGGCCTTTCGGCAGCACGATCTCATTGTTTTCAATCGGCGTAACGTGCAGGTTTTCCAGCAGCCAGCTGCTGTCTTTTACCAGCACCGCCGCCACCGACTGGGCGATCCCCGCCGAGGCGCAGGAGACGACGGTCGCCCCTTCCACGTCCAGCAGCTGCGCAATGTATTCGCCGGTTTTATTCACCAGGTCTTTGATTTCGAAGTAGTAATTCATGCCGCTCATCACCGCCTCCACCACTTCCGGACGTGGAGTGGAGACCCCCAACGCCGTCATGCGGCCGGAGGTATTGATGACTTGCTTGAGGTGGTATTTTTCAAAAATCGAAGGCATTTTCCGCGCTCCCTTGTTCGGTCAGATAGCCCTTGCCCGCGCGAATCGCGGCAAGCGGCACCAGAATATTGTCAGCCTGCAGGCTCTCTTTTTCCGCGTCGACCAGTAACGTCGGCGCATGCTGCACGGTAAACAGCGTTAAATCGGCATCATAGCCCACGGTCAGCTGCCCTTTGCTCTTCAGGCGCAGCCCCAGGGCGGCATTCACGGTGACACAGTCAATGACCTGCGGCAGCGTCATGCCGATGGCGAGGAACTTTGACATCACCAGCGCCAGCGAGCGAACCGGCCCGTCGATGCGGTTGCGGCAGTAAATATCGGAACTGATGCTGTGCGGCAGAATGCCCAGCGCGATGGCCCGTCGCGCCACTTCGAAACTGAAGCTGGCGGTACCGTGGCCAACATCAAGGCGCACGCCACGCTGTAGCGCGCGGGTAATCGAGGCGCGCAGCTCGCCTTCCGGCGTCAGAATGCGATTCGGTTTGCCGTTATAGCAGTGGGTAATGATGTCGCCTGCGCTGAGCCGTTCGGCGATTTCATCGAGGTTCGGCGGATTATTGCCGATATGTACCATCAGCGGCAGATCGCCGTTTTCCTGCTGAATGGCCTTCGCCCGCTCCAGCGGCGTAATCCCGTTCTCGCCAACCACGCTGCTGCTCATGCGCGCCTTCAGGCCGACGATAAAATCCGGGTGGCGTGTGACCGCCTGCTTCACCGCATCCGCGTCAATGTTGGCCATGTTGGCCAGTTCGTTCTGGGCGATCAGCCCGACGCGGGAGATATTGAGCAGCGCATAAACGTCGGTGGCCGCTGCGCGAGTCAGCTGATAAAAATCATCGATGTCGTCCGCACCGGTGCTGCCGGCATCAATCACGGTAGTGACGCCGGTGGCGATACCGATGCTGTCCGGCTGGTCATGATAAATCGGTGACTTCGGGTAGCAGTGAACGTGGGAATCAATCCAGCCGGCGCTCACGTAATAACGCCCGTCCAGCGCTACTGTTTTACGCGCTGACGCGCTAATCTCGCCCAGCGCGGCAATTTTGCCGTCCTGGATGGCGATATCGGTCAGGGTATCGTCGACGAGGCGCGCACCGCGCAGGAGTAAATCAAACATGGGTCTCTCCTGGTAAAGCGGGCGCCTGAGCGCCCGCAGGACTTAACCAATAGCAATCGGGAAAAGGGATCCCAGAATCATCGCGCCAAGAATGGCGCCGCCGGTGATCGGCTTCTGCCAGATGTAAAACAGCAGTGCTCCAACCAGAGAACCGATACCGATAGGAATCGAGGCGGTCATGGCGCTGAGGATAATCAACGGCCCGAGGAAGCGGCCGGAGGCGTTACCGGCCCCCATCATCACGTCGGCGCCGTAGGTGGAGTCGCTCTGATTGATGGTGAACTTACGCGCCAGAATGATGATGTAACCCACCGCCAGCCCCAGCGCGAGGCCGGTCGCCAGCGAAGCGGCAAAGTTCGCCACCGGGAAGACAAAACCGGCCCCGAGCAGCAGCGCCGGCACGCCAAGGCCGATACCGGTCTGAATCGCGCCGCCGATATCGAGGATCCCCACCAGCGAGCCTTCGATAATACGGGCGAAGAGGAAGCTGGCGCCGAACGCGGCCACCGCGCCATAAGCCCCGGTATCAATGCCCGCTTTCAGCATGGCCACGAAGGCCACTTCGTTAAACGCGCCGATGCCGTAGAGGTAGTACATATGGGTCCCGGCGAAAACACCGGAGGAGAGCAGACCAACAAAGATCGGAAACGACCAGTCGGCATACCAAAAACCTTTATTCTGTTCCATTTCGAGGCTCCTGTTATTTGCCGCTGAGCGAGTTGTGGATCAGATCCAGCCAGTTCGGCACGGTCAGATGGAAGGATTCCAGCGTCTTGATATCAAAGCCGCGGAAGAAGGCGCTCAGGACAAACAGCGCAACAATGGCGGACATCATCACTTTGGTGACGCGGTTCCAGCCGCTCTCTTCAACGCCCTTACCGATCAGAATGCCCAGTACCAGACCCGGCACGGCGTTACCCATAATCAGCTGCGCCGCGCCGCCGAAAATAGTGGCCCAAAAGCCCGATTTTTTACCGGCGTCGATGGCCGCCAGCCAGAAGATTACCGGCATCACGGTGTTAACCAGCAGGTTAGCCGCCGGGACCAGCACCTTCACCGCGGTGACCTGCAGCGCTTCCGGTACGGAAGAGGCGGTCAGGTTTAAGAAGGAGACCACCAGCATGCCGATGATGCCGCAGGCAATCGCCATCTTCTTCGGATCGTGCAGCGTTTCGCCGACGTTACGGTTTTTCAACATCAATGCCGCGGCGCCCCAGTTCGGGATAATGCGGTGATCGACATCCTGGGTGAATGAACCAGCTGCAACGGAAGAGGCCCAGGCGTTAAAGAAGAAGCCCAGACCAAAGGAGAAGTGGGAAGCCGGATCGCCTTCGCAGGAATTCAGCTCGCCCAGAGTACGAAACGCCCCCATCCCCTGGGTGGTAGGCGCATGAAACATGCGTGCCGCTCCGGCGCCCACTCCGACGCCGACCAGGCCGCCGATAATGAGCGATTTTATTAAAATTATCAGGAACATAGTTTAACCCTATGATGAAATTCAGGTTTGCGTGACGAAATCCACTTTATCGACATTGATGGCGGTCACGTTGACGGTGACATCCAGCTCCACGCTGTAGGTCCGTCGTTCACGACGCAAAAAGAAGAACAGAAACGCTTCTTTGCGCGTCGCTTCATGCGCACGAACAACCTTCACATCCTGTGGCTCAATACGCAGTAAGATATGCGGTGAAGTTTTCATCACCGCGGCCTGTACATGGTTCAGGGCGTCGGCGAAGGCCCGTGTTTTGCTTTCGCCTTTCCCCTTCACGCTCACCGTCGTGGTGAATTGCTCTTTCATGCTCACGCGCCGTATTTCTTTTTCCAGGCTTCCACCAGGCGCTCGCCCAGCTCTTCTTTATCCATAAAGCCGAAACCCAGAACGTTGTAGCCTTCGTTGATAGCGGTCACGCCTTCGTCAACGGAGCGCATGCCATATTTAGCCTTGTAGCCGTGCTTGTTCTGCGCAGTGATGGCGCCTGCGCCGCCGCTGCCGCAGAAGGAGATGCCGAAGGTGGCGTTTTCTGCTTTCATCATGTCGCCCAGCTTCATATCGGCGGCAACACCCGGTACAACAACAGCACGAGCACCGGCTTTTTCCGCGCCAGCGGCCACTTTTTGCCCTTTACCCAGGCGGTCGCCAATCACTACGGTAATCTGTTCCATTTGTTACTCCTTACAGGTTGTCTTTTGCTACTTCGAAGTGGACGGACAGCAGCCAGGACTCTTCTTCTGGCAGGTTGCCGAATTCCGCGACCACTTCGCGGGCAAGCATCATTGAATCTTCTGAAATTTCTTCAAACAGGCTGGCATCCACTTCCGGCAGCGGCTCGCCGCTAATCGACCGGTGGGCCATTGCCCGCACGTGGGAAGTCAGCATCTGCTCCTGGACGGCGTTGGGGATGATATTGCGACGGCTTAACAGTGCATAAACCCGTGGCAGCATCTTCTCAGCCAGCTGCTCCGTTTGCTTTGCCTGTTCCCCTACGTCGTTTATTACCGCTCCGTTATTCACTTGTGTTACCCCGTTGATGTCTCTGGGGATAAAACTAGCGCCGGGGGAAAGGAGTTTGTAGCGAGTTGTTTTCCACTTCGAAGTGGAAAGGCGGACGGGCTGCGTGATCCAATGCACATAATTGCCGTGCAAGTGGCATTTTCGGCGGAATTACGTGATGTGCATCACAGGTCAATCGTGGTTCCAGCGGGAAGAAGGGGTCGAATAACCGTAGAAGAAAAAAGGAAAAGTGTGATGTCGACGGGGTTTTATGACAGGAAACGAGCAGGAGGCATCGGTTGATACCTCCTGAAACGGGGCTTAACGGTATTTCTGATGGTAGGTATTACGGGTTGTTTTGAACCCTTCAGCGGCAGCCTGCGCCTCTTTCACTTTACCTTCCTCCGCCAGCTTCAGCGCACCGTCAATCTGACCAATCAGAATATCCAGACCGTGACGATAGTCTTTCATTTCCGCACTGTCCGCCGCTTTGCCTTCCAGCTTCTGCGGGGTAGCTTTCTGCGCATCCACGGCGGCACCGCGCATCTTGGTCAATGCCGCTTTCAGTTCGCCCGCATCGGAGGTCTTCTGCACCACCTGCAGGTTTTGCGCGATAGTGTCCATATCTTCGCCCAGTTCAGCGGCGAACGCCGAAACAGACCCCATCGTAAGGGCGGAGACGGCCAGCATTGCTAACAGTTTTTTACGCATTGCTCACATCCTTTTTTATTATTTAAGCAAACGGGCGCCGCAGGGAGCGCCCTTCTGTACAGGTTATTCTGCAAACTGCATCTTGAATAGTGGGGATAATCCGCTATTACTGTCCGGCGATTTTCATCTCAGGCAACAGCACGGAACCGCACTGAATATTGCTGCGCGTTTCGATATCGTCACCCACGGTCACGATATTACGCCACATATCTTTCAAATTGCCTGCGATGGTAATTTCGCTTACCGGATACTGAATTTCACCATTCTCAACCCAGAAGCCAGAAGCGCCGCGCGAATAATCGCCGGTCACGCCACTGACACCCTGCCCCATCAATTCGGTGACGACAAGTCCGGTGCCCATCTCTTTAAGCAACTTTTCAAAACTCAGACCGCGGCCGTTAATCCGCCAGTTATGGATGCCGCCCGCGTGCCCGGTGCTCTTCATCCCCAGCTTGCGCGCCGAGTAGTTGGTCAGCAGCCACTGCGTCAGCACGCCGTCTTTAATAATGTCACGACGTTCTGTGCGCACGCCTTCGCTGTCGAACGGCGTCGAGGCCAGCCCTTTCAGCAGATGCGGATGCTCTTCAATCGTCAGCCACTCCGGCAGAATCTGCTGGCCGAGGGAGTCGAGCAGGAAAGTCGATTTGCGATAGACCGCGCCGCCGGCGATAGCGCCGACCAGGTGACCAAACAGCCCGGTGGCGACTTCGTTGGCAAAGATAACCGGCGCTTTCATCGTCGAGAGTTTACGCGGCGCCAGGCGCGACAGGGTGCGGCGGGCACATTCGTCACCGACCCACTCCGGGGTATGCAAATCCTCGAGCGCACGGCCAATGGTGTAAGCGTAATCGCGCTCCATATCGCCGTTCTCTTCCGCGATAACGCAGCTGGAGAGCGAATGGCGGGTTGAGCAGTAGCTCTGCAACATGCCGTGGCTGTTGCCGAACACTTTAATGCCGTAGTGGCTATTGAAGCTGCCGCCTTCGGTATTGGTAATGCGTTTATCCGCCTGCAGGGCGACCTGTTCCGCGCGGGCGGCCAGTTCGATTGCCTGATCCGGGGTCACTTCCGCCGGATGGAACAGGTCAAGATCCGGGGCGTCAAAGGCCAGCAGCTCTTTATCCGCCACCCCGGCAAACGGATCCGGGGAGGTGTAGCGGGCAATATCCAACGCCGCCTGCACCGTGCGGGCAATCGCCTGCGGGCTCAGATCGGTTGAAGAGGCGCTTCCCTTGCGGTTCTGATGATAAACGGTGATGCCTAACGCACCATCGCTATTAAATTCTACGTTCTCCACCTCGCCGTAGCGGGTGCTGACGCTGATGCCAGTGGTTTTGCTGACGGAGACTTCCGCACCGTCTGATTTGCCTGCCGCCAGTTCCAGCGCCGTGGTCACGGCCTCTTCCAGCGTCTTGCGCTGTTGTGCAACTTGAGAGATGACTTTCATCGCTAATGCCATAATGTAGGAAGGTGTTAAGTGAAGTCTAACAGAGAACCGTTTTTCAGTGCGCGCCTTAACTGGTAACATTAGCCTCTTTTTTTAAGGAGCCTGAGATGACTAAGCAGCCCGATGACTGGCTCGACGACGTGCCCGGTGATGACGTTGAAGATGAAGACGATGAAATTATCTGGGTCAGTAAAAGTGAAATTAAACGTGACGCGGAAGAACTGAAGCGTCTTGGCGCCGAAATGGTTGAGCTGGGAAAAAACGCGCTGGATAAAATCCCGCTCGATAGCGACCTGCGCGACGCCATTGAACTCGCCCAGCGTATCAAGAAAGAAGGTCGCCGCCGCCAGATGCAGCTGATTGGTAAAATGCTGCGCAGCCGCGATGTCGATCCGATTCGCCAGGCGTTAGACAAGCTGAAGAACCGTCACAACCAGCAGGTTGCGCTGTTTCATAAGCTGGAAATGATTCGCGATCGTCTGATTGAAGAAGGCGATGATGCGGTACCGGAAGTGTTAAACCTGTGGCCTGACGCCGATCGTCAGCAGCTGCGTTCGCTTATCCGTAACGCCAAAAAAGAGAAAGAAGGCAACAAGCCGCCGAAATCCGCGCGCCTGATCTTCCAGTATCTGCGTGAACTGGCTGAAGGCGAAAGCTAACTCCGCGTTTACCCGCCAGATTTTCCCGGAGGCGGCGCTTTGCGCCTGTCCGGGCTACCGGATAACGCTGTACCTGTAGCCCGGCAAGCGATAGCCTCGCCGGGAATATCCGCTCTCTACGCACTCCCCACCTTCACTGCCGATTCCCGATCCCGGATCCCGGATTCCTGCTCTGCTCTGCCGGTCAGTCGGTCGGTCTTTACCAGCCAAAAGCTGAATCGTTAAAGCTAATAGTGTTTAATTTCACATATTTAAAGTCTAATTAATTGTCTGTTGCTTATAAAAAGCGATCTTTCTCGCATTTAAAAGTTTAAAAATGCGCATTTACTCACCAGGTGAGGCACTTCACGTTTTAATCAGCCACTTGCAATTAGATTCCCTTCATCGGAAACACAATCGATTCAGCAAAAGGGATAAAAAATGAAAAAAACTCTGATTTTGACGGCCATTTCCATGCTTATTTCCGGTCAGGTAGCGGCGAAAACATGGGTGCTGACAAGCGCTGAAAGCGGCACTGACAAAGGAAACTGGCAGATAACGAGCGATCAGCTGAAGATAAAAGATCTCGATTTCAGCATTGAGCAAAAAGTCCTCCACGGCGGCAAACAGGAAGGCAGTAAAATTCTCGTTATCCGCAGTAAAGATGGCCTGACTATCGCCCTCAGCCCGACCCGCGGCATGAACCTGCTGAAAATCGAAGGTTTCGGCACGCGAATGGGCTGGGATTCACCGGTGAAAGAGGTCGTCAACCCGGCCTTTATCAACCTCGAAAGCCGGAATGGACTGGGCTGGCTGGAAGGTTTCAATGAGATGATGGTGCGCTGCGGCTATGAGTGGACCGGCCACCCGGTCACTGCTGACGGGCAAATGTATACTCTGCACGGTAAAGCCGGGAATACGCCGGCATCGCAGGTGGAAGTCGAAGTGGCGGATACCGCCCCGTATGAGATCCGTATTCGCGGGCTGGTGAAAGAGAGCACCTTCAAAAAAGCCGATTTGCAGACCATGACCGAGTTGCGCTATGTCCCCGGTAGCAACAGCTTCAGCCTGCATGATGTCTTAACCAACCATGCGGATTACCCGCATGACTATCAAATTATCTATCACAGCAACTTTGGCAAGCCGATCCTCGAAGAGGGCGCCCGCTTCCTGGCGCCGATATCCAGCATCAGTCCGTTCAACGACTATGCCAAAGCGGGTTTGAAAACCTGGCAAACCTACGCCGGCCCGACCAAAGGCTTCGACGAGATGGTATTCAATATTCAACCGCTGGCGGATGACAACCACCAGACCCTGGCCGCAGTGGTCAACAAGGCGGGAGATAAAGGAGCATCCATCCAGTTCGATACCCGCCAGCTACCGGTGCTGACGCTGTGGAAAAATACCGATACGGAAAAACAGGGCTATGTCACCGGTATTGAGCCGGGCACCAGCTACGCCTATCCGGTCACCATTGAGCGCGAACAGAAACGCGTGAAACAGCTTCAGCCAGGAGCCAGCACGCAGTTTGACCTGACCTATACACTGCTGCACAGCAGCGAACAGGTTGCCGACGTTGAGAAGAAAATTGCCGCAATTCAGGGTGATACTAAAGTGACAGAGGACGAAACGCCTATCGCGAAGGAGTAATTTAGCGTCTTAAGCCTGCCCCGGGTTGCGGCCAACGCGTCGGACCCGGGCAACCTGCCTGTGCCATCACCACCTGACGTAAATCCTCAGCAAAGCGCCGATACTGCGCTTCATCAACCGCCTGGGGGTAGCCCAGCACCAGCAATTCATGATCGGCGATGCCGGCATGATAGGTAGGATGAGTATGCGGCCATGAACTGGCGTGAAAGCCCATCGTTTCATAAAAACGCAGCCGCTTATGGGCAATGTCGCTGGTTAACGGATCGATTTCCAGAATGGTCAACGGCGCGCGTTCAAGGATCCCGGCCAGCAGGCGTTTACCATAGCCGCGAGAGCGCAGCGTATCGTCAATCGCCAGATGTTCAATATAGCTGTAGCCGGTAAACTGCCAGCAACCGCTCAGGCCAATAAAGAGGTCCCCGTCAAACCACGCTTCCAGCGCATAGTGCGGATCGCGCAGCGCCTGCTGCTTTGCCGCCAGTTCTCGCTGTTCATGCCACGGAAACGCTTTGACGTAGAGCGCATCCACGGCAGAAAAATAAACCGAGTCGATAGCGGTGATTTTTTTCGCTGTGAGCATGACAAATCCAGAGTCACAAAAGGAGATCTGCCCTCGTGCGGAGGGCAGAACGGAACAGGCCGCGCAGTTATTCCGCTGCGGCGGCTTTGCTGGCCAACTTATCGAGCAGCTTCTGGTGAATACCGCCAAAGCCGCCGTTGCTCATCACCAGGATATGATCGCCCGGGTGTGCGGTTTTGACCACCATATCGGCCAGGACATCGACATCGGCGCTCCAGTGCGCAGGCTGCACGCAGGCGTCCGCCACTTCAGCAACCTGCCACGGAATGTGCTGCGGCTGCAGCAGGAACACTTCGTCGGCACGGCCCAGGGACGGCGCCAGATCGTCTTTGCACACCCCCATTTTCATGGTGTTGGAGCGCGGTTCCAGTACCGCGAGGATCCGCGCGGTTCCGCCGACTTTCCCGCGCAGCGCCTGCAGCGTCGCCAGGATCGCCGTCGGATGATGGGCGAAATCGTCATACACGGTCACGCCGTTGGCTTCGCCGCGCAGCTCAAGGCGGCGGCGGGCGTTGATAAAACCACCCAGCGCGTTGGCGGCATCGGCTGGCAGCACGCCAACATGACGCGCCGCGGCAATCGCCATCAGGCCGTTATGCATGTTGTGTTCGCCGACCAGATCCCACTTCACTTCCCCGGCTTTCTCGCCGTCCAGCCAGACTTCCCACTGCGAGGCATCGGCGTTCAGCTTCTTCGCCTGCCAGTGGCCCTGCTCACCCACCAGCTCCTGCTCGCTCCAGCAGCCCATCGCCATCGTCTGTTTCAGATTGATGTCGTTTTCCGGCAGGATAATTTTGCCTTTGCCCGGCACAATACGTACCAAATGATGGAACTGTTTCTGAATCGCTTTCAGGTCGTCAAAGATATCCGCATGATCGAACTCAAGGTTATTGAGGATCAGCGTACGCGGGCAGTAGTGGACAAATTTGGAACGTTTATCGAAGAAGGCACAGTCGTACTCGTCGGCTTCGATAACGAAGAACGGGCTGTCGCCCAGGCGAGCGGAAACCTCGAAGTTACCCGGTACGCCGCCGATCACGAAGCCTGGCTTATAGCCGCAGGCTTCAAGGATCCATGTCGCCATTCCCGCGGTGGTGGTTTTCCCGTGGGTGCCGGCAACCGCCAGAACCCAGCGATCGCGCAGGACGAAATCATGCAGCCACTGCGGGCCGGACATATACGGAATGTTATTTTCCAGTACCGCTTCGACGCACGGATTGCCGCGAGTCATCGCATTACCGATGATAACCAGGTCCGGCCGGGGTTCCAGCTGGCTGGCATCATAGCCTTGAATTAAATCGATGCCCTGGTTTTCCAGCAGGGTACTCATTGGCGGATAGACGTTAGCATCCGACCCCGTTACCTCATGACCGAGAGAACGAGCCAGCATCGCCAGTCCTCCCATAAACGTGCCACAGATACCTAAAATATGAATGCGCATTCGTCGTTTCCCTTTTTAATCTGGGGCACATTTTACCCATATGTACGGCATCAGAGAAATGCATTTCAGGCGAATCCGTTTTTTGCTGGCGCGATTCACCTGTGCGTATTTTTTTTATTCTTTGTTAAGATTGTTGCGTTCGTTTTACTTCACATAAACATGCAGGGAACGGGTTATGAAAACGTTAGGTGAATTTATTGTCGAAAAGCAACACGAGTTCTCCCACGCAACCGGCGAGCTTACTGCTTTGTTGTCGGCGATAAAGTTAGGCGCCAAGATCATCCACCGCGATATCAACAAGGCCGGTCTGGTCGATATCCTGGGTGCCAGCGGTGCTGAAAACGTCCAGGGTGAGGTACAGCAAAAACTCGACCTGTTCGCCAATGAAAAATTGAAAGCTGCACTGCGAGCGCGCGATATCGTGGCAGGGATTGCCTCCGAAGAAGAAGATGAGATCGTCGTCTTTGAAGGCTGTGAACACGCGAAGTACGTGGTCCTCATGGACCCTCTGGATGGCTCCTCTAACATCGACGTTAACGTCTCCGTCGGGACTATCTTCTCCATCTACCGTCGCATAACTCCGGTTGGAACACCGGTCACCGTTGAAGATTTCCTGCAGCCGGGCAGCAAGCAAGTCGCGGCAGGCTATGTGGTTTACGGCTCTTCCACCATGCTGGTCTATACAACCGGCTGCGGCGTACATGCCTTCACCTACGATCCTTCTCTTGGCGTTTTCTGCCTCTCTCAGGAGCGCATGCGCTTCCCGGAGAAAGGCAACACCTACTCCATTAACGAAGGTAACTACATCAAGTTCCCGATGGGGGTGAAGAAGTACATCAAGTTCTGCCAGGAAGAAGATACCGCAACCCAGCGCCCATACACCTCGCGCTATATCGGCTCGCTGGTGGCGGATTTTCACCGCAACCTGCTGAAAGGCGGCATCTATCTGTATCCGAGCACCGCCAGCCACCCGGACGGTAAGCTGCGCCTGCTGTACGAATGCAACCCGATGGCGTTCCTCGCGGAACAGGCGGGCGGTAAAGCCAGCGATGGTAAAGAGCGTATTCTCGATATCATTCCAACCAGCCTGCACCAGCGTCGTTCTTTCTTCGTCGGCAACAACCATATGGTTGAAGACGTCGAGAACTTCATTAAAGAGTTCCCGGACGCGTAACGCTTCCCTTCCCCTCCCGCCCGGGAGGGGAATTTTCCGCTAACGATGCGCCGTTCCGCTCACCCGGGTAACCGGGGAGTTCTGCCGGTTTTCCCACAACACCGTCAGACCTCGCTGCAATGCGATAAAAACAAACAGCAAAATCCCGATGGCAATTTTTGTCCACCATGAGCTCAGGGTGCCGTCGAAGTTAATGTAGGTCTGAATCAGCCCCTGAATCGCCACCCCGAACAGCGTTCCCAGCACCGTCCCGACGCCGCCGCTCAACAGCGTGCCGCCAATCACCACCGATGCAATCGCATCCAGCTCAACGCCAACGCCGGCGAGGGCATACCCGGCCTGGGTATAGACAGAAAACACGATCCCCGCCAGCGTCGCCAGCCCGGTGGAGAGCATATAAATTCGAATGGTCGTACTGCGGGTCGAAATGCCCATCAGGTTCGCCGAAACCGCGCTGCCGCCGATGGCGTACACCTGGTTGCCAAAGCGGGTGCGATGGGCCATCAAGATACCCGCCACCACCACCAGCAGCATCAGCAGCCCCATTGCGCTCAGACGCCCGCCGCCGGGAATCGTCCACGCCAGCCCGGAGAGGGTGTCATACAGCGGATGATCGATAGGAATCGACTCTTCGGACACCAGATAGCTGACGCCACGCAGAAAAAACATCCCGGCGAGGGTAATAATAAACGCCGGGATTTTTAGCGCATCAATTAGCCAGCCCATCAGCGCGCCAAACGCGCAGCCCATCGCCAGCACCAGCGGGAACGCCAGCAGCGGCTCAATGCCCCAGGCCCCTATCGCCTTCGCCAGAAACACGCCGGTGAAGGCGATAACCGACCCGACCGAAAGATCGATCCCGCCGGAGAGGATCACGAAGGTCATCCCGACGGCAATGATGCCAAGAAAGGCGTTGTCAGTCAGAATGTTGCAGATAACCCGCGTCGAAGCAAAGCCGGGAAACTGGGTCAGGCAGTACAGATAGCCCAGCACAAAGACGGCCAGGGTGATCATCAACGGTAAATTACGTTTTATCATGGCCGCGAACCCCTTTCAGTAAGCCAATAAAGCGCGGCGACTGGACGATCAATACGCACAGAACCACCACCGCCTTCACCACCTGATTCATCTCCGGCGGGAAGCCCGACAGCAGGATCCCGGTATTCATTCCCTGGATAATCAGGGCCCCGACCACCGACAGTAGCAGGTTAAAGCGCCCGCCCATCAGCGATCCACCGCCGATCACCACCGCCAGGATGGCATCCAGCTCCAGCCACAGCCCGGCGTTATTGGCATCGGCACCGCGAATGTCTGCCGCCACGATGATCCCGGCAATCGCCGCACAGATACCGCTCAGCACGTAGGCCAGCATCACCACAATCCGGGTATTCACTCCGGCGTTTTTCGCCGCCCGAATGTTGATCCCCACCGCTTCGATAAACATCCCCAGCGCCGTTTTACGGGTGAACAGCCAAAACAGCAGCAACGTCGCGGCCGCGATCAGCACCGGCGTCGGCAGCAGCAACAGCGAACCGCTCCCGAGCCAGGCCAGGTGCGGTGAATCGAAGGTCACGATCTGTCCGGAGGTAATCAGCTGCGCGACGCCGCGTCCGGCTACCATCAGAATCAGCGTGGCCACAAAAGGCTGGATCTTCAGGATCGCGACCAGAATACCGTTCCATAATCCCGCCAGCGCCCCCGCCGCCAGGGAGGCCAACAGCACCACCGGCAGACTGTGTCCGGCAACGGTCATCGAGGCCGCTGTCGCGCCGGCAATCGCCATCACCGCGCCAACCGACAGATCGATTCCGCCGGTGGCAATCACCAGCGTCATGCCTATCGCCAGCAGCGCCACCGGCGCCGCGCGGTTGAGAATATCAATCGGACTGCCGAACAGACGCCCGTCCTGTAACACAATCTGAAAGAAGTGCGGCGCCACGAAGCTATCCACCACCAGCACGAGGATCAGGGCGATAATTTGCGGCATACCTTTTGGCCAACTGAAGCGCCGCTTTGGCTGGCCGGTTTGGGGAACTGATCGAGGCATCATGGTTACTCCTTATGCCGCAATAGCGTTCATGATCGCCGGGACAGAAAGCTCGGCTAGCGGGATCTCCGCGACCTGCTTACGATCGCGCATGATAATCACCCGATCGGCATAGCCCACCAGCTCTTCCAGCTCCGAGGAGATCACCAGCAGCGCCAGACCATCGGCGCACAGAGTTTCAATCAGACGGATGATCTCCGCATGGGCGCCAACATCGATCCCGCGCGTCGGTTCATCGAGGATCAGGAACTGCGGTTTGGTCAGCAGCCAACGAGAAAGCAGCACCTTCTGCTGATTGCCGCCGGAGAGAAATTCGATCGGCTGTTCGGCGCTGGGGGTGCGAATACCGAGCTGGCGGATAAAGCGATCGGCAATGTCATTTTGCTCGCGTCGCGGAATCGGCCGCAGCCAGCCACGCTGGGCCTGCAGTGCCAGGACGATATTTTCCCGCACCGATGCCGCGGCGATAATCCCGTCGGTTTTACGATCCTCAGGACAGAAGCCGATGCCCAGGCTTGACGCCTGGTGCGGCGAACGCAGCCCCTGCGCTTTACCTTTGATCCACGCGGTGCCGCTGTCTGTCGGTTTGATGCCGAAAATGACCTCGGCGGTTTCCGTGCGCCCCGAGCCGAGCAGCCCCGCCAGGCCGACGATCTCGCCGGGACGAACCTGGAGGTCAAACGGCGCAATAACGCCTTTCTTGCCAAAGCCCTCAAAGGCGGCGACCGGTTTGTCGCTCAGTAAAGTACGACCCGCGCGATGCAGAGCATCGTGCTCAAGCTCACGGCCAAGCATCATCTTCACCAGCTCGATCTGCGGCAATTCGCGGGTTTCCCGGCAGCCAACAAAACCGCCGTTGCGCAGAACGGTAATCCGGTCGCTGACGGCATACACCTGATCGAGGAAGTGGGTGACAAAAATCAGGCTGACGCCATCATCGCGCAGCTGGCGCATCAGAGTGAAGAGCATCTCCACTTCCTGAGTGTCCAGACTGGCAGTCGGTTCATCGAGGATCAGCACTCTGGCCGACAGGTCAATGGCCCGACAAATCGCGACGATCTGCTGCATCGCCACCGAAAAGCGGTTCAGCGGTTCGCGGACGTCGAGGGAAAAACCGTAGGAGGCCATCAGCGCGGTGGCGCGCTGTTCCATCTCTTTGCGCCGCAGCAGGCCAAAACGACGGGGTTCACGCCCGAGAAACAGATTGTCCGCCACCGACATGTTCGGCAGCAGGTTAACCTCCTGGTAAACCGTGCCGATACCCAGTTGCTGGGCATGAGCGGTATTCTTCGGCGATATTTCCTGCCCCTCCAGCCAGATCGCCCCGCGATCGGCGTGGTACACGCCGGTGAGGGCTTTAATCAATGTGGATTTACCCGCCCCGTTTTCGCCCAGCAGCGCCATGATTTCACCGCGCCGCAGACTAAAATTGACGTTATCCAGCGCTTTGACGCCGGGGAAAAACTTGCTAAGCCCTTCCGTGCGAAGGATTTCCTGGCTTACCTCGGCGTTCATATTCAGTCTCACCTTCAGGGGATGAAAGACGGTTCCCGATCACAACGCTAACCGGGCGACCGACAGGAGTGGATCGATGGACCGCCAGTACTGGCCGGGGAGCCATTCAGGCGATGCGCCACATCGCCTGGTTATTGCTTCTCCCGACGTCCTCAGTAGCCCATGTTTTTCTTCTTCTCGAGCTCTTCTTTCGCCGTATCCGGGAGGTAAAGCGTCGATTTGGTGATGGTCAACTTCTCTGGCAGCGTGCCGTCCTTTTTATATTTCTCCAGCGCATCAAATGCGGGGCCGGCCATATTCGGCGTCAGCTCGACGCTGGCGTTCGCTTCCCCTGCCATCATCGCTTTATAAATATCCGGCACGCCGTCAATTGAGCCGGTGAGGATATCTTTACCCGGTTTCAGCCCGGCTTCTTTAATGGCCTGGATAGCACCAATAACCATGTCATCGTTATGGGCAAAAACCATGCAGATGTTCTTGCCGTTATTTTCCGCTTTAATAAAGCTCTCCATCACCTCTTTGCCTTTGCTGCGGGTAAAGTCGCCGGACTGAGAGCGGATAATTTTGATGTTTGGCGTTTTCGCGATAACGTCAGCAAACCCTTTCTTACGATCGATAGCCACGCTGGCGCCAACGGTGCCCTGCAGCTCAACCACGTTACACGGCTTGCCGTCGACCGTTTTCACCAGCCAGTCACCAATCAGCTGACCTTCAAGAACGTTATTGGCGGTAACGGTAGTCATGTAGAGATCTTTATCTTTGACATCAATCGAGCGGTCGAGCAGGAATACCGGAATTTTGGCCTCTTTGGCCTCTTTCAACACCGGTTCCCAGCCGGTCGCCACCACCGGCGCGATAAAGATGGCGTCGACGCCCTGGGCGATAAAGGAGCGGACGGCTTTAATCTGGTTTTCCTGTTTTTGCTGGCCGTCGGCAATCTTCAGAGTGATTCCGCGTTTGGCGGCCTCCTCCTTCGCAACGTTGGTTTCGGCCGCACGCCAGCCGGATTCAGATCCGACCTGCGAAAATCCTACGGTCAGAGGGGCAGCCATTGCCATAGACGACATAGCTGCGGAAACTGCTGTGACAAGAAGTAAGCGCTTCCACATAAAACGGTCCTCATCGGGTTACTTTGGGTTAAATCGTCATCTGCGGACAAACTATAGACAACTCGTGATGTAACTGAATGCGTTACATCACACTTCGAAAAAGTAAATTAAATGTTAATTACCGTGATTTAATCCAGCTGAGAGCGGATAAGGCTTCCCGCAGCTCGCATCTGCCGACGTATAAGGTGATATTTTACGCACGTTGAGAAATCAAACAGATGCAATGTAAACGGTTACATTGTTTTATTCAGGATGCGGCTATGTTTATGGATTTTCAGGTTGTTTTTCAGGGGGAAATTCAGACTGATTACCGGTGGGCAAAATAAAAAGAAGCCAAGACATTCGATGTGAGTTGGCTATAATACCAGGCACTTGTTTGCCATACATTTTAAAGGAAACAGACATGAGCTTACTCAACGTACCTGCGGGTAAAGATCTGCCGGAAGACATCTACGTCGTGATCGAGATCCCGGCTAACGCAGACCCAATCAAATACGAAGTCGACAAAGAGAGCGGCGCGCTGTTCGTTGATCGCTTCATGTCCACTGCGATGTTCTATCCGTGCAACTACGGCTATATCAACCATACCCTGTCTCTGGACGGCGACCCGGTTGACGTACTGGTCCCGACGCCGTACCCGCTGGAGCCAGGCTCTGTGATCCGCTGCCGTCCGGTTGGCGTACTGAAGATGACCGACGAATCCGGTGAAGATGCGAAACTGGTTGCCGTACCGCACACCAAGCTGAGCAAAGAGTACGATCACATCAAAGATGTGAACGACCTGCCGGAACTGCTGAAAGCACAGATCACCCACTTCTTCGAGCACTACAAAGACCTGGAAAAAGGCAAATGGGTGAAAGTTGACGGTTGGGACAATGCTGAAGCGGCTAAAGCTGAAATCATTGCTTCCTTCGAGCGCGCTAAGAAGTAATTCCGCCGCACTCAGATTGTCGAAAACACCGCCTCAGGGCGGTGTTTTTGTTTCTGGCGCAGAGCTATTTCCCGGGTGGCGGCTCACGCCTTACCCGGGCTACAAATGCTCAAAGGCATCGCTCCGGGCGGCAAAACCAAATACCGCACTTGCCCGTAGCCCCGGTCAGCAACGCGCCACCGGGGGACAAGCGCTGCCAGTGCCGCAGACCGGCCATCAGCCTCCCAAGGCATCGCTCCGGGCGGCAGAACCCAAACACCGCACCCGCCGTAGCCCCGGTCAGCAACGCGCCACCGGGGGACAAACGCTGCCAGTGCCGCAGACCGGCCATCAGCCCCCCAAGGCATCGCTCCGGGCGGCAGAACCCAAACACCGCACCCGCCGTAGCCCCGGTCAGCGACGCGCCACCGGGGGACAAACGGTGCCAGTGCCGCAGACCGGCCATCAGCCTTCCAAGGCATCGCTCCGGGCGGCAAAACCAAATACCGCACTTGCCCGTAGCCCCGGTCAGCGACGCGCCACCGGGGGACAAACGCTGCCAGTGCCGCAGACCTGACCGCCGGTCGTCCGATCAAAGGTTTTTTATGTCTGCCATTGACCTGTGCCGGGTGAATGGCAGACATAAAAAAACAACGCCACCCGAAGGTGGCGTTGCCGTGGTTAATACTGGTCTCTGTCTAACCAGTTGCCGTTCTCTATCAGCGTAAAGCCCTCTACGGGGCGCTGATAGACATACATCCATGCGCTGCCATAAGGCGTCTGGATCAGGTGACGTGCGTACTCACCGCCCTTGGTGCGCAGCGCGTCCAGTTCGGCCAGCGTTGATGCGTCAATACGATACACTTCACCATGTACTGTGCCTTCGCCAGGCACCGCGCCTGGATAGTGGCCCAGGCTGTACAGCTGATAATCGTTGACACTATGATCGCCCAGCCACTGAGCGTTGGTCATCCAGTGGCTGTTGCCTTGTTTGCGTCGTAAACTGCCGTAAACAAATATTCGCATTGCTAAAACTCAAACTGATAGAGCAAATCGAGAGCCTGGTCTACGCCAGACACCGCTTCCATATATAGCTTAGGCATCAGGCGATAGCGTAACGTCAACGTCGCCAGGGAATCAAAGATCCCTACCCCATATTTTACCTGCAGACCTGGCAGTACATAGCCGCTGACCACCACCTGGGAGGAGTCGCCCACTCCCTCGGTATCCAGCGCCAGATTGCTTACGCCAAACGTCTCGCCGATTTTACCCACAACCTGACCACTTTGTGCAACCCCCATACCAATAAGCATTGACGTCATTGCGGCACTATCGCTCTGTCCGCTGCTTAAACCCTGCCCTCGCAGCAGGTAAGAAAGCGCTTCTTGCTGCGACATGACCGGGTCAGAGAAAATCTCCGCTTTCGGCTGATCGGCCGAGCCGGTGACGCGAACGCCAGCGATCACGTCGTCTTCTGTCGCATCCGGGTTGCGAATTGCTTCGATATTCAACAACGGCTGATCCGGCGGACCGGAGAACAGCAGCTCGCCTTTACGTACGATCAGGTCCTGACCGTAGGCATGGAAGCGACCTTCCGGGATATTAATCTGCCCGTTCAGTCCCAGCCCCTGTTTATCCTGAGCCACTTTCAAATCGCCGGTCAGACGCGCTTTCAGGCCGAAGGCGCTCAGACGAACGTTGTTACCAACGTGAATCGTCAGGTTGCTGTTGATGGGAATACCGGCGCTCTGCTGCTTAATCGGCTGCAGATTTTTATCCAGCATCACTTCGTCAGACGAGACCCCAACGGCACTTTCCGGCACATCGTTGACGACGATACGCGCCCACGGAACGTCAACGCTGCCATCAAGGCTAAACAAGCTCGGGGTAGCGGTAAAGACCACATCCGGCGAAACATCCAGCCTTACCATCGGCGGCACGGTAATACGAACCCGGCTGCCTTTGGCCGCCACCTGCGCGCGCCAGTTGTCAATCTGGGTCCAGTCGGCGTTACCGCTCAGACTGATTTGGCCCTGTTTGGTATTCACGGTGCCCTGCAGCGTTGAGCGGGTGCCGTTGAAGTTCATCACCAGCTGGCTCGGCTGCATATCAAACGGCATAAAGTTACCGTCAATATCGATACCGCCCAACTGCATCTGGCCAAACAGCTGCGGGCTTTGCAGATCGCCGCCGAGGCGCAGGTTCGCATTGAGCTTCCCTTCCGCCTTCTCGCCGCGGGCGAAGATCGGGTTAATCATCGCCAGCGAGAAGTTGTTGATATTCACATTACCGCCGAGGTTGCGGCGCCCCTGCGGGTCGGTAATCTGCACCTGCCCGTCCAGCTGACCGTTGTTGGTCAGGCGAATCAGCCAACCGAGCTGCGCACGGTTGTTATGCAGCTCCGCCGTCAGGTTCAACGTATCGAAGGCCACCGGCAGCGGCGCATCGTTGACCATCTGGGTGACTTTGACATTGCGACCGTTCAGCGTCACTTTACCCTGCGGCAGCCCCTCTTTGGTGGTGTCCCAGCTGACATCCGCATTGCCGCTGAATACGCCGCTGGCCTGGGTCGCCTCCGGCATAAACGGCTTCAGCATCGCCAGATCAAAGCGGTTCAGATTCACCACTGCCCGTCCGCTGGCGCCGGCATCGATGGTCTGCGGCACGCACAGCTCGGCGTTCGGGTTAGTCCAGCAGTGTGGCCCGATACTGATTTTTTGTTCGCGATTACGGTAATCCAGCGCAATGTTACGCGTCAGGGAAACCGGCCCTACCGGCGTCTGGAAGCGGGTATTGCTCAGCGTCCCTTTCCAGCGTTCCTCTTTACGATCGAAGCTCCCCGCCAGCGACAGCTGTCCGGAAACCGGATCGCCCTGCACTTTCAGCTGCAGGTCGTGTTGCTTCTCGTTCCCTTTGGCATTCAGCTGCACCAGGCTGATATTGACGCCCGGCTGGCTGATTCGGTCGACGCGCACATCAAGATTGCCGCCGATCTGGTCGCTGGACTTCACGTCACCCTTGACGTTGACCTGAGCGACGGTCAACTCCTGCCAGCGCAGCGCACGCGCGGTGATATCCGCCAGCAGCTGCGGCGCATCAACGGTGCCACGCACCTTCAACAGCCCTTTCGCCGTGCCGCCCAGCCCCGGCAACGCATTGTCCAGATTGGGGGCATCGATGGTGGCGTCCAGGTTCAGGTCTTTAACCCCCAGTTCTCCCTTCACCTCGGCGCTGTTCTTACCCAACGCCAGGTGCAGACCGGGGATTTTCCACTGCATGTAGCTGTTACCCTGCAGTGAGCCGCTGACATCAACCTTGTTCTGCTTAACGTTACCGGTGATTTTCAGCTCCGGTACCGACATCTGCCAGCTCCCGCCGTACAGGCTACCCTGAGTTTTAATCATCCCGTTTAGCTTCGACGGCCAGTCCGGTACCTCTTTGGCGGTGTTGATGCCGTCGAGCGTTAGCTCGCCGCGCCAGCTGATAGCCTGCTGCCAGTCCAGCAGCGCTTTCAGTTCGGTTTTCCCCTCCAGCGCCGCAACGGTCAGCTTATCGAGGTTCACCTGCCGTTCGTTCCCTTTAGCATTGAGGGTGATTTTCGCCGGCGGCAGCGATTGCCCCTTCACCGCGGTACTGAACGCCATGGTGTAGTCGGTCATCTTGCCATTAAATTTCAGCAGTACATCGTCGGCCTGGAACTGTTTTTCGCCGCTGAACGGCCAGTACAGCTGTTTACTCTTCAGTTCCATATTCAGCGGCAGTCCGGCTTCCGCCAACTGGGCATCGGCACGCAGCGTCATCGCCACGGAACCGGCTAAATCCACGCCGATCTGCAGCTTTTTACGCATTTCGCCGCCGACGGTCAGCTTCACCTTTTCGCCTTTCAGCGGATCGATGTTCAGCGTACTGTTGAGGGTGATGTCTACCGGCCAGTTATCCTGCAGTTGCGCGGTGCCTGCGGCATTGATCTTGCCCTGATCGGAATCGATATCCAGCGTATCCAGCTTCATGTGCCCGTCGATGCTGCTGACTTTCAGCAGCATGCTGTAGACGGTCATGTCGGTATCGCCAGTGACGCGCAGCTGCTCGCCGCGGAACGACTGGATATTCAGGTTTAACGGCAGATGAACGTCGGTCATCTCCGGCAGCACCGGCTGGGAGAACAACGCTTTCATCGTCTCGCCGAGCGGTTTTTCTTCCGGCTTCGGATGGTCTATCTTCGGTTCAACCACCTGCTCCTGCGCCACTTTCGCCACTTTCGGCAACGCGATAAGCAGCCCCTGCAGCGAGGTTGGCGTCAGGGTCAGATTCTTCTCCTGCCAGTTCAGGCCGGTGGAGAAGTCCCGCACCGAAACGGCGGTATTATCAATTTTGACATTCACGTTTTGCAGCGCGATGCGGCTCAGCGTAACAGGGTACGGCGTCGAAAGATTCAGCGGCCCCGTGTCCTCTTCTTCTACCGGCGCAGAAGGCGGCATCTTACTGGTGTCGATCGCCACGTAGATATCGCGCAGCGAAATATCGTTCACGCACAGGCTGCTATCCCACAGGCACTGTAGCTTGACCGCCAGATGGAACTGACCGGCCGTAACCGCGACGCCCGGCTGGGCAAAGCGCACGTTTTGCAGCGTCAGGTCACGCCAGCCGCCGGTCACCTTGCCGATTTCCAGACCCGGGACCCAGCGGTCCGCCGCCTTCAGTACCAGATGCAGGCCGCTGGTCGTGCCGACCAGGAACGCGACCGTCCCCAGTAGCAGAGCCAAAAAGATCAGTACCCCGAGGCTTATCTTCTTCCATAAACTCATAATTCAGGCCCCAGACCGATGTAAAACTGTAAACCGTGTTCGTCTTTATCGCCGACCGGCGCGGCAATATCCAGCTTGATCGGGCCAACCGGCGACTGCCAGCGCACGCCGACGCCGGCGCCGGTTTTAAAATCGCTTTTGCGGATGTCGCTCACCGCTTCGCCGCTGTCGACGAAGACTGCGCCCCACCATTTTCCGCTGACGTTGTACTGATACTCCAGCGAACCTGTCGCCAGCTTCGAGGCCCCTATCAGTTTGCCATCGTCATCCTTCGGTGAGATCGATTTGTATTTATAGCCGCGAATACTGCGGTCGCCACCGGCGAAGAAACGCAGATCCGGCGGGACTTTGTTGAAGTCATCGGCTTCAATCCAGCCGAGGTTGCCGCGCACCACAAAGCGATGGCGGTCGTAGAGCGTGCGGATCCATACATCCTGCGCCTGGGCGACGATGAAGTTAATATCCGAGCCCCACATGGTGTTGGAGTAGTCCAGCGAATAGCGCTGGGAGTCGCCCCAGGTCGGCATCAGCCCCCCCCGGGAGCGGGTACGGTTTACCGACACCCCGGGATAGATAAGCATCGTGGTGTTAGTGACGTTGGCCTGGGTAAAGTGGTCAAGGCTCCAGCGCAGATTCAGCGCGCGCTGCCAGCCGCTCGACATTTCCCAAAAACGTGATACCGCAAGGGTCGTTGAGTCGGCTTTCGTATCATTGAGGTCCGTACGCTTAAAACCGCCCTGCATCAGGTAGTATTGCTCCAGCGGGCTTTTTAACAGCGGCACCTTATAGCTGAAATCAAGCTGCTGTTCAGGGGCGGAGAGGCTGAGGCTGGAAGTCAGGCTATGCCCGTAGGAGTTCATCCACGGCTTTTTCCACGTCCCTTTGACGCGCGGCCCGACATCGGTTGAGTAGCCGACCCCGGTTTCCACGGTATTCTCTTTACGCGGGGAGACCACGCCCTGCAAAGGCAGAACTTTGGTCTGGCGGGACTTTTCAAACTGCGGCGCCACTACGACGGAGCTGAACCAGCCGGTTGCCGCCAGGCGGCGGTTAAGTTCGGCGAGATCCTGCGAGGTGTAGTAGTCGCCCTGCTTGAACGGTACCAGGTTTTGCAGATATTCATCGCGAATTTGCGAGCCTTCAAAAGTGACCGGACCAAAGCGGTAGCGCTCGCCGCTGTTGTAGTCGATATCCCAGAAGGCCTGATGACGCTCGAGAGAAACCCCAAGTTGGCTTTTGATGAATTCGCTGTCAAAGTAGCCCTTACGCAGCGCAACGTGGGTGAGCGAGCTCTTGAAGCTGTCATAATCGCCATGATCCAGGACGGTGCCGATAGCCGGGCGCTTTTTTAACAAATCCAGATAGTCACGGTCGGTGCGCGCACCGCCTCGCAGGATGACTTCCGTGCCGCCAATACGTACCGGTTCACCTGGCGTGACTTTGGCAATCAGCACCTGCCGGCCTTTTTTCGGCGGCGGACGGAGGTCGAAAACGATTGTCGGTTCGTAGTATCCCAGGGCCTTCAACCCTTCGCGAATCGCATCATCGACGCGCGCACGAAAGCGGCGATCCGGCGTCACTTCGTCGCTCTGGATCGTAGAAAGTTGAGCTCGGACGTTTTTTTCCAGCTCTCCGGATAACCCCTCAACCTGCAAACGCACGCTCGCGGCGCTAGCGACCCCGCTGACCAGCAAAAGGCTGGTGATACATAACTGGCGGATTTGTAGCACGTTTTCTCCTGAATATCCTTGTTTCCCCCCGAAGGAAACGAAAGCGCCGTTCCACGGCTTAATAAAACCCCAACAACTTAGGGTTGAAAAAGAAACGCTAAACCAAATAATTCTTATGTTTAAATCTAGACGTATCGGGCATGTTTATTGTGTAAAAAGACACGCTTCGTTACAACCTTAACCACGACTTATGTTTTGAGAGGCCAACCGTGAGTCTATTTGATAAAACGCATCTTGTCGCCCAGGCGGATGCGCTGCCAGGACGCAACACCCCTATGCCAGTGGCAACACTCCACGCTGTCAATGGCCACTCCATGACCAATGTCCCGGACGGGATGGAAGTTGCCCTGTTCGCGATGGGCTGTTTCTGGGGCGTTGAGCGTCTGTTCTGGCAGTTGCCTGGCGTCTACAGCACCGCGGCGGGCTATACCGGCGGCTATACGCCGAACCCGACCTACCGTGAAGTCTGTACCGGTGACACCGGCCATGCCGAAGCCGTACGCATTGTGTACGATCCGCAGGTCATCAGCTACGCGCAGCTGCTGCAGGTTTTCTGGGAGAACCACGATCCGGCCCAGGGTATGCAGCAGGGCAATGACCATGGCACCCAGTATCGCTCCGCCATCTATCCGCTGACTCCAGAGCAGGATGAGGCGGCGAAGGCCAGTCTGGCACGTTTCCAGGCCGCAATGCGCGACGCCAACGACACCCGCGCAATTACCACGGAAATTGCTCCGGCGAAGCCGTTTTACTACGCCGAGGACGATCATCAGCAGTACCTGCACAAAAATCCGTACGGCTACTGCGGTATCGGAGGCATTGGCGTCTGTCTGCCCCCACAGGCATAATAGCGTTTATCACTGAGGTGAATAATTAACGCTCTGGCGGCTTTACAGTCGCTTACGCTATACTACCCTGTGTTATAGCCGGTCCAGAGCCTTCGGACCGGTTTTTTATGTATTCCACTATAGAGTTATCAACTTCCCTTCCGAGGATCTGGCCTCAACGGCTGGATAAACTATGTTAAATAGTATTTTAGTTATTCTTTGTCTGATCGCTGTCAGTGCGTTTTTTTCGATATCGGAGATCTCGCTGGCAGCTTCACGTAAGATCAAACTCAAACTGCTGGCCGATGACGGCAACGTGAACGCTCAACGCGTTCTCAAAATGCAGGAAAACCCGGGCACATTCTTTACCGTCGTACAGATCGGCCTCAACGCCGTCGCCATTCTTGGTGGTATCGTCGGTGATGCGGCATTCTCGCCGGCGTTTCACAGCCTGCTGAGCCAGTACATGTCAGCTGAGCTTTCAGAGCAATTGAGCTTTATCATCTCCTTTACCCTGGTCACCAGCCTGTTCATTCTGTTCGCTGACCTGACCCCGAAACGCATCGGTATGATTGCGCCAGAAGCCGTTGCTTTGCGTATCATCAACCCGATGCGCTTCTGCCTGCTGGTCTTCCGCCCGCTGGTGTGGCTGTTCAACGGCATGGCTAACAACATCTTCCGCCTGTTCAAAATACCGATGGTGCGTAAAGACGACATTACTTCCGACGACATTTACGCCGTGGTAGAAGCCGGCGCGCTGGCCGGGGTGCTGCGTAAGCAGGAACATGAGCTGATTGAGAACGTTTTCGAGCTGGAGTCGCGTACCGTTCCGTCGTCTATGACCTCGCGTGAAAATATCATCTGGTTCGATCTGCACGAAGACGAGCAGAGCCTGAAGAACAAGGTGGCGGAACACCCGCACTCCAAATTCCTGGTCTGTAACGAAGATATCGACCACATCATCGGCTACGTGGACTCTAAAGATCTGCTTAATCGCGTGCTGGCGAACCAAAGCCTGGTGCTGACCGGCGGCGTACAGATTCGCAATACGTTGATTGTTCCGGATACGCTGACGCTCTCTGAAGCGCTGGAAAGCTTTAAAACCGCCGGGGAAGACTTCGCGGTGATCATGAACGAATATGCGCTGGTGGTGGGGATTATCACCCTCAACGACGTCATGACTACTCTGATGGGCGATCTGGTCGGTCAGGGACTGGAGGAGCAAATTGTCGCTCGCGATGAGAACTCATGGCTGATTGATGGCGGTACGCCGATTGACGACGTCATGCGCGTGCTGGATATCGACGAATTCCCGCAGTCCGGCAACTACGAGACCATCGGCGGCTTTATGATGTTTATGCTGCGTAAGATCCCGAAACGCACCGATGCGGTGAAATTCTCCGGCTATAAATTCGAGGTGGTGGATATCGACAACTACCGGATTGACCAGCTGCTGGTAACCCGCATCGACAACAAACCGACCGTGCTGGTACCGAAACAGCCGGACGCCGTGAATAGCGATAAAGAGCCGGCGTAAAGTATTGGGTTGAACATAAAAGGCGGATGAAAACTCCGCCTTTTTTATTGTCCGAATGTGAGGCGGCTCACGCCCCTCAGGCGATAGCAGATTTTTACTGTTCCATAGCGAAACTTTCATGACTCCCCTCCGCGCAAAAAGGTAACTTTGCTCGCGTCTACACGATCATATTCCTGTTCAACGGGAGCGAGGATTACCATGATTGAATCAAATAAGAATTACTATATAAGCTGTCTGTTCTTCCTGTTCTTCTTTATTGGCTGGGGATGCTGCTATCCTTATTTATCACTGTGGTTAACGGAAACCATCGGCATTAATTACACTGATGTCGGCCTGGTTTATTCCTTTACTGCGATTATTGCCGTTTGCGTTCAGCCATTATTCGGTTTCATCTCCGACAAACTGGTCTATCGTAAAAACCTCATGTGGCTGCTGGCAATTATTATCACTTTATTTGCCCCCTACTGGATTTACGTCTTTGCGCCATTATTAAAAATTAACGTTTTTCTCGGGGCGCTGGCCGGCGGCATCTATATTGGTATGGCCTATGGCGCTGGTTGCGGTATTTGCGAAGCCTATATTGATAAAGTCAGCCGCGCTTCCGGGTTTGAGTTTGGTCGCGCCAGAATGTTTGGCGGTATTGGCGCGGCTATCGGTACCTTTGCGGCAGGTAAGCTCTACGGGATCGATCAGAATATGATTTTCTGGTTGGCCAGCTGCGCGGGAGCTTGCCTGCTGGTGATTGTCTGGAAAATGCAGATTAGCGCGGATAAACAGGGCGCGATGCCGGGCGGGAAAGCTTCGCCGGTCACCTTAAGCGACGCCACATCGCTGCTGAAAATGAAGAAATTCTGGTTCTTCGCCATCTATATGATTGGCGTCGGCGCGGTATATGAAACCTACGACCAGCAGTTCGCTATCTATTACAGCCACTTCTTTGAGAGCAAAGCGCGCGGCGCGGAGGTCTTCGGCTATTTAACCACTGGTCAGATTTTCCTTGATGCGGTCGTGATGTTTTTTGCCCCATGGTTCGTGAATAAAATCGGCCCGAAAAATGCTCTGCTGTACTGCGGGATGATTATGAGCCTGCGCATTATCGGTTCTGCCTGGGCAGTGGGGCCGGTATCCATTAGCCTGATTAAACTACTGCACGGTTTTGAAAGCTCGGTGCTGCTGGTTGCAGCATTAAAATATATCTTCGCCAATTTCAACCCGATGCTTTCCGCCACCGTTTACTTAATTGGCTTCCAGTTCTCTAAAAGCTTTAGCTCTATTTTTCTTTCTACCGGCATCGGCCATATGTACCAGAGCATGGGCTTTACCAGCAGCTATATCGTTCTCGGCAGTATCGCCCTGTGCTTTACGCTGATTTCATTTATTACGCTGGACAAAGCGCGCACTTTTTCCCCGCAGCCGGCACCCGTGCATTAATTCAAGGAGGTAACCTGTATGTCTGATTTATTTTATGGCGTGGCGTATTACGATGAATATATGCCGGAAGACCGGTTAGCGAAAGATATCGCCTTAATGCGCGAAACGGGCATTAACGTGGTGCGGATTGCCGAATCGACCTGGAGTACGCTGGAGCCTCAGGAAGGCGAGTATAACTTCTACCATATCGACCGGGTGCTGGACGCTATGCATGAAGCGGGGATCGCGGTGATTATCGGCACGCCGACTTACGCCGTCCCGGCCTGGCTGGCGGCTAAACATCCGGACATTCTGGTCACCACCGTCGACGGACAGCAAAAATATGGTCCGCGGCAAATCATGGATATCGTCAACCCGACCTTTCGCCGCTACGCCGAAAAGATTATCCGCACTCTGATGGCGCACGTGCAGCACCATCCGGCGATTATTGGCTGGCAGCTGGATAACGAAACCAAGCATTACGATAATATCGGCCGCTATATGCAGGAAGGTTTTGTGCGCAGCCTGCGGGAACAATATCCCGATCTCGCCCGGTTGAATAAAGATTTTGGTCTGGACTACTGGAGCAACCGCATCGATAGCTGGCAGGATTTTCCGCCGGTCGAAAATACCATTAACGCCAGCCTCGCCTGCGCGTTCTCCCGCTACCAGCGCCAGCAGGTGACCGAGTACCTCGCCTGGCAGGCGGACATCGTGCGTGAATATGCCCAGCCGCATCAGTTCGTCACCCACAACTTCGATTTTGAATGGCGCGGCTACTCCTATGGCGTGCAGCCGCGAGTCGACCATTTTGCGGCGGCGCAGGCGCTGGATATTGCCGGTGTCGATATCTATCACCCGAGTCAGAAGCACCTGACCGGGCGGGAAATCGCCTTTGGCGGCGCCATTACCCGTTCGCTCAGGCAGGGTAAGAACTACTTCGTACTGGAAACCCAGGCGCAGGGCTTCGCCCAGTGGACGCCTTTCCCGGGACAGCTGCGTCTGCAGGCCTTTAGCCACGTGGCCTCAGGTGCGGCGATGGTCTCCTACTGGCACTGGCATTCGATTCATAACTCGTTCGAGACCTACTGGAAGGGGCTGTTAAGCCACGACTTCTCGCGCAATGCGACCTGGCAGGAGGCGACCACTATCGGGGCTGACTTCGCCCGCCTGTCGCCGCAGCTGGCGGAGCTGAAAGCAGAAAACGACGTCGCGCTGCTGGTGAGCAATGAAGCAATGGACGCCCTCAATCAGTTCCGCCCCGGCGATACGCAGGGCAATATTTATAACGATATTTTTCGCCGCTTCCACGATGCGCTGTACGACCACAATATCAGTGTCGATATTATCCATGATGTTAATGAGGAAACCTCGCGCTACCGCGCGCTGATCGTGCCCGGACTTTACGCCGCTGATGATGGCCTGCTTACGCGCATCAATCGCTATATTGAACAAGGCGGCAGAGCGCTGATCGGCTTTAAATCGGGCTTTAGCGATGAAAACGTCAAGGTGCGAACCGGCGCCCAGCCGGGGATTTTGCGCGAGAGCTGCGGCGTGAGCTACAGCCAGTTCACCCTGCCGGAGGAGACCACGGTAAGTTCATGCCGCGCAGACATTGATTGCAGTAAAGACAATCAGGCCGAACTGTGGATGGAGCTGCTGACGCCGGACTCCACTACCCGCACGCTGCTGCGCTATCAGCATCCGGCATGGAGCGAATATGCCGCCGCTACCGACGCAGATTACGGCCAGGGGCGGGCGATTTACGTAGGCTTCCTGCCGCAGAAAACGCTGGTTAGTCAGCTATTTGACGTCCTCACCTCTGGCCTGGATCTGCGCTCGCGCACGTCGGCGTACCGCTATCCGCTGGTGGTTAAACAGATGCGCAACCGTGACGGCAACCGCATCCACTTCCTGTTCAACTACTCCGGCGAACCGCTGGAGTTCATCAGCGAGACATCAGGCAACGCGCTGTTGAGCGGGGATAAGGTAAGCTGCGGCCAGCCGTTGCGTCTCAAGGCATGGGAATTTAGTATCATCGAAAGTTAACCGGACAGCGGCGTTCAGGCGGGAGAAACGATGGAACTGGATATCAATGAGCTACTGAACTTCTCGCCATTGATGAAGACCTTTACCTTCAACGCCTGGGTCGTCGCCGGCTTTACCCCCATCACCCGCGGGTCAAAGCTGGACTACTACATTAACCGCCCGCAGGGGATGAAAGGTTACATCATCAATCTGACTCTGCGCGGCCAGGCGCGCGCGAAAGCGGGCGATGGCTCCCTTCTGTTTCGTGCAAACGATCTGCTGCTCTTCCCGCCCGGCGTTCCCCATCATTACGGGCGGGATGAACACAGCGAGCACTGGGATCATTTATGGATCTACTTTATCCCCCGCCCCTACTGGATAGACTGGCTGAAATGGGATCAAACGAGCCACGGCATTGGCAAAACAACGGTCAACGATCCTGAACAGTTGCAAAATCTGCGCGATCTTTTCTATGAAGTCATCCGCCATCATTCCGCTTCCGCCCCGCTTTCTGAAGCGCTGGCGATGAATGCGCTGGAGCGCCTGATCCTGAGCTGCTTTCAGCGACAGCCGATCAGCAATCGCCACGCTCACGATCCGCGGATTAACGCCATATGTGACTATCTTAACGAGCATATTGCTCAGGAGATTAAAATTGAAAACCTGGCAGCGATGGTTTTTATCTCGCCTTCACGGCTGGCGCATCTGTTCAAAAATGAGCTGGGGCAAACGGTATACGCCTGGCGCGAGGCGCAACGCATTAACCGCGCGCGATGGCTGATCCAGAGTACTTCCCTGCCGCTTAACAAAATCGCCCTGTCGGTCGGTTACGCAGACCCGGTCTATTTCACGCGTATTTTCCGCAAACACAACGGCATTCCGCCGGGCGAGTACCGTAAACGCTATGCGGAAATGAAGGGATAGGCCAGAAACATCAACGGCTCCATCAGGAGCCGTTTTTTTACCGCATAGCTATATCGTTATTCAGGTTAAGCCATCTCTGTTTGCAGACGCAGAACCTGACGATTGACTTCAGACATCACAGACAAATGCTGCTTGTCTTTAACCTTCGGGATAAGGATTTTGCCCTTATCAAACTCAAAAGCGCCAACATCCTTGATGTATAACCGTCCACGGAACAGGATCTTCACGTACTTCGCCACTTGTAGCGGATTGTAGCGTTGGAAAATTTTCATTGTTGTCTCCTGCCAGGGTTACGCTCTTGTGGTGCCACACTTGGCCCACGATTCGGGAGCGCAAATTTTAATGCCCTGAAACTATAGTCCAGAACTTCTGTAATACCCAGCATGCATAAGTTTATTTACCTTTTGATGACAATAATTAAGAACTTTCTTTTCAAACATACGTAGAAGTTAGTATAAGTCGCCGATTTCCTTCGAATATGTGCGTTAACACGCAAACTGGCACCCTGATTGCGTGTAATGCCGGGGAATCGCACTTATGCTTAAACGAGACCAAGTGGTCGGATCACCTGCATAAAAATAAGGACTCATCATGACCCTAAGTAAGCTACTGGCGGTTTCCTGCCTCCTGTTCCCGCTGATGGCCTCAGCGCATAATTTTGTCGATGGCCAGCGCGTCGCGCCGGTTGGCATTGCCGACCGGGGAGAATTAATTCTGGATAATGATAAGTTTAGCTATAAAAACTGGAATAGCTCGCAGCTGGCAGGAAAAGTTCGCGTGGTGCAGCACATCGCCGGACGCACGTCGGCAAAAGAGAAAAATGCCACTCTGATAGAGGCAATTAAGGCCGCTAAATTCCCGCACGACCGTTACCAGACCACCACCATCGTGAATACCGATGACGCCATTCCGGGTTCCGGCATGTTCGTACGTAGCAGCATTGAGAGCAACAAACAGCTCTACCCCTGGTCGCAGTTTATTGTCGACAGCAACGGCCTGGCCCGTAAAGCCTGGCAGCTGCAGGAGGAGAGTTCAGCGATTGTGGTGCTGGATAAAGACGGTCGCGTTCAGTGGGCCAAAGATGGCGCGCTCACGCAGGATGAAGTGCAGCAGGTGGTCGCCCTGCTGCACAAACTGCTTAGTAAATAGAGACCCGGAAGCCGGGGTTCAGGAAAGATTCACGCGGGGTATAGTCCAGAGTACGCCCCTGCCAGTCGTGAACGTGCGCCCCGGCAGCTACCGCAACGGCATGGCCAGCGGCGGTATCCCAGGTGCTGGTCGGCCCAAAGCGCGGATAAAGCTGGGCCTGACCTTCCGCCACCAGGCAGAATTTCAGCGACGAACCGATCGAGGTGGTCTGATGCTCGCCAATATGTTCCAGGTACTCCTGCAGTTCCGGATCGTTGCCGTGGGAGCGACTGATAACCACCAGCGGCGGTCGGGCATCCCGCACCTGAATCTGCTTGCGCATGCCGCATTCCTCTTTCCACGCCTTTCCGCCTTCTGCGCTATACAGCACCTTTAAGACCGGCGCGTAAACCACGCCAAGGACCGGTTTTCCTTTTTCAATCAAGGCAATATTGACGGTAAATTCACCGTTACGTTTAATAAATTCTTTGGTGCCGTCCAGCGGATCCACCAGCCAGTAGCGTTGCCAGTGCTGCCGCACCTCCCATCCGGGGGGATCTTCTTCAGAGAGCACCGGGATATCGGGCGTCAGCGCCAGCAGGCCGTGCATAATCACCTTGTGCGCGGCGAGGTCTGCCGCGGTGACCGGAGAATCATCCTTCTTGCTGGCAACGTCCATCGGCTGCTTTCCATCATAGACTTCCATGATGGCATCACCTGCAATCCGTGCAAGTTGACATACTTGTTCTAACATTCTCCACCTCATCTGGTTACAGTGGCGTTAACTCGTTGTTTTAGTTATATCGCATCGCTGCGAGTTCCGCTATCTGTGATAACGATGGCGGTTTCATGAGCCAGTTTTCGGCATGATTCACATTTCTGTAAGCAACAGGATGTACATACATTTTCTTCTGTGTCATTGCTCATAAAAAGGACGCCTCTGATGATTAAGTTTAGCGCAACGTTACTGGCCACGCTGATTGCCGCCAGCGTGAACGCCGCGACGGTCGATTTGCGAATTATGGAAACCACCGATTTGCACAGCAATATGATGGATTTCGACTACTACAAAGACGCCGCAACGGAAAAATTTGGCCTCGTGCGCACCGCTACGCTGATTGAAAAAGCTCGCCAGGAAGTCAAAAACAGCGTGCTGGTCGATAACGGCGATGTCATTCAGGGAAGTCCGCTGGGTGACTATATGGCTGCCAAAGGGCTCAACAGCGGTGATGTCCACCCGGTGTATAAGGCGATGAATACGCTGGATTACGCGGTAGGTAACCTCGGCAATCACGAGTTCAACTACGGCCTTGAGTTCCTGCACAAGGCGCTCGCCGGGGCGAAATTTCCCTACGTAAACGCCAATATTATCGACACCAAAACCGGTAAACCGATGTTTACGCCGTATCTGATTAAAGAGACGACGGTGCAGGATCGCGACGGCAAAACGCAGACGCTGCGTATCGGCTATATCGGTTTTGTGCCGCCGCAAATCATGACCTGGGATAAAGCCAATCTCAGCGGCAAAGTGACCGTCAACGATATCACTGAAACCGCGCGTCAGTATGTGCCGGAAATGCGTGAAAAAGGCGCAGATGTGGTGGTGGTGGTCGCACATTCGGGACTATCTGCCGATCCTTACCACGCGATGGCGGAAAATTCGGTGTACTACCTCAGCCAGGTACCCGGCGTGGATGCCATTATGTTCGGCCACGCCCATGCGGTGTTCCCGGGGAAAGATTTTGCCGGCATTCAGGGTGCGGATATCGACAAAGGCACCCTGAACGGCATCCCGGCCGTGATGCCCGGTATGTGGGGTGACCACCTTGGCGTTGTCGATCTGGTGCTGAATAACGATGCCGGTCAATGGCGGGTCGCTCAGGCCAAAGCCGAGGCGCGCCCTGTCTATGACGCCGTGGCGAAAAAATCCCTGGCGGCGGAAGATACGCGGATGGTGCAGGTACTGAAGGCCGATCATGACGCCACCCGCGAGTTCGTCAGCCAGCCCATCGGCCAGTCTTCAGACAACATGTACAGCTACCTGGCGCTAGTCCAGGACGACCCCACCGTGCAGGTCGTGAACATGGCGCAGAAGGCCTATGTTGAACACTTTATCCAGGGCGACCCGGATCTGGCGAAGCTGCCGGTGCTTTCCGCCGCCGCGCCGTTTAAAGTCGGCGGCCGTAAAAACGACCCTGCCAGCTTCGTTGAGGTGGAAAAAGGCCAGCTCACCTTCCGCAATGCCGCCGACCTGTATCTCTATCCCAATACCCTGGTGGTGATGAAGGTGAGCGGTAAAGAGGTGAAAGAGTGGCTGGAGTGCTCCGCCGGGCAGTTTAATCAGATTGACCCCAGCAGCAGCAAACCGCAGTCGTTAATCAACTGGGACGGTTTCCGTACCTACAACTTTGATGTGATTGACGGCGTAAACTACCAGATTGACATCACCCAGCCGGCGCGCTACGACGGCGAGTGTCAGATGATTCACCCGCAGGCAGAACGAATTAAGGATCTGACCTTTAACGGTAAACCTGTTGACCCCAAAGCCACCTTCCTCGTCGCCACCAATAACTACCGCGCCTACGGCGGTAAATTTGCCGGAACCGGCGATAGCCACATTGCTTTTGCCTCCCCGGACGAGAACCGTTCGGTACTGGCGGCATGGATCGGCGCAGAGTCGAAAAAAGCGGGCGCTATCCACCCGGCCGCCGACAACAACTGGCGGCTGGCCCCGATTCATAGCCCAGCGCCGCTGGATATCCGCTTTGAAACCTCTCCGGGTGCAAAAGCCGCGGCATTTATTAAAGAGAAAGCGCAGTACCCGATGCATCAGGTCGCTACCGACGATATCGGTTTTGCGATTTACCAGCTGGATTTGAGTCAATAACGAATTGCACTTCCCGCTCGCGCTGCGCTTAGCGGGGCGACAAAGCAGGAATACAACGCGCGGCGACAGGCCGGATCAGCGACTGCCGCCGCGATCCGGGCTTCTCCGGTCAGGCAACGTCCTGCTCGTGGTTTGCCAGAATCACGGGCAGATTCAGCTCAATCCAGTCGGCCAGCGCCACCACTTTCTCACTGACCTGCTCACCGAGCGGGGTCAGACTATACTCTACGTGCGGCGGTACCACCGGATACGAAACCCGGTTGATAAAGCCATCCTGCTCCAGCGCCTGCAGCGACTGTGCCAGCATCTTTTCACTGACGCCGCCCATCTTGCGGCGTAAATCGCTGAAGCGATGGGTTCCCGTACGCAGCGCGATCAGGATTAACACTCCCCAGCGGCTGGTCACATGTTTCAGCACGTCACGTGACGGGCACTCTTCCACAAACAGATTACCGTCGCGCATCTGTTCGCTTAGCGTCGGATTCGCCATTTTCATACTTACCTTTTTGTACGTACTTACTAAAAGTAAGTTAAGGTGTTAGCTTATCACAACTGTCACGCAACACGAAGGAGAATACTGATGATCGCGATTACCGGCGCCACCGGCCAGCTTGGCCACCTCGTCCTACAAAATCTGTTAAAAACCACGGCCGCCAGCCAGATTGTGGCCATTGTGCGTAACCCGGCAAAAGCCGAAGCGCTGAGCCAGCAGGGTATTGTGGTTCGCCAGGCCGATTATACCGACGAAGCGGCATTGACCGCCGCGCTGCAGGGCGTGGATAAACTGCTGCTGATCTCCTCCAGCGAAGTCGGTCAGCGTACCCCGCAGCACCGTAACGTCATTCATGCCGCCAAAGCCGCCGGGGTAAAATTTATCGCTTACACCAGCCTGCTGCATGCCGATAAATCCCCGCTTGGCCTGCACGTTGAGCATGTTGAAACCGAGAAAATGCTCGCCGAATCCGGTATCCCTTATGCTCTGCTGCGCAACGGCTGGTACACCGAGAACTATCTCGCCAGCGCGCCGCCGGCTCTTGAGCATGGCGTGTTTATCGGTGCTGCTGGTGACGGCAAAATCGCCTCGGCGACCCGCGCCGATTATGCCGAAGCCGCCGCACGCGTTATCGCGCAAGAGGGACATGCCGGGAAAGTGTACGAGCTGGCCGGCGATGAAGCCTGGACCCTGAGCGAACTGGCTGCCGCACTGAGCAAGCAGAGCGGTAAAAACGTGGTGTATCAGAACCTGAGCGAAGCCGATTTCGCCGCTGCGCTGAAGAGCGTCGGCCTGCCGGCAGGGCTGGCGGATATGCTCGCCGACTCCGATATCGGCGCGTCTAAAGGCGGTCTGTTTGACGACAGCCGTACCCTGAGCGCGTTGATTGGTCGCCCGACGACGCCGCTGGCTGAGAGCATCAAAGGCATTCTGTAACGGTTACAAAAAGGTTAATTTTTGTAGCTTCCCGGCGGGTCATCCCCAATAATAAAAGGATATCCGTCGGGAGAAACGCAATGCAGGGCGTACCGGAACAGTTCAACGATGAGAGAGACAGCGCGCGCTTTCGCCATCCGGCGCAGCTGCCCGGCGTTGAGCTGTACCATGCCCATATCTCCCGCTACGCTTTCGAACCCCATACCCATGAAGCCTTCGGCATCGGTGCGATAGAGCTCGGCGCCGAGCGTTTTCGCTATCGCGGCAGCCAGCATGTCGCTCCGGTTAACTCCATCATTACCATGAACCCTGACGAACTGCACACCGGAGAAGCGGCCACCGCCGACGGCTGGCGCTACCGTATGGTCTATCTGGAGCCGCAGATGCTGGAAGAGGTCACCGGCGTGCGCCACTGGTGGTTCAGTGAGGTGGTTCGTCAGGATCCGCAGCGCTCGCAGCGGCTCTGTCAGCTTATTTATGGCTTATGGCATACCGACGATCCGCTGGCTCAGCAGGGTCTGTTGCTCGACGTGATCGATACCTTCCGCCCGCTGGCCCATCACGCCCCGGTTATCGCGGAAGCCGCCCACCGTTTCGAGCGCGTACGCGATTATCTGCATGACAACTATATGCACGCCGTTTCCCTTGATGAGCTGGCGCAGGTTGCCGCCCTGAGCCCGTACCACTTTCAGCGCCAGTTTAAGGCGCATTTCCACGTCACGCCCCATCAGATGCTGATGGCCATTCGCCTGTGGCGCGCCAAAGCCTTCCTCACCCACGGCATGCCCGCTGCCGAAGTGGCCGCCGCCACCGGTCTGACCGATCAGTCACACCTGACCCGCGCCTTTACCCGCCGCTACGGCATCACCCCGGTGCGCTATCAAAAGCAGGTCGCCCGGCGCTAATGCGCAATCTCATACAATATTCCCGACGCGGCCTCTTCTACACTTTAGCCAACTGAAACCGGTACGGATGGCGTGATGATTAGTGGTGTGTTGTATGCCCTGCTGGCGGGGATGATGTGGGGGTTAATATTCGTCGGCCCGGTGCTGGTACCGGAATACCCGGCGGTGCTGCAATCCATGGGACGCTATCTGGCGCTGGGGCTGATTGCCCTGCCGCTGGCATGGCTCGGTCGCGCGCGACTGCGACAGCTTTCCGGACGAGACTGGTGGACGGCGCTGGGGCTGACCATGATGGGCAATCTGATCTATTACGTTTGTCTCGCCAGCGCCATTCAGCGCACCGGTGCGCCGGTATCGACGATGATTATCGGCACCCTGCCGGTGGTGCTGCCGGTGATGGCTAACCTGCTCTACAGCCAGCGCGACGGTAAGCTACCGTGGCGACGTCTCTTTCCGGCGCTCTCCTGTATCGCTGTCGGCCTGGTGTGCGTCAATATTGCCGAACTGCGCCAGGGACTACCCAATTTCAGTATCTGGCGCTACGGTTCCGGTATTGGTCTGGCGCTGATATCGGTGGCCTGCTGGGCCTGGTACGCGTTGCGCAATGCACGCTGGCTGCGGGAAAACCCGGATAAGCATCCGATGATGTGGGCGACGGCGCAGGCGCTGGTGACGCTACCGGTCTCGCTGGCCGGTTATCTGATTGCCTGCGGATGGCTGCATGCCCAGCAGGTCGACTTCCCGCTGCCCTTTGGCCCACGTCCCCTGATCTTCGTGACGCTGATGCTGGCCATCGCGGTCCTCTGCTCCTGGGTCGGCGCATTGTGCTGGAATATCGCCAGCCAGAAGCTGCCAACGGTCATTCTCGGGCCGCTCATCGTCTTCGAAACGCTGGCGGGCCTGCTGTATACCTTCCTGTTACGACAAAGCATGCCGCCGCTGCTGACGCTCAGCGGCATCCTGCTACTGGTTGTTGGCGTGGTCTACGCGGTCTGTTCGCGACCACAAAAACCAGTGGTTGTGGCACGGGTCTGCGAGAATAAAAAATAGCCTGGTATCCGAAAGGGGTATTTCCTTGCCAATAAGATGCATTTAATATGCATCTTATATTTTTAAAGACGAGGTATTCGCTATGGCTTTTCGTGACCAACCTTTAGGCGAGCTGGCGCTGACGATTCCGCGCGCCTCCGCGCTGTTCCGTAAATACGATATGGACTACTGCTGCGGCGGCAAACAGACGCTGGAACGCGCCGCAGCGCGTAAGGAGCTGGACGTCGCGGCTATCGAAGCCGAGCTGGCCAGACTGGCGGAAGAGCCGGTAGAGAAAGACTGGCGTACCGCACCGTATGCCGAAATCATCGACCATATCATCGCTCGCTACCACGATCGCCATCGCGAACAGCTGCCGGAGCTTATCCTGCAGGCCAGCAAAGTTGAACGGGTGCATGCCGATAAGCCCAACGTGCCGAACGGCTTAGCCAAATACCTGACCATGCTGCACCAGGAGCTCTCCAGCCACATGATGAAAGAGGAGCAGATCCTGTTCCCGATGATCAAACAGGGCATGGGGACTCAGGCCGCGGGTCCCATCAGCGTCATGGAAAGCGAACACGACGAAGCGGGCGAGCTGCTGGAAGTGATTAAGCACGTCACCAACAATGTCACCCCGCCGCCGGAAGCCTGCACCACGTGGAAAGCGATGTACAACGGCATTAACCAACTGATCGACGATCTGATGGAACATATCAGCCTGGAGAACAACGTTCTGTTTCCGCGTGCCCTCGCCGGAAAATAAAAAAGGCGCCCGCAGGCGCCCTCGACATTGTCAGTCTTATTGGCCACCCCGGTGGCCTTTTTTTATGACGGACGTCCTGTCCGTCCCCCTTCGGGCCGTTGCAAGCAACGTTAAAAATCTCTCCCGAAGATTTTTTTATTTCGCCAGACGTTTCTTACCGGCGAAGAACCAACCCGCCGCCAGCAGCACGAACCACAGCGGGGTGACGATCAGCGCTTCACGCGTGTCGGCTTCCAGCGTCAACAGCACCAGCACGAAGACGAAGAACGCCATACAGACCCAGCACATCAGTTTACCCAGCGGCATCTTATATTTGGACTGCTCATGCAGATGCGGACGCTTTTTGCGGTAGACCAGGTATGAGCACAGAATAATGGTCCAGACGAACATAAACAGGATCGCAGATACCGTGGTAATCATGGTGAAGGCGGCAATCACGCTCGGGTTCACCATCAGCATCACCACGCCGCCCAGCAGGCACATGCAGGAGAAGGTCAGCCCTTTCGCCGGTACCGCACGTTTCGACAGCTTGGCGAACATCGACGGCGCCTGACCATCCTGCGCCAGGCCGAACAGCATACGGCTGGTTGAGAACACACCGCTGTTAGCCGAAGAGGCGGCCGAAGTCAGCACCACAAAGTTAATCAGGCTGGCCGCCGCCGGCAGACCCACCAGGACAAACAGTTCGACGAACGGGCTCTTGGTCGGCACCACGGAGCTCCACGGCGTCACCGACATAATCACGATCAGTGCGAAGACGTAGAACATAATAATACGCAGCGGGATGGAGTTAATCGCGCGCGGCAGGGATTTTTCCGGATCTTTGGTTTCTGCCGCAGTAGTCCCTACCAGCTCAATACCGACGAATGCGAAGACCGCGATCTGGAAGCCGGCAAAGAATCCGCTGATCCCTTTCGGGAACCAGCCGCCGTCATTCCACAGATGGGCAAAAGAAGCCTCCACGCCGGTCGGCGATTTGAAATGCATCATCACCATCACCAGGCCGACAACAATCAGCGCCACAATGGCGACGATTTTGATCATCGCGAACCAGAACTCCATCTCACCGAACATTTTCACGGTGGCAAGGTTCAGGCTCAGCAGCAGCAGGATAACCGCCAGCGAGGCGACCCAGTCGGAAAGTCCAGGGAACCAGAACTGGGCGTAGGCGGTAATCGCCACCACGTCGGCCATCCCGGTCACCACCCAGCAGAACCAGTAGGTCCAGCCGGTAAAATAGCCTGCCCACGGCCCCAGAAGGTCGGCGGCAAAATCACTGAACGATTTATATTCCAGATTCGACAGCAGTAATTCGCCCATCGCGCGCATCACGAAAAACAGCATAAACCCGATGATCATATAAACAAAAATAATGGATGGCCCGGCGAGGCTGATGGTTTTGCCGGACCCCATAAACAGCCCCGTCCCGATGGCGCCACCAATAGCAATAAGCTGAATATGTCGATTCGTGAGATTTCGCCGTAGCGATTGTTCAGTCGGAGCCTGCTCTTCGGCAGCGACTTTAACCTGATCTACCATGTGATTTTCTTCCTGTTGTACCTGTCTGTGTTGTTCAGGCTCTGATGGCCCGTCATTTGTCATTACCCTGAAAAAGGGTTTATCGATATTAGGTAAGAATCGGAGGGATGAATACTATGATTTAGATATAATGTTAATTTTATGTTTAAAGTGAGTGTTATATCACTCCTGCAGCGCGAAACAGCTCACAAAAATACACCTAAAAAGGCTGAGCGCAACATAAAATTCCAGCAAACTCCTAACTTAAGTATTTTGCGCTATTTTTAGTCGCTCCCTCCCCCTGAAGGGAGAGGAAGCACCTGCTGATTAGATAATATCCAGCAGTTCAACTTCAAAGATCAGGGTGCTGAACGGAGGAATAGAAGCACCTGCGCCGCGCTCACCATAGGCCAGGTTGTGCGGAATAGTCAGTTCCCATTTGGAACCCACCGGCATCAGGGTCAGCGCTTCAATCCAGCCGCCGATCACGCCGGTCACCGGGAACTCAGCCGGTTCACCGCGAGCCACGGAGCTGTCAAATACGGTACCGTCGATCAGTTTACCGGTGTAATGCACGCGGACGCGGTCGGTACGCGCCGGGATCGCGCCTTCACCCTGGGTCAGAACGCGGAACTGCAGACCGGATTCGGTGCTGTTCACGCCTTCACGCTCGCGGTTTTCATCCAGGTATTTCTGGCCATCGGCCGCCATCTCCTGGAAACGTTCGCGACGTACCGCGTCAGCACGTTCATGGATTTCACGCAGCGCGCGGTGAACGGCTTCCACCGGCACCTGCGGCTGATTGCCTTCCAGCGCATCGGCAATGCCGGCAACCAGTGCTTCAGGCAGCAGCCCCTGCAGGCCGGATTCGCTCAGCTGTTGTCCAACCTGCAAGCCGATACCGTAACTTGCCTGCGCTTCAATAGTGTCAAAAGTCGGGGTTGCCATCTTCTTTCCTTATTTTTCGGGGGGAAAATTTCATACTCGACGGATTCCAGATAGCAAAAAGGCGGCATGCAGATGATTCACCGGCAGGACAGGCCACAGTGTGGCCAGTGCAGGCAGGCGCAGCCAGCGCATCAGCAACTCGAAAGACGACGAGCGTAAAGTGGTGGGCAGCATATCAGCCATCGTCCGATGGGTAAAACTTTGTCGCGGAGATGATGACAAATCTGAGGGAAACAGAAACAATAGGAGATATCAGGTTAACCTCACGAAACATATCTTTGTCTCGGCCATCAGGAAGTTAGCCATCTATACTCTACGGAGAGCAGGATAAAAATATGCGGAGCAGGAGGAAAGCCATGCCCGGGCGCTTTGACATCACACCTACCCTGGCGAAGATCTGGCACGCCCCGGATCATATTCGCATTATGGATCCGCTGCCGCCCATGCACCGCCGAGGCATCATTGCCGGCGCATTGCTGGTGATTATCGGCATACTGCTCCCGTCAGAGGAGAGCAGCAGCCCGGTACAAAGTGGCCGCGAAGCCAATATCGACCTGCAATCGCAGTCCCAGCCGCAATCTTCCCAACAGGCCATGCCGCTGCCGCCGATTACCACCACGCCGACGGTGAATGACGCCGATCAGATGGCGCCGGTGGCGCCGGAGCCGGTTCAGGACGAACCGGTGGATCAGGGACAGAGCCAGGCCTACTCTCAGCCGCAGCAGCAACAGCAACAGCCGCAGTCTGCCCCGGGAATTGAGCAGCAGTGGCGTACCTACCGCATAGAAGCGGGTAAAACCCTGGCCCAGCTGTTCCGCGATCATAATCTGCCGCCAACCGACGTCTATGCGATGGCGCAGGTAGAAGGTCCGGGCAAACCGCTCAGTTCGCTGCAAACCGGGCAGACGGTGCAAATTCGTCAGAATGCGAATGGCGTCGTGACCGGTCTGACAATTGATACCGGCGGCGGACAGCAGGTGCTGTTCACCCGTCAGGCGAACGGCAGTTTTATTCGCGCGCGCTAATCGCCGCCAGGAATCCACTGGTCATGCCGGGTATCATGCCCGGCCTGCGCAAAAGCGCCCTCTCACTCCCGTCTCCTTCTTCCCGCTTTATTTGGTACCGCGTCGCGTCCGCTCATATCAACGCCTCCCGATCAAAGGATGGGTCATTGACGGCCTGATATTGCAATTGTGTCAGGAGGGAACAACAGAAGGGGAATGCAGAAAAGCAAAACGCCGGCACAAGGCCGGCGTCTCGACGCGAACTGAGTAAAAAATTACTCAGCTACAACGTTAACAACCAGTTTCGCGAAGACTTCGCTGTGAACCTGGAAGTCCACTTCGTGCTCACCGGTGGTGCGCAGAACGCCGTTCGGCAGACGAACTTCGCTCTTAGCAACGGCAACGCCAGCTGCAGTTACAGCGTCAGCGATGTCGCGGGTACCGATGGAACCGAACAGTTTACCTTCGTCGCCAGATTTAGACGCGATGGTAACGGTGCCCAGTGCGTTGATTGCTTCAGCACGTGCGTTAGCAGCGGCCAGAACGTCAGCCAGTTTGGCTTCCAGTTCAGCGCGGCGCGCTTCGAAGAATTCAACGTTTTTCTTGGTAGCAGGAACAGCTTTGCCCTGTGGTACCAGGAAGTTACGAGCATAGCCCGCTTTAACGTTAACCTGATCACCCAGGCTACCGAGGTTTGCTACTTTATCAAGCAGAATAACTTGCATTACCTTATCCTCTCAAAGTCGTATTAATGGACCGTGACCGATTACTGATGACGATCAGTGTACGGCAGCAGGGACAGGTAGCGTGCGCGTTTGATAGCGCGAGCCAGCTGACGCTGATATTTTGCACGGGTACCGGTGATACGGCTTGGGACAATCTTACCGCTTTCGGTGATGTAGTTTTTCAGCGTTGCGATATCTTTATAGTCGATCTCTTGAACGCCTTCCGCGGTGAAACGGCAGAACTTGCGACGACGGAAATAACGTGCCATTTGGCTAGTCTCCAGAATCTATCAATTCAATCTGCTCGGCATGCAGAACCATTTTGCTCAGGCCGTTCTTTGCCTTGTGGCAAGAGATGAACCCCTGAACGGTCACTGCGCTACCGACCGTTATACTGTGAGTAATGGCCTGGTTCTCGTGTCCGCTAATAATCACGGGCATTTGACACCATGCCTGCCGGTGAAAACCGGCTTCCTCCTGCACTGAACGATGCTCAAGCACGAACTGGCAGTGTGGAATTCCTGACGGGCTGACCTTACGAAGTGGCGTCCTGCAAACAATGCCGGACAACTCCAGACGATTGGTCATCAGGATTACTCTTCAGAATCCCCAGCTTCAGAATCATCTGCGGTTTCGTTTGCGAAATCTTCGCGACGCTCACGGCGCTCGTCTTTCGCTTTAACCATCGGAGATGCTTCGGTAACAGCGTGCTTAGTACGCATTACCATGCTGCGGATAACGGCGTCGTTGAAGCGGAAGTTAGTTTCCAGCTCATCGATCGCTTCCTGCGGAGCTTCAACGTTCAGCAGAACGTAGTGAGCTTTGTGCAGTTTGTTGATCGGGTAAGCCAGCTGACGGCGGCCCCAGTCTTCCAGACGGTGGATCGTACCTTCTGCTGCAGTGATTGCACCAGTGTAACGTTCGATCATACCCGGAACCTGTTCGCTCTGGTCAGGATGGACCATAAAAACGATTTCGTAATGACGCATCGAATTGCTCCTTACGGATTATTCAGCCTCCTGTCTGGGTCAGCCGCGGCCCATGGAGGCAAGGAACGTGTTAAAGGGCGGCCGAAAAATTGACGCGTCATTCTACTTTCGCAGCCCTGGGAAGACAAGCGAATTGCGCAAATAATTCGCACTAACCGCTAAGCCGCGCTAAGTCAGTGATTTAAAATTAATCAACGGCACCAGCGACACTTTTTTGAACAACTTCATCAGAAATGGTCGCGATACCCGCGGTAGCCAGAGATTACACTTATATCAGAGCTATCGCTAACCCAGGAGGATCCCGGATTTAACGCCAGCATGGTCGACAGAACGTCAGGAGCGTAGAGTATGAAATACATCATCATTGCCGCTATGGCTGCGCTTTTACTGAGCGCCAACGCGCTCGCAGCCATCAAGATCGATGGGCGCCAGGCACGCAACATGGACGATGTGCAGAGCCTGGGCGTTATCTATATCAACCATAATATGGCGACTGAGCAAGAGGCCGATCGGGCACTTAATCAGCTGAGCGATGCGCAAGGCGCAAAATATTTTCAGCCAATCCTGATTCACGAACCGGAAAGCAACGGCGTGATTCATGCCAGCGCAGCCATTTATCGCTAATCCCAGGTTTCCCTGCGCCTCCCGGGCGGAGGCGCTCCCCCTGCCTTAGGGCCGGCGTCAACCTCGCGCTTAAAGATTCTGCTGGAAGAACGCCACCGTCGCCGCTAACGCCTCCGGCGTTATCCGGTGGCGAACCCCGTTTTGCCAGACGCACGTCAGGTGAGCGTCCAGATTGTTTTGCTGCAGCGCCTGCTGAAGCCGGAACGTGCCATCGGGCGGAACCACATCGTCTTCATCACCGTGCCAGAGCAATAGCGGTCGGTTAGCCAGGGTGTCGAGCTGACGGGAGACGTCCCATTCCGCCAGCTGTTCGGCACTGACGGCGGGCGAAGGAAACAGACGCTGTGACAGCTGCGTAAAATAACCGGAGCCCATCAGGCAGGCGACGCTTTTTATATCCGGATGATGGGTCATTATCCCCAACGCCGTCATACCGCCCATCGATGCCCCGGCGACCGCCAGCCTCTCCCCTTCAACCCACCCCTGCCCGATAACCGCCTCGCGCAAGGCCGGAAATTCGGCAAAATTTTGCAGTAAAATCGGCCAGAAGCGCTGCATCCGCCCGCGTTCATCGCCCTCGTAACGTGCACCATGTTCCGGTGCATCGGGCATAATGACCCGAAACCCGGCTTCCGCCAGCGCCACGGCGAAGTAGCTATATACCAGCTTCGACGAGGTAAAACCGTGATAAAAGATGATACAGGGCAACGGCTTATCCAGCGCATATTGCGGGCAGGCATGTAGCACTTCGCCTCCCGCCAGACGACGTATTTCGAGAGCAATCATTGACCATCTCCTTTCACTCAGGTCGCGGTGTGTCATGGGCTGATATATTCAGCAAGAAACCAGGTTCGCCATGATTCATAATGTTGAGAACTCGGTTACGCTTTCACGATATTTTCATTCGAAAATCGCGTCAGAGATAACACTTCGGGAACATTCCCCGGAAATGACATTCAGGCTACCACTACACTATGACTATCAGGAAACGAGATATGGTTATGCGCAGGTTAACACCGTGGTTTCTGGCTATCGCACTGAGCGGTTGTAGTGCCCTGCAGGGGACGCCAGAAGCCCCGCCACCCGCAACCGACCATCCGCAAGAGATTCACCGTAACCAGACGACAGGGCTACAGAAAATGGGGACGGTGAGCGTGTTGATGTACGGTTCGCCGATGGATGTCGAAGCGGCGTTGAAAACGAAAGCAGAAACGGCTAAAGCGGATTACTACGTCATCATCATGATTGATGACACCATGGTTCCCGGCCAGTGGTATTCGCAAGCGATTCTGTACCGTAAATAGCGGTACACCGTCTTTTAGCCAGTTTTACACTGCTTTGCGTCCATTCACGTTCTCCTGTGCATAATAACGTTCGGCCAGCCAACCTGGCAGGACGTTAGCAACGGACTGCCCTCGGGACTACGTGAAATGGAGCTGACGATGAAACGATCTTTTACCCTACCTGCGCTGCTGCTGACCACAGCAACAGCAAACACCTCCGCACAGTCAGCGGAATTCGCCAGCGCGGACTGCGTCACCGGCCTCAATGAAATTGGCCTGATCTCGGTCAATAATATTGCCGGCAGCCAGCAGGACGTTGAGCATGCCATCGCCGTAAAGGCCGATGAACAAGGCGCATCGTGGTATCGCATCGTCCAGATGTACGAGGATCAGCAGCCGGATAACTGGCGAGTCCAGGCCATTCTTTACGCCTGAGGCGCCTGACGTCCACGCCCCATCGCACGTAGCAGTAAATCCTCCAGCGTCGGCTCATCCAGCCGCATACCGCCGCGCGTGTCGAGCATCATGCGACACCAGGCCTCCGCCAGCGGCGGCGAGGCGTAGCGTAGCATCTGCGCACCGACGCCGAGCATATAAACCCGGCGGGCTATCTCTCTGCCCTGCTCTTCCGCAGGCCGCCGTAGCAGCTGTTGCAACTGCCGCCACGTACGGTCGAAATGGCGGTTTTGCCCTTTCACCTCTGCGCACTCCGCGGCCAGCAGCTCCAGCGCCGCCGGATGTTTACCCAGTACTCGCATCACGTCCAGGCACATGATATTGCCTGAGCCTTCCCAGATGCTATTGACCGGCATCTCACGATACAGGCGCGGCAGCTCGCTCTCTTCACAGTAGCCAATCCCGCCCAGCACCTCCATCGCCTCAGCGACAAATGGGATCCCGGATTTGCAGATCGCAAACTTCGCCGCCGGCGTAAATAAGCGGGCCCAGAGTACCTCTCTGGCGTCATCACGGCTATCCCACGCCCGCGCCAGACGGAATAGAAAGGCGGTCTGCCCCTCAAGGCGCAGCGCCATCTGGCCCAGCACCTGCCGCATCATCGGCTGATCGACCAGATTCTTACCGAACGCCTGACGCTGCAGCGCATGATAGAGCGCCACCGAATAGGCCCGACGCATTAATGCGTGGCTGCCGAGCGCACAGTCGAAACGGGTGAGCCCGCCCATTTTGAGGATTTGCCGAACGCCATCGCCCTCTTCGCCCACCAGCCAGCCGCAGGCTTCAAAGAACTCGACTTCGCTGCTGGCATTCGAGCGGTTGCCGAGCTTATCTTTCAGCCGCTCCAGATGCAGCGCATTGCGCTGACCGTCGGGAAGCAAACGGGGCACGAAAAAGCAGGAGAGCCCCTCCGACGCCTGAGCGAGAACCAGATGCGCATCGCTTTGCGGAACCGAGAAAAACCATTTATGACCGACCAGATGATAAAAGCCTTCGGCGGTTTTTTCCGTCCGGGTGGTATTGATCAGTACATCAGATCCCCCCTGCTTTTCCGTCATCCCCATACCAATTAAGACACCACGTTTCTGAGCGCCCGGCGCCAGATGCGGATCGTAGCGGTCGCTCAGTAAAGGGGACAGCCAGTCGCTAAAAGGTTTGGGTAGCGCCTGCTGTAACAGTGGCGTAGCCGCAAAAGTCATGGTTATCGGACACAGCGTCCCCGCTTCCACCTGCGCATGCAGCATAAAGCGGGCGGCGCGCGCGACAAAGGCGCCTGCGCGGGCATCCTCCTGCCAGGCAAGGTTATGCACCCGGTTTGCACACAGCCCCTGCATCAACAAGTGCCAGGCAGGGTGAAACCGGACATCATCAAGCCGGGTACCGGTCGCATCGTAGCGCAGCAGCTCCGGCGGATTACTGTTCGCCAGTCTCCCGAGCTCCAGCGACTCCGCCGCCCCCAGCTGCTGGCCGATACTGGCCAGTAAATCACTGTCCCATCCAGCCCCTTCGCGCATTACGGCTTCACGCAGCGCACTATCCGACAGAAATAAATTGCTGTTCATCAGCGGCGCAGGCTGATTGAACACGGTATGCGTTTGCCAGGCCATACTGTCTCCTTGCGTCATTGGCATGATTATTCAGTATGGCTACCCTCGCCGGACATCGCCCGCGAGTCCGGTCACAAATAAACCATCTGCCCCTTCGTGAAGCCCATCACAGCCACAGGAATTTTAAATTTCATAATAGAAAATGTATGGAATAGTTTATTCAATTGTGACTTTTTTGCTCATGTCAGGATGATTTATGCAGACCGTAACAACGACAATGGGCGCGCATAAGCGCGCGCTGATCGCCGGCTCTATCGGCAACTTTATTGAATGGTACGAATTCGCGGTATATGGCTTTCTGGCGACGGTTATCGCCCGCAACTTCTTTCAGCTTGCAGGGGAAGCGCCGCTGACCGGCCTGATCCTGACCTACGCTTCGTTCGCTATCGCTTTCTTCTTCCGCCCGTTAGGCGCCATTATTTTTGGTCGGATCGGCGATCGTATTGGCCGTAAACCCACGCTGATTATCGTGCTGGTGATGATGACTCTGGCGACGACGGCCATTGGTCTGGTGCCGGTTTATGCCAGTATCGGCATTGCCGCGCCGCTGATGCTGACGGGACTGCGCATTCTTCAGGGCCTGTTTGCCGGCGGTGAATATGGCGGCGCGGTATCGCTGATGACCGAGTTCGCCCCACGCGGAAAACGCGGGCTGTATGGCGCCTGGCAATCCTTTACCGTGGCATTAGGGCTGCTGGCAGGAGCGGGCATTGTGGCTCTGATTTCAGCCGTTCTGAGCCCGGAGGAGCTGTACGCCTGGGGCTGGCGCCTCCCCTTCTTCCTCGCCATACCGATGGGGGGAGTGGCGCTCTGGCTACGGGTGAAGATGGAAGAGACGCCGGGGTTCCTGCGCCAGCAGAAGCAGCAACAACCGCAGGCCAGCGCAAACCTCAGCCATACGCTAAAAGCCATTATGACCGGCATTGGCCGCCTGATGGTCTGGTCCGCCGCCGGGTATACCTATCTGGTTATCATGCCCGCCTATCTGCAATCCTCGCTGCATACCGGGTTTAATCAGGCGCTGTTGATTGCGGTAATCTCCAATATCGGCTTCGCCATCACCATTCTGCCCGCCGGGATACTCAGCGATAAATGGGGACGCCGCAACGTGATGGTGATTGCCGCCGTGCTGCTGCTCATTCTGGCGCTCCCGCTGCTGAAAATTCTGCAGGCGGAATCCAGCACGCTGCTGGTAAAAGCACTGGTCGTGTTGGTAGCCGGGGGATTAGTCGGCATGCTGGCGGGCCCAGGACCCGCGATGCTGTCAGAGATGTTCCCGACCAAAGTACGTTATACCGGGCTTGGGCTGGCGTATTCACTGTCGAACGCGATTTTCTCGGGATGTGCAGGGCTGATTATCACCGGTCTGATTAAGCAGACGGGGAACCTCGATATTCCGGCTTATTACGTGATGGCAACGGCGGTGGTGAGTATTTTCGCGCTGATGACGCTGAAGAAAAACGACCATCTGCGGTCGCTGGATGAGTGACAAAATTGCCCGGCGGCGCAAGCTTGCCGGGCCTACGGTTCGGTAGAACGGGTAAGGCACAGCCGGGCCTACGGTTCGGTAGAACGGGAAAAGCACAGCCGGGCCTACGGTTCGGTAGGCCGGGTAAGGCGCAGCCGCCACCCGGCAAACATATCAGCTACGCTGGCGCACCGCTTCAAACAGGCAAATCCCGGTAGCGACAGAGACGTTCAATGAAGAGACGCTGCCAGCCATCGGGATACTGATTAACTCATCGCAGTGTTCACGGGTCAGACGACGCATCCCTTCACCTTCCGCCCCCATGACCAGCGCCATCGGGCCGGTCATTTTGCTCTGGAACAGGGTGTGGTCCGCTTCACCTGCGGTACCGACGATCCAGACATTCTCTTCCTGCAGCAGGCGCATGGTGCGCGCGAGGTTGGTGACGCGGATCAGCGGAACATTTTCCGCCGCGCCGCAGGCCACTTTTTTCGCCGTCGCGTTAAGCTGAGCGGAACGGTCGCGCGGTACAATCACCGCGTGTACTCCGGCCGCGTCGGCGCTACGCAGGCAGGCGCCAAGGTTGTGCGGATCGGTGACGCCATCGAGGATCAGCAGAAACGGCTGCTCAAGCGAGGCCAGCAGGTCCGGGAGATCGTTCTCCTGATACTGACGTCCCGGCTTCACCCGGGCAATAATCCCCTGATGCACGGCACCTTCGCTTTTCTCGTCAAGAAACTGACGGTTAGCCACCTGAATCACCACGCCCTGCGCTTCCAGTGCATGGATCAGCGGCAGCAGGCGTTTATCCTCGCGGCCTTTCAGAATATAAACTTCCTGAAAACGCTCTGGAGCGCGCTCGAGCAGGGCCTGCACCGCGTGGATGCCGTAAATCATTTCACTCATTAAAGGTACTCATCTGGGGCGGTATGCGCCGGGTTAATTGGGCCGTGAACCACTTCACTTGCGCCTATTATAACCGACATAGCGTTCAAATCGACTCTTGTCCGATTAAACTGCCCGCCGCCGGGAATCGCGTTTAACCTAAATGCCGTTTTGCCTCCTGGCGCACGCGGTGCAAAACGTGATGCTTAATCTCGCTGTAGCGCGGGTGTTCCGCCAGGGTTTCGATATCTCGTTCACGGCCGAAGGGCAGGACAATCTCTTCGACGATCTTCCCCGGCTTCGCTGACATAATCAGAATACGGTCGGCGAGGAACAGCGCTTCTTCGACATCGTGCGTCACGAACAGCAGCGTGGTACCGGTCGAAAGCCAGGCCTCGCGCAGCAGCTCTTGCATCATCAGCCGGGTTTGCGCATCCAGCGCGCCGAACGGCTCATCCAGCAGCAGCACCTCCGGGCCGGGCAGCCAGGCGCGCGCCAGCGCCACCCGCTGTTTCATGCCGCCGGAGAGCTGCCAGGGAGCGTGATGCTCAAACCCTTTCAGGCCCACGCGCCCCAGCCAGTCCAGCGCCCGCGCGTTGGTCTCTTGTTTGCGGTATTTGCCCAGCCGCGGGCCAAAGGTGACGTTCTCCAGCACCGACAGCCACGGGAACAGATTCGGCTGCTGGAAAATCATGCCGCGATCCGGCCCCGGCGCGCGTACCGGTTTACCGCCCGCCGCCACACGTCCCCGGTCCGGTTGGGTAAACCCGGCCACCAGATTGAGAATGGTGGATTTCCCGCAGCCCGAAGGGCCTAACAGGACGACAAATTCCCCTTTATTCAGCGACAGGCTGATATCCTCGAGCACCGTGAACGGCTGCGGCTTAGCCGCAAAGGAGAGCGAGACGTTTTCCAGCGTGATGGCACTCATTATTCTTTCCCCGCCCAGGGCACAAACAGCCGTTGCAGCCCCAGCAGCAATAAATCCAGCAGATAGCCAATGCCGCCCAGCAGCAGAATGCCGAGCATGACGATATCAGTACGCAGATAGGAGCTGGCGTTAATCACCATCCAGCCCAGACCCGAGCTGGCCGCCACCATCTCCGCCGCAATCAGCGAAGTCCAGCCGATACCGATCGACAGCCTGACGGTGGTGAAGAGATCGGGTAGCGCATCCGGCAACACCACCCGCAGGAAGATCTGCTGACGCGAGGCGCCGAGGGTTTGCGCTACGCGAATGCGCGATCGGCCAATCCGCTCGACGGCGGCAGAAGCCCCGACCACCACGCTTAAAAAGGTGGCGATAAAGATCAGGAAGAATTTGGACGCTTCGCCGATCCTCAGCCAGACCACGGCCAGCGGGATCAGGGCGATTTTGGGCAGTGGGCGCAGGAACTGCACGAACGGGTTTAACACGGCGGCGAGGCCATCCGACAGCCCCATCAGCAGCCCCAGCGGAATGCCGATGATAATCGCGACCGCAAAGGCGCTGAGGGCACGCGCGAGGCTCACCGCGATATGTTCCCACAGCGGCACCTGGCGATAGCCATCCGCCAGCAGCTCTTCGGTGGTGAGGCCGATATCCGTTAGCGAAGGCAGCAGCAGCGGGTCGACCCACTGCCGCGTCGCCGCGACTTGCCAGACGATAAAGAAAACCGCCACCGAGACGATGCTGATGGCAATATGCTGGCTCAATCTCATTGCGCGGCTACCGCCGCATCGCGGATATAGCGTGAATCAATCGCCGCATCCCAGTTAGCCGGAATGTCGCGTTTGCGGATTTCGCCAATCCCCGCGAGGAAGCCGGAGGTTTTGCTCAGCGCTTTGCCGATACCGCTGTCGGAAGTTTGCGTCCCGTTACCCAGCCATGCCGCCGTCCCCTGCTGGCTCAGCGTGGGGTATTCCAGGCCACCAAGCGTATTCGCCGCGGTGGTCACCGGGGCGCCGACTTCTTTCGCCACGATAGCCGCCGCGCGCTCCGGGTCTTGCTTAAATTCGTCAACCTTTTGCTGGTGAACGCGCAGGAAAGCGGTCACCACCTGCGGATATTGCTCGGCAAAGGCTTTACGCACCACGTAGTTGTTGTAAATCAGGTAGCCATCTTTTTGCAGATCTTTGGTGGCGAAGACCTGATGTCCGCCGGAGGACTCCAGCTCCTGGGCAAACGGCGCCCAGACGTAGCCGGCATCGATATCACCGCGCTTCCAGGCGGCGACCATATCTGCCGGGCGCAGCGGCAGGAGGGTGATCTTGCTGCGGTCCAGTTTGTTGACGTCGATGGCGGCTTCAAGGGCGTATTGCGCCGTCGAATTGGGCGGATAGGCCACGCGCTTGCCTTCGATATCTTTAATGCTGCTGATGCCCTCTTTGCCAATCAGTCGTTCATAGCTGGCAATAACGCCGGAGACGCCAATAATCTCTACCGGCAGTTTTCTGACGATCCCCGCCGCCGCCGGGCTGGATCCGAAGTTAGCAATATCAATCGCATTGCTGGCGAAATAATTTAACGCATCGGCGCCGGAGGCAAACTGCACCCACTTCACTTTACTGTTTAACGCTTTATCCAGAGAGCCGTCGGCCTTCGCCAGCATTAATACCTGGGAGCCGCCGCTATAAGCCACCCGGACTTCGGCCGGCGTCTCCGCAAAGCTGGCGTTGGCCCATAAACTACCCGCTGCAAGGAATAAGCAGAGAATTTTTTTCATTATATTTACCCTTCGAAAATTCGGACATTTCACGCCCGGATCAATAACCGGACGCAATCGTATTCAGTGATCTCTTAACGGGCCTGCCATAATTGCGAACATCGCTCGGCCAGCGCCTGGGCCGGGTCGAACGTCAGATCAGCAAACGGCGCCTTCACCGCCGCCAGCGCCACGGGAACCTCGGTGCAGGCCAGAATCAGCTTTTGCGCGCCGCGTGCAAACAGCGCGTTGGCCTGACGCACCAGCAGCTCGCCCCCTTCTTCCAGCGCGCCGCGTTTGACCGCGTAACAGCCGGGGACAAACCACCTGGCCAGCTCCTCCGCCGTCGGCTCAATAACCGACATCCCCTGCGCCGCCAGCTTGTGCTGATACCAGCCCGCCTCCAGCGTGCCTTGTGTGGCGATAATCCCTACCCGCTGAGGTTGTTCCGCCTGCTGCGCCAGCGCGGCCAGCGTCGCGTCAACGATGTGCAGAATCGGGGCTTCGCTCACCTGACTGAGGGCGTCATACCAGTGATGCGCCGTATTACAGGGGATGGCGATATGGCTGGCCCCCGCCTGATTGAGCTGCTCAATACCATGGATAAGCTGCGGCAGCGGCGACGGCCCGCTTCCCGCCAGCGCCTTTTGTCGGTCCGCGATCTGCGGGACGTTCCACACCACCGAAGGGATCTGCTGCTGATCGTTCTGCGCCGGCGTGGCATCAAGCAGGCGCCGCTGAAAATCCAGCGTGGCGAGCGGCCCCATCCCTCCCAGCACACCGAGCAGAAACGGCTTAGTCATGGCGGGTCTGCGCCTCCAGCAGCTGGCGGTAGCCGAACAGTCCGGCAGAGCCGCCGGTATGGATAAAGACCACGTTCTCATCCTGACGGAAGTGGCCCTGACGAATCAGATCGATAAGCCCGGCCATTCCTTTCGCGGAGTAGACCGGATCCAGCAGAATACCCTCGTGGCGCGCCAGCAGCGTCAGCGCTTCCAGCGTTCCCGCGGTGGGCAGACCGTAGCCCTCGCCGACGTAATCGCTATTGGCCACCACGGCGCTGCGCGGCAACTCGCCCGCCACGCCCAGCAGATTGAGGGTTCTCGACGCCAGGTTCCAGACGTTCTCTTCCTGCTTCGCCTTCGGCGCGCGCACGCTGATGCCCAGCACCGGAACGTGGCTGTTGGTCGCCGTAAAGCCCGCCACCAGCCCCGCCTGAGTACCGGTGCTGCCCGTGGCGTGGACCACATGGTCGATGCGCAGACGTAGCTGAGATGACTGATACAACAGCTCTTCGGCGCAGGCGACGTAGCCCAGCGCGCCGATGGGGTTAGAGCCGCCGCCGGGAATGATGTACGGATTGTGTCCTTGTTCACGCAGCGTGGCGGCATACTCCTCCATCGCCTGCTGCATATCCGTGCCGCCCGGCAGATGGGCCACGATCTCCCCGCCCAGCAGTTCATCCAGCAGCACATTGCCGGAGCGTTGATAATCCTCGCCAAAATCCGTCACCCGCTGCTCCAGCAGCGCTTTGGCCTGCAGGCCAAGACGTGCGGCGCCGGCAATGGTCTGACGAACATGGTTAGACTGCGTGGCCCCCTGGGTAATCACCACGTCCGCGTTTTTCGCCAGCGCATCCGCCAGTAAAAACTCCAGCTTGCGGGTTTTATTCCCCCCGCTCGCCAGGCCGGTCGCATCATCGCGTTTTATCCATATTTTTGGCCCGCCTAATAATTTCGACAAATTATCCAGCGGCTCAAGCGGGGTCGGAAAATGACCAAGTGACACACGGGGAAAACGGGCCAGATGCATATATGCTCCTTGCACATAAAAGGGGGGGATCAAAAGTAAAATCCACTATACACAGGGGAAAAATATGGCTAATCAAAAAGAATAAATAACGATTGCTGAAAACAGACTAAGCAGGAAATACGCGGGGAAGGGAGCAATATCTATTCTGTTGTGGAATGACTTAAGGCAAAAAAGAATAACCCCCTCCGGCTGGAAGGGGTTATTTATCCGTCATACTTCGGGTTGCCGGTACGCTGCGATGCGCGTTTCCCCTGCTACCCAAATGATTGAGGGGCCGAAGGCGCTTACTCCGCGACTTTTTTCTTCGCCGCGCGCTTCGCCTTCGTCGCCGCCGCTATTTTTTGCGTCTTGGCCGACGGCTTTTTCGCGCCCTTCTCTTTCTTCGCTTTCGCCGGTTTCGGTTTGCCCTTATCACCACGGAAAGCGCTGTCTGGCTCGAAGTTCACCTGCTTGCCCGCCTGACGGCGACGGCCGGACGGTTTGCCTGCATTATTGCTGGCACCATTGGCCTTCTTCGTCTTCTCCCGGGCGGTCTTGCCGACGTTGCGCGGTCCACGCTCGCTGGAGATCAGCGAGAAGTCGATTTTACGTTCGTCCATGTTGACCGCTTCGACGCGGACTTCCACGCGATCGCCCAGACGATACGTCTGGCCGCCGGATTCACCGATCAGACGCTGCCCGACCTGATCGAAACGATAGTAGTCGTTATCCAGCGAGGAGACGTGCACCAGACCATCGATAAACAGCTCATCCAGACGCACGAAGAAACCAAAACCGGTAACGCTGGCAATCACCCCTTTAAAGACGTTACCCACCTGATCGAGCATAAAGTCACACTTCAGCCAGTCAGAAACTTCGCGGGTGGCTTCATCGGCACGCCGTTCGGTCATCGAACAGTGCGCGCCCAGCTGCAGCATCTCATCCATGCTGTAGTGCCAGCCGCCGGTTTCGGTGCTGTTGCCTTTATGGCCCTGCTCTTTCGCCAGCAGATACTTAATAGCACGGTGCAGCGACAGGTCCGGGTAACGACGAATCGGTGAAGTGAAGTGCGCGTAGGACTGCAGCGCCAGGCCAAAGTGGCCGCGGTTCTCCGGGTCGTATATCGCCTGCTTCATCGAACGCAGCAGCATGGTTTGCAGCATTTCATGATCCGGACGATCGGCAATTGAGGTCAGCAGCTCAGCGTAATCACGCGGCTCTGGTTTATTGCCGCCAGGCAGCTCCAGCCCCAGCTCCGCCAGTACGGAACGGAATGCGGTAATCGCTTCAGTGCTCGGCTTATCGTGGATACGGAACAGCGCCGGCTCCAGCGCCTTCTCAACAAAGCGTGCGGCGGAGATGTTCGCCAGAATCATGCACTCTTCGATCAGTTTGTGCGCATCGTTACGCTGCGTCTGCTCAATGCGCTCAATGCGGCGTTCAGCGTTAAAGATAAACTTCGCTTCTTCGCTCTCGAAGGAGATCCCGCCGCGTTCTTCACGGGCGCTATCCAGCACTTTATAAAGCGCATGCAGCTCTTCGATATGTTTCACCAGCGGCGCATAGTGCTCACGCAGCTCCTGGTCACCCTGCAGCATATGCCACACCTTGGTGTAGGTCAGCCGCGCGTGTGAGCTCATCACCGCTTCATAGAACTTGTAGCCGGTCAGGCGTCCCTTGGACGAAATGGTCATCTCGCAAACCATGCACAGGCGATCGACCTGCGGGTTCAGGGAACATAAGCCGTTGGAGAGGACTTCCGGCAGCATCGGTACGACCTGGGACGGGAAGTAGACCGAAGTACCGCGGCTGCGTGCTTCAGCGTCCAGCGGTGTCCCGGGACGCACATAGTAGCTGACGTCGGCAATCGCCACCCACAGGCGCCAGCCGCCGCCGCGTTTTTTCTCGCAGTAAACGGCGTCATCAAAGTCGCGGGCATCTTCGCCATCGATAGTCACCAGCGGCAGGTCGCGTAAATCCACGCGGCCCGCTTTCGCCTCTTCCGGCACCTGCTCTTTCAGCACCGAAACCTGTTTCTCTACCGCCGGCGGCCAGGTGTAAGGGATTTCATGGGTACGCAGCGCCATGTCAACCGCCATGCCGGTGCCCATATTATCACCCAGCACTTCGACGATTTTACCGATCGCTTTAGTACGTCGGGTCGGACGCTGGGTCAGCTCCACGACCACCACGAAGCCCATGCGCGCGCCCATCACCTCTTCCGGCGGGATCAGGATGTCAAAGCTCAGACGGCTGTCATCCGGTACGACAAAGCCCACGCCGGCGTCGGTGAAATAGCGGCCGACAATCTGGCTGGTTTTTGGCACCAGAATGCGCACTACGCGCGCTTCGCGGCGGCCTTTACGGTCCGCGCCCAGCGGCTGCGCAAGGATCTGATCGCCATGGATGCACATTTTCATCTGCTCGGAAGAGAGATAAAGGTCATCTTTACGCCCTTCGACGCGCAGGAAGCCATAGCCGTCGCGGTGGCCGATAACGGTGCCTTTGAGCAGGTCGAGACGCTCAGGCAATGCGTAGCACTGGCGGCGGGTAAAGACCAGCTGCCCGTCACGCTCCATGGCGCGCAGGCGGCGTCGCAGCCCCTCGAGTTGTTCTTCTCCTTCGATATTCAGTTCTGTCGCCAGCTCGTCGCGACTGGCCGGTTTTTCACGTTTTGCTAAATGATCGAGGATAAATTCCCGGCTTGGGATTGGATTCGCATACTTTTCAGCTTCGCGTTCCTGGAAAGGATCTTGTGACATGTCGGTTCCTCCGTTGTCATCTCTGATGAGAGTTTATGTCACTCCACCAGTAATAATTTATAAAGCGGTTGATTTTCTTCAACCAAATCAGCCAGCGTGTAGTTATCTAGTTCCTTGAGAAAACTTTGCGCAGCTTCAGCCAGCGCCTTTTTCAGGCGACAGGCGGGGGTAATATGGCAAAATTCGCTGCTGCAGTTGACCAGCGACAGCGGTTCCAGATCGCGGACGACATCGCCAACCCGAATGGTTTTCGCCGGCTTACCCAGGCGAATCCCCCCGTTCTTACCCCGCACGGCCATTACATAGCCAGCACGACTTAACTGATTGATTATTTTTACCATATGATTACGGGAAACGCCGTAAACCTCCGTCACTTCGGAGATACTCGTCATTCTTCCTTCCGGCAACGAGGCCATATAAATCAGCGCCCGTAATCCGTAATCCGTGAAACTCGTTAACTGCACATCAACCTCAGGGTAAGGGGGAAAGCGGCATACACTCATCATTCAGGTCACTGCTGCGTTGTGCGATCGGCCGCATCCTGAAAGCTGGTGTGTATTAATCCTCGGGTAAGACCGTATTGATACTGTATTGATGATAAACCAGCCAGCGCTCAGGCCGCTAATTTATTTGAAATGGGGCGGGTGAACAGCAAAAACAAGGGGCGCCTTAGCGGCGCCCCAGGAGATGATTATGCGTCAAACGGATCGCGCAGAATCATCGTCTCAGAACGGTCGGGACCGGTAGAGATGATATCAACCGGCACGCCGGTCAGCTCTTCAATACGCGCGATATAGTTCAGCGCTGCCTGCGGCAGACCGCTGCGCGTTTTCACACCGAAGGTGGTTTCAGACCAGCCCGGCATGGTTTCATAAATCGGCTCAATGCCTTCCCAGTTGTCAGCAGCCAGCGGAGTGGTCGTCACTTCGCGGCCGTCCGGCAGACGATAGGCAACGCAGAGCTTCACTTCTTTCAGGCCGTCCAGAACGTCCAGCTTGGTCAGGCAGAAGCCAGACAGGGAGTTGATCTGCACCGCGCGACGGATCGCAACGATATCCAGCCAGCCGGTACGACGACGACGGCCGGTAGTGGCGCCGAACTCGTTACCCTGCTTGCACAGGAACTCGCCGATATCATCAAACAGCTCAGTCGGGAACGGACCTGCGCCGACGCGAGTCGAGTAGGCTTTGATGATTCCCAGAACGTAATCCACGTAACGCGGACCCAGGCCGGAACCGGTCGCCACGCCACCTGCGGTGGTGTTAGACGAAGTCACGTACGGATAGGTACCGTGGTCGATATCCAGCAGAGTCCCCTGCGCGCCTTCGAACATCACGAAGTCGCCGCGCTTACGCGCCTGGTCCAGCAGATCGGAAACATCGACAACCATCGCCGTCAGAATGTCGGCAATCGCCATGACATCATCCAGCACTTTCTGATAGTCAACCGCTTCTGCTTTGTAGAAGTTCACCAGCTGGAAGTTGTGATATTCCATCACTTCTTTCAGTTTGACAGCGAAGGTTGCTTTATCAAACAGGTCACCAACGCGCAGACCGCGGCGTGCGACTTTATCTTCGTAAGCCGGGCCGATGCCGCGACCGGTGGTACCGATAGCTTTCGCACCACGTGCTTTCTCACGCGCAACGTCCAGCGCGACATGATAATCGAGGATAAGCGGACAGGCTTCGGACAGCAGCAGACGCTCACGAACAGGGATACCACGGTCTTCCAGACCTTTCATCTCTTTCATCAGCGCAGCCGGAGACAGCACGACACCGTTACCGATGATGCTGGTGACATTCTCGCGAAGAATACCTGATGGAATAAGATGGAGGACGGTTTTTTCACCGTTGATTACGAGAGTATGGCCTGCGTTGTGGCCACCCTGGTAGCGCACAACATATTTAGCCCGTTCAGTCAGGAGATCGACGATCTTCCCTTTACCTTCGTCACCCCATTGGGTGCCCAGTACGACGACGTTGTTACCCATTTTTCAAAATCACCGTTTGCTTAAAAATGGATTCTACCATCGCTTTTTCAGAGTTACAGCACTTTTTGCAGGCAATTCCAGGCAAGTCTGACCACTTTTTGATCAAGCCAGCGATTTCGTCAACATGTAGTAGATGACAAACCCGGCAACCACAAGACCACCGCCAAAACGGCGTAATAAATTATCCGGCAGCTGGCTCATTGTCGCGACCATCCGACGCCAGGCGCGCGGATAAAGCAGTGGCCCGAGCCCTTCGAGTACTAAAACCAGCGCCAGTGCCAGCCAGATTGTTGCGTTCATTATTGACCCTTAGAAAGAAAGCTCGTCCCCGCCCACAAGAGGCATTGACGGGAGAGCAATGCGGAAACAGACCTTTTGCGGCATTGTCCGGTATTTCACGTTCATTATGAACTGGTATCGCACAAAAATGCCCATAACTTATTGTGTTAAAAGTTATTTATAAAACTGCACCTATAAAAAAGGCGCCTTTCTCAAGGCGCCTTTTTACTCACAATATCACTTACTTGCGAACTGAGTCCGGCGATTTCATATAGCGGAAGAAATCGCTGTCCGGGCTGAGAACCATCACGTCCTGATTGCTCTGGAAGCTATTCTCATAGGCGCGCAGGCTACGGATAAAGGCATAGAAGCCCGGATCCTGGCTAAATGCATCGGCAAACAGCTTCGCGGCATCCGCATCACCTTCACCACGCATGATACGGCCCTGACGTTCCGCTTCAGCCAGCGTCTTGGTGACTTCATAGTCCGCCGTTGCGCGCAGCTTCTCAGCCTCTTCCTGGCCCTGTGAACGATGACGACGCGCTACCGCTTCACGCTCGGCGCGCATACGGTTGTAAATCGCTTCGGACACTTCAGCCGGCAGGTTGATCTGCTTGATACGTACGTCGACAACTTCAATACCCAGCGCCGCCATACTGTTCGGGTTAATAACCGGCACCTTACCGTTGGTTTCTGCCGATACGCGCTCTGCCGCTTTAGCGATAGCATCGTCGGCCGCCGGCGTACTGACTTCATCTTCTGTCCCCGCTGAACCGGAGTTCAACGCATCACGCACTTCCAGCGTCAGACGACCGCGGGAATCGGTGACGATATCCTTCACGTCCAGGCGACCAATTTCGGAACGCAGACGGTCAGAGAACTTACGCTTCAGCAGCACTTCGGCCTGGGAGACGTCGCCGCCGCCGGTTGCCAGGTAGTAGCGGCTGAAGTCGCTGATACGCCATTTGATGTAGGAGTCAACGATCAGGTCTTTCTTCTCTTTGGTAACAAAGCGATCGGCCTGGTTGTCCATGGTCTGAATGCGCGCATCCAGCATTTTCACTGATTCAATAAACGGGAGCTTGAAGTGCAGACCCGGAGAATAGACCAGCGGTTTGTTTTCACTATCGCGGAGAACTTTACCAAAGCGCAGCGTAATCCCACGCTCGCCTTCTTTGACGACAAAGATCGACATGTAAAGCACTACCAGCACGATGACAATTATCGCAATAACAGATTTACGCATCGTTATTCCCCCTGACGCTGGTAGTCGTTACGCTGCGCGTTAGCGCGGCGTTGGTCCATAATGTTGCCGTCCGTGGTGGTCGGCGTGGTGCTGGCACTGCTTGAGCTGGATGCAGGCGGCAGACGCAGCAGATCGCTCGCGCCACTGCTACCGCTCTTTGCCGCCGGAGCACCGGCGCCTTTCAGCATCTGGTCCAGAGGCAGAACCATCAGATTGCCGCCCTTATCGTTCACCAGCACTTTACGGGTATGGCTCAGCACTTTTTCCATGCTTTCGATATACAGACGTTCGCGGGTGATTTCCGGCGCAGCTTTATACTCAGGCAGGATCTTCGCAAAGCGCGCAACTTCACCCTGTGCTTCGAGAACGGTCTGAGTTTTGTACGCACGCGCCTCTTCAAGGATACGCTGCGCCTGACCATTGGCTCGCGGCTGAACTTCGTTGGTATAAGCTTCGGCTTCACGGATGTATTGCTGCTCGTTCTCACGCGCCGCAATCGCATCATCAAATGCCGCCTTCACTTCTTCCGGCGGACGCGCCGTCTGGAAGTTGACGTCCAGCAGGGTGATCCCCATGTTGTACGGGCGAATCGTCTCTTCCAGCTCACGCTGGGTATCGCTACGAATAACGGTACGACCTTCGGTCAAAATGCGGTCCATGGTGTACTTGCCGATTACGCCGCGCAGGGCGCTGTCGGTTGCCTGACGCAGGCTATCGTCCGCGCTGGCCACGCTAAACAGGTAGCGCTCAGGATCGGTCACACGATACTGGACGTTCATCTCAACGCGCACGACGTTTTCATCGGACGTCAGCATGACGCCAGAAGCCGCCAGTTCACGTACCGACTCAACGTTAACGGCCTGAACGTTATCGATAAAGGTTGGCTTCCAGTTAAGACCTGGCTCAACCAGATGGCTGAATTTACCAAAGCGAGTGACCACACCACGTTCAGCTTCCTTGATGGTATAGAAACCGCTGGCAGCCCAGATAATAACCGCAGCCGCCGCCACGATGCCGACAATGCGTCCGCCCATCGGGCCGCGTGGTCCCTGAGAGCTGCTACCGCTCCCCTGGCCCCCTTTACCGCCACCGAGACCGCCAAGTTTTTTACTTAACTTGCGGAAGATATCATCCAGATCGGGCGGCCCCTGCTCGCGACCACCTTTATTGCCATTTCCCCCGGAGTTGCCGCCTTGGTTATTGCTGCTCCCCCACGGGTCGCGGTCCTGTCCGTTATTACCGGGCTGATTCCACGCCATGTATATGCTCCATATTTGTTTTTGATATCCCCACAGGGGTTAATATCTTCAGGCAAGCTGCAAGGTCAAATCACGTAATCAACCAGCGCTGGCTCTTGTTTACAGAGGCGACGCCAGTCAACGATCGGCATGCGCACCTGCAGACCCACGCTGCCGTCATCCTCCAGCCACTCTTTTTCTATCGCCTGAAGCTGATAGAACCGACTTCTCAGTCGCCCTTCCTGTGGCGGTAGACGCAACGTGTGCTGCGCTACTTCACCGGAAAGCCGTTCCGTCAAAGCCTGAAAAAGCAGTGGTACGCCAACCCCGGTCTGGGCGGAGAGCCAGACCCGAATCGGTTTATTCTCTTCATCTCTATCGATACGCGGTTCAAAATCATCCAGCATGTCGATTTTGTTCATCACCAGCAGCATCGGGATCTCATCGGCCTCAATTTCCGCCAGGACCGTATTTACTGCATCAATGTTTTCCTGCACCCGAACATCGGCTGCATCAATCACGTGCAGCAGCAGCGTCGCCTGACGCGTCTCCTGCAAAGTGGCTTTAAACGCCGCGACCAGATCGTGCGGCAGATGGCGAATAAAGCCAACGGTATCCGCCAGCACGGTCTCGCCCACATCGGTAACATCAATGCGGCGCAGCGTCGGATCCAGCGTCGCGAACAGCTGGTTCGCAGCGTAGACCTCGGCTTCCGTTATCTGGTTGAACAGCGTTGATTTTCCGGCGTTGGTGTATCCCACCAGCGAGACGGTTGGAATATCGGCTTTGGCTCGTGACCGCCGTCCTTGCTCACGCTGTTTTGACACTTTCTCCAGCCGCGACAGGATCTGCATGATCCGATTGCGCAGGAGTCGACGGTCAGTTTCGAGCTGGGTTTCACCCGGGCCGCGCAAACCAATCCCGCCTTTCTGTCTTTCAAGGTGGGTCCAGCCGCGAACCAGGCGCGTGGCCATATGGCGCAGCTGTGCCAGCTCAACCTGCAGTTTCCCTTCATGGGTACGCGCGCGCTGGGCAAAAATATCTAAGATAAGACCTGTGCGATCGATAACCCGGCATTCGCATAAGCGCTCCAGATTTCGTTCCTGAGCCGGGCTCAGGGCATGATCGAACAGCACGACTGACGCGCCGGTCGCTTTTACGGCTTCCGCAATTTCGACAGCCTTACCTTCACCAACAAAATATTTTGGGTGCGGTGCTTTACGGCTACCGGTAATCACCTGCATTGCTTCGACACCGGCAGAGGAGACCAGGGATTCAAACTCCTGAAGGTCTTCCATATCTTTGTCTTGCGAAAAATAGATGTGTACCAGCACCGCCTGCTCACCGGCATCATAACGGTCAAACAAGCGTAAACCCCTTATAAAATACCAGCGGGGAACACAGTTACCCGTTGTCTTTCAGGTCGCATGGACGTTGGCTTTCTTGCCCGACTCTGGCCGGGCCGCCACACGCGTCGTTCAAATCTGCCCCTGGCAAATTTGTTATTCACCCCAGTCATTTACTTACGCAAATGGCTGGGGAGTCACTACGCGCCGCCTTTCTGCAACCTGAAACGCATCGAATAAACCTGGCTCCCCGGCATGGAAAAACAGCATCAACCTTATTCGGTGTCTTCGCTGTCTTGCTGCGGCGCAGATGAACCCTGCGCGCTACCACCGTGGTGATAGTTGCTTGTACCGCCGCCAGCATTATTGCTGTGGTGAGACACCGGGCGAGACGGGACAACAGTAGAAATTGCGTGCTTGTAGACCATCTGGCTGACCGTGTTTTTCAACAGGATCACGAACTGATCGAAAGACTCAATTTGCCCTTGCAGCTTAATACCATTCACCAAATAAATAGAAACCGGAACGCGTTCCCGACGCAAAGCGTTCAGGAACGGATCTTGTAAAGATTGCCCCTTAGCCATTCTCTCTTTTCCTTATATGTATGCTTGTTTTGTACTCAGAACCTTACGATTCTTAAAAAAAATTACGCACGATACCGTTTAATTGTACACGTTCAGTCCTGGCTCGCACCAACTACCTGTAATACTTTGTTGAGCGCCTGTTCAGGATGTTCACTATCTAACCAGTGAATATCTTCCCAGCCGCGTAACCAGGTAATCTGACGTTTCGCTAACTGTCTCGTGGCGCAAACACCTCGATAAACCATTTCATCATACGGGATCTCGCCATCAAGATATGACCACATCTGGCGGTATCCGACACAACGAATGGAAGGCATATCCGTATGCAAATCTCCGCGGGCAAAAAGCGCCCGTACTTCTGCTTCAAAACCCGAAGCCAACATCTGATGAAAACGCTGCTCTATGCGTTGATGGAGCAGTTCACGGCTCGCCGGGGCGATGGCGAACTGATGCACCTGGTACGGCAGAGCGTCTCCTGACGTTTGCGTCAGTTCCGTTAAAGTTTTACCCGAAATGAAAAAAACTTCCAGTGCCCGGGAAAGTCTTTGCGGATCATTTGGATGAATACGCGCGGCGGCAACGGGATCGATCTCCTGTAGCTGCCGGTGCAATGCGTGCCACCCCTGCTCTGCTGCCTGCTGCTCAATTTTAGCCCTGACCTGTGGATCCGCCGACGGTAACGGCGACAATCCTTCCAGCAACGCTTTGAAATACAACATCGTTCCGCCAACCAGTAGCGGAATACGCCCGGCTGCGACGATCTCCGCCATTTCAGCCAGCGCATCGCGGCGAAAATCCGCCGCGGAATAAGCCTCTGCCGGATCGCGAATGTCCAGCAGCCGATGCGGCGCAGCGCTCAGCTCCGCGGCATCTGGCTTGGCAGTGCCAATATCCATTCCTCGATAGATAAGGGCGGAATCAACACTAATCAACTCTACCGGTAAAATTTTACGCAACGCAATCGCTAAGGCGGTTTTACCGGAGGCCGTCGGGCCCATTAAAAATATTGCCTTAGGCAGGCTCGCCGTGGTGGTATCACTCATCTTTCAGGGCAGTCATCACCGAATGTAAATCAACAGGTTGTAACAGACCACCCGGCGGCGCTTTTACCAGCTGCGGGCACAAACGTTCAACGTCGGCCAGCACGGTAATCGCCTGCGCCATATTCCACTGCGCATGTTCGCTCGCCAGATTACGCGCGATCCACTGCGCGATGTTGCCGACGTCGAATGCCTTTTGCTGCGCCAGGTAGCCTATCAGTTCAGGAATCAAGATTTGTAAATTTTGTTGTCTTAAGGGTAAAGGCACGGCGCGAACCGTTAAATGTTGCGCGTCAGACTGCAGATCGATACCCAGTAACGCCAGCGCCGACTGCGCTTTATCCAGCGCCGCTTTCTCCGCAGCGGACGCTTTCAGCCGCAGCGGGATCAGCAGCGGCTGAGCGCACACCGGCTCTACCTCCGGCGTCAGCTGCGCCTGCCGCAGCCAGCGTTCGGCAACCGGCAACGACAGCAGCGCCAGCTTGCCGTCTCGCTCCAGCAGCGCGCAATCACCAGCAACGATAGTCAGTACGCGGCCAAAGCTTTGGCTGTGCCCGGATAGCCCCTCCGCTGCAGGTGCCGGTGCGCTGCTTTTGCGTTCCACCGCCGGTGTTTCCAGCAGCTGGCGATAGAGCGCCCCCTGCTGTTTCTGATAGCCGGGCTGCGCATGCGGCCAGCTGGCCGCGCCCGCAGCAGCTCCCGGAGACGGGCGCGGCGCCTCGCTACTATAGCGCGGTGCCGCGGGCTCACGAACCGCCGCCGGCTGGGCAAAGTGGTTGCCGCCCGCCGCCACCCGGTTTTCCGGAACCGTCGGGCGCAGCGGCTCAGCTTCGTGTTCTTCTGCCAGCGGGGCGTTAAGCTGCTGCTGGAGCACGCTCAATACGCCCTGATAGATAAAGTCATGCACCAGACGCGACTGGTGGAAACGGACTTCATGCTTCGCCGGGTGGACGTTGACATCCACCTGGTGCGGATCGATCTCCAGATAAAGCACAAATGCCGGCTGCTGGTCGGCCCCCAGCTTATCTTCGCAGGCCTGACGAATCGCATGATTAATTAAACGATCGCGCATCATGCGACCATTGACGTAGCAATACTGAATTTCCGCCAGCGTCGGGTTGGTATGTAAAGGATCGGCCACCCAGCCGCGCAGGGTCAGATCGCCATGCTGCCACTCGATCGCCAGGGCATGTTCGAGAAACGGCATGCCGCAGATCGCGCCCAGCCGCCGTTCGCGCTGGCCGCCCTCAGGCACCGCACGATACTGGCGCACCGCTTTGCCGTTATGGCTGAGGTTAATGGTGACGTCAAAACGCGCCAGCGCAATGCGTCTGACGATTTCATCGATGTGGCCAAACTCGGTCTTTTCGGTACGCATAAACTTGCGCCGCGCCGGGGTGTTGTAAAACAGATCCAGCACTTCCAGCGTGGTCCCAACCGGATGCGCCGCCGGTTTGACGGTCACCTCCTGATCGCGCCCCTCGGCGTAGGCCTGCCAGGCCTCCTGCTGTTCCGCAGTGCGGGAAGTCAGCGTCAGTCGGGCAACCGAGCTGATACTGGCTAGCGCCTCGCCGCGAAAACCGAGGCTGATAATCGCTTCCAGGTCGTCGAGCGTGGCAATTTTACTGGTGGCATGACGGGCCAGCGCCAGCGCCAGCTCGTCCTTTTTGATCCCGCAGCCGTTATCGCGAATGCGGATAAGCTTTGCGCCGCCGCGCTCGATATCAATATCAATTCGCGTCGCGCCAGCGTCGAGACTGTTTTCTACCAGCTCCTTCACCACCGACGCCGGACGTTCCACCACCTCACCTGCGGCAATCTGGTTGGCGAGCTGCGGCGGTAGAACCTGAATCGGCATGACTGACTCCTTAATTGATCAACGTCCTGCCAGGCGAAGTGGCGCTGGCGGTTTGGGCGGTCTCTCCGCGCGGTGCCGACTGAAGCGGATGTTGCATAAAGTAGTTACGCAGGCCGTTATAAATGGCTTCGGCAATCTGCTGCTGATAATTGTCGCTGCCTAACAGGCGCTCTTCTCCGGTGTTGCTGATGAAGCCGGTTTCCACCAGGATCGACGGAATATCCGGCGAGCGCAATACGCCAAGGCTGGCATGCTCAGGGCGGCGTTTGTGCAGATCGCCCACCCGCTGCAGCTGGCTCAATACGTTTGTCGCCACATCATAGCCAACGCGCTGTGAATGGCCGAACTGTAAATCCAGCACCGCCTGGCTCAGGTAAGGGTCCGACTGGCTGTTCGCCAGCACATCGCCCGCGCCGCCCAGCAGTTCAGACTGCTTCTCATGCTGCTCGAGCCAGCCCGCCATCTCGCTGTTCGCACGACGGTTGGACAGCACCCATACCGACGCGCCGGTGGCATCGCGATTCGGTGCCGCATCGGCGTGAATGGACACCAGGAAGTTAGCATTCTGCTTACGCGCCACGTCAGAACGCCCCATCACCGAAATAAAGTAATCCCCATCGCGGGTCAACACTGGCTTGAATAGCGGATCGGCATTTAACAGCGCGCGCAGTTTGCGAGCGATGGCAATCGTGACATTCTTCTCTTTGGTGCCGTTCGGTCCAATCGCGCCAGGATCCTGTCCACCGTGACCGGCATCAATGGCGATAATCACCTTATCATCCGACGCCACCGCACGGCTTACCGGGCGCGTCACGCTCTGGCTGCTGGTCATCGCCGTTTGTCGTTCGCTACCGGACGATTTGAACGGATTCCGTGCGGGCTCAGCCGGGCGTACAGGCTGCACGACAGGGGCTTCTACCCGTTTGGCTACCACCGGCGGCGGCGGTGGAGGCGGAGCATCGGCGTTAATGGTGAAAACCACGGTGTAGTTTGAGCCATTTTGCTGCTTCACCGCGCGCGTTTTACCATCTTCCGTCAGATCCACCAGCAGTCGCAGAGTCTGGGTATCCTGCGGCGTTCCCGCCCGAATGCTTTTCACCAGATTGTTGCCGCTGAACAGCAGCGGTAGCCCCTGAAGCGCGCCGCTCTGCTTAATATCCAGCGCCACGGTACGCTTGCCCTGTGGAGTGAACGAATATTCGGGATCGCCGATAAAACTAATCGTAATACGGGCCTGCTGATCTCCATTTGCAACCTGGATATCGGATAAACTTGCCGCAGTGGCCTGAATGCTAAACAGCATCAGCGTCGCGGCCAGCCAACTGGTTATGCGATAGATCATCCCGTTATCCTTCAGGCTAAACGCGTCAATATAGACTCACCCAATGCAGAGACCGCCGTAACGCGCGCCTCACGCCCTTGTGCCTGATATGCAAGATGGATTTCGACATCCGGCTCAGGCAATACACCCGCACCTTGTTGAGGCCACTCCACCAGGCAGATGGCATCATTAGCAAAATAATCACGGATCCCCATAAACTCGAGCTCTTCAGGGTCCGCCAGACGATACAGGTCAAAGTGGTACACCATCAGATGATCGAGCGTATAGGGCTCCACCAGCGTATAGGTCGGGCTTTTGACATTCCCGCGATGGCCGAGCGCGTGTAAAAAGCCGCGGCTGAAGGTCGTTTTCCCCGCCCCTAAATCGCCATACAGATAGATGACCGTCGCGCCAGTACAGGCCTGCGCAATACGGTCACCAAGGTCTAAAGTTGCCTGCTCATCGGCTAAAGGAATCACTCGGTTCATCATGGTTCAGGTCAATCACATCCGGGTTAACAACACGCCTGAGCGTGGAAAAGAGATCGGTCGCCAGCATCCCGCGGCTGCCATAGCGGGCAGCCAGTCGGTCAGCGGCTTCGCCATGCGCCACGCAGCCGGCGCAGGCAGCATCATACGGCGTCAGCCGTTGTCCTGACAGTGCGGCGATAATACCGGTCAGCACATCGCCCATTCCGCCGCTGGCCATCCCGGCATTGCCGGCATCGATAATGCCCATCTCGCCTGCTTCGCTGGCCACCACCGTGCCCGCGCCTTTCAGCACGACCACGCCTCCGTAACGTTTTACCAGACGTTGCGCAGAAAGTAAGCGATCGCTTTCAATTTCTGCCACGTTACAGTTCAGCAGACGGGCGGCTTCACCGGGGTGCGGCGTCAGCACACGATTGTGACGTTTATCGGGATTGATTGCCAGCAGGTTCAACGCATCCGCATCCCATACCATCGGCTTGCGGCAATCCCACACCTGACGCAGCGCCTGAGCTCCCCATTCGTTTTGTCCAAGGCCGGGGCCAATCGCCACCACATCGGCCCACTGCAGGCAGTCATCAACACTCTGCGTCGTCAGCTCGTGGACCATTAATTCAGGCCTGGCGGCGACGATAGGGGCAATGTTTTCTTTGTGAGTGAGCACTCGCACCAAACCCGCCCCCGCCCGTAACGCCGCTTCACCGGCCATGCGGATAGCGCCAGCGGTACCGCGATCGCCACCAATAATCACCAGCTTACCGTGATCGCCTTTATGCGATGTCGGACGTCTTGGAGGGAGCCAGTCGGCCAGCTGTGACGCATCGAAACGCCGCAGCGGCACCGTCTGCGCAGCCAACCAACTTTCGAGTCCCAGCGCGTGGTAGTACAGGCGGCCAACCACATCCCGGGCTTTGCCCGTCAGCAGCCCGGGCTTGAGGCCAATAAACGTGATCGTGCAGGCCGCATCTATCACCGCCCCAGGGGTGCTCCCGGTTTGCGCATTGAGTCCCGAGGGAATATCCAGCGCCACAACCGGCGCAGGATGCGCATTCGCACGCTGGATTAAGGTCGCGATGTTCTCCCGCGGAGCGCTATGCAGCCCGGTGCCAAGAAGCCCATCGATAATGAGAGAAATATCCTGTGGCCAGGGGATATCTGCGGCGTGAATGGTTCCACCGGCGTTCAACCACGCATCACGCGCGGCGCTGGCTTCTTCCGGCAGCGCTTTCTCGCTCTCGAGTGCCAGCAGCGTGACGGCGATGCCGTCGGCCTGCGCCAGGCGCGCCACCACGTAGCCATCACCACCGTTATTGCCATGACCGCAGAGGATCAGCCAGTGCTTGCTGGCAGGGTAGTCGGCTCGCGCTCGCTGAAAAGCCGCTTCCCCGGCCCGCATCATCAGTTCAAACAGCGTCAGGCCCAGACTGTCCGCCGCCGCTTTTTCCGCGCGCCGCAGCGCATCTGCAGGCCAGATGAAGTGTGGTATACTCACAGGGTTTTTCGTCATCGTATGGTCCATCATGTCTCAGCCCCTCGATCTCAATAAGTTAGCGCAGCAAATCAAGCAATGGGGCACTGAACTGGGGTTCCAGCAGGTCGGGATTACCGATACCGATCTCAGCGCCAGCGAACCTAAACTGCAGGCATGGCTGGATAAACAATACCACGGCGAGATGGAATGGATGGCGCGCCACGGAATGATGCGCGCCCGTCCCCATGAGCTTCAGCCCGGTACGTTACGCGTGATCAGCGTGCGGATGAACTATCTTCCCGCCAACGCCGCTTTTGCCCGCACCCTGAAAGATCCCACGCTGGGTTACGTCAGCCGTTATGCCCTTGGGCGTGATTATCATAAACTGTTGCGTAACCGCCTGAAAAAACTCGGAGAGATGATTCAGGAACAGTGTACTTCGCTCAATTTTAGACCGTTTGTCGATTCTGCGCCCATTCTGGAGCGCCCTTTGGCGGAAAAAGCCGGACTTGGCTGGACCGGCAAGCACTCGCTGATTCTCAACCGCGATGCCGGATCGTTCTTTTTCCTCGGCGAACTGCTCGTTGATATTCCGCTCCCCATCGACAGTCCGGTGACGGAAGAGTGCGGCCGTTGCGTGGCCTGCATGACTATCTGCCCCACCGGCGCGATTGTCGAACCCTATACCGTGGATGCCCGCCGCTGTATCTCCTATCTGACCATTGAGCTGGAAGGCGCCATTCCCGAGGAGTTTCGCCCGCTGATCGGCAACCGCATTTACGGCTGCGATGACTGCCAGTTGATTTGCCCGTGGAACCGCTTCTCGCAGTTAACGGACGAAGCGGATTTCAGCCCGCGTAAAGCGCTGCATGCGCCGCCGCTGGTAGAGCTGTTTGCGTGGAGCGAAGCCCATTTTCTCAAGGTGACGGAGGGTTCTGCCATTCGCCGCATCGGTCATCTGCGCTGGCTACGGAATATTGCCGTTGCATTGGGCAATGCGCCCTGGGATGAAGCGCATATGACGGCGCTGGAAAGTCGCCGAGGTGAGCACCCACTACTCGATGAACACATTGAGTGGGCGGTGGCGCAGCAAATCGACAAGCGCAATGCCAACGTGGTTGAAGTGCAGTTGCCGAAGAAACAGCGTCTGGTCCGGGTGATTGAGAAAGGGTTGCCGAGGGATGCCTGATTCATTCACAGGCTGTGAATAAAAACAAAAATACATTGCGTTTCAACACGCAGACGTTCGTCAAGTGATCGAATTAACACTTTGAAATGAAATTTATTTGTTAAATATCAAAGAGATAGATTGATATCATTCAACAAGTGAAGTTTTTCAACGTCAGGCGGAAAGAGTTTAACCTGTGGATAACTCTGTTTACAGTATTTTTCTTACGACAGCGGAAAGCATCCCCGGTGCGATTTTGCACTGTGGATAAACTGGAGATGAGAAGAAATTTTGGAGCGGGAAACGAGACTCGAACTCGCGACCCCGACCTTGGCAAGGTCGTGCTCTACCAACTGAGCTATTCCCGCTTGGGTATGGTGACTTTCAAATTTTGGAGCGGGAAACGAGACTCGAACTCGCGACCCCGACCTTGGCAAGGTCGTGCTCTACCAACTGAGCTATTCCCGCTTGGGTATGGTGCTTTCAAATTTTGGAGCGGGAAACGAGACTCGAACTCGCGACCCCGACCTTGGCAAGGTCGTGCTCTACCAACTGAGCTATTCCCGCATACTTCTTGCCATATTTCTACGGCGCCGTGATGTGCATTTCTGCTTCGTCACGGGAGGCGCATTATACGAGAATTCGATTTACCTGCAACCCCCCTGCGAACACTTTTTTGCGTTTTTTGTCTGAATGGACATTTTATCGCCAGACACGCCGCCAAATTGTACAAATAAGCATCGGACAAGGCAAAATAACTTTTTCCAGCCGTGCTAAAGGCGCAAAATCGCTCAGATTTCCGGGTCGCGATACCCGCTAACGGTCAACAACCATGACAAACAGGGAAATTCAGATGACAAGAGCGCTTTCCGTCCTGCTGCTGACCACGCTGCTTGCTGCAGGGACAGCATCTGCGACGACGCTGCATTTCGGCACCACGACGGCCAATCCGCCCTTTGAAACCGTGAATGCGAAAAACCAGCCCTCAGGGTTTGATATCGATCTGGCCAAAGCGCTGTGTAAACAGATGCAGGCCGAATGCAAATTTACCCCGCAGGACTTCAATACGCTGATTCCCGCGCTGCGCTTTAAAAAATTCGATGCCATCATTGCCGGCATTGAAGTCATCCCCATGCGCGAAAAGCAGGTCGCCTTTACCCAGCCCTATCGTCAGACGCTCTCCGGCGTGGTCGTGACGGAAAAAGGGGCCGCCCACCGCTTCGCCGATCTGAAGGGCAAGAAGCTCGGCGTCGTTAAAGGCACCGTCCATCAGCACTATCTGCACGATAAACAAAAAGGGGTCGACGTCATCGAGTATGACAATGAGGCCAGTGCACTGGCCGCGCTGAAAGAGGGGAGCGTGAATGCGGTAATGGGTGACCAGACCACCCTCGACCCGTGGCTGCAGGAGAATCCTGACTACGCCATGATGGATGAACGAGCGACCGACCCGAAATATTACGGCAAGCAATATGCCATTGCGCTACGTAAAGACGATCCGGAGCTGCTCAATGCCATGAATGCTGCGCTGGAGGTGGTTAAGGCGTCGCCTGACTTCCAGGCGATGGAACAGAAGTGGTTTAAATAAGAGAGCAACGCCGGGGCCATCTGACCCCGGCGCTGGCATTACAGCTTGATAAAGTTTTCGCGATAGTAAGCCAGTTCCGCTACCGACTCGCGGATATCATCCATCGCCTGATGGGTGCCCTGCTTTTTAAAACCATCAAGGATTTCCGGCTTCCAGCGGCGCGCCAGCTCTTTCAGCGTGCTGACGTCGAGGTAGCGGTAGTGGAAATAAGCTTCCAGCTCAGGCATATATTTGAACAGGAAGCGGCGATCCTGACCAATGCTGTTGCCGCAGATAGGCGATTTGCCCGCCGGCACCCACTGTTTAAGAAATTCGAGGGTCGCCAGTTCCGCTTCGCGATCGCCCAGGGTGCTGGCCTTAACGCGTTCGACCAGCCCGCTCCCGGTATGCGTACGCACGTTCCACTCATCCATCAGCGCCAGCTGCGCGTCGGACTGGTGAACCGCAATCGTCGGCCCTTCCGCCAGAATATTCAGGTGCGCATCGGTCACCAGAGTGGCGATTTCAATAATGCGATCGCGCTCAGGATCCAGCCCGGTCATTTCGAGATCGATCCAAATCAGGTTGTTTTCATCTGCACTCATGCTATTTTCCACCCATAATTTTACAATTCTGGCCCGTAAAACTTCAGGATGCAGGCAAAGCAACGTACCAGCATCTTGCAAGATGACGGGTCGATATTCATCTTAGATAGCGTGTATCATAGAGGTTTTGCCCACTTAGGGCGACCAGGAGCCAGTCCGATTGAGTAAAAATAAACTCTCCAAAGGCCAACAGCGCCGCGTGAAGGCCAACCACCAGCGCCGCCTGAAAACGACTTCGGAGAAGGCCGATTACGATGACAACCTGTTTGGTGAAACCTCCGAAGGGATCGTCATCAGCCGCTTTGGCATGCATGCCGATGTCGAATCCGCCGACGGTAGCGTTCACCGCTGCAATATTCGCCGCACAATCCGTTCGCTGGTGACCGGCGATCGCGTCGTCTGGAGACCAGGTAAAGATGCCGCCGACGGCGTCAATGTGAAAGGGATTGTGGAGGCGGTACACGACCGAACCTCCGTCCTGACCCGTCCGGACTTTTACGATGGCGTCAAACCCATCGCCGCCAATATCGATCAAATCGTCATTGTTTCCGCGATCCTGCCCGAGCTGTCCCTGAACATTATCGACCGCTATCTGGTCGCCTGCGAGACGCTGGACGTTGAACCGCTGATTGTGCTCAATAAGACCGATCTGCTGGATGCCGACGGCATGGCCTTCGTTAACGAGCAGATGGATATCTACCGCGGCATCGGCTATCGCGTGCTGATGGTTTCCAGTCGTACTCAGGATGGCCTCAAGCCGCTTGAGGAAGCGCTCACAGACCGCATCAGTATCTTTGCCGGGCAGTCCGGGGTAGGCAAATCCAGCCTGCTGAATGCGCTGCTGGGTCTGCATGAAGATCAGATCCTGACCAATGACGTCTCTGACAACTCAGGACTTGGCCAGCACACCACCACCGCCGCGCGCCTCTATCACTTCCCGCACGGCGGCGATGTCATTGACTCCCCCGGCGTTCGCGAATTCGGCCTGTGGCACCTGGAGGCGGAACAAATTACCCACGGTTTTGTCGAATTCCATGATTATTTAGGCCGTTGTAAATATCGCGACTGCAAGCACGATACCGATCCGGGCTGCGCCATTCGTGAAGCGGTAGAAAATGGCCACATCGCCGGGAGCCGTTTTGAAAACTATCACCGCATTCTGGAAAGTATGACTCAGGTACAGGTAAAAACGCGTAAAAGCTTTTCATCATCCGATGACTGACATTTAAGCTGAGCATCGTTAGAATCGTCCCCTTTTTTCAGGACCCCGCACGTTGACGGGGTCAGGAACGACAAATCATGGCCTGGAGGCTACCTTGTTAAACGATCTTAAACTTTCACTGCAATACATTCTGCCTAAACTGTGGCTCACCCGCCTCGCAGGCTGGGGTGCGAGCAAACGAGCGGGTTGGCTGACAAAGCTGGTCATCGATCTGTTCGTGAAATGCTACAAGGTCGATATGAAAGAGGCGCAAAAGCCTGATACCGCCAGCTACCGCACCTTTAACGATTTCTTCGTGCGCCCGCTGCGCGAAGACGCCCGTCCGCTGAACACCGATCCTAACGTGCTGGTCATGCCTGCCGATGGCGTCATCAGCCAGCTGGGCGCCATCGAAGATGACAAAATTTTGCAGGCCAAAGGCCACAACTACACCCTGGAAGCGCTGCTGGCAGGGAACTACCAGATGGCCGATCTGTTCCGCAACGGCACCTTCGCCACCACCTACCTGTCGCCGCGTGACTATCACCGCGTCCACATGCCGTGCAACGGTATCCTGCGTGAAATGATCTACGTCCCGGGGGATCTGTTCTCCGTTAACCACCTGACCGCACAGAACGTTCCGAATCTGTTTGCCCGTAACGAGCGCGTTATCTGCCTGTTTGATACTGAATTTGGCCCGATGGCGCAAATTCTGGTGGGGGCGACGATTGTTGGCAGTATTGAAACCGTGTGGTCCGGTACCGTGACCCCGCCGCGTGAAGGCGTTATCAAACGCTGGACCTGGCCGGCGGGCGACAGCGAAGGTTCCGTCGCGCTGCTGAAAGGCCAGGAGATGGGTCGCTTTAAGCTCGGTTCGACGGTAATCAACCTGTTTGCCCCGGGCAAAGTGAAGCTGGTTGAACAGCTGAAAAGCCTCTCCGCCACCCAACTCGGCCAGCCGCTGGCAACTGCCGTAGAGACCATGTCCGCGACCGCAGATGGCGTCAGCCCACTGAGCGACGCGACGCAAGACGAAGGTTAATTCCTGACAAAAAAGGGTTATGCCGTGCGCCTGATATATATTTTCCTGCTGGCCTGGAGCCTCAGTCTGGGGGCGTACGCAGCGACAGCCCCCGATGCGAAACAGATCGCTCAGGAACTGGAACAGGCGAAGGCGGCAAAACCCGCTCAGCCTGGTACCGTTGAAGCCTTACAATCTGCACTGAACGCGCTCGAGGAACGCAGCGCCTCCCTTGAGCGCGCGCGCCAGTACCAGCAGGTTATCGATAATTTCCCCAAACTTTTCCAGACGCTGCGTTCGCAGATCGGCAATCTGCCCGATGAGCCGCGCCAGGTCTCAACCAACCTCTCCACGGATGCGCTGAACCAGGAAATCCTGCAGGTCAGCAGTCAGCTGCTCGAAGCCAGCCGCCAGGCCCAGCAGGAGCAGGAACGCGCCCGCGATATCGCCGATTCGCTTAACCAGCTTCCGCAGCAGCAGAGCGACGCGCGTCGCCAGCTCAATGAAGTTGAGCGCCGCGTCGGCACGCAAACCAGCAATACGCCGCTGGCACAGGCGCAGAATCTTGGTCTGCAGGCGGAATCTGCGCGCCTGAAAGCGCTGGTGAACGAACTGGATCTGGCACAGCTCTCGGCGAACAATCGTCAGGAGCTGTCGCGGATGCGCGGCGATCTGGCGCAGAAGCAGGGCAAGCTGCTCGACGGCTATCTGCAGGCGCTGCGCAATCAGCTCAATAGCCAGCGTCAACGTGAAGCGGAAAAAGCGCTGGAAAGCACCGAGCTGCTGGCAGAGAACAGTGAAAACCTGCCGCCGGAGCTCGTGGCCCAGTTTAAAGTCAACCGTGAGCTGTCACAGGCGCTGAACCAGCAGGCCCAGCGTATGGATCTGGTGGCCTCGCAGCAGCGTCAGGCGGCCAACCAGACGCTGCAGGTGCGCCAGGCGCTGAATACCCTGCGCGAACAGTCGCAGTGGCTGGGCTCCTCCAACCTGCTGGGCGAAGCCCTGCGCGCCCAGGTAGCCCGCCTGCCGGAAACGCCGAAGCCGCAGCAGCTGGATACCGAGATGGCGCAGCTCCGGGTGCAGCGTCTGCATTATGAGGATCTGCTCGGCAGCCAGCCGCAGCTGCGTTTGATTCGCCAGGCGGACGGCGAGCCGCTCACCAGTGAACAAAGCCGCATTCTGGAAGCGCAGCTGCGCACGCAAACCGAGTTGCTCAATTCGCTGCTCCAGGGCGGCGATACGCTGATACTGGAGCTGACCAAGCTGAAGGTCTCCAACGGTCAGCTGGAAGATGCGCTGAAAGAGATCAACGAAGCAACGCACCGCTATCTGTTCTGGACGTCGGACGTCAGCCCAATCGGTTTTTCGTGGCCGCTGGAAATCGTCCACGACCTGCGCCGCCTGGTCTCTCTCGATACCGTCAGCCAGCTTGGCAAAGCCAGCGCCATGATGTTAACCAGCAAGGAGACGCTGCTGCCGCTGTTTGGCGCGCTGATCCTGGTCGGCTTCAGCATCAGTTCGCGCCGCCACTTTACCCGCTTCCTCGAACGCTCCAGCGCCCGCGTCGGCAAAGTCACGCAGGATCATTTCTGGCTCACGCTGCGTACGGTGTTCTGGTCGATTCTGGTGGCCTCTCCCCTCCCCGTGCTGTGGATGACGCTGGGCTACGGCCTGCAATCGGCATGGCCCTATCCGCTGGCGGTGGCGATCGGCGAAAGCGTCACCGCCACGGTGCCGCTGCTGTGGGTGGTGATGATTTGCGCCACCTTTGCGCGTCCGAACGGCCTGTTTATCGCGCACTTCGGCTGGCCGCGCAGTCGCGTCAGCAAAGCCATGCGCTACTACCTGATGAGCATCGGCCTGATCGTGCCGCTGATTATCGCGCTGATCATGTTTGATAATCTTAACGACCGGGAGTTTTCCGCTTCGCTCGGCCGCCTCTGCTTCCTGCTGATTTGCGGGGCGCTGGCGCTGGTCACCCTGAGCCTGAAGCATGCCGGGATCCCGCTTTATCTCGATAAAGCCGGGAACGGCGATAACATGGTTAACCGCATGCTGTGGAACCTGCTGCTCGGCGCGCCGTTAATCGCCATGCTGGCGGCGGCGATCGGTTATCTGGCCACCGCCCAGGCGCTGCTGGCAAGGCTGGAAACCTCCGTTGCTATCTGGTTCCTGCTGCTGGTGGTCTACCACATCATTCGCCGCTGGATGCTGATTCAGCGCCGCCGGCTGGCCTTCGATCGCGCGAAACATCGACGGGCGGAAATTCTCGCTCAGCGTGCTCGCGGGGAAGATGACGTCGCCCATTCCAGCAGTCCTGAGGGTTCCGCGGAGAACGAAGTGAGTGAAATCGATCTCGATGCGATCAGTACGCAGTCCCTGCGTCTGGTCCGTTCGCTGCTGATGTTGATCGCGCTGGTCTCGGTGATCGTTCTGTGGTCAGAAATTCACTCCGCCTTCGGCTTCCTCGAAAATATCTCGTTGTGGGATGTCACCTCGACGGTGCAGGGCGTTGAAAGTCTGGAGCCGATTACCCTCGGCGCCGTGCTGATTGCCATTCTGGTGCTGATTATCACCACCCAGCTGGTGCGAAACTTACCGGCGCTGCTGGAGCTGGCGATTCTGCAACACCTCGATCTCACCCCGGGAACCGGGTATGCCATCACCACCATCACCAAATATCTGCTGATGCTGATTGGCGGCCTGATGGGCTTCTCGATGATTGGGATTGAATGGGCCAAGCTGCAGTGGCTGGTCGCCGCCCTCGGCGTAGGGCTGGGCTTTGGTCTCCAGGAGATCTTCGCCAACTTTATCTCCGGCCTGATCATCCTGTTTGAAAAACCGATACGTATTGGCGATACGGTCACGATCCGCGATCTGACCGGCAGCGTCACCCGCATCAATACCCGCGCCACCACCATCAGCGACTGGGACCGTAAAGAGATTATCGTGCCTAACAAGGCCTTCATCACCGAGCAGTTTATCAACTGGTCGCTCTCTGACTCGGTCACCCGCGTGGTGTTAACCATCCCGGCGCCGGCGGATGCCAACACCGAAGAGGTCACGCAGATCCTGATCGCCGCCGCCCACCGCTGTTCGCTGGTGATCGATACGCCGGCGCCGGAAGCGTTCCTCGTCGACCTGCAGCAGGGGATTCAGATTTTCGAGCTGCGTATCTACGCCGCCGAGATGGGGCATCGTATGCCGCTGCGTCACGAGCTCCACCAGCTGATTCTGGCCGGCTATCGTGAACACGGTATCGATATGCCGTTCCCGCCGTTCCAGATGCGTCTGGAAAGTATTGATGGCAGAAAAAGCAGCCGGGCGCTGACGTCAGCCGGGAAATCCAGCCGCACGGCGGGGAGCCTGTAACACCCATCGCGCCTATGCGGCGCGATATCCGTTAGCCTGTCCCGCGCTTCCCTTAGCCCGTTCGGTAAGGGAAGCGGCTGGGCATCAGGCGCGATCGACGGTAAAGGCAATCACTTCACTGATGCTTTCGGCGCCCAGCGCCAGCATCACCACGCGATCGACCCCCAGCGCCACGCCGGAACAGTCCGGCAGTCCGGCGGCCAGCGCATCAAGCAGATTCCGATCGATAGGCTGCTGCGGCAGACCGCGGGCCGCACGTTTGCGGTTATCCTGCTCGAAACGCTGCTGCTGTTCACGCGCGTCGGTCAGTTCGTGGAAACCATTCGCCAGCTCAATGCCTTTGTAATAGACCTCAAAGCGCTCCGCCACGCGGTGATCTTCGGTGCTGATTTGCGCCAGAGACGCCTGACTGGCCGGGAAGTGATAGACAAAGGTCGGGCGATCTTTACCAATATGCGGCTCGACGCCCATGGTAAACAGCAGCTGCAGCAAGGTATCCCGGTCTTCTTCCGTATCGGCAATATTGCTCAGATCGAGCTTCGCCGCCGCTTCACGCAGCTGCGTCTTATCGGCCGACAGCGGATCAAGCTCAAGATGACGCAGGAACGCCTGCTGATAAGAGAGGCTTTCCGCCGGCTGGCACTCCAGCACCTGCTGAAGCAAGTCATCGACTTCGTTAATCAGCCGATACATGTCATAGCACGGACGATACCACTCCAGCATGGTGAATTCCGGATTGTGGTGACGCCCCATCTCTTCATTGCGGAAGCTACGACACAGCTGGAACACCGGGCCACAGCCCGCGGCCAGCAGGCGCTTCATATGGTATTCCGGGCTGGTCATCAGATAGAGATCCATCCCCTGCGAATAACCAGGGCCGACGAAACGGGTCTGGAACGGAAACATGTGAATATCCGTCACCGTTGCCTGACTCATGCAAGGCGTCTCCACCTCCAGCACGCCGCGATCGCTAAAGAAACGGCGAATTTCCGCCATTATCGCCGCGCGTTTCAACAGGTTTGGAATGGACGCGCTCGGCTGCCAGGTTGCCGTCTCGCTCATGTTACTTTCTCCGATTTCATACAAGGGCACGAAGTCTACTCGTAACCGTCGGGTGAAACAAATTTTGTGCGAACCGGCCCTCCGGTGACCTACGGAAAAGGTACTGCCGAAGAGAATTCATCACCAGAGCTGATAAACCGGCGCACATATTGACAAAAAAATCGAACACATCAATTTTCCCCATCAACCCTACGGCTATACTCCTTTACCTATAAAGGAGCAGTGATACTTTTTCGCCAGTCCGGCGGCGAAATACACAAAAACTGGAGGAATGTCGTGCAAACTTTTCAAGCCGATCTTGCTGTTATTGGCGCTGGCGGAGCTGGTCTTCGCGCCGCTATTGCCGCGGCGCAGGCAAATCCACATGCCAAAATCGCACTGATTTCAAAAGTCTATCCCATGCGCAGCCATACCGTTGCGGCCGAGGGAGGTTCTGCTGCCGTTGCACAGGATCATGACAGCTTTGAGTACCATTTTCACGACACTGTCGCCGGTGGCGACTGGCTCTGTGAACAGGATGTCGTCGATTACTTTGTCCACCATTGCCCGGAGGAGATGACCCAGCTTGAGCAGTGGGGATGTCCGTGGAGCCGCCGTCCGGACGGTAGCGTCAACGTGCGCCGCTTCGGGGGGATGAAAATCGAACGCACGTGGTTTGCCGCCGATAAGACCGGCTTCCATATGTTGCATACCCTGTTCCAGACCTCCCTCCAGTTCCCCCAAATCCAACGCTTCGATGAACATTTCGTCCTCGACATTCTGGTCGACGATGGTCAGGCCCGTGGCCTGGTGGCGATGAATATGATGGAAGGTTCGCTGGTGCAAATCCGCGCAAATGCGGTGGTCATGGCGACCGGCGGCGCGGGACGTGTCTATCGCTATAACACCAACGGCGGCATCGTCACCGGTGATGGTATGGGCATGGCGCTGAGCCATGGCGTACCGCTGCGCGATATGGAGTTTGTCCAGTATCACCCAACCGGTCTGCCCGGCTCCGGCATTCTGATGACCGAAGGCTGTCGCGGCGAAGGCGGTATTCTGGTCAACAAAAATGGCTACCGCTACCTGCAGGATTACGGCATGGGTCCGGAAACCCCGCTGGGTGAGCCTAAAAACAAATATATGGAGCTCGGTCCGCGCGACAAAGTCTCCCAGGCCTTCTGGCACGAATGGCGTAAAGGCAACACCATCCCGACGCCGCGTGGCGACGTGGTCTATCTCGACCTGCGTCATCTCGGTGAGAAAAAGCTGCTCGAACGCCTGCCGTTTATCTGCGAGCTGGCCAAAGCCTATGTCGGCGTTGACCCGGTGAAAGAGCCGATTCCGGTGCGTCCGACCGCACACTACACCATGGGCGGCATTGAAACCGACCAGCAGTGTGAAACGCGGATTAAAGGCCTGTTCGCGGTTGGCGAATGTTCTTCCGTCGGTCTGCATGGCGCCAACCGCCTCGGCTCCAACTCGCTGGCAGAACTGGTGGTATTTGGCCGCCTCGCCGGTGAACAAGCGATGACGCGCGCTGCACAAGCCGGTGAAATGAACGTTGCGGCGCTGGACGCGCAGGCTGCCGATGTAGAAAAACGTCTGAAAGATCTCGTCAATCAGGAAGGTAACGAGAACTGGGCGAAAATTCGCGATGAAATGGGGCTGTCGATGGAAGAAGGCTGCGGTATCTATCGCACGCCGGAGCTGATGCAGAAAACCATCGATAAGCTGGCGGAGCTGCAGGAGCGCTTTAAGCGCGTGCGCATTACCGACAACTCCAGCGTCTTCAACACCGACCTGCTCTACACCATCGAACTGGGCCATGGCCTGAACGTTGCCGAATGTATGGCGCACTCCGCTATTGCACGTAAAGAGTCACGCGGCGCGCACCAGCGTCTGGATGAAGGCTGCACCGAACGAGATGATGTCAATTTCCTCAAACATACGCTGGCTTTCCGCGATGCGGATGGCACCACGCGCCTGGAGTATGGCGAGGTGAAAATCACCTCTCTGCCGCCGGCGAAACGCGTATATGGCGCAGAAGCGGAAGCAGCCGAGAAGAAGGAGACGGCAAATGGCTGAGATGAAAAACCTCAAAATTGAAGTGGTGCGCTACAACCCGGAAGTGGACACCGCCCCGCACAGCGCGTTCTATGAAGTGCCTTATGATGAACAAACCTCGCTGCTCGACGCGCTGGGTTATATCAAAGATAACCTTGCGCCAGACCTCAGCTATCGCTGGTCCTGCCGCATGGCGATCTGCGGTTCCTGTGGGATGATGGTCAACAAAGTGCCGAAACTGGCCTGTAAAACCTTCCTGCGCGAATACACCAAGGGCATTAAGGTTGAGGCGCTGGCCAACTTCCCGATTGAACGCGATCTGGTGGTCGATATGACCCACTTTATCGAGAGTCTGGAGGCCATTAAGCCCTATATCATTGGCAATCCGCGCACACCGGATCAGGGGCCAAACAAGCAAACCCCGGCGCAGATGGCCAAATACCATCAGTTCTCCGGCTGTATCAACTGCGGCCTGTGCTACGCCGCCTGCCCGCAGTTTGGTCTTAATCCGGAGTTTATCGGCCCGGCGGCCATCACCCTCGCCCATCGCTACAACGAAGACAGTCGCGACCACGGCAAGAAGGAGCGCATGGCGCAGCTTAACGGTCAGAACGGCGTCTGGACCTGTACCTTCGTGGGCTATTGCTCGGAAGTCTGTCCGAAGCATGTCGATCCGGCAGCCGCCATTCAGCAGGGCAAGGTAGAAAGCTCGAAAGACTTTCTTATCGCGACCCTGAAACCACGCTAAGGAGTGCATGATGACGACTAAACGCAAACCCTACGTGCGGCCGATGACGTCCACCTGGTGGAAAAAACTGCCGTTTTATCGCTTCTATATGGTGCGTGAAGGAACCGCAGTGCCAACGGTATGGTTCAGTATCGTGCTGATTTACGGTCTGTTTGCCCTGAAGCATGGCGCAGAAAGCTGGGCTGGCTATGTCGGCTTCCTGCAAAATCCGGTGGTGGTGGTCCTGAACCTGATCACCCTGGGCGCCGCGCTGCTGCACACAAAAACCTGGTTTGAGCTGGCGCCGAAAGCCGCCAATATCATTATTAAGGGTGAAAAAATGGGGCCAGAGCCGGTGATTAAAGGGCTTTGGGTGGTGACCGCGCTGGTGACCGTGGTGATCCTGTTTGTTGCCCTGTTCTGGTAAGGAGGCTGAAATGATCAATCCCAACCCGAAACGTTCCGATGAACCGGTATTCTGGGGGCTGTTTGGCGCAGGCGGTATGTGGGGCGCGATTGTCGCGCCGGTCATGGTGCTGCTGGTCGGTATTCTGCTGCCGTTAGGCCTGGCGCCGGGCGATGCATTCAGCTACGAGCGCGTACTGGGCTTTGCCCAGAGCTTTGTGGGCCGCGCCTTTATCTTCCTGATGATCGTCCTGCCGCTGTGGTGCGGGCTACACCGTATCCATCACGCCATGCACGACCTGAAAATTCACGTTCCGAATGGTAAGTGGGTCTTCTACGGCCTGGCCGCGATCCTGAGCGTTGTGACGCTGATTGGCGTGTTATTCATTTAACCTCCCTGCAGCCCGGTAGCATTCTGTTATCGGGCTCTCTTTTGCAGAAAATATCCCCGCTTTTCTCCAGATAGAATCTACACTTAGCTAAAAAGCCAGCAAGGAAAATGCTATGCGTGTGCTGCCCATTATTGCGGTTGTTGCCGCCTCGTTTCTGGTTGTTGCCTGTAGCACGCCAACGCCGCCACAAGGCGTAACGGTGGTCAGTCCATTTGATACCCAGCGCTATCTCGGCACCTGGTATGAAATAGCCCGCTTTGACCATCAGTTTGAAAGTGGCCTTGAAAAAGTGACCGCCACCTACAGCCTGCGCGATGATGGCGGACTGGATGTGGTGAACAAAGGCTATAACCCCGATCGGGGCATGTGGCAGAAAACCGATGGCGTGGCCTACTTCACCGGCCAGCCGACCCGTGCCGCGCTGAAAGTCTCCTTTTTCGGCCCTTTCTACGGCGGCTACAACGTGATCGCCCTGGATAAAGATTATCGCTACGCGCTGGTCTGCGGGCCAGACCGCGATTATCTGTGGCTACTGGCCCGCTCGCCAAAGGTCTCACCGGAAGTGAAACAACAGATGCTGGACATCGCCACCCGACAGGGCTTCGACGTCAGCAAACTTATCTGGGTTAACCAGCGCTATTAGTCAGTGTGCGCTGATTTTCAGCCCGATAATACCGACAACAATACACGCCAGGCTGGCAATACGCATGGCGCTGGCGGACTCGCCCAGCAGGACGATCCCGGTGATCGCCGCGCCTACTGCGCCAATTCCCGTCCAGACCGCATAGGCGGTGCCGACGGGCAGCGTTTTCATCGCCCATGACAGTAGCGCCATGCTGAGCACCATAGCCACAATCGTGATCACGCTTGGCAGCAGGCGACTAAAACCGTGGGTGTATTTCAGACCAACCGCCCAGACCACTTCCAGCAGACCGGCGATAAATAAAACGAACCAGGACACAGAACCCCCTTGATGGGGCCGTCCCCGAATGCGATACGCTTACAGGTCGTCCCGTAAGGTGTGGATGAAAGCACAGAGATTATAACCGGCAGAACGTACGATGGAAAGAACGGTACGGCCAGTCACCGTACCGTCAGGGTCTATTGCTGAGCTTTTGTCGCAGCCCCAGAAATGGCACTGCCGCCTTCTGAAATATCCTGACCCACACCACGTGTTGTATTACATGCGGTCAGCACAGAAGAGAGGGCCAAAACCGTAAAGAACGCTGCAATTGCTTTTTTCACCATAATATCATCCTTATTACCAGTTTTAGTTATCGTGCCCTATAAGCATAGACAACCTGACCCAGGATGGCGGAATCTCAGCGTTTTTTAAGAGAAAAGGAGTGAATTAGCGGAAGGTGTAAGCGAAACGGTACAGCGAAGCGGTGATCAAAGCAAAAGGTCGGGCAAAAAGGCGCTTAGCTGACCGCACGCGAAATCGCATGCCCCAGCCCCTGGATGTCTTCGCCAACGCCGCGGGCGGTATTGCATCCGGTAAGCAATATTGCGCTCAGAGAGAGCACCAGCAGAAGTTTTATCGCGTTGTTCATCTTCCCTGCCTGCGGTTAATGACCTGCTGTTTCCTTAATGGCTATTTCCTTGACGGCTATAGCAGGCGCAGCACGCTGCTGCGCCAACCCTCTATGGCATGAATTACTTCACGCGGGATACGTATTCGCCAGAGCGAGTATCCACTTTGATGACTTCGCCAATCTGAACGAACAGCGGTACTTTAACCACTGCGCCAGTAGACAGCGTCGCCGGTTTACCGCCGGTACCTGCGGTATCACCTTTCAGGCCTGGATCGGTTTCCACGATTTCCAGCTCAACGAAGTTCGGCGGGGTGACGGAGATAGGCTGACCGTTCCACAGGGTCACGATGCACTCAGCCTGATCCAGCAGCCATTTTGCGTTATCGCCTACGGCTTTCGCATCGGCAGCCAGCTGCTCGAAAGTGGAGTTGTTCATGAAGTGATAGAACTCACCGTCGTTGTACAGGTAAGTCAGGTTCATATCAACAACGTCTGCGCCTTCGGCGGAATCGGTAGATTTGAAGGTTTTCTCTACGCGAGTCCCGGTCAGCAGACGGCGCAGCTTAACGCGGGCAAAAGCCTGGCCTTTGCCTGGTTTTACGAATTCACTGGCTTCAACGGCATAAGGTTCGCCGTCCATCATGATTTTAAGACCGGCACGAAAATCGTTGCTATAGTAAGTCGCCATAAGGCCCTCTAAATTTGTTAATTGGTAGCTAAGCCACAAAATGGCGCATATTGTAACCCTAAATACCCCATCCAGAGAAGATTGGTTAACGCAACTTGCAGATGTTGTGACCAGTCCCGATGAACTGCTGCATCTTTTAAATGTAGACGCTGATGCGAACCTGCTGGCGGGACGCGAGGCAAAACGCCTCTTCGCCCTGCGCGTGCCGCGGGCATTTATCGCCCGTATGGAGCCGGGAAATCCCAACGATCCCCTGCTTCGTCAGGTACTTACCTCACAAGATGAGTTTATTTCAGCGCCGGGTTTTTCCACCGATCCGCTGGAGGAACAGCACAGCGTGGTACCCGGTCTGCTGCATAAATACCGCAACCGGGCGCTGCTGCTGGTCAAGGGCGGCTGCGCGGTAAATTGCCGCTATTGTTTCCGCAGACACTTCCCTTATGCCGAAAATCAAGGCAATAAGCGTAACTGGCAGGCGGCGCTGGAGTACATTGCCGCGCACCCGCAGCTCGATGAGATTATTTTTTCCGGCGGCGACCCGCTGATGGCGAAAGATCATGAGCTGGACTGGCTGCTCACTCAGCTGGAAGCGATCCCGCACATTAAGCGTCTGCGCATTCACAGCCGCCTGCCCGTCGTCATCCCGGCGCGGATTACCGATGCGCTGGCCGCACGCTTTGCCAGCTCATCGCTGCAGGTGCTGCTGGTCAATCATATCAACCACGCCAATGAGATTGATGCCGATTTCCGCGCTGCGATGGCGCGCTTGCGTCAAGCCGGTGTCACGCTGCTGAATCAAAGCGTTCTGCTGCGCGGCGTCAACGACAATGCGCACACGCTGGCCGCTCTGAGCAATGCCCTGTTCGATGCCGGCGTCATGCCTTATTACCTGCACGTGCTGGATAAAGTCCAGGGCGCGGCCCATTTTATGGTCGAAGATGAAGAGGCCCGCGCCATCATGCGTGAGCTGCTGACGCTGGTTTCAGGGTATATGGTGCCAAGACTGGCGCGGGAAATCGGCGGTGAGCCAAGTAAGACACCGCTGGATTTGGGCTTAAAACAACATTCGTGAAAAGGTCTGCCGGGGAAAAGCTGGCAGACCGCCGATTCACAGACTGACTGAACGCGTGGAGATCGCCCGGGCCCTCTGACCATCGACGGCAGAGGCCCGGAATCAAATCAGTTCGGGCACTTATAGACCTGGCCGTTCATTTCGCTATCGGTTGGCACAAAGCTCGACAGCAGATTCTGCGTCGGGCTGCTCACGCCATAAATCACGTTGCCGCCCATCGCCGCAGCCTGGTTGCGCAGCGCGTTAGCTGCGCCACGCATGGAGCCGCCTTCATCACCGTTCTGCCCGGACAGCCAGTTGCTCTGCTTGCCCGTCGCGGTCCCCAACAGCTGGCAATCCGCACCCGGCTTATCTTCAACAAAGCGTACGCTCTGTCCGCCTGAGCTCAGTTCGTTGCTGGAACTGCAACCCGCTAACAATAATGCTGCGCCGACAATCCCTGCTAAATATCTTACCTGCATGTTATTCCCCATGATCAATGAGCTGGACGCGCTGGCCCGGATGTACACCTTATACTAAAAAGATGAGAAAAAGAAAAACCCCCGAGCATTTCTGCCCGGGGGTTTCTTTGTTTCTAAGGGGTATAGCGCACGATTACATCATGCCGCCCATACCGCCCATGCCACCCATGCCGCCAGCAGCGCCTAAATCGGCTGCGTCGCTTTTCGGCAGGTCGGTCACCATGCACTCGGTGGTGATCATCAGACCAGCAACGGATGCAGCGTACTGCAGAGCAGAACGCGTCACTTTAGTCGGGTCCAGGATACCGAAGTCGATCATGTTGCCGTATTCTTCAGTTGCCGCGTTATAACCGTAGTTGCCTTCACCCGCTTTCACGTTGTTAGCAACAACAGACGGCTCTTCGCCGGCGTTAGACACGATCTGACGCAGCGGAGCTTCCATTGCGCGCAGCGCAACTTTGATACCGACGTTCTGATCTTCGTTCTGAGCGGTCAGGCCAGCCAGTTTAGCGGCAACGCGCACCAGCGCAACGCCACCACCGGCAACAACACCTTCTTCTACCGCAGCACGGGTTGCGTGCAGAGCATCGTCAACGCGCGCTTTTTTCTCTTTCATTTCAACTTCGGTCGCTGCACCGACTTTGATTACCGCAACGCCGCCAGCCAGTTTCGCTACGCGCTCCTGCAGTTTTTCACGGTCGTAGTCAGAGGTCGCTTCTTCGATCTGCTTACGGATCTGAGCAACGCGGCCCTGAATTGCGCCTTCTTCACCCACGCCATCGATGATGGTGGTGGTGTCTTTGTTGATCACAACGCGTTTCGCCTGACCCAGGTCTTCCAGCGTCGCTTTTTCCAGCTCCATACCAATCTCTTCAGAGATGACGGTACCGCCAGTCAGGGTAGCGATGTCCTGCAGCATAGCTTTACGACGGTCGCCGAAGCCCGGTGCTTTAACAGCAGCGACTTTCACGATACCGCGCATGGTGTTGACCACCAGAGTGGCCAGCGCTTCGCCTTCAACGTCTTCAGCGATGATAACCAGCGGTTTGCCTGCTTTCGCAACGGCTTCCAGAACCGGCAGCATTTCGCGGATGTTGGAGACTTTTTTGTCAGCCAGCAGGATGAACGGGCTTTCCAGTTCAACAGCGCCAGTTTCCGGCTTGTTGATGAAGTACGGGGAGAGGTAGCCACGGTCGAACTGCATACCTTCAACAACGTCCAGTTCGTCTTCCAGACCGGTACCGTCTTCAACGGTGATAACGCCTTCTTTACCGACTTTGTCCATCGCTTCCGCGATCAGTTTACCTACGGTTTCATCGGAGTTAGCGGAGATGGTACCAACCTGAGCGATAGCTTTAGAGTCGGAGCACGGTACGGAGAGCGTTTTCAGTTCTTCAACGGCAGCCACGACAGCTTTGTCGATACCGCGTTTCAGATCCATCGGGTTCATGCCAGCAGCAACGGCTTTCAGGCCTTCTGCGATGATAGCCTGAGCCAGTACGGTTGCGGTGGTGGTACCGTCACCTGCAGCGTCGTTCGCTTTAGAGGCAACTTCTTTCACCATCTGCGCGCCCATGTTTTCGAACTTGTCTTCCAGCTCGATTTCACGCGCTACGGAAACACCATCTTTGGTGATGGTCGGTGCACCGAAAGATTTATCCAGAACCACGTTACGGCCTTTCGGGCCCAGGGTCACTTTCACTGCATCTGCCAGTACGTTCACGCCGCGCAGCATTTTTACACGAGCGTCGTTACCGAATTTTACGTCTTTAGCTGCCATTTTTTCTATTCCTCAAATTCGTTCAGTTTCGCGCGCGAATTACGCTTCAACAATTGCCAGAATGTCGCTTTCAGACATGATCAGCACTTCTTCATTGTCGATTTTTTCAGATTTCACACCGTAGCCGTCGTTGAAAATAACGATGTCGCCAACTTTAACGTCCAGCGGCTGCACAGTTCCGTTTTCCAGGATGCGGCCCTTACCGACAGCGATGATTTCGCCACGAGTTGATTTGGCTGCCGCAGAACCGGTCAGAACGATGCCGCCTGCAGATTTGGTTTCAACTTCTTTACGTTTGACGATCACACGATCATGTAACGGACGAATACTCATTGATAGCTCTCCTTTGAGAAAGTCATTATCAGTTATGGGTGACACCGGCCCGTATACGGTTTTCCGGCTAGTGCCTGAGAGATGGGGGTGGGTTTTCGCGCTTCAAGGGGGAAAGTTAAAAAAAAATTTTTCCTCGTGCGCTGACGCACAGAAACAGATGCCGGTTTACCATCGTCATAAGCAAAAACGATTGTGATACCATCGATCTTTTGTCAGGGCAGGATGGCATCATGAGTGGTTTAAAACAGGAGTTAGGTCTGGCTCAGGGAGTGGGGCTGCTTTCTACGTCGCTACTCGGCACCGGCGTCTTTGCCGTTCCCGCTCTTGCCGCACTGGTGGCTGGAGATAACAGCCTGTGGGCCTGGCCCGCGCTCATTTTACTGGTCTTCCCGATCGCTATCGTCTTTGCCGTCCTTGGCCGTCACTTCCCCAGCGCGGGCGGCGTGGCACACTTCGTCAATATGGCATTTGGTTCCCATATGGAACGCGTCACCGGCTGGCTGTTCCTGTCGGTCATTCCGGTTGGGCTACCGGCGGCGCTGCATATCGCCACCGGCTTCGGCCAGGCGCTGTTTGGCTGGCACGACAGCCAGCTGCTGCTCGCGGAGCTGGGTACGCTGGCTATCATCTGGTGGGTCGGGTCGCGGGGCGCAAGCTCCAGCGCGAATCTACAAACGCTGGTAGCGGTTCTGATCGTCGCGCTGATCGTCGCTATCTGGTGGCGCGGCGGGATTAGCCCGGCGCAAATCCCCTTTCCGGCGCCGGCGGATATCGATCGCTCCCGCCTTTTTGCCGCCCTGTCGGTGATGTTCTGGTGTTTCGTCGGCCTTGAAGCCTTCGCCCATCTGGCATCGGAATTTAAACGCCCGGAGCGCGATTTCCCCCGTGCACTCATGATCGGCCTGCTGCTGGCGGGCTCCGTTTACTGGGCCTGTACCGTACTGGTCCTGCATTTTCACGCCTTCGGCAGCGATATGGCCGCCGCCGCATCGCTGCCCAATATCGTGGTGCGCCTGTTTGGCGTGCAGGCACTGTGGATCGCCTGCGTCATTGGCTATCTCGCCTGCTTCGCCAGCCTCAATATCTATATCCAGAGTTTTGCCCGTCTGGTCTGGTCGCAGGCGCAGTACAAGCCAGAAAGCTATCTCGCCCGCCTCTCGCCGCAGCAAATCCCACGCAATGCGCTCAACGTGGTGCTGGGCTGCTGTGTCATCAGCACGCTCGCCATCTACTGGCTGGATATCAACCTCGATGCGCTGATCGTCTATGCCAACGGCATCTTTATTATGATTTATCTGCTGTGCATGCTGGCGGGCTGCCGGTTACTGCGGGGGCGCTATCGGGTTCTGGCGTTCATCGGGAGCCTGCTCTGCCTGTTGTTACTGGCGATGGTCGGCTGGAAAAGCCTGTACGCTCTGCTGGTGATGGCGGCGCTGTGGCTGTGGCTACCAAAGCGCCGTCCGGCGGCGCTTCCCCACCATCATTGAGAATGAAACAGCCCATAAAAAAGCCGGATAGCGCAACGCATATCCGGCTCATCAGCTATATCACCGTATCAACCCGGCCTTGCCGGGCCTGAGGGGTTAGCGGTCGTCTTTATGATCCAGACGGTCGCGCTCTTCATCTTTGCGCTGGAACTCCCCGTCAAAGGTCTCACCGCCTCCGGTTCCCGCGCTAAAACCACCGCCGGGCATCCGGCTAAAGCGTAAGTGCGGCATCAGCTTCAGGGTCAGGTGTTTCTGTACCGGCGGCAGCAGAAGCAGCAGGCCGAGGAAATCGGTAAAGAACCCCGGCAGCAAGAGCAGCAGACCGGCGATAATCAGCGAGACGCTTTTAATCATTTCTGCCGCCGGGCTTTCACCAGCCGCCATTTTCTGCTGCATCAGCATAAAGTTTTTAAAGCCCTGGTTGCGCACCAGCGACATACCGACCACCGAGCTAAAGATCACCAGAATCAGCGTCAACAGAACGCCAAGCACGTGAGCCACCTGGATAAAGATCGATATCTCAATATAAACGTATAAAAAAATGGCAATAAACGGAATCCAACGCACTGGCGTCTCCTTCATTAGCGGGGTTCACTATCGGCCCCCGCAGTCATCGGTGTGCTTTTCGCATCACATCAATATTGGGCTCAAACAGCACATTTCAATCGGCAGAAGCGCTTATTTTTTCCAGGAACGGCAAAGCGGTGACTCATTTCACAGATTAATAATTCTTATACCCTTCTCGACATAATAAGTGATCAAGGTTGCTGACATTCGCTATCATCAGCATATGATCGTGGGCACCGGGCCGATTAAGGAAATAATCTTCGGCAAGAAAATGCGCAAAATCCCATAAATTCTGCGTATTTGGTGAATTCATTGGCAGCTTGAAAAAGAAGGTTCACATGTTAAACAACATTCGTATCGAAGAAGACCTGTTGGGTACCAGGGAAGTTCCAGCTGACGCCTACTATGGTGTTCATACTCTGAGAGCGATTGAAAACTTCTACATCAGCAATAGCAAAATCAGCGATATCCCCGAGTTCGTGCGCGGCATGGTGATGGTCAAAAAGGCCGCCGCGATGGCCAACAAGGAACTGCAAACCATTCCTAAAAGCGTCGCGAATACCATTATCGCCGCATGCGATGAAGTTCTGAATAACGGTAAATGCATGGACCAGTTCCCGGTTGATGTGTTCCAGGGCGGCGCAGGGACGTCCGTCAACATGAACACCAATGAAGTGCTGGCCAATATTGGCCTTGAGCTGATGGGCCATCAGAAAGGTGAATACCAGTATCTGAACCCGAACGACCACGTTAACAAATGCCAGTCCACCAACGATGCCTACCCGACCGGTTTCCGTATCGCGGTTTATGCGTCCCTGCTGAAATTAACCGACGCCATCAACCAGCTGGGTGACGGTTTCCAGAATAAAGCCGTCGAATTCCAGGATGTCCTGAAAATGGGTCGTACCCAGCTGCAGGACGCCGTGCCGATGACGCTCGGCCAGGAGTTTCACGCGTTTAATGTTCTGCTGAATGAAGAAATCAAAAGCATTCTGCGCACCGGAGAGCTGCTGCTCGAAGTTAACCTCGGCGCCACCGCCATCGGTACGCGCCTGAATACGCCGGATGGCTACCAGCAGCTGGCGGTACAAAAACTGGCGGAAGTCAGCGGCCTGCCGGTGATTCCGGCGGAAGATCTGATTGAAGCCACCTCCGACTGCGGTGCCTACGTGATGGTACACAGCTCGCTGAAGCGTCTGGCGGTGAAACTGTCCAAAATCTGTAACGACCTGCGCCTGCTCTCTTCCGGCCCGCGCGCGGGTCTGAACGAAATCAACCTGCCGGAGCTGCAGGCGGGTTCCTCGATCATGCCGGCGAAAGTTAACCCGGTCGTCCCGGAAGTGGTCAACCAGGTCTGCTTCAAGGTGATTGGCAACGACACCACGGTGACCATGGCCTCGGAAGCCGGTCAGCTGCAGCTGAACGTGATGGAGCCGGTTATTGGCCAGGCGATGTTTGAATCTATCCACATCCTGACTAACGCCTGCTACAACCTGCTGGAAAAATGCATTAACGGCATCACCGCCAATAAAGCGGTGTGCGAAGGCTATGTATATAACTCCATCGGTATCGTCACCTACCTCAACCCGTTTATCGGCCACCACAATGGCGATATTGTCGGCAAGATTTGCGCCGAAACCGGCAAGAGCGTAAGGGAGGTTGTCCTGGAGCGTGGATTACTGACCGAAGCGGAGCTGGACGATATTTTCTCTCCACAAAACCTGATGCATCCGGCCTATAAAGCGAAGCGTTATACCGATGAAAGCGAACAGTAAGCTTTCAGGTTAAACTAGCCAAAGGCATGTCAGCAATGACATGCCTTTTTTGCTTTTTTAGGTTTACTAAATCACAACAATTCAATATCAACTTGTTAAAAAACAAGGAAGGCGTATATGTTTGGTGCAGAACTCGTGATTGTCCTGCTGGCGATTTACCTGGGGGCCAGGCTCGGCGGTATCGGCATCGGCTTTGCCGGTGGTCTGGGCGTCCTCGTCCTGACGCTCCTCTTTCAAATCAAACCTGGCGCGATCCCCTTCGACGTCATTGAAATCATCATGGCGGTTATCGCCGCTATTGCCGCCATGCAGGTGGCCGGAGGCATGGATTATCTGGTCAGTCTTGCCGAGCGTATGCTCAGACGCCATCCGAAATACATTACCTTCCTTGCTCCGTTGGTCACCTGGTTTATGACCGTCCTGGCGGGAACGGGTCATACCGCGTTCTCTACCCTGCCGGTGATTACCGAGGTTGCGAAGGAGCAGGGCATTCGCCCGTCCCGCCCGCTGTCTATCGCCGTCGTCGCCTCGCAGATTGCCATTACCGCCTCGCCGATTTCCGCTGCGGTGGTCTTTTTTGCCGGGATCCTCGAACCTCTGGGCGTGAGCTATCTGACGCTGCTGGCCATCTGTATTCCGGTGACGCTGATTGCGGTAATGATCACGGCGGTTGTCTGTAACTTCCTCGGCTGCGAACTGAAAGACGACCCGATTTATCAGGAGCGTCTGGCAAAAGGTGAAGTGAAGCTGCGCGGGAGCCAGGTTTTCGAGCTGAAGCCGCATGCAAAACGTTCGGTGCTGCTGTTTCTGATCGGCATCGTGGCGGTCATGTTCTACGCCACCGCCATCAGCGATACCGTCGGGCTGATTCAGAACCCGGTGCTGCCGCGTAACGAAGCGATCGTAGTGTTCATGCTGACCATCGCCACGCTGATTAGCGTCACCTGCAAAATCGACACCAGCGAAGTGCTCAACGCCAGCACCTTTAAATCCGGGATGAGCGCCTGCGTCTGTGTCCTGGGCGTCGCCTGGCTGGGCGATACCTTCGTCAAAGCGCATATCACCGACATCCAGACCGTAGCCGGCGACCTGCTGCACAACTATCCGTGGCTGCTGGCGGTGGTGCTGTTCTTCGCCGCGACCCTGCTCTACTCCCAGGCCGCGACCACCAAAGCGCTGATGCCGGCTGCGCTGCTGCTTGGCGTCACCCCGCTGACCGCCATCGCCTCGTTTGCTGCCGTCTCCGCGCTGTTCGTGCTGCCGACCTATCCTACGCTGCTGGCGGCGGTCGAAATGGACGACACCGGGTCAACGCGTATCGGCAAGTATGTCTTTAACCATGCGTTCTTGATCCCAGGGGTGATTGCCATCACCCTGTGCGTCATTCTGGGGTTCATCATTGGCGGCATCATGCTGTAAATCTGCTTAAATTCGGGCCAGTTTCTGGCCCGTTTCATTATTCCCCTCATCGTGCGTGCTATAGTGCCTCTTTTCGCTGATACGAGGTTCACGATGACTACGCCTGATGCTGTTGTTGTTCTCTGTACCGCGCCGGATGAAGCCACTGCCCAGGATCTGGCGGCCAAAGTGCTGGCCGAAAAGCTCGCCGCCTGTGCCACGCTCCTGCCTGGAGCGACATCGCTCTACTACTGGGAAGGCAAGCTGGAGCAGGAGTATGAAGTGCAAATGCTGCTGAAAACCGACCGGGCTCACCAGCAGGCGTTACTGGATTGCCTGAAGTCCCATCACCCGTATCAAACCCCCGAATTACTGGTTTTACCCGTCACTCACGGAGACACTGATTACCTCTCATGGCTCAACGCATCATTACGCTGATTCTGCTGCTCTGCAGCACATCCGCTTTCGCCGGCTTATTTGACGCCCCCGGGCGTTCTGACTTTGTTCCCGCAGACCAGGCTTTTGCCTTTGATTTCCAGCAGAGTCAGCGGGACCTCAACCTGACCTGGCAAATCAAAGAGGGTTACTATCTCTACCGCCAGCAGATCAAACTGACGCCGGCGAATGCCACCCTCGCCGCGCCGACGCTACCGCCCGGCACCTGGCATGAAGATGAGTTTTACGGCAAAAGTGAGATTTACCGCCAGCGGCTGACCATCCCGGTGACGCTGAGCCAGGCGGAAAAAGGGGCAACGCTCACCGTGACATATCAGGGCTGCGCCGACGCGGGCTTTTGCTATCCGCCGGAGACGAAAGTGGTGCCGCTTCGCACGGTACTGGCCGCCTCCGGCAGCGAGTCGGTCCCCGCCCATCCGGCGCTCCCCGCGTCCGGACAACCCAAATTTAATCCGCCGCTGCCGGTGGAAAAGCGTCCTGAGCTGGCCTCGCAACCCGAGCAGCCTGTCCAACAAGAGAAGAGCGACGCCGGCGATAATGCGCCAGCCAGCCTGCCCTTCTCCGCGCTATGGGCGCTGCTGATAGGTATCGGTATCGCCTTCACGCCGTGCGTGCTGCCGATGTATCCGCTGATCTCGGGTATTGTCCTCGGCGGCAAACAGCGGCTCTCTACCGGACGAGCGCTGCTGCTGGCGTTTATCTACGTGCAGGGGATGGCGCTGACCTATACCGCGCTGGGGCTGGTGGTCGCCGCCGCCGGTTTGCAGTTTCAGGCGGCGTTGCAGCATCCGTACGTACTGATTGCCCTGTCTGCGGTCTTTATCCTGCTGGCGCTGTCGATGTTTGGTCTGTTCACGCTGCAGCTGCCCTCATCGCTGCAAACCCGCCTGACGCTGATGAGCAACAAACGCCAGGGTGGTTCACCCGGCGGCGTCTTTGCGATGGGAGCCATTGCCGGGCTGATCTGTTCGCCCTGCACCACCGCGCCGCTGAGCGCCATCCTGCTGTATATTGCCCAGAGCGGCAACCTGTGGCTCGGCGGCGGTACGCTGTATTTGTATGCGCTGGGCATGGGGCTGCCGTTGATCCTCGTCACCGTATTTGGCAACCGTCTGCTGCCGAAGAGCGGCCCGTGGATGAGCCATGTGAAGACCGCGTTCGGGTTTGTGATCCTGGCGCTGCCGGTTTTTTTGCTGGAGCGTATCGTCGGCGAACCCTGGGGCCTGCGCCTGTGGTCTCTGCTGGGCGTGGCCTTCTTTAGCTGGGCTTTTATTACCGCGCTCGGCGCATCCCGCCCCTGGCTGCGCCTCGTGCAAATCATTCTGCTCGGTGCGGCGCTGGTCAGCGCGCGTCCGCTGCAGGACTGGGCTTTTGGCGAGCCGGTAGCCCGGCAGCAGTCACATCTGGCCTTTACGCGGGTCGCTAACATCGCAGAGCTCGACCAGGCGCTGGCGCAGGCAAAGGGTAAACCGGTTATGCTCGACCTGTACGCCGACTGGTGCGTCGCCTGCAAAGAGTTTGAAAAATACACCTTTAGCTCGACCGAAGTACAACAGGCCCTGAAAGAGACCGTTCTGTTGCAGATAGACGTGACCAAGAACAGCGCCGAGGATGTGGCACTGCTGAAACACCTGAAGGTGCTCGGCTTGCCGACCATTCTGTTCTTTAATGCGCAGGGCGAAGAGCAGCCCGCGCAGCGCGTCACCGGCTTTATGGATGCGGCGACATTCAGCGCCCATTTGCACGATTGGCAACCGTGAACGACACTTTAGGAGGAAAAATGGAGGAGAAGACCGTGCAACGTGAAGATGTCCTGGGTGAAGCCATACAAATTCTCGAAATTGAAGGTATTGCCAACACCACGCTGGAAATGGTCGCCGAACGCGTCTCTTACCCGCTCGCTGACCTCAAACGTTTCTGGCCCGATCGTGAAGCGCTGCTGTACGATGCGCTGCGTTACCTCAGTCATCAGGTTGATGCCTGGCGCCGTCAGCTGCTGCTCGATGACACGCTCACGCCGGAGCAAAAGCTGCTGGCGCGCTACGGCGCATTAACCCAATGCGTGAGCAACCATCGCTATCCCGGCTGCCTGTTTATCGCCGCCTGCACCTTTTATCCGGACGCCCAGCACCCTATCCATCAGCTGGCGGAACAACAAAAGCAGGCGTCTCTGGCCAATACCCACGAACTGCTGACCCAGCTGGAAGTGGACGACCCGGCGATGGTGGCCAAACAGATGGAGCTGATTGTCGAAGGCTGCCTGAGCCGTCTGCTGATAAAACGCAGCCAGGCGGATGTCGATACCGCCCAGCGTCTGGCGGAAGATATTCTGCGTTTTGCCCAATGTCGTGCGGGTGGCGCATTAACCTGATTGTGCCTTTCCCGATGCGAATCCGCATATCTCTCCCCCACAAGAGGACGCGTCAGGGCAACCGCGTCCCCGCCCTCTGACCGGCCGTAGGTAATTGAGTGCCGTACGGGTTGTCAACAGAGATGCAACTTGGAGTGCGAAGGGTATAATTCCCCCTACATCGATATGTCTACAGGGATTTATATGCGTCCTCTCCTATGGGCTGCCATCATGGGGCTATGCCCTGCATCGCTCCTGGCCGCGCCTGTTCAGGGTTTTTCTTTCGCGCATAAAGACTGGGAAGTCGCCTGCGATAACACCGGCACCTGTCGGGCCGCAGGTTATGGTGTCAACATGGGAGAAATCAGCGTCCTGTTGACCCGTAATGCGGGCGCCGGACAGCGCGTAAGCGCTCAGGTGACCTTCGCCCAGACCGATCATGATATTCCCCAGGACGCCACGGTTAACCTGCTGATCGACAATCAGGATCGCGGTACGCTTGAGGCCAAAGACGACAGCCATTTTCGCTTCGATAGCAGCCAGACCGCCGCCCTGATTCAGGCGCTGGAGCATGACAATCACATCGAGATTGCCCTTAACGGCCAGCGTAAACCGCTCTCCAGCGCGGGCAGCAGTGCGGTGTTTCTGAAGATTGATGAGTTTCAGCAGCGCCTGGGCAGCGCAGATGCGCTGGTGCGAAAAGGCGATGCCGACGATGACAACACGCTCAGCGCCGTTCCGGCTCCGGAAATTATCGCCGCCCCGACGATCCGCAACGCCCAGAGCGAACCGCTGACGGCAAAGCAGCGGCAGAAGCTGCTGCCAGCGCTGACCCCGTTGCTGAACAGCCGCTGTGATGACTGGCAAAATAAAGATATTCCGTCGCAGGAGCGGCAGATCACCGCAACCCCTCTCGATAAAACCCATTCGCTAATCGAGGCCCTGTGCTGGCGTGCCGCATATAACGACGGCTACGCCATGTGGGTGGTGGAGAATACCCCTCTCGCCAAACCACAGCTGATCGCCACCGATGCATCCAGCTATGCCGATGGCGTAATCACCTTTTTCATGAAAGGGCGCGGCATCGCCGACTGCGTCAACGGCGAGGAGCGGGTCTGGGACGGCAGAACCTTCGTGCAGAGTCTGAAATACACGACCGGTATGTGTCGTGAAATCACCCCTGGCGGCACCTGGATGCTGCCCACGTTCGTCAGTCAGGTGCGGCCAAAACAGCAGAAGGACGCCGATAATCTGGCGCTCAAGGCGCTGTATAACGCCGTGCTGAAAGAGCAAAAGAGCGACCCGGAACTGGCGTTGAAAAAGGTTGCCGCGCAGTTCCCGCTCACCGGGCACGTCACGAACTTTACCCTGACCTACGCGGACGACTCTCTGGTATCGACCAACAAACCCGCGGTCGATATCAGCGACGATGAGTGGCAGGCTTTTCTGCACTCCGATATCAGCGCTGACTCAGAAAACGGCAAGGTCAGCTTCACGCTGGTCGATCTTGATAACGACGGTAAGCGCGATTTAATCATCGACAGCTATATCGGCGGGACCGGGCTCTTCAGCTACACCGGCGTGCTGAGGCGGGGGGATAATACGTTTGATACCGTCGATAATAGCGATACCGATGACGACGATGATTTTGACGCTGGCGTACCCGGGGCGCTGTTTTCCCTCAACGGCCGCGGCGCCAATCAGTGGAACCAGTGGGTCAGAATCAACGGCCAGGTGTATGCGCTGTGGTACAACGGCCAGTTCGGCGAAGACAACCTGTATCTGCTGCGCCCCTTCAGCCCGACGGACAGAAGCCCTGCCGTGACGATCCGCTATCGCTACAGGCTGGAGACGCTAAGTTCACCGGAAAAAGGCCAGCCGCTGACGCCGGCACTGACGGCACAGGAGCGCGACGATTTACTCAAATCGCTGGACCTGATGCAAAGCAACCTGCTGAAAGATAAAAAAGATCACGCGGAAGATGGCCCCATCTGCCCTATCCCACCCGGTACCTCATCAGAGGAAGCGGATAATTACTACAGCGGCGTCGCCTCTTACTACGTCTATGAAACGGTGGCCTATATCCCCGTCTGGCTCGGTGGAAAATGCTTCATTGGCACCGTTATCAGCCATCATGGCGCCTACCGCCACGGCGTCGATGCGGAAATTATGATCGGCTCGCCGCGAGAAGACGAAGACCTCATTGGCGGCTACTCCGTATCCGGGTTGCGCCGCGTTATCTCTGCCGTCAGCGGCTGGAAAATCCGCGAAGGTGACAACGGGATGATGTGATGAACCCGTAAAAGGTCCCTTTCGCGGCAAAACTGCCGCAAAGTTAAGCAATCAGCAGGGAAATCAAGAAATTTGGTTGACGCACAGGATGGATTACGGTTTAATGCGCCCCGTTGCCCGGATAGCTCAGTCGGTAGAGCAGGGGATTGAAAATCCCCGTGTCCTTGGTTCGATTCCGAGTCCGGGCACCAAAATTCATATTAACGGACCTCTACGGAGGTCCGTTTTTGCATTCTAAGCCCGCAGAAATCAACACTTCTACAATATCTTAACTCCACCCAACTCAATCAACTTCACCCCACAGCAAATCCCTTACGAGGGTACAACTGCGGGTATCGTCTGATTCGATAAAATTTATCCCCCTTTTACTCTCAGGAGCCCCCCCACCCTTGGCGCTCGATGGCGCTAAAATCCGTGCAGCTAAATCGGATGAAAAAGCTTATCAACTGGCCGACAGTGGCAACATATTTTTGCTCGTTCGCCCTAATGGCTCCCGCCACTGGCGATTGCGCTAGCGCTTTCCGGGCCCAGCGAAAACGCTCACCCTGGGTTTTATATTGATTCATTTATTTGATAAATATAATTTTTCTTCTCATCCCCTCTTCACACTTTAATAAATTTTATCTCTGCGTATTGCAAATTAAATCGCCAGCCATATAATTGAGTGAGTAGTCAGTCATTTAATTAATGGCCATGACAAACGCAGCAACTCACCGCCAGGCCATGCGCCGAGCTTATCAACCGAGGATACAAAGATGACGTCTAAAACTGAAAAGTGGTTTATTACCGGAGCATCCGGTGGCCTGGGTCTGGCGCTGACCCGTCGTGTGCTGGAGGCGGGGAATACCGTCGTGGCCGCGGTGCGTAACCCCGCCGCGCTGGCCGAACTGCAGCAGCAGTTTGCCGGACAGCTTATCACCGAGAAACTGGATGTGACCGATTATGCCCGCCTGCCTGCTATCGCGAAAAAGCACGCCGATAGCGATGTCATCGTTAACAACGCCGGCGGGGCGATAATCGGGGCGATGGAAGAGTTCACCGAACAGGAAATTGAGCACCAGTTTGCCCTGAACCTGCTCTCCCCGGTACATATTACCCGCGCATTCCTGCCAGCATTGCGCGCTAAAAAACAAGGACGGCTGATCTATATCACCAGCATGGGCGGCCGCGTCGCTTTCCCTGGTGGTGCGTTCTATCATGCCGCGAAATATGGACTTGAAGGGTTTGCTGAAAGCACGGCGCAGGAAGTGGCGGAGTTCAATATCAAGGTGCAAATCATTGAGCCCGGCTCCATTAAAACGAACTTCCAGGCGAATGTGCGCTGGACTGAAGAATCCGACGCCTACAAAAACGGTACCGTGGGCCAACTGCGTCGCTGGATTGCCGAACACGGCGAAGAGAGTAACGCAGGTGACCCGCAAAAAATGGCTGATGCCATCTATACCTTGAGTCAGCAGGCAGAGCCACCGCTGAGAACCGTGCTGGGTGCCGATGCTTTCCAAATCCTTAAAGGCAGCTATGAGAAGAGCCTGCAGTCGCTGGAGGAGCAAAAAGCGGTGTCCGTCTCCGTGGTCATCGAAGGTAAAACCGGGTTTATTCCCGAGTAATATTTTTCCCCGTTGTTTGTCTGCGCGGGAGCAAAGCCGAAAATCCATCGGCTAAATCCATTACACTAGGCGGAGATGGTACTAACCCCGGAGACGCTGGAATGGCAAGACCCCTAAGTCCGCAAAAACAGGCGGCACTTCTGGAGGCCGCGGTGGCGATTGTTGCGCAGAGCGGTTTGTCGGCTACAACGGCCAGCATTGCTAAACGCGCGGAAGTAGCGGTAGGCACGTTGTTTACCTACTTCCCCACCAAAGAGCAGCTGCTGAACGAAGTCTATTTAATGCTGAAGCAGGATATGTCTGACCTGCTGGTGACCGGCTACCCGAAAGACGCCGATTTTCGCACGCAGATAATGCATATCTGGCGAGCCTACACGGAATGGTCGCTGAAAAATCCGGATGGAAAGCAGGTGCTCAGGCTGCTGACGGTGTCAGATCTACTTACGCCGGAGACGCTCGCCAGGACGCCGGAGGCGCTGAATCAGGTGGATAAGATGTTTGATGAGGCAATCAAGCAGTCACTCTTCGCCACCGATTGCAAAACGTTTATCTATGCCATTATTCAAAATATCGCTGATGCCACCAGCGAGCAAATTGTTCGGCATCCGGAAGAGAAAGATAAATTGCTGCAGCTTGGTTTTACTATGATGTGGCGCGCTATTACGGTTTAAACGTAAATAGTCCGCTCGTTCCCTGAATATAACTTAAAGAGTCGGTAGTTTATTTACTACCTGCTCTTTACTGCACTTTTTTTTAAAATTTCAGAGTCATTAAATATGAAGATTCAAACACAGTTTAATTTTAATAGTACTGCCAATGAAGTTATTAAAGGTCAGGATCTCAGCGATAAGCGTGCCGTGGTGACCGGTGCGGCATCAGGCATCGGTCTGGAAACAGCAAGGGCGCTGGCTGGCGCAGGCGCTGAGGTTACGCTGGCGGTAAGGAATATAGAGGCAGGCAGGCAGGCCGCTGAAGATATTATTCGCAGCACCGGCAATAAAAATATCCATGTTGCTTATTTGGATCTCACTGACAGAAATTCTATTGCCGAATTTACTTCTTCGTGGTCCGGTGCTCTGCATATTCTAATTAATAACGCGGGCGTAATGGCCATGCCGGAAACCCGAACCCGGGAAGGTTGGGAAGCGCAATTTGCTACCAACTACCTTGGCCATTTTGCTTTAACCAAAGGGCTATATGGGGCGCTGAAAAAAGCGGGCGGCGCAAGGGTCGTCGTCGTGAGCTCCAGCGGCCATCACTTTAGTCCAGTGGTGTTCGACGATATTCACTACCATATTCGTCCTTACGATCCGTGGACGGCTTATGGTCAGTCGAAAACGGCGATGGTGCTGTTCGCCGTGGAAGCTTCCCGTCGCTGGAAGGAGGAGGGCATTTTCGTTAACGCGGTAATGCCCGGCGCGATTAAATCAAACCTGCAGCGGTACTCGGGAGAGTTACCGGTACCGGAGCACTTGTGGAAAAGCGCCCAGCAGGGAGCCGCCACGTCAATTGCGGTCGCAACGCTACCTGAACTGGAGGGCGTTGGCGGGCGCTATTTCGCCGATTGTAACGAGGCAGAGCTGATTACGCGTACCAGCGGAGACCGCATGACCGAGTTTTCAGTGGTTGCGGGTTGGGCGCTGGATAAAGCCAACGCGTCGCGCCTGTGGGATCTGACGGAAGATCTACTAAATTGATACCAGACGGGCCTCCTGACAGGAGGCCGGCAAACAGAGCTTCGGCAAGAGATAGCGCATGAAAATTGTGATTGTAGGTTCCGGCGGCATGGTTGGGCAGGGTGTGTTGCTGACAAGCCTGGCGGCAAAAGACGTGAGCGATATTATTCTGCTCGTCAGAAAACAGCCTGAAGGCGAGCATGACCCCCGAATTCGTTATGTGGTGAACGGCGACCTGCTGGACTTTGACGCGGCGGACCCGCTGTTCGACGATGTTGATGCGTGTTTCTTCTGCGCCGGGATGAGTTCATCCGGAGTCAGTGAGGAAGTGTATCGACGCGTCACTTACGACATGACGCTGCGGGTTGCCGGGCAGCTCAAAGCCCGCAGCCCGCAGATGAAGTTTGTTTATGTCTCCGGCGCAGGCGCAGACAGTAGCGGAAAGAGTTCGCAGATGTGGGCGCGTGTGCGTGGCGAAGTAGAAAACAAACTGCTGATGCTGTTTCCCGGCCATGCTGCGATTTTCCGACCAGCGTTTATTTTGCCTACGCCAGAAGTGCAGTCCCGAACCCCGGCTTACCGGCTTTTATATACCGTGGTTGCCCCCGTCATGCGCCTTATCAGCGCCACTACCGGAAAGCGATTTTTATCTATTATCGACATTGGCAACGCGATGCTGAACATCACGCGTTTTGGCGTGGAAAAAACTGTTATGACAAAGTCGGATATTGTGGCCTGTGCAGATCGTCATCGCTGAACCGGGTAACACAGGTGATTAGCCGATGTTAGCCTGTTTGGTCGCCGGCATGCCCGGCGTTTGACCGGTCATGCTGCGCTAAAAACAGGTAACTGGGGTGGGCAGCGCGATCGGTTCGCTGGCCTTGAGCGAATGCTGATGATCCTTGACGGCAGTCCTGTTCCTGCCAACCGCGCTGATGTCACTCGTCGTCCCGGCGATCATTTTGATGCAAACAGGCATGGCCCCGGTATGAGGATGAGAAGTTTGTGGCTAAATACTTTCAGGAGGGAGCAGCGTATATCAGCGTCAAAAGGCCATTCCGAGCCCGACCTCTTATTTAAAAAAACCAACCTAAGGGCTGGTTTTTTTGCTTGCTGCCATACGGACTCTTCATCGAGCTCCGTTCGATTATTCGCGGCACGCCGCTCACCCCTTCGAAGCCAGCGCGTAAACCGCAATCCCTTCTTGCTCTTCTCCTCCCATCAGCGCGTCCCTGCACGAGGAAAGACTCTGTACACTAGCGAGTAAAGTGGTTCATCACACAAGCATAGCGCGGCGAAAACTGATCGCCGATAACGACCGTCTCACTATCAATACGTTTGACCATGTACAGCTTGTCCGCACGCTCATAGGCGTCAAAAAAAAGATAATCGATAGCATCTGGCGCATTATCATCTGGCGACTTTTCACGCCCTGACGGATTAATCGCATACACCCCCGCCGCATGTCCCAGGGGCCGGGAATAACGAAAGAAAAGCTTACGGTCAACAACATACTGACCACTTTCAGCTTTCAACGATCCCTGCACTGACAAGGAAAAATAGCCAGAGTGATAGCTGGTAATCAACAAAATCCCCTCAAGATCCATTTTTGACTTATGTATATCAAGGGACGAACTGAATTCAGATGAACAAGAAAAGCTAATTTCGTTCTTTTTGGCATCTCTGTTCACCAGTAAATAAGCTATCAGCGCCCCCCCAATAATGATGATCACCAATGCCCATAAATAAGGGGATAGATCCCTCTCAGTCTTCATACCACTCCTCACGATGATGATACTGACTATGGCAATGGTAATAACCATTGTTGTATCCACACTCCGCAGCAAATGTCCAGTTGATCAAGTCATAGTTACTGGCCCAGGTATTGAGATAAAGGTCTTTTTTCACTGAACAATCAGGAGTAATACCGGCTTCCTGAAAAATATCCTGAGCTCTCTTCTCGGTAATATTATCGGTGCTGGCATTTCCCAGAATATGAATTTGACATTGCTGCCAGCTGACGGTCCTGAGGACTGAAACATCAACCATCGGAATTTCATCGGGTATCCATGTCCACCAATATGTCGCCAGCACGGCAATACTGGTAATTAACCCCGTCAGACCGATCGTCCAGCGACTCGCTCTCTTTCGGCCTTTTCTGGCATCAGAAACAGCCGCTACAGGCTCCCCCGCTTTTTGCGGCTCCTCCAGCAGTTGAAAATGAATAACAAACTCACCGATTCTGAACCCCATTCGAGGAACCGTTACCACAACCTCAGCCGGGTGTCCGATAGAAGTAATAACTTTACGTATAAAGGAAACATGCTGATTCAGGTTTGCATCGGTTGCTCTGGCGCCATTACGCTGAAAAACATTAAGAAGAATCTCGTCGCGGGTAGAAATGTCGTTACCATTTTGCAACAAATAAAGAAGCAATTGCGATGCGACATTATTGAGAGTACCAGCCTTACCGGACGCAACGTCTTTTAAGGAGTTTTTATGCGGTCTGAATACGATACCATCGCCAATAATTACGGATTTAATCTTATCTATTGGGATATGAGAAACCAATGATGTCTCCTTGATACAGGAATATCCTTGAATAAATGTCTGAGGCGCTAGCATATCACAATTCATTTATCATTTTAGAATTTATCAGAGATCGCTTTATTAGCTATTTCATAACATCTATTTAATATTATACATATAGCCGAATACTTCACAGACAAAAAATGGCTATCCTGTTGTCATCTCTACACTTTGCCCCTCTTTTCTTTTTTCACAAAAAATTTATAAATGTTCTGCGGTAACCACTTCTGACTAAATAAAAATACAAACAACAGATAAAAACACCATAAATAACGTTAAATACAAAATATAAAACCACTACAAAGATCAAAAAAACAAGCAAAACAACATAAACAGTTGATAAGAAGAAGCCACAACAACAGGATCAGCTGAGTTTGATTCAATCCCACATTTTGCGTTGCCTCATTTTTCCACCGACTTAATATAGGTCGCCGAAACAGTGTTGATGGTTGCTTTTGATAATTCCGCGTTGATTATTACTTAGCTCACTCGCAGGGGATATTGATGGCCAGGAGCGGTATCACGCTATTGCCTTCAGTCGACAAAGGTATTTCAGGCAGGACATTCCTTTGCCTCAACACATTGTTGTAATAACCCAAACAGAAACAAGGTCTAGAATAAACATGAAAATGAAAAATGTAGCTGTCGCCTGTGCGCTGATGGCCGGTATGACATTGACGGCAACTTCTTCTTACGCGGCGAAAAGCGTCGACCCGACCAACGGGAAAATTCAGTTCTCCGGTACGCTGGTCAATTCAGCCTGTGGCCTGGCGCCAGAATCCAGCCCGGTACAAGTTAATTTTGGTGAGATTCCAACGTCTCAGTTAAAAGATAACCAGCGCGCAGGAACCAGACACGCGAAGATCGTCCTGCAGGGATGCGATACCACCGTGGCTAAAACTGCCACCGTGACTTACACCCCGGCAACAATCGATCCGGACAACGCAGCTCTGGCCGCTTTCACCTCCGGCACCGCTCAAGGCGCAGGTATCGGCATGGTTGATAGCGGCAACCAGGATGTGAAATGGGGCCAGGCGGCATCTCAGGTCAATATTACTGACGGTGAAACCGATATCGATTTCGTGGCTTATTTACAGGCCAATAACGCCTCTGCAGCAGTCACTCCGGGTGACTTCGAGTCTACCGTAAACTTCCAGATCGACTACCAGTAACGATATCGGGCAGGTGCATCGCTGCGCCTGCTTAGAACTTTATATCCAATAGATAAAGGGAGCGCAGCGATGCCTGGATGGCGGACTCTACTGCTTTTGATTCTCCTGCCATCAACATGGACCCTGGCGAGCACCAGTAAACTAGCTAAAACGCCAGGTAAAATGCATTTACAGGGGAAAATAATAGAAGCCGCTTGCTATGTCGATCATGATGACCAGCAATTGTTAGTTGAATTTCATAATATTTCTGCGAGAGATATTAGCAATGCCCCTGAAAATATTTCAGCGCATGATTTTAGTATTCATTTACTTGGCTGTTCATTAGGAGATTCACAACATCCAGGCAGTATATTTCATAGTGCCAGCATCACTTTTTACAATGCATCACAGAGCAATGATAAAGATGATTTAAGTGTGAAATCTGATTCCGGAGATTTATCAATTACAATCTTTGATAAATATGGAAATCCCATTCATATGGGGATCCCCTCCCCAGATTATGTACTGAATCCAGGTAAAAACACGCTCCGATTTACAGCACATTTAGTTTCCCCAAACGGATATATCCGTTCCGGTGAGTTTAACGCCAGCATGCATTTTGTTGTGAATTATCTGTAAGCCGTTCTGGTAATAAGGTCCTGAAGGTTAGCAAACGAAGATGACTACGCTGAATACATCCAAAACGCTTCTGGCACTTTTCATTGCCCTGGCCTGCACCTCTTTTTTTCCCGCTGCTGCAGACGAAACCATTGAATTCAATACCGCCGTGCTGGATGCCAGTGACCGACAAAATGTAGATTTACAGCGTTTTTCCGAAGGTAACTTTGTGGCTCCCGGAGATTATCTGCTGGACGTGCACATCAACGGCCAGGAGATCGCTCAGCAACAGGTCCGATATATCTCCGATGTTGACCATCCGCATAAGACCCTGGTCTGTCTCAGCCCGCAGCAGCTCGAACTACTGGCGCTGAAAGAGGATGCACTGAAATACACCCGCCCACTTGCAGAGAACTGTCTCGATATCTCACGCCTACCCGGCATAGCGCTGAACAATAGCGCCGGCGTCCTCGATATTACCGTCCCCCAGGCGTGGATGAAATATACCGACCCAAACTGGACGCCACCCGAACGTTGGGACAACGGCATAACCGGGCTCATTTTTGACTACAACCTTTCCGGGCAGGCAACGCGCTATCAACAGGATGGCGGCAGTTACCAGTCCCTTTCAGGTTACGGGCAGACAGGATTTAACCTCGGCGCCTGGCGTGTACGCAGCCAGTATCAGGCGAATTATACCTCTGACACACAAGGCACACGCTTCGACTGGGATCAATTTTACGCCTATCGTCCCCTGCCTATGCTGGCGGCGAAGCTGACGCTTGGCGAGATCTATTTAAACTCACAGATATTTAATTCTGTTCGTTTTACCGGAGCCAACCTCGCCAGCGACGAGCGTATGCTGCCGCCGAATTTGCAAGGTTATGCCCCGCAGGTCCACGGCATTGCCAAAAGCAACGCCAAAGTCACGGTGAGCCAGCAGCAGCATGTAATCTATCAGACCACCGTCCCGGCAGGGCCGTTCAATATCGAAGATCTGCGCAGCTCGGTGCGCGGCACGTTGGATGTTCGGGTGGAAGAACAAGATGGCACGGTTCAAACCTTTCAGGTCAATACGGCTGATATTCCCTACCTGACGCGTCCGGGTTATATCCGTTACAACGCCGCCGTGGGGAAGCCCTCGCGTTACGACCATCACCTTCAGGGGCCGGCGTTTTATAGCGGCGACTTTTCATGGGGAATGAGCAACGCGTGGTCGCTGTATGGCGGTGCGCTGCTGACCGGCAATCGCTATAACGCGGGGTCCCTGGGCATAGGGCGCGACCTGAGTCTGCTGGGCGCCCTCTCGGCGGATGTCACCCAATCGATCAGCCGGATAAAAAATCAAAACCAGCAAAAAGGATTGTCCTTCAAGCTCAGCTACGCCAAAACCTTTGATGAATACAACAGTGCCATTACCTTTGCCGGCTATCGTTTTTCCCAGCGGAACTTTCGCTCTTTCTCGCAATTTCTGGATGAGCAGTACGAAAATAACGACAGCACCGGGCGTGAAAAAGAGATGTATACCCTCACCGGGAATACCACCTTTTTTGCCGACGATCCTCGTCTTGCCACCACGTTGTATCTGACTTATGCCCATCAGAACTATTGGGATCGACGTTCGCAGGATCGTTATGGTCTGTCGGTCGGGCACACGTTCTCGTTTGCCGGTATGGAAGGGATCAGCGCTAACCTTGCGGCCTATCGTTCTGAGTATCAGGGAAAGCGCGATGACAGTCTGTCACTTTCCCTGTCGATCCCGTGGCGAGACGGACGCTCGACAGAATATCAGTTGCAAAACAGCGGTGGCCGCTCCAGCCAGATGGTTTCTTATTCCGATAACCGCGATCGCAATAATCCATGGCGAGTACGTGCGGGTCTGTCAGAAGACGGGCGAACGGCCTTTGATGGTTACTACCAGCACCGCAGCATGATGGCGGAACTAGAGTCTAACCTCAGTTGGCAACAGGACCGCTATATCTCGGTTGGAGGGACGGTGCGCGGTGGTTTTACCGCCACGCGGCACGGAGCCGCCTTCCACAATAGCCAGGCCTCAATGAACACGGCCCGCGTGATGGTCGATACCGACGGAGTTGCCAACGTTCCCCTCAATGGTCAACAGGCCCACTCAAACCGCTTTGGGATTGCTGTCGTGCCCGACATTGTCAGCTACAACAGCTTTGATACCCGCATTGACGTCGACGCGATGGCTGAGGACATCGCCGCCACTAAAGCCATTGTCACCAGTACGTTAACGGAAGGAGCCATTGGGTATCAACGCTTTGCGGTAGCTCAGGGTGAAAAAATGATGGGGTTGCTGCGTCTTGCCGATGGCTCAGCCCCGCCTTTTGGCGCAGAAATTTTTAATGCTAACGGCGTCAGCGTCGCCATGGTCATGGACAACGGGGAAAGCTGGATCGCGGGGGTCAAACCCGATGAAACGCTCTCCGTTGTGTGGGGAGGCCAGACGCAATGCCACCTGAACGTTCCCCGACACATTAACCCACAAGGCAATGTCTTGCTGCCTTGCCACTCCTCTTAACCAGAAAAATGAATACTGCGATGAAAAACCAATCCTCTTTTCCTATACGTCGGGGGCTGATGTCAGCCACTTGCGGCCTGCTACTGGCTGCGGTAGTCCATTCGGCCTGGGCCGGCGTCGCCCTGGATCGTACCCGTTTGATCATCACCGGGAACGATCGCTCAGTGAGCGCCAGTTTAACCAACACCAGTCCCTCAACGCCCTTCCTGGCGCAATCCTGGGTGGAAGATGCCAGCGGCGCCAAAGTGACCTCTCCCCTCATGGTTCTCCCCCCCTTACAGCGCATTAACGGTGGGCAAAAAGGAATCGCCCGGGTCACCAAAACCAGCGGGATTACCTCCCTTCCGCAGGATCGTGAAAGTTTGTTCTATCTCAACGTGCGCGAAATTCCGCCGAAACCGGATAAACCCAACGTTTTGCAGCTGGCGATGCAGTCGCGCATCAAGCTGTTTTATCGCCCTTCGGCGATTGTGCCGCCAGAACCGGGGACAGTCTGGCAAAACCAGTTGGTCTTCCATAAAAACGGCAGCCAGTGGTCGGTAGACAATCCGACCCCCTACTTCATCACGGTCATCGGTCTGAGCCGCAAAACCGAAGCGGAAGGCAGCGGCAGGCTAACAAACTTCCCGGGGATGATGGTTGCCCCTAAATCATCGCAGAAGTTTAAGGTTACCGACGCCGGGATCGGTCAGTTCGTCATGATGTATGTGAATGATTTTGGCGGCCATCCGGAACTGAGATATCGCTGCACAGGTGATATTTGCCGGGCATTGCCAGCCGATCAACAACCCCGGTAACAGGATTCATCAGGGAGATTCGTTAATGAAGAAGCGACTTTGCATCCTGCTGCTGGCAGGGTGCTCCTGCTCCATTCAGGCCGATAACGGGCACCACGACATGAGCCATGTCTCAGGTGAATATGGCGACGTCCGCTTTCACGGGCGCGTTTATGTTTCACCCTGCGTACTGGACATGGCGTCCCGCGATCAAAGTATTAACCTCGGAGATATTCCGGCGAGCGCTTTTCACCAGGCAGGCGATCGTAGCCGCCCGGTTCTCGTCACATTGTTTCTCAATGACTGCCTGAAAGGTTCGAGCCACACCATACGGGATCTCCCGGGACAAACCTCCGCTACCCCACCGCTCGCACGTAGCACGCGGGAGCAAGGCATTTCCCTCACGCTGATGGCGGAAGGCGCGTGGGAAAATAGCGATCTTGCACGCATCCACGGCGATGTTCAGGGAGCGGGGATCCGCGTCATGACCGAACACCAGCAGCTTATCCATCTCAATCAGCCACAGCGCATGTGGATGATTAAACCTGGAAATAATGCGCTTCACTTTCTCGCCGCGCTGGAATCCACCGGACCCGAGGTCAGCGCCGGTGCCTTTCAAGGACTGCTCAGATTGAAGCTGGAGTATCTATGACCCTATTGTTCAAAGCCCTGCTTGGCGCCACGCTCTCGTCCATGACCCTGGCTGCATCGGCATTCACGCAGGGAGAAGGCGAGCCGCAAGGGGGGATGCCGCATCAGTATGATATCGAGCTGAAATCGTTAGATATGGATAAAAACCATATTGGCGGACGTACCAGTCCTTTCAACTGGAATCTGAACGGGCAATATGTGGTTAATTTTCATTGCCCTGTTGAAAATATCAGTCGCGGGGCTATCCATTACTCAACGCTTTCAACCATGCCGCTCTCATCAAACGGCCCCAATCGCTATCGTCTGAATGAATATCTGGATGTCGAGGTTTCGGTGTGGATTGCCGGAAACTATCGCGGCTACGTACCCGCTCCCTTTACCAATGTGTCAAATCGCCTGACCAACAATTCATGTTCGAAACGCAACGGCGTCTCTACGGTCAGAAACGTCGAAAGCGGCTCCAAAGGGAAAGTGGTATTTATCGTCACCAAACCGATCATTAACGGGATCAACATCGCTTCGCAGTCGCTTCTCGACGTCGCGGGACGAATGGGAACCGCCGGTCCGACGCCAACGACCTCTATTTCACGGGTGGTGATTAAATCCGGGATTATTACCGTTCCTGATAAATGCACATTTAATCGTGGCGATAAAATCACGGTTGAATTCGGCAATTTACCCGGGTCGAACGAGAAGCTTAATGGGGTCAACTTTAGTAAATCGATCCCCATCCACGTCCAATGCGAAGGCGGAAGCTTTGATCAGGGCGCGCTGAATATCAATCTGGCCGTCCAGACGAGCACAGCCTCCGGAACCGCCGGATTTAATAACCAGTTTCTCGGCACCCTGAGTAACGGGCAGAAACGCGACGATCTTGGCATCATCCTCAAAGACGAGGGTGGCCGTACCGTGGTACCCAACCAGTTTTATAATGTGAAAGGATTTTATCAAAATCAGGGCGACTGGAATCTCACCGCCGCTCCCATCGCGAATCCTGGCGCAGGAAGTGTGAAAGAGGGGGAATTCGAAGCCTCCGCAACCGTTGTGGCACAGTTTCAGTGAGGCGCCCGATGACCTACCGGATACTCCCGGTGCTGCTCTCTTTATTCCTGAGCGGCGCCGTCACTGCGGAAACCAAACTTGTCGGCGGCGATATGCATTTTCATGGCACCGTCATGGCACTGGCCTGCAGCCTTCCGCCCAACGCAGACAAGATTGAAGTCGATTTTGGACAGATCGCCGCGAAAGACCTTTACCTGAGCGGACGCAGTCAGCCGCAGGCATTCACGATCCCCTTACGTGATTGTAATCCCGACGTTTTCGCCACGATTTCCGTCACCTTTAACGGCACTGAAGATGCAAATTTACCCGATCATCTGGCCTTGAACAGCGGCGGTCCCGGAAGTGCCTCTGGCGTGGCGATAGGGTTGAGTGAGGAGGACGGCGCCGCCATTCATCTGGGCCAAAGCACCTCCCGACAGGCCATTACCGAAGGCCCCATGGCGCTACACTTTCTGAGCTGGGTCGAGGTGGAGCCTGATGCCCTGAAAAATCAATCCATCGAGTTTGGCCCGTTCAGCGCCAGCGGAACCTGGACGCTAAATTATCAATAGCATGAAGACCTCCTCTTTATCGCCTCACCGCTCGGGACAGCGTTTGATAATCGGCCTCAGCACGGCGTTCTGGGGTATCACTCTCCACCTTTACTGGCCCAATAACGGCGGAAGCGGGTTGTCACTGCCGATGAATATCATGGCCTGGCTCTACGCCGGGCTGATAATGGGCGGTGCATCCTGTTTGTTATCCCGCCGAAGATGGCGCATCACGACGCCATCGTTGTTCATTATCGCTGGCACCTTCCTCCTGACGCTGCTTTGCCTGTTGACGCCTGCGATCTGGCGTTCGGAAGCCATCCTCGTTGCCGGTGCGATAACCGGCGGCGCATTGTTTTATCTGGTTCTGCTGCAAATTCCGCTGACAGGCAAGGTCTTCACTCAGTTACTCACAATCCTGTGGGGCGCAAGTCTGCTCGAATGCGGCATATTCACCCTGCAGTACCTGCATCTGCCTCTGGCGCAGTTCTGGGAATTTCCCTGGTGGCGAGACGCTCGCCCATATGGCATTTTTCAACAGGTCAACCTGATGGCCAGCTTCACGGCAAGCGGAACTCTGCTGTCCGCGACCCTCGCCTTACGCACCGGCGCCCGATGCCGTATTGCCATCGGCGCAGGCATGCTGTTAATGGGGTTTGTGCTGCATGAAAGCCAGTCCCAGACCGGATATCTGTCACTGTTTATCGGCTGGTTTCTGCTGCTGTGTTGCTTTCCTGCGCGGCGGCGGCTGGCAGGATTATTGCTGCTCCTGATTCTGGGCATGGCGCTGGGGGAGTGCGTACGGCGCCTGCTATCCGTCGCGATCATCGATCATCAGACCTCCACCCGCACCCGCTGGGAAGTCCTCCGCGACTGCTGGACACTGTTTACTCATCATCCCTGGATGGGCTCCGGAGTCGGCAGCTTTCCCGCCCTCTTTCTGATGCATTTTGGCCACACGGGGCTGAGCCGGATTGCTCACCCGCATAATGAACTGGCGCTATGGCTGGTTGAAGGCGGCATGGCCGGGCTGGCCGGCACCGCCTGTTTTATCTCTGCCGGATTCAGGCTCTGGCTGGCTGGCAATGTCTGGCGTCGCGCCTGCTTACTCTGCGCGGTTCCCGTCTTGATCCATATGTTGACGGAGTACCCCGTCTGGCAATCGACGCCACACTGGTTGTTGTTGATCCTGCTGATGCGTTGTGCGGATCGCCCGATAAAAGGAACACAGCTCACCGGGGTGACCACAATGACGATCCGCACCTCGCTCGCGCTGCTGACCCTGATAGTGATCCCACTGCTGGGAAAAACGCTGCATATTCAGCAGCAGCTGACCGCCATTGAACGACAGGGAGAGCAGTGGCGGCTTCAGGCCCAGGTTCCTCCCGGCGGCTGGCTTCTGAGGTCCCGGTATCAGTTCGATATCCACATGGGCTACCTGCAACGTTATCAACAGACGAAGGACGAACGGTGGCTGAACGCCTTTCGGCACTGGGCCTCCCGCTACGTGCGTGTCCATCCCGATCCGAATGTCTCATTCACACGCATTTTGATTGCCCAGCATCAGCACGATTTTGCGCTAGCCCGCCACCTGGCGCACCGCTTTTATCTCGAGTACCCAAAAGACCGCCGCATCCCCTGGCTACAGGACACACGGCGCCCCTTCAATCACAGAAACAATGAACATGAGCAGAAAGATTGAGAATGTCCGATTCCCGTCAGAGATGAGCCATCACCGGGAACTGAGCCCGGTTTGCGGGATCCGGCTCGAAATGATCCACTTTTTTGCAGATTCTGTCTCTAACGTCACTGAAGTGCTAAGTCAGATTCAGACGAAACTCTCGCCAGATGCATTCTTTCGCCATCTCTCTGTTCAGGCGAAACAACAGTTATTTTTGTGGCAAATCCAACAAGTTATCGCATTACCAGGCCGTTTCTCTCTCAACATGTCACTCAACATGATGACTCAGCCAGCGTTTATCCAGGCGCTGGTTGCGCAGGGGCGTCCAACGCGGATTATTATTGAAATACAGGACCCTGGTAATATGCAGCACCTTGCCAGGGACGAACGACAAATCGTACTGGCAGCGATACGTACTCTCTATCGGGCGGGGTTTAAAGTCTGGCTCGATGATTTGTATCCGCATCAGGTACCGATCTGGCAGCGCACGGGGATGCGTTTTGACGCGATAAAAATCTCCAGCGAGCTATTTCACCAGCTCAGAACAGCAGAACCACAGCTGGCCGCGCTGATTGCACGCTATCGCGAGATGGGCGAACGAGTCGTCATTGAGGGAGTTGAAACCGGACAAGATTACGCGCTCAGCCGTGACAGCGGAGCCGATGCCGTACAGGGATTTTTACTGCGCGATCCCCTGCCAATCGCACATCATCTCAGTTAAGCGATGGCGCGAATACAGGCACGCAAACATTGCCTGAATGCAACAAGATAATCCCGCCGCTGCCCTGACTTCCCCACCATATTCCCGTCAGCGCTCTCTTCCAGACTGCCGCGTCATAAGCGCAGACTAAGGATAGGCTCTGCCAGATGATTATGCCGATGCGGTGCGCCCTGCTGAGCATGATGTGAAAAACCCACCGCCAGGTGGGTTCTTGCGGCGATGAATCCGACTATAAATACTCAGTTGCCGCCAGCCTTCTTAATCGCCGCATCCAGCGAGTCTTTATCAGCCAGACCCGGGAAGACGGTAATCGTGGCTTCGGTCGCGCCGGTGGTCGGCATCACGATTACGCCCGGCGTTCCGCTTAAGCCAATCTCCTGCGCCAGCTGGTTGGTGCTCTCGAGGGCAGCCGCAACATCCGTCGCTTTCTTCGCGTCGAAATTCACTTTCTTCGCCTGCTGCTGCACATCCGCGGCCGTCAGCTTCCCTTCGTTATGCCCGGTGGCGTAAATCCCGTTATGGTAGGTCAGGTAAGCTTCCGCGCCCTTCTGCTGGTAAATTTGCAGGCCAGTCTTCGCCGCCGTCAACGAGGTCTCCCAGCGACTGCCGAAAATGGGCCACTCTTTAAACGCAAACCGGGTCTGCGGATTTTCTTTAATCACCTGCTCCATCACCGGCGCCAGACGGCTACAGTAAATACACTGATAATCAAAGAATTCGATCACGGTCACCTTGCCATTGGCCGGTCCGTAGGTCGGGGTATTTTTATCCTGGGTCAGCGCAGCCTGGTTTTTAATCACGGCCTGAGTTGCCGCGCTCGCCTGCTGTTCCTGCTGAATCTGCTGAAGCTTCTGGCTCGCCTGCAGCAGCACCTCCGGATGCGCGACTAAGTAATCCGCGGCAATTTTGCCAATGCGGGCTTCCTGCTCCGGGGTAAAAGTTGCTGCCGGCGCCTCCGCGGCAATGGCCAAAGCCGGAAGAAGCGTGGTGCCCAGCAACGCGCCAATCAATATTTTTTTCGTACCAGCCATGAGGATAATCCTTGCGATGAGTAAACGGCAGGTGGGTCTGACAAAACAAAGTACCATCCTTTTCCGGTGAATCATCCCGGCACGATGCATTGATTCGTAACTTTTTTTTTCAATATCGCGCATGGGCAACCCCAGCGCTCTTTTGCCGGGCAGTGGTCAATGCGCCAGAACAGAGGTACGCTTGCTGCGGTTTTTCCCTTGAGGATACTTTTTTTAACATGATATGAGTCAGGCATGAACGAGCTATTCAATCAGTGGGATGTTGTTGTTATTTTGCTACAAATCATCGCAATCGATCTGCTGCTGGGCGGCGACAATGCGGTGGTGATCGCCATGGCGTGCCGCAAGCTGCCGCCCGAACAGCGTACCAAAGCGATTATTATTGGCACCTTCGGCGCCATTCTGGCCCGCGTTCTGCTGTTGGCCATTGCCGTCTACCTGCTCTCTCTGCCGTGGCTGAAAATTGTCGGGGCGCTCCTGCTGCTGTGGATCGGTATCAAGCTGGTTGCCCATCAGGATGAAGATGAAGAGATCGGCAGCTCAGGCAGCCTGTGGCGGACCGCGGTCACCATCACGGTGGCCGATGTTATTATGTCGATGGATAACGTGCTGGCGGTCGCCGCCGCCGGGAAAGGCCACCTGCTGCTGGTCGCGTTGGGCGTATTGATCAGCATTCCGATCATCGTGGCAGGCAGTAAGCTGGTACTGGCCATCCTTAACCGCTTCCCGGTTGTTATCCTGCTGGGAGGCGCCCTTATCGGCTGGATAGCCGGCTCGATGTGGGTTACCGACCCCACCATCGTACGCCTGTTTCCGCAGGCACCCGATGCGCTACCGCTTATCGCCGGCGCCCTCGGCGCGGCGCTGGTGCTGCTGGAAGGGCTTCGTCGCAACGGCCGGGCGCGTCCGGCCAGCTAAGCGCCCGCCGCTGACAGACGCCGTCAATCCCGACGGCGTCAAGTTTCCGCCAGATTCCTTCCCCACCGGCACTCATTTGCCCTAAGCTTATGACTGAAAGTCGTGACCACCGCAGCAAGTCAAATGAGATAACGCCATGGAATTAAAGGATTATTATGCCATTCTAGGGGTTAAGCCAACAGACGATCTAAAAACAATTAAGACCGCCTACCGCCGCCTGGCTCGTAAATATCACCCCGATGTCAGTAAAGAAAGCGATGCCGAAGCGCAATTTAAAGATCTCGCCGAAGCCTGGGAAGTCCTGAAAGATGAACAGCGCCGCGCCGAATATGACCAGCTCTGGCAGCACCGCAACGACCCGCAATTTGGCCGCCAGCAGCACTCCCGCGAACAAAGCTACAGCCAGCAGGATTTTGACGACATCTTCTCGTCGATGTTTGGCCAGCAGGCGCACCAGTCCCGCCGCCAGCATGCCGCCCGCGGCCATGATTTAGAAATTGAAGTCGCGGTGTTCCTTGAAGAGACACTGGCCGAGCAGACGCGCACCATCAGCTACAAACTGCCGGTCTATAACGTCTTCGGAATGGTTGAAAGCGAAACGCCGAAAACCCTGAATGTGAAAATTCCCGCCGGGGTCAGCGACGGGCAGCGTATTCGCCTGAAAGGTCAGGGAACGCCGGGAGAAAACGGCGGACCGAATGGCGATCTGTGGCTGGTTATCCACATCGCGCCGCATCCGCTGTTTGATATTGTGGGCCATAACCTGGAAATCGTTCTGCCGCTCGCACCGTGGGAGGCGGCGCTTGGCGCCAAAGTGACCATCCCGACGCTCAAAGAGAGCATCCTGCTGACCATCCCGCCGGGTAGCCAGGCGGGACAGCGTTTACGTATTAAAGGGAAAGGGCTGGCCAGCAAAACGGCCACCGGCGATTTATATGCCGTGATTAAAATCGTCATGCCGCCCAAACCGAATGAGAAAGCCAGCGCGCTCTGGCAACAGCTGGCCGATGCAGAGGCCGGCTTCGAGCCGCGTCAAGCATGGGGGAAAGCATAATGGCTAAAATGGCAGTGACCTTTACGATGACGGAGTTTTGTCTGCATACCGGCGTTTCCGAAGAGGATCTGCGGGAGATCGTCGGCCTGGGCGTGATTGAACCACGCCAGCCGCTGACGGAGGTCTGGTTGTTCGACGATAGCGCGGTGATGATTGTCCACCGCGCGATGCGCCTGCGTCGGGAGCTGGAGCTGGACTGGCCGGGTATCGCGGTGGCGTTAACGCTGCTCGATGAGAATGCGCGGCTGACCCGCGAAAACCGGCTGCTGCAGCAGCAGCTGGCCCGTTTTCTGGCGCATAGTTAAGCCGGTAGCACAGCAGGCTCTTCTGCCATGGCCCGCCTGCGCGGGTCAACAAAAGACCAGGCATCTTTTGATGGCCTAAAACCGGTAGGCCGGGCAAGGCGCTGGCCGCCGCCCGGCAGAAATGCGGCGCCCTGCCTCATACAGAACCGACTAACGATGTACCCACTCCGGCAGCCAGTCGCCGTGGCTGGCAATCAAATCGTCCACCAGCGCATAAATCTCTTCGATGCCCAGCGCGGCAGAGGTATGCGGATCCATCATCGTGGCGTAATAGATGTAGTCCCGGTTCTCGGTAAGAATGGCCTCGGTCAGCAGAGTCTGGACGTTAATATTGGTCTGCATCAGCGCCGCCAGGTGCGCAGGCAGCCTCCCGACTTTGGTGGGCTGAATGCCGTTCGCATCCACCAGACAGGCCACTTCCACGCAGCACCCTTGCGGCAGGTTGTCGATCAGCCCCTCGTTGCGCACGTTACCGTACACGACGCTCGGCTCACCGGTCCAGAGGGCGTTGATGATGGTGCTGGCATACTCGCGGGAGGGTTTAATCTCAATCCGCTCGCGGGTTTTATACTGCTCCAGCTCTTTGTGCCAGTTGGCCACCTGCTCCACGCAGCGTTTTGGATATTCGTCCAGCGGCACCTGATAGCGTTCAATCAGATCTTCACGCCCCGGCTTGATAAACCACGGCGTATATTCCGCGAAGTGCTCTGACGACTCCGTCACGAAGTAGCCCAGCTTTTTGAACATCTCATAGCGAACAATATTCTGGCAGCGCGAGTTCTCCCGATGCTTCGGCGCCCGCCCGTCGGCAAAGGCCTGCAGCATATCCGGATAAATGCTGACGTAGCTGCCGTCGGCCCGTTTTTTCTCCAGCGACAGATAGAACGCCATATGGTTGATGCCCGCGCAGCGATAGCGCAAATCCGCCGGGTCGAGATCGAGATCGTGCGCCAGTTCTTCCGCCGTTCCCTGCACCGAATGGCACAACCCCACCTGTTTAATATGCGGATAGCGCGCATACATTGCCCAGGTATTCATCGCCATCGGATTAACGTAGTTCAGCATGGTCGCCTGCGGGCACACTTCCGTCATGTCCTCGCAAATGCGCCACAGGTGTGGAATGGTGCGTAATGCGCGCATAATCCCGCCCGGGCCGAGCGTATCGGCAATGGTTTGTTCCAGGCCATGCAGCTTACAGACTTCAAAATCGGTGACGGTACAGGGCTGATAGCCGCCAATCTGAAAAGCCACCACCACAAAATCCGCATCCTTCAGCGCAGTTCTCTGCTCGCGATGGCAGCTAATTTCACCGTCGGCGCCGACGGAATCCATCAGCTTACGCACCACAATGTGCGACTCTTCCAGCCGGGTCGCATCGATATCCATCAGCGCAACGTGCGCCGATTTCAACGCCGGACGCTGAAAAACGTCACCGAGAATATTTTTGACGAAAACCGTTGAGCCAGCGCCGATAAACGTAATTTTTGGGGCAGACATAGTGCTCTCTCCATCAGGTCATTGAACCCCTGCAGAGTGGCACGTCCGCGCGGCTTCCCGCTGCCCTCTTCCCGACAGAGCATTCCCGGAAACTCAGATTGGCGGCGGGACAACACGAAATCTAAGTTTATGGGAACAAATCGGCGAAAAAGTAGAGAAAACGGGCCGTTTAATCCGCTAAGATACCGGCATACCGGTGCAAAAAACCAGCAAGTGTGATGATTCAGGAACCCACGCCGTCATGGAACAAAACCGCCCGCCCTCGCGCCACGACCCGCATATGAGCAGCAGCGACGAGAAACAGACCCGCAGCCCGCTGGCGCTCTATTCCGAATATCAGCGGATGGATATTGAGCTGCGCCCGCCCCACGCGATGGCCACCAGCCACTGGCATGGCCAGGTGGAGGTCAACGTGCCGTTCGACGGCGATGTGGAGTATCTGATTAACAATGAAGCGGTGCTCATCAAACAGGGCTATATCACCCTGTTCTGGGCCTGTACGCCGCACCAGCTGACTCGCCCCGGCAATTGCCGACAAATGGCTATCTTTAATCTGCCGATGCATCTGTTTTTATCCTGGCCGCTGGATCGCGAACTGATCAATAACGTCACCCACGGCATGGTGATTAAATCGCTCTCCGCCCAGCAGCTCAGCGTCTTTGAAGTCCAGCGCTGGCAGCAGGAGCTCAACAACGACAACGAACAGATTCGCCAGCTGGCGATCGATGAAATCGCGCTGATGCTTAAGCGCTTTAGCCTTTCCGGCTGGCAGCCGATCCTGGTCAATAAAACCTCACGCACCCATAAACACAGCGTCTCGCGGCATGCGCAGTTTTACGTCAGCCAGATGCTGGAATTTATCGCCGCTCACTACGATCAGGCGCTGACCGTCGATGCCGTTGCCGAGCATGTCAAACTGAACCCCAACTATGCAATGGGCATTTTCCAGCGGGTGATGCAGCAAACCATGAAGCAGTACATTACCGCGATGCGCATCAACCACGTGCGCGCCCTGCTCAGCGACACCGATAAGACGATCCTCGACATCGCCCTGACCGCCGGTTTTCGCTCCAGCAGCCGCTTCTACAGTACCTTTAGCAAGTACGTTGGTATGCCGCCGCAGCAGTATCGTAAGCTCAGCCAGCAGCGCCGGCAGGGCCTGCCGCCCGCGCAGCCATAAACGGGCATAAAAAATGCCGCCGGGGAAGCCCGCGGCGGCATGATTTAACGCAAGAACCGATTATTCGTTAATACGCGGGTGCTGCTGCACCAGTCGGGAGCGTTTTTCCTGCAAATCCGCAATCTCCTGATCGAGATCTTCGATTTTGTGTTCGATGTTATCGTAGTGCTCGCCGAGAATTTCTTTCGCTTCCTGGATATCCGAAGCCGCAGGCGTCGCCCCTTTCAGCGGGCGGTTTGCCGTCTCTTTCATCGTCAGACCGGTCATCAGCCCGATAACCGCAATGACCATCAGATAGTAAGCCGGCATCATCAGGTTCTGCGAGGTTTCCACCAGCCAGGCCGCCAGAGTCGGCGTCAGACCGGCAATCAGCACCGAAATATTAAAGGCGCTGGCCAGGGCGCTAAACCGAATATGGGTCGGGAACATCGCCGGCAGCGAGGACGCCATCACCCCGATGAAGCAGTTGAGCACCACCGCCAGCAGCAGCAGACCCGCGAAAATCAGGCCAATAACGTTGCTGTTAATCATGATAAAGGCCGGAATCGACAGGGTAAACAGCGCCACGCTACCGATCAGAATAAACGGACGACGGCCGAAGCGGTCACTGAGCATACCGATAATCGGCTGGACGAACAGCATACCGACCATGATCGCAATAATAATCAGCACCCCGTGATCTTCCGAGTAGTGCAGGTTATGCGACAGGTAGCTCGGCATGTAGGTGAGCAACATGTAGTAGGTCACGTTGGTGGAAATCACCAGACCGATACAGGTCAGCAGGCTGCGCCAGTGTTTGGTCGCAATCTCTTTAAAGGAGACTTTTGGCCCTTCCTGTAACCCTTCACGATCGCCCTGCTCAAGGGTATCAACGTGCTGCTGGAACGCCGGAGTCTCTTCCAGCGCATGACGAAGATAGAGACCAATCAGCCCTAACGGCAGGGCCAGGAAGAACGGTAAACGCCATCCCCAGCTGAGGAAGTTCTCTTCACCCACCACGCTAGAAATCAGCACCACCACGCCGGCGCCCAGGACAAAGCCGGCTATCGAACCAAAGTCCAGCCAGCTCCCCATAAAGCCGCGCTTGCGGTCGGGAGAGTATTCAGCAACAAAGATGGATGCACCGGTATACTCGCCGCCCACCGAGAAGCCCTGCGCCATTTTACACAGCAGCAGCAGAATCGGCGCCCAGATACCAATCGAGGCGTAAGACGGAATCAGACCGATACAGAAGGTACTGATCGACATGATGACAATGGTGATGGCCAGTATCTTTTGTCGACCATATTTATCGCCCAGCATGCCGAAGAACAGGCCGCCTAGCGGACGGATTAAGAACGGAACGGAGAAGGTCCCTAACGCGGCAATCATCTGCACGCTGGGATCGGCATCGGGGAAGAAGACTTTACCTAAGGCATACGCCACAAAACCATACACACCAAAATCGAACCACTCCATCGCATTACCCAGCGATGCTGCGGTAATCGCTTTCTTCAGTTTGCTGTCATCAATGATGGTCACATCCCGAAGCGTGATGGGTTTTACTTTTTTCCTTTTAAGCATAATTATCCTCTTTTGCTCTCGCCTTGAGCGCACGAATCTCCGCCGAATGACAAGGTCATTCGCGTCATGCGTTGGGAGCGGCGAATTGCTGTGCTCCACATTTCAAGCGTAGCAGGTTTGCCTGCACTGTCTGCTGACAGTCCGTACAACCGAACCTGTTGACGCCTGCTCTGGCCATAATGAATATGCGGTGCCGCTAATAAGTGTAGTGAATTTGCGTTCTCGCCTTTTTACCCTAACAGCGTTTAAATTTGGGATCAACTTCACAAAAATTTACCTACCCTTAAACAGAGTCGGCTAAAACCAATAAGTTCAATGAATATTGGAGCTTAGCAATACATTTCCGGAAATATCTGGCGGTTTTTATGCAAATAACCCCGTCACTCTTCACGTGATATATTCATTTTCTTCCCGGCGATAACTCATAAAAAAGGCCCGACAAAAGTGCGGGATTGCGCTATAATCACTTACACTTTCGGCTATCAGCCGCCATTTAATGGACCAACGTCCTGTTTTACCCAGTAATCGCGAGGAACGTCATGCAACTGCCACACTGCCCAAAATGCCATTCTGAATACACTTATGAAGACGGCGGCATGTTTATCTGCCCGGAATGCGCCCACGAATGGAACAATGCCGAGCCTGCGGATGATAACGACGCGCTGGTAGTCAAAGATGCCAACGGTAATTTACTCGCCGACGGCGACAGCGTCACCGTAGTAAAAGATCTCAAAGTTAAAGGCAGCTCTTCAATGCTGAAAATCGGCACCAAAGTGAAGAATATCCGACTGGTGGAAGGCGATCATAACATCGACTGTAAAATTGATGGTTTTGGTCCGATGAAGTTGAAATCCGAGTTCGTCAAAAAGAACTAATTCTATTTCCCCGGCACCGGAGATTTATTTTCCCGCTCCTGAAACGGCCGCCGGGATAAATGAACGGATATATTTCCGCTGCGTCGCCTGATTATTTCCCGCATGTCGCAGCATCCAGACCCGGCTCTACCGCCTGGTCTGGATGGCTCATCACCTTCTACACTTAATGGGTCTTCGTTACCTGAGGTAATGGTTATGCCCTTAAGTCCTTACATCACCTTTAGCGGCAACTGCGCAGCGGCGATAGCGTTCTATCGGCAAACGCTGGGCGCCGAACTTGTCCACCAAATCACCTACGGCGAAATGCCGCAGAATGCCCAGGATGCCCAGGATGGCTGCCCTTCCGGCCAGCATTTATCCGCCGACTGTATCGCTCATGCCAGCCTGCGCGTCGCGGGTAGCGAGCTCATGCTCGGCGACAGCCCGGGCGGCGAGACCGATCGCTACGCCGGCTTTACCCTGGTACTCGATACTCAGGACCTGGCCGAGGGCAAGCGCTGGTTCGATAGCCTCGCCGACGGCGGGAGCGTCGAGATGGACTGGCAGGAAACCTTCTGGGCCCACGGCTTTGGTAAAACCATCGACCGCTTTGGCGTGCCGTGGATGGTGAACGTCGTCAAACAAGCGTAAAACTTCCCCCTCCGGGCGGGTTCTCCCGCCCTGTCACTCAGCTGGCACCAACTCTTCATCCGCCGGTCATTGTGTGTTAACCGGAATGTAACAAAAACGCGTCAGGATCGGGCCACTCTCAGAGGGAAATCCCTTCTTCTGCTTAGTGAGGCTTGACTGACATGTACTTATCCAGACATCCGACCAGTTATCCGACCCGGTATCAGGAAATTGCCGCCAGACTTGAGCAGGAGCTACGCCATCACTACCGCTGCGGCGACTACCTTCCGGCTGAACAACAGCTGGCCACGCGTTTTGAAGTCAACCGCCATACCCTGCGCCGGGCGATCGATCAGCTGGTTGAACGCGGCTGGGTCCAGCGTCGTCAGGGGGTTGGCGTGCTGGTGCTGATGCGCCCAATCGACTATCCGCTCAATGCCCAGGCGCGCTTCAGCCAGAATCTGCTCGATCAGGGCAGCCACCCGACCAGCGAAAAGCTGCTGTCGGTACTGCGCCCGGCCAGCAGCCACGTCGCCGAAGCCTTTGGCATTGATGAAGGCGACAACGTCATTCATCTCCGGACCCTGCGCCGCGTCAACGGCGTCGCGCTGTGCCTGATCGACCACTACTTCACCGACCTGCGCTTCTGGCCAGCGCTGCAAACTTTCACCCAGGGTTCACTGCACGATTTCCTGCGCCAACGGCTGGATGTCGAACTGACCCGCGCGCGCACCAAAATCAGCGCCCGTCGCGCCCAGGCTAAAGAGAGCAATATTCTCGGGATCCCCAACATGGCGCCGCTGCTGTGCGTGAGAACCCTGAACCACCGCGCGGGCGAAACGCAGGCTACGGAGTACTCCGTCAGCCTGACCCGGGCGGACATGATTGAATTCACCATGGAGCACTGAATGCACTTTGATACCGCAACCCGCCAGCGCTGGATGTCCGTGCTGGCCCACAGTGAACCCGAGGAGCTGCTGGCACGGATGCAGACCCTGCAGCTGGCGCCGGACTATGAACTGATTCGCGCGCCGGAAACCGGCCTGGTGCAGCTGCAGGCACGGATGGGCGGGATCGGCGATCGCTTCTTCGCCGGCGACGCCACCCTCACCCGCGCCGCCATTCGCCTTGCCGACGGCACCATCGGCTACAGCTGGATCCTCGGTCGCGATCGACCACATGCCGAACGCTGCGCCACCATCGACGCGCTGATGCAATCGCCCCACCATTTTCACACCTTAATGGAAACCCTGATTACCCCGCTGGAAGCACAACGAAGCGCACGCATTGAAGCCCGACGCGCCGAAGTCAACGCCAGCCGGGTGGACTTCTTTACTCTGGTTCGCGGAGATAACGCATGACCTTACAAACCGCTTTTACCCTACCGGTGCAGGATGCCCAGCACAGTTTTCGTCGCCTGCTCAAAGCCATGAGCGAGCCGGGCGTCATTGTCGCCCTGCAGCAGCTCCAGCACGGCTGGCAGCCGTTGAATATCGCCTCCACCAGCCTGCTGCTGACACTGGCGGACCACGAAACGCCGGTCTGGCTCTCATCGGCGCTGCATAACGACCTCGTCGGCCAGAACTTACGTTTTCATACCGGCGCACCGCTGGTGGAACTGCCGCAGCAGGCAGTCTTCGCCGTCACCGATGAACGTATCAGCAGCGAACAGCTTAACGTCCTGTCCGCTGGTACCGTCGCTGCGCCGGAAACCGGCGTCACGCTGATTGTCCAACTCGCCAGCCTCAGCGGCGGACGCATGCTGCGCCTGACCGGGGCCGGTATCGCTGAGGAGCGCATGATTGCCCCGCAGCTGCCGGACTGCATCATTGATGAGCTGACCGAACGCCCGCACCCGTTCCCGCTGGGCATTGACCTGATCCTCACCTGCGGCGAGCGCCTGCTGGCTATCCCGCGCACCACCCACGTGGAGGTTTGCTGATGTACGTTGCCGTCAAAGGCGGAGAGCGAGCGATCGAAGCCGCTCACGCCTTACAGGAACATAAACGACGAGGCGATGGACGGCTTCCCGAACTGAGCATTGAACAGATTACCCAACAGCTACACCTGGCGGTCGATCGGGTGATGACCGAAGGCGGCATCGCCGATCGTGAACTGGCGGCGCTGGCGCTCAAACAGGCCAGCGGTGACAACGTCGAAGCCATTTTTTTACTGCGCGCGTATCGCACCACCCTGCAGCGGCTGGCGGTGAGCGAACCTGTCGATACCGCCAGCATGCGCCTGGAACGCCGTATTTCGGCGGTCTATAAGGATATTCCCGGCGGCCAGATGCTCGGCCCGACCTACGATTACACCCACCGCCTGCTGGATTTCACCCTGCTGGCCAACGGCGAAACGCCGCCGCTGAATACCGCCGAACGGCCGCCGGAAGCCACACCGCACGTTTTTAACCTGCTGGTGCAGCAGGGGCTGGCGAAAGCGGAACAGGAGTCCCACGCCCGGCCCGACGACATCACCCGCAATCCGCCGGTCTATCCCTGTTCTCGCTCGTCACGCCTGCAACAGCTGGTGCGCGGCGATGAAGGCTATCTGCTGGCGCTGGCCTACTCCACGCAGCGCGGCTACGGCCGCAACCACCCTTTTGCCGGTGAGATTCGCAGCGGCTACGTCGCCATTGAGATCGTCCCCGAAGAGCTGGGTTTTACGGTCAATATCGGCGAACTGCTGATGACGGAATGCGAGATGGTCAACGGTTTCGTGGCGCCGGAAAGCGAACCGCCGCACTTTACGCGCGGCTATGGCCTGGTATTCGGCCTGAGCGAGCGCAAAGCGATGGCGATGGCGCTGGTCGACCGGGCGCTACAGGCGCCGGACTACGGCGAGGAGATAGCCGGGCCAGCGCAGGATGAAGAGTTTGTCCTCGCCCACGCCGATAACGTCGAGGCGGCCGGTTTCGTCTCGCATCTCAAGCTGCCCCACTATGTCGATTTCCAGGCCGAACTGGCGCTGCTGAAACGCCTGCAACGGGAGAACGAACGTGGCTAACCCACTCACTGGCTACAACTTTGCTTATCTTGATGAGCAGACCAAGCGCATGATCCGCCGGGCAATTCTCAAAGCGGTGGCGATTCCCGGCTACCAGGTGCCGTTCGGCGGTCGCGAAATGCCGATGCCCTACGGCTGGGGCACCGGCGGTATTCAGCTGACCGCCAGTATCATCGGTGAGCATGACGTGCTGAAGGTGATTGACCAGGGCGCCGATGACACCACCAATGCGGTGTCGATACGGCAGTTTTTTAAGCGCGTCACCGGCGTCGCGACCACCGAGGCAACCTGCGATGCCACGCTGATCCAGACCCGTCACCGGATCCCGGAAACGCCGCTCACCGAAGATCAGATCCTGATCTTCCAGGTGCCGATCCCGGAACCGCTGCGCTTTATTGAGCCGCGCGAGACCGAAACCCGCACCATGCATGCGCTGGAAGAGTACGGCGTGATGCAGGTGAAACTGTATGAAGACATTGCCCGCTTCGGTCATATCGCCACCACCTATGCCTACCCGGTAAAAGTGAACGGCCGCTATGTGATGGACCCGTCGCCTATCCCTAAATTCGACAACCCGAAAATGCACATGATGCCCGCGCTACAGCTGTTCGGCGCCGGGCGGGAAAAGCGCATTTACGCCGTGCCGCCGTTTACCCCGGTGGAGAGCCTCGATTTCGACGACCACCCCTTTACCGTCCAGGAGTGGGATGAACCCTGCGCCATTTGCGGGTCTCGCCACAGCTACCTTGATGAAGTGGTACTCGATGACAGCGGCAAACGGATGTTTGTCTGCTCCGATACCGACTATTGCCGCCAACAGAGCGAGGCGCTGAACAAATGAGCCATCCGTTACTCGCGGTCAATCATCTGACCCATCTTTATGCGCCGGGCAAAGGCTTCAGCGACGTCTCTTTTGAACTGTGGCCCGGTGAAGTGCTGGGCATCGTGGGCGAGTCCGGCTCGGGGAAAACCACTCTGCTGAAATCCCTCTCGGCGCTCCTGGCGCCGCAGGAAGGTGAAGTGCGGTATGAAAACCGCTCGCTGTATGCGATGAGCGAAGCGGATCGCCGCCGTCTGCTGCGCACCGAATGGGGCGTGGTACATCAGCATCCGATGGACGGCCTGCGGCGCCAGGTGTCGGCGGGCGGCAATATCGGCGAGCGCCTGATGGCCACCGGCGCACGCCACTACGGAAATATCCGCGCCACCGCCGAACGGTGGCTGAGCGATGTCGAAATTCCGCCGTCGCGTATTGACGATCTGCCCACCACTTTTTCCGGCGGTATGCAGCAGCGTTTGCAAATCGCCCGCAACCTTGTGACCCAGCCGAAGCTGGTGTTTATGGACGAGCCGACCGGCGGTCTGGATGTCTCGGTGCAGGCGCGTCTGCTCGACCTGCTGCGTGGCCTGGTGGTCGAGCTGAACCTGGCGGTGGTGATTGTCACCCACGACCTGGGGGTGGCGCGCCTGCTGGCTAACCGTCTGCTGGTCATGAAACAGGGCCAGGTGGTGGAAAGTGGCTTAACCGACCGGGTGCTGGACGATCCTCATCATCCGTATACCCAGCTGCTGGTGTCATCGGTATTGCAGAACTGAGGTTGCTGTCGCCGGGTGGCGCTGCGCTTACCCGGCCTACGAACACAGCACCCCAGGCCGGGTTAGGCCATGAACACAGCACCCACAGGCCGGGTAAGGCCCACGAACACAGAGCCCACAGGCCGGGTAAGACCATGAACACAGCGCCCACAGGCCGGGTAAGGCCCACGAACACAGCGCCCACAGGCCGGGTAAGGCCCACGAACGCAGCGCCCACAGGCCGGGTAAGGCCGTGAACACAGCGCCCCAGACCGGGTAAGGCCATGAACACAGCGCCCCCAGGCCGGGTTAGGCCCACGAACGCAGCGCCCACAGGCCGGGTTAGGCCTACGAACGCAGCGCCCACAGGCCGGGTTAGGCGAAGCCGCCACCCGGCACCCAAACCACGAGGCCAAAATGATTCACGTTGAAAATGTCAGTAAGACCTTTGTACTCCACCAGCAAAACGGCGTGCGTCTGCCGGTGCTGCAGAATGCCTCTCTGGAGGTCAGCCATGGCGAATGCGTGGTGCTGCACGGCCATTCCGGCAGCGGCAAATCCACCCTGCTGCGTTCGCTGTATGCCAACTACCTGCCGGACACCGGCCATATCCATATCCGCCACGGCGACGAATGGGTTGACCTGGTCAACGCCTCGCCGCGTAAAGTGCTGGAAGTCCGCAAGCGCACCATCGGCTGGGTCAGCCAGTTTCTGCGCGTCATCCCGCGCATCTCGGCTCTCGAAGTGGTGATGCAACCGCTGCTCGACCTCGGCATTGCGCGCGATACCTGCGCTTCGCAGGCTGCCCGCCTGCTGACGCGTCTGAACGTTCCGGAACGGTTATGGCATCTGGCGCCGTCCACATTTTCCGGCGGGGAACAGCAGCGGGTCAATATCGCCCGCGGTTTCGCGGTGGACTACCCGATTTTACTGCTTGATGAGCCGACCGCCTCGCTGGACGCCAGAAACAGCGCCGCCGTAGTGGAACTGATTAACGAAGCCAAAGCGCGCGGCGCGGCTATCGTCGGCATTTTCCATGATGAAACGGTCCGCAATCAGGTCGCCGACCGACTGCACCCGATGGGAATAACAGCATGATTATCAATAATGTAAACCTGGTTCTCGAAGACGAAGTGGTGCACGGGTCGCTGGAAGTGCAGGAGGGCAGCATTTACGCCTTTGCCGAAAGTCAGAGCCAGCTGCCGCAGGCGCTCGACGGCGAAGACGGCTGGCTGCTGCCCGGGCTGATTGAGCTGCATACCGATAATCTGGACAAATTCTTTACTCCGCGCCCGAAAGTCGACTGGCCCGCCCACTCGGCGATGAGCAGCCACGATGCGCTGATGGTCGCCAGCGGTATCACCACCGTTCTGGATGCGGTCGCCATCGGCGACGTACGCGACGGCGGCGATCGCCTGGAGAATCTGGAAAAGATGATCAACGCCATCGAGGAGACGCAGAAACGGGGCATCAACCGCGCCGAACATCGCCTGCATTTACGCTGTGAACTGCCGCACCACACCACGCTGCCGCTGTTTGAAAAGCTGGTAGACCGTGAACCCGTCACCCTGGTTTCGCTGATGGACCACTCGCCCGGTCAGCGTCAGTTCGCCAATCGCGAGAAGTATCGCGAGTATTACCAGGGCAAATATCAGCTAACTCATGAGCAGATGCTGCGCTATGAAGAAGAGCAGATCGCGCTGGCGGCAACCTGGTCCCACGCCAACCGTCGGTCCATCGCCGCGATGTGTCGCGATCGCCGTATTGCGCTCGCCAGCCACGACGACGCCACCGCGGAGCATGTCCTCGAATCCCATCAGCTTGGCAGCGTGATCGCCGAGTTTCCCACGACGTTAGCCGCCGCCGAGGCGTCACGTCGCCACGGTATGAACGTATTGATGGGCGCCCCCAATATCGTGCGCGGCGGTTCGCACTCCGGCAACGTCGCGGCCCATCAGCTGGCGGCCAGCAACCTGCTCGATATTCTGTCGTCAGACTATTATCCCGCCAGCCTGCTCGATGCGGCGTTCCGCATCGCGGACGACCACGACAACGCCTTCTCGCTGCCGCAGGCCATTCGTCTGGTCAGCAAAAATCCGGCCCAGGCTCTGGGATTAGACGACCGCGGGGTGATCGCGGAAGGTAAGCGTGCCGATATGGTGCTGGCGCACCGTCGCGGCGAACACGTCCATATTGACCACGTCTGGCGTCAAGGAAAGAGGGTCTTCTGATGAGCGGAAAATTGATTTGGCTGGTGGGTGCCTCAGGCTCCGGAAAAGATAGCCTGCTGGCGGCCTTACGCCAGCGCGAAAATGCCCAACTGCTGGTGGCGCATCGCTATATTACGCGCCCGTTCAACGCCGGCAGCGAAAATCATATTGCGCTCAGCAAGCAGGAGTTTTTCAACCGCGCCGAGCGCCAGCTGTTCGCCCTGAGCTGGCATGCCAATAACAATTACTACGGAATTGGTATCGAAATTGACCTGTGGCTGCACGCCGGTTTTGACGTGGTGGCCAATGGCTCCCGCGCCCATCTGCCGCAGGCCCGGGCGCGCTACGCTGACGCCCTGCTACCCATCTGCCTGCAGGTCACGCCGGAGGTGCTACGCCAGCGCCTGCAACAACGCGGGCGAGAGAGCGAAGCGGAGATCGCCCTGCGCCTGGAGCGTGCGGCGCGCTACGCCCCTTCCGACTGTCTGACGTTGAACAACAACGGCAGCCTCGGGCAATCCGTCGACCAGTTCCTCACGCTGCTGCGCCGCCACTACGCCCGACAAGAGAATCAACATGCCTACCTGTGAACTCCGGGCCCCGACTCTGGACGACGTCGATGCCGTATATGCGTTAATTTGCGAATTAAAGCAGAAAGCGTACGATCGCCGCCATTTCACCGCCGGATTTGCCATGAACCTGCAAAATCCAACCCTGCGCTATCAGCTGGCGCAGGTGGAGGGAGAGACGGTCGGGCTGATTGGGCTACAGTTGCAATTTCCGCTTAATTTCAACGCCTGGATCGGGGAAGTGCAGGAACTGGTGGTGCTGCCGCAGAGACGCGGCCTGCACGTCGGCCAGGCGCTGCTGGCATGGGCGGAGCAGGAAGCCCGCGAACACGGCGCGCAAATGGTGGAGCTCTCCAGCGGCAAAGCCCGTCCCGACGCCCACCGTTTCTATCTCCGTGAAGGGTATACGCAAAGCCATCTGCGTTTTAAAAAAGCGCTGTGAGGAGGAAGTATGGGCCTGACTATTCGCTTAACCGGCACCGGCGGCGCCCAGCTGGTTCCAGTCTTCGGCTGCGACTGCGCAGCCTGTCAGCGTGCGCGCAGCGATGAGGCGCATCGTCGGCGCCCCTGTAGCGCGGTCGTGACCTTCAATGACGCCGTGACGCTGCTGGATGCCGGGCTGCCCGACCTGATGGACCAGTGGCCCGCCGGCCAGTTTCAGCAGTTTTTACTTACCCACTATCATATGGATCATGTTCAGGGATTATTCCCGCTGCGCTGGGGCCTCGGCGCGCCGATTCCGGTGTTTGGACCGCCGGACCCTGAAGGTTGCGATGACCTGTTTAAACACCCCGGCCTGCTGGACTTCAGCCATACCGTTGAGCCGTTTGTGGTGTTTACCTTGCAGGGGCTGCGGGTGACGCCGCTACCGCTCAATCACTCGAAGCTGACCTACGGCTATCTGCTGGAGTCGGCGCACAGCCGGGTAGCCTGGTTGTCGGATACCGCCGGATTACCGGAAAAAACGCTCAAATTCTTACTGAATAACCAGCCGCAGGCGATCGTGATCGACTGCAGCCATGAGCCGCGCCCGCAGCCTCCGCGCAACCACTGCGATTTGAATACGGTACGCGCCATCAACCAGGTACTGGCCTGCCCGCGGGTCATTCTGACTCATATCAGCCACCGGTTTGATCTCTGGATGATGGAGCATCCCTTGCCGCCGGGGTTTGAGGCCGGCTATGACGGTATGGAGATCGTGCTGGATTAATCTTTAACCCGGGTAAGCGCTATCGTCACCCGGTCAGCATCGCGTCGCCGCGGCCAGAAACGCAGCTCGGTTAATCGTCGTCATCCAGTCGCCGCTGGTCGTTCTCCAGCTGCCGGCGATCCTGATCCAACTGGCGCTGGCGATCGTCGAGCTGACGGCGACGATCCTCTATCTGTCGTTGCCGATCGTCATACTGCCTCTGGCGATCGGTGCTTTGTTGGCGGCTGCCCTGGTAACGTCCGTCATCATAGCGGTCGTCGTCATCAGAGCGGCTATCGCCGGGATTGTAGGCATCATTAATCGCCTGCTGAATATTACCGATTGCGTCGTCAATAATATCAGCGCGCGCCAGCTGGCTACTCAGCGACAGCGTGCAGAGGATTAAAGCGGTAAAGTAACGTTTCATAGAGCCAGTCTCTTCGGGGGGCTGGCCCTACGTTAATCAACGGTCGTGGCGGCGAGTAGCGGAGGAATCTCAAATCCGCGGCTGTTCAAGCGCGGTAATCGCATCAATTCGCGTCTGATGACGTCCGCCTTCATACTCGCTCCCCAACCAGGCATCGACAATCATTTTCGCCAGCTCAAGACCTATCACGCGCGCGCCGAAGGCCAGCACATTGGTATTATTATGTTGCCGCGATAGCTGGGCCGAATAGGGTTCACTGCACACCACCGCGCGAATGCCGGGGTATTTATTGGCGGTGATGGAGATCCCGACGCCGGTGCCGCAGATCAGGATCCCCCCCTCGGCTTCGCCTGTCAGAATGGCCTGCGCGACAGCGCTGGCATAACGGGGATAATCGGTACGCTCAGGTGACCATGTTCCCTTATCCAGCACCTCGATCCCCCGCAGCCGAAGATGCGCCATAATATCGTTTTTAAGGATAAACCCGACGTGATCACAGCCAATTGCAATCCTTTTCATACTTAACCTCGCCTGTTCTTACTTTACGAACATAGATGGAGTTGTGATTTAAACCGGAAAAACTGGCGCAATAATCGTCAAAAATCCGGTCTGATGTGCCCTTTCTACATCGCGAAAATTCACAAATCAAGCGAGAAAAATAGCCAACTCATATTGCCTATCGTCTTAAATCTTACGGGTAAAGATGAAAAATACTTGTTTTATAAATAGTTAATCAAAAAATGGTCACTCTCAAAATCGCCAACACTTTACAAAAACCAAAACTTTATAAAAATTATATTTTTGTGAAGTTGATTGTATCTTTTCTGTTTTGCCTGTGGTGATATAGTGACGTCTTCACTTTATGGACAAGAGAAAGCGATGAGTCAGTCAGAATCCAGTTCGCTCCCCAACGGTATCGGCCTCGCCCCCTGGCTACGCATGAAGCAGGAAGGAATGACCGAAAACGAAAGCCGAATCGTCGAATGGTTGCTTAAACCTGGCAATCTGAGCGACGCTCCCGCCATTAAAGATGTGGCGGAAGCGCTGTCGGTTTCCGAAGCAATGATCGTTAAGGTCTCCAAACTGCTCGGTTTTAGCGGTTTTCGTAACCTGCGTAGCGCCCTGGTGGAGTATTTTTCTCAATCTGAACAGGTCCTTCCGGCAGAGCTCTCCTTTGATGAAGCACCTCAGGACGTGGTGAATAAGGTTTTTAATATTACCCTGCGTACCATTATGGAAGGTCAGTCGATCGTTAATGTCGACGAAATTCATCGCGCGGCACGTTTCTTCGCCCAGGCCAACCAGCGCGATCTGTACGGTGCCGGTGGATCAAATGCCATCTGTGCCGATGTGCAGCATAAGTTTTTACGTATCGGCGTGCGCTGCCAGACATATCCGGATGCGCATATCATGATGATGTCCGCCTCGTTATTGAAAAAAGGCGACGTCGTGCTGGTAGTCACCCATTCCGGGCGCACCAGCGATATTAAATCGGCAGTAGAACTGGCAAAGAAGAACGGCGCTAAAATTATCTGTATTACCCATAGTTACCATTCACCGATTGCTAAATTAGCTGATTTTATTATTTGCTCGCCAGCACCAGAAACTCCTCTATTAGGGAGAAACGCCTCAGCGCGTATTTTACAACTTACATTATTAGATGCTTTTTTTGTTTCGGTAGCCCAACAAAATATTGAACAGGCCACTTTAAACATGCAAAAAACCGGCGCCATTGTTGATTTCTTTTCACCAGGAGCGCTGAAGTAAATAATAAACACCGATCCCACTACGGTGGGATCAATATTACTGTATCCTACACCGAGAACACTGTTATGAATAAATACCTGAAAATTTTCAGCGGCGCGGCTATGGGCGTAATGTTATCTACCAGCGCTTTTGCCGCCGCCGATTACGCTGTGGTATTAAAAACATTATCGAACCCTTTCTGGGTTGATATGAAAAAAGGTATTGAAGATGAGGCTAAAACGCTGGGAGTCAGCGTCGATATTTTTGCCTCGCCTTCGGAAGGGGATTTTCAATCACAGCTTCAGCTCTTCGAAGACTTAAGCAATAAGAACTATAAAGGCATCGCTTTCGCCCCTCTCTCATCGGTCAACCTGGTGATGCCCGTGGCGAAAGCCTGGAAGAAAGGGATTTATCTGGTCAATCTCGATGAAAAAATTGATATGGATAACCTGAAGAAAGCAGGCGGTAACGTGGAAGGTTTCGTCACCACGGACAACGTCGCGGTGGGGGCAAAAGGGGCCGATTTTATTATCGAGAAACTGGGAGCTGAGGGCGGCGACGTTGCCATCATCGAGGGAAAAGCGGGGAACGCGTCGGGCGAAGCCCGTCGTAACGGCGCGACGGAGGCATTCAAAAAAGCCACTCAGATCAAGCTTGTTGCCAGCCAACCAGCCGACTGGGATCGCATTAAGGCGCTCGATGTTGCCACTAATGTGCTACAGCGGAACCCTAACCTGAAAGCCTTTTACTGCGCGAATGACACCATGGCAATGGGCGTTGCCCAGGCCGTAGCCAACGCCGGGAAAAGCCAAACGGTTCTGGTGGTCGGCACTGATGGTATCCCTGAAGCGCGTAAAATGGTTGAAGCCGGTCAGATGACCGCAACGATTGCGCAAAACCCTGGTAATATCGGCGCGACGGGACTGAAAATGATGGTTGATGCCGAAAAAACCGGCAAGGTGATTGCACTGGATAAAACACCGGAATTCAAACTGGTGGATTCTATTCTGGTCACAAAATAATTTTTCCAGCAGCTAGCCCGATGTTCTCCCCTTACCCTCCTGACCTCAGGAGGGTAAAAATAAGTAAGGAGTTATTATGCTCACGCCATATATTTCAATGGCGGGGATCGGCAAATCATTTGGTCCGGTTCACGCATTAAAATCGGTCGATTTAACCGTTTATCCGCACGAAATACATGCGTTGCTAGGGGAAAACGGTGCCGGGAAATCAACGTTAATGAAAGTTTTGTCGGGAATACATGAACCGACCACAGGCACCATCACGGTTAATAACGTGAATTATGCCAGGCTCGACCATAAATTAGCCGCCAGACTCGGCATCGGCATTATTTATCAAGAACTCAGCGTTATTGATGAATTAACCGTAATGGAAAATTTATATATCGGCCGCCATCTGACGAAAAAAGTCTGTGGCGTCAATATTATCGACTGGAAAGAGATGCGCATCAGAGCGGCAATGATGCTGCTGCGCATCGGATTAAAGGTCGATTTAGATGAGAAAGTCGCGAATCTGTCCATCAGCCATAAGCAGATGCTGGAAATCGCGAAAACACTGATGCTCGACGCCAAAGTGCTGATCATGGATGAACCTACCTCTTCGCTGACCAACAAAGAGGTGGACTACCTGTTCCTGATCATGAACCAGCTGCGTAAAGAGGGGACCGCCATCGTCTATATCTCGCACAAGCTGGCGGAGATACGCCGGATCTGCGACCGCTACACGGTGATGAAGGACGGTAGCAGCGTATGCAGTGGCATGGTCAGCGAGGTCAATAACGACGATATCGTACGTCTGATGGTCGGTCGTGAGTTGCAAAACCGCTTTAACGCGATGAAAGAGAACACCGGAAATATCGCGCGCGAAACGGTATTCGAGGTGAAAAATGTCACCAGCCGGGACAAGAAAAAGGTCCGCGATATCTCCTTTAGCGTCAATCGCGGTGAAATTCTCGGCTTTGCCGGTCTGGTGGGCTCCGGGCGTACCGAACTGATGGATTGTCTGTTTGGCGTTGATAAGCGCAGCAGCGGTGAAATCATCCTCAATGGTAAAGCGATTACCCCGCGTTCACCGCTGGATGCCTTAAAGAAAGGTATGGGTTACATCACGGAGAGTCGCCGGGACAACGGTTTCTTCGGCAATTTCTCCATTGCGCAAAACATGGCTGTCAGTCAGAGCCTGAAACACGGTGGCTATAAAGGGGCAATGGGGCTGTTCCATGAAGAGAACGAGCGTAAAACGGCGGAAGCGCAGCGTAAATTACTGGCGCTGAAGTGCCACTCTGTCGATCAGAGCATCACCGAACTTTCCGGCGGTAACCAACAAAAGGTCCTGATATCCAAATGGTTATGCTGCAACCCCGACGTCATTATTTTCGATGAGCCGACGCGCGGGATCGACGTCGGCGCGAAAGCCGAAATTTATAAAGTGATGCGCCAGCTGGCGGATGACGGAAAAGTCATTCTGATGGTGTCATCCGAGCTTCCTGAAATTATCGCCGTCTGTGACCGCATCGCCGTGTTCTGCGAAGGGCGGCTGACGAAAATTCTGACCAATCGCGACGACATGAGCGAAGAGGAGATTATGGTATGGGCACTGCCGCAAGAGTAAAAGGGGAGTCCGATGGCAAAAAGCCGTTCAACTTCGCACTGTTCTGGGATAAATACGGCACCTTTTTTATCCTCGCAATTATTGTCGCGATTTTCGGCTCGCTGTCGTCGGAATACTTTCTGACGACCAATAACATCACGCAAATATTTGTTCAGAGCTCGGTGACGGTGCTCATCGGAATGGGAGAATTCTTCGCTATTCTGGTAGCAGGCATCGACCTGTCGGTGGGGGCGATTCTGGCGCTTTCCGGCATGGTGACCGCCAAACTCATGCTGGCAGGAGTCGATCCGTTCCTCGCGGCGCTGATTGGCGGCGTGCTGGTCGGCGGCGCGCTAGGCGCGATTAACGGCTGCCTGGTCAACTGGACCGGCTTGCACCCGTTCATTATTACCCTCGGCACTAACGCGATTTTTCGCGGTATCACCCTGGTTATCTCCGACGCCAACTCGGTCTATGGCTTCTCTTTCGAGTTCGTCAATTTCTTTGCCGCCAGCGTATTGGGGATCCCGGTACCGGTCATCTTCTCGCTTATTGTGGCCGTGATTCTATGGTTCCTGACCACCCGGATGCGGTTGGGCCGCAATATCTACGCCCTCGGCGGCAATAAAAACTCCGCCTTTTACTCTGGCATTGATGTCAAATTCCACATGTTGCTGGTGTTCATTATCTCCGGCATCTGCGCCGGGCTGGCGGGGGTGGTCTCGACGGCACGTCTCGGCGCCGCGGAGCCTCTGGCCGGAATGGGCTTTGAAACCTACGCCATTGCCAGCGCCATTATCGGCGGCACCAGCTTCTTTGGTGGTAAGGGACGCATTTTTTCTGTGGTGATTGGCGGCCTGATCATCGGCACCATCAACAACGGCCTGAATATTCTCCAGGTACAAACCTACTACCAGCTGGTGGTGATGGGTGGATTAATTATCGCGGCTGTCGCCCTCGACCGTCTTATCAGTAAGTAAGGAATTTATGATGAAAATTTCCCCCTCTTTAATGTGTATGGACCTGCTGAAATTCAAAGAACAGATCGAGTTTATCGATCGGCATGCAGATTACTTCCACATCGACATCATGGACGGTCATTTTGTCCCTAACCTGACACTATCGCCGTTTTTCGTCAGTCAGGTGAAGAAGCTGGCCAGTAAACCGCTGGACTGCCATCTGATGGTCACCCGGCCACAGGATTACATCAGCCAGCTGGCGCAGGCAGGCGCGGACTTTATCACCCTGCATCCGGAAACGATTAACGGTCAGGCTTTCCGCCTGATAGAGGAGATTCGTCGCCACGGCATGAAGGTCGGGCTCATTCTCAATCCGGAAACGCCGGTTGAAACGATGAAATATTACATCCACAAGGCGGACAAAATTACGGTGATGACCGTCGATCCGGGTTTCGCCGGCCAACCCTTTATTCCTGAAATGCTGGAGAAGATCGGCGAACTAAAAGCGTGGCGAGAACGAGAAGGACTGGCCTACGAGATTGAGATCGACGGCTCATGCAATAAAGCGACCTATCAAAAACTGATGGCGGCAGGCGCGGACGTCTTTATCGTCGGTACCTCCGGTCTGTTTAACCATGGCGACAATATTCACGACGCGTGGCAGGTCATGGCAGAGCAGATTCTGGCGGCCAAAAACGAGGTATTCCCTCATGCAAAAACAGCGTAAGGTCGTCGCAGGTGTGGACATGGGCGCAACCCATATCCGCTTTTGCCTGCAAACCGCGCAGGGCGAGACTCTGCATTGCGAGAAGCTGCGCACTGCTGAAGCGATCGCGCCTGACGGTCTGGTCAGCGGGATAACCATGTTGATTCAGCAGCAGCTTGACCGCTTTCAGGCCCGTTGCTGCGGCCTGGTGATGGGCTTTCCGGCATTGGTAAGCAGAGATAAACGGACGATTATCTCCACCCCCAACCTATCGTTACCGCCGGAAACCCTGCGTACGCTCGCCGATGAGCTGGAGCATTCGCTGGCCTGTCCGGTCGAATTTTCCCGCGATGTCAATCTTCAGCTCTCATTTGACGTGCAGGAAAATGGTTTGCAAGAGCAACAGGTGCTAGCCGCTTATCTCGGCACCGGCATGGGCTTCGCCATCTGGTTAAACGGCGGGCCGTGGACAGGCGCGCACGGCGTGGCGGGAGAGCTGGGTCATATCCCTCAGGGCGACAACGCGCTCATCTGCGGTTGCGGTAATCCCGGTTGTCTGGAAACCGTCTGCTCCGGCATCGCGCTCAAACGCTGGTATGAACAACAACCGCGCGACTATGCGCTGGATGAGCTGTTTTTGCACGCCGCTGAGGAGCCGTTTGTACAGGCTCTCCTGCACCACGCCGCCCGCGCAATCGCCACCAGCATCAACCTGTTCGACCCCGATGCAGTGATCCTCGGCGGCGGCGTGATGGACATGTCCGGCTTTCCACGCGAGGCGCTGCTCACCATGATCAAAGCGCATATTCGCCGCCCGTTGCCTTATCAGGCAGTGCAGTTTGTTGCCGCATCGTCCTCAACATTTAATGGTGCTCAAGGGGCTGCGGCACTGGCCCGCAGCCGTTATTTACCACAACCTGTCGCAGCGCCTGCATCAGCTGTGTCCGACTGAAGGGTTTACGCAGCAGCTCGACGTCCGGCAGCGCAGGATTGTGCGCCGGACGCAGATCCTGGCCGCTGATCAGCAGCACCGCCACCGTCGGGAAACGGCGCTGGGTTTCGTTGATCACCTCGGCTCCGCTCAATCTGCCCGGCAGCATCAGGTCGCTAATCAGCAGCGCAATTTCCGTCGAAGCCTCAAGTAACTGCAGCGCCTGCTCCCCGTTCCCGGCCTCCAGGGTTAACCAGCCGAGCTGATGAAGCTGCTCACAAAGAGTCTGACGCACATCGGCCTCATCCTCCAGCACCAGCGCCAGCCGTTCACCGCTCACCGTCTGCTCTACTTCCGGTAACGTGCCGCCGCTCGGCGCCTGCACCGCCGCGCGCGGCAGCTGTAAACGCACCGTGGTCCCCTGGCCCGGCGCGCTCTCAATAGCCACCCGCCCGCCGGACTGGCGGACAAAACCATAGACCATCGACAGCCCCAGACCGCTGCCGCTGCCGGTCTGTTTGGTGGTAAAGAACGGTTCGAACACCTGGGCTTTGACCTCCTGTGACATCCCGCTACCGTGGTCAATCACCTCCAGCGCCACCATATCCTGCCGCCGCCCGTCGCTGCGGGCCACGCGCTGGTTCCAGGTGCGCAGCTTAATCACCCCTGAGCGCCCTTCCATTGCATCGCGAGCGTTCATCACCAGATTGATAATGGCGTTTTCCAGCTGGCCGATGTCAATCCACGCAGGCCACGCGGGTGACTGTGCCTCAATCTGCAGAGTCAGCGTCGTCGGCAGAGAATGGCGCATCAGTTCGCCCAGGTTCTCCAGCAGCGGTTTCATCGCCACGGCATTGGGGTGCAGCGACTGCTTACGCGAGAAGGCCAGCAGCCGCTGGGTGAGCAGCGCGCCGCGTTCTGCGGCTTTTCGCGCCCGGGAGATCCGCGGCACGTCCGCGTCCTGCGGCTGAACCAGTTCAAGACTGCCGATAATCACCGCCAGCAGGTTATTAAAATCATGCGCCAGGCCGCCGGTCAGCTGGCCGACCGCTTTCATTTTCTGGCTGTGAACCAGCGCCTGCTCCAGCCCTTTGCGTTCGGTTCTGTCGAGTACCACGTTCACCAGCCCGCGCCCGGGAACCGGACTAAAGCGCAGCTCAATGGTACGATCGCCCGCCAGCTGTAGCTCCTGGGGTTTGGGTAGCGGACGGGACAGGTTGTCACGGATATGTTCCGCCAGCGGAGCGGCCTGGCCCAGCAGCTGCTGATAGTGAATGCCGCGCTGCAGATCATTGGCCGCCAGCCCTAACAGCAGCGGATACTGCGGATTCCACACCACCAGCAGCCCCTGGTTATCAAACAGCGCGAAGCCGTCGCGCATGGCATGAAAGGTGGTCTCCAGCAGGGTACTTTTTTCTTTCAGCAGCTGGGAGGTATGGGCCAACGACGCGGTATTGCGGGCAAAGACGTTGAAGGCGCGCGCCAGCTCTCCCAGCTCATCGCGTCGCTGAAGCCCCGGGACAGAGACCTCCTGCTCGCCGTGGGCCAGACGCGACATCGCGCGGGAGATGGCGGTCAGACTGGAGCCGAGGTTACGGTAGATATACCAGCCGGCGAAGCCGGTTATCACCAGCGCCAGCAGCGCCGACAGCAAAATAAACATACTGATGGAACGTAGCTCCCGATGGCTCTGCGCCGCCCGCAGCTCAGACGCCTGCGCGACCCGGGCAACGTACTGATTAATATCGCTGTTGAGCAGCGCCACCAGCGCCTTGATGTGAAACATATACCAGCCGATGGCCAAATCGCTCTCCTCCAGCTGCGCCGAGAGCGGCTCCAGCCTGGCCAGCTCGCCGTTGAAATCCTGCAGAATCGCGGCCAGCGTAGGATCGCGGCTGGTCGTCGGCAGAAAACCTCGCACCTTATCCAGCTGCTGGACGATCGATCGCGGCGTCGAAGTATGGATGGCCGCAACGATCAGCCGATCCATCTCGGCCAGCGGCCGGGGATCGATCGCGTCTGCGCCATACCGATCGTTAAGATCCTGAATATGCCGGAGATAGCTCTGGTTCTGATACAGCGAGCTGAGCAGTTCATTACGCTGCAGATGACGACGCTGACCGCGTTCCAGCATGCCACCCACGCTCTGCTGCAGCTCATTGCTGCGGCGAATAATACTGGCCACCAGCGCCAGCTCCTGTTGCGCTAGCGGCGCGGCGGCGAGGTGAGAGAGGGAATATTTCAGGGCCTGCTGGGTCTCCAGCAGGCGTTCAGCCTCGCTTTTATACTCCAGCGCACCGACCACCTGGGAGAGGCGAACCGCCGCGGTGGCAACGTTCGCGGTGTCGCGCGCCAGATTCATACTGCCGGTCATATCATCCAGCGTCTGCCGCTGCACCTGTTCTTGTAGCAGGCTGGCATGGCGAAAGCCCAGCAGCGCCACGCCGGCCACCATCAGCGTCACCGCCACCATCAGCAAATTAAACGACAGCAGACGCCCGCGAGCGCTGGTGAAAAACGGGTAGCGATGGGATGGCATGGTCAGCTCCACGATCTTTTTATTTATCCTGGCGGTTGCTGACCCGGACCGGGAGAGCCGCATCGCGTAATTGTGAGCCAGGTTAACTATTCATCAATATGACAAATATGAACGGCGTCTGACATTTTGTATTTATCGTCCTGTGGTGCACTGCGATTCTCGATCACACTCGCAGGAGAGCCGCCATGCAGGGGACACCGGTACTATCCATGCGCAATATTGCCAAAGCCTTTGGCAAGTTTTATGCGCTGAAAGGCGTCGATCTGACGGTCTGGCCCGGTGAGATCCACGCCTTAATGGGGGAGAACGGCGCCGGCAAAAGCACGTTGATGAAGATCCTCGCGGGAGCGTATACCGCTACCAGCGGCGAGATCCTGATCGACGGACGGCCGCACGCCATTAAAGGGCCAAAAGATGCGCTGGCCGCCGGGATCACGCTGATTTACCAGGAGATGCAGCTGGCGCCGAATTTAACCGTCGCTGAGAACATTTTCCTCGGCAGCGAGCTGGCGCGCGGCGGACTGGTACAGCGCAAAGAGATGATTCATCAGGCCCAGGCGGTGATAGATCGTCTCGGCGCTCAGTTTAAGGCCGGCGACCGGGTGATGACCCTGACCATTGCCGAACAGCAGCAGGTGGAGATCGCCCGCGCCCTGCATCGCAACAGCCGGGTCCTGGTGATGGACGAACCCACCGCTGCCCTCTCCTCCCGTGAGACCCAGCGCCTGTTTGAGCTGATTCTGCGCCTGCGCGACGAAGGGATGGCAATTATCTACATCAGCCACCGGATGGCGGAGGTTTATGAACTCTCCGACCGCGTCAGCGTATTGCGCGACGGCCAGTACGTCGGCAGCCTGACCCGCGACAAGCTCAACGCCTCCGAGCTGGTGCGCATGATGGTCGGCCGTCCGTTAAGCGACCTGTTCAATAAAGAGCGTGATATTCCACCCGGCCAGCCGCGCCTGCGGATACAGGATTTGACCGACGGCGGCAAAGTGAAAGCCAGCAGTCTGGTGGTACGGGCCGGGGAAATCGTCGGCCTGGCCGGTCTGGTCGGCGCCGGCCGCTCGGAACTGGCGCAGCTGATTTTCGGCGTGCGTCGGGCCACCGGCGGCGTCATCGAGATCGACGGCGAGCCGGTGGTCATTCACTCTCCGCGCGCAGCCATCGAGCTGGGAATCGGCTTTCTCACCGAAAATCGCAAGGAGCAGGGGCTGTTCCTCGAAATGGCGGCGCAGGAGAACATCACCATGGCCACCCTCGAACGGGATGCCCGCTGGGGCATGCTCAATCGCAAAAAGGCGCAGACCGTCTCCGACGATGCGATCTCCCTGCTCAATATTCGCGTACCGCACGCGCAGGTGCGGGCCGGCGGCCTTTCCGGCGGCAATCAGCAAAAGCTGCTGATCTCCCGCTGGGTCGCCATCGGTCCGCGCATTTTGCTGCTTGATGAACCGACGCGCGGCGTTGACGTCGGCGCCAAAAGCGAGATTTACCGCATCATGACCCAGATGGCGCGCCAGGGGGTGGCCATTCTGATGATCTCCAGCGAACTCCCCGAAGTGGTCGGCATGAGCGACCGGGTGTACGTCATGCGCGAAGGCAGCATCGCCGGCGAACTCCAGGCCGGCGACATCAGCCAGGAAAGCATTATGACGCTGGCCACCGGCGTAAACGACTCTCACCTTAAGGCGGTATCACCATGACAACACAGAAAGAGACCGCCGCGCAGCCGGTGGCAAAATCGGTATCGGCGAAGAAAATCCTGATGGGCGATCTGCTACAAACGGTCGGTATCCTGCCGATTTTAATCCTGATTGTGGCGGTATTTGGCTTTATCGCCCCCAATTTCTTTACCGAAAGCAATCTGTTGAATATTACCCGTCAGGCGTCGATCAACATCGTGCTCGCCGCCGGGATGACTTTCATCATTTTGACCGGGGGGATCGATCTGTCCGTCGGCTCGATTCTCGGCACGACCGCGGTGGCGGCCATGGTGGTATCGCTGACCCCGGAGCTGTCGCTGCTGTCGATTCCGGCGGCGCTGATGCTCGGCCTGCTGCTCGGTTTGTTTAACGGCGCGCTGGTCGCCTTCGCCGGGCTACCGCCGTTTATCGTCACGCTCGGGACCTATACGGCCCTGCGCGGGGCCGCCTATCTGCTGGCCGACGGCACCACGGTGATTAACTCCGATATCAGCTTCGAATGGATCGGCAACGATTACCTCGGGCCGGTTCCGTGGCTGGTGGTGATCGCGCTGCTGGTGGTGGCGGTGTGCTGGTTCATTCTGCGCCGTACCACCCTCGGCGTTCATATCTACGCCGTGGGCGGCAATATGCAGGCGGCAAGGCTCACGGGGATCAAAGTGTGGCTGGTGCTGCTGTTCGTTTACGGCATGAGCGGCTTGCTCTCCGGGCTGGGCGGCGTCATGAGCGCCTCGCGGCTGTACAGCGCCAACGGCAACCTCGGCGTAGGTTATGAGCTGGATGCCATCGCCGCCGTTATTCTCGGCGGGACCAGCTTCGTTGGCGGCATCGGCACTATCACCGGCACGCTAGTGGGGGCGTTGATTATCGCCACGCTCAATAACGGTATGACGCTGATGGGCGTCTCCTATTTCTGGCAACTGGTGATCAAAGGGGCGGTGATCATCATTGCGGTGCTGATCGACAAATACCGTACCCGACACCATCAAAGTGCATAACAACAATACCCTACAGACAGAGGAAAACAGCATGCGTTTGAAACCCATAGTAACCGCACTCTGTGCCGGCGCGCTGCTTACCGCAGCGCCCTTTACCCAGGCCAAAGAGCTGAAATCAATCGGCGTCACGGTGGGGGATTTAGCCAACCCGTTCTTTGTACAAATCACCAAAGGCGCGGAACTGGAAGCCCGTAAGCTGGCCGGAGACAATGTGAAAGTGACGCTGGTCTCCAGCGGTTACGATCTGGGTCAGCAGGTGGCGCAGATCGATAACTTTATTGCCGCCAAAGTCGACATGATTATCCTCAACGCCGCCGACTCAAAAGGGATTGGCCCGGCGGTAAAACGCGCGAAAGATGCCGGGATCGTGGTGGTTGCGGTGGACGTGGCCGCCGAAGGCGCCAATGCCACTATCACCTCTGATAACACTCAGGCGGGAGAAATGGCCTGTAAATACATCACCGACCGCCTGAAAGGCAAAGGGAATGTGGTGATTATCAACGGGCCGCCGGTTTCCGCCGTGCAGAACCGCGTTGAAGGCTGCCAGGCCGAGTTTGCACGCCACCCGGATATCAAAGTGCTCTCCTACAACCAGAACGCGAAAGGCAGCCGTGAGGGGGGTCTGGAAATTATGACCTCACTGCTGGCCGCGAATCCGAAGATCGATGGCGTCTTTGCCATCAACGATCCGACCGCGATCGGTGCCGATCTGGCGGCAAAACAGGCGCAACGTCATGAGTTCTTTATCGTTGGCGTCGACGGCAGTCCGGACGGTGAAGAGGCGTTGAAACGTAAAAACTCGCTGTTTGTGGCGACGCCGGCGCAGGACCCGCAGGTGATGGCGGCGAAAGCGGTCGAGATCGGTTATGACATTCTGCAGGGTAAACCGGCCCCGTCCGCACCGGTGCTGATCCCGGTGACCCTGATCGATAAAAACAATATCGGTAGTTACAAAGGCTGGACCGTGAAGTAAGAGCACTATCTCCCCGCTGGCCCCGCGTCTGCCGGGGCTACGCCGCCCTGTCGCCGTGGATAACATCTGCGGCGAACACATAGCCCAGACCGCGCAGGGTTTTGATCAGCGTCGGCTGATGCGGATTCGGTTCGATTTTGCGCCGCAGGCGCATGATCAGCACGTCAATCGTCCGGTCAAAGACTTCGGTGCTTTCGCTATGGGTCAGAGCCAACAGCTGCTCACGGTTAAGCACCCGGCGGGCGTTTTGCGCCAGCGCCAGCAGCAGGCTGTACTCTCCCTGGGTCAGCGGCACCGCTTGCTGTTGCGAGTTAAACAACTCGCAGCGAAACGTATCCAGCCGCCAGCCGTTAAAGAGCAATCCCGTGCCGCCGCTCGCGCCTTCAGCGCCCAGCGCGCCGCTACGCCTGAGCACCGCCTTCACCCGCGCCACCACCACCCGGGAGTTAAACGGCTTGGCAATATAATCATCGGCGCCCATTTCCAGCCCTACCACTACGTCGGATTCGCTGCCGAGGCCGGTCAGCATCACGACCGGTAAATCAGGTCGGCTGCGCTGCAGCTGTTGCAGTACCAGCAGCCCGTTGGTGTCAGGGAGAATCATATCCAGCAGCACCAGCGAGATATCCGTCCGCTGGGCCGCCACCGCCAGCGCATCGCTGCCGGTCTGGCACAGCAGCACGTCAAAAACATGCGCGCTGAGCACATCGCTAAGCAGCTCGCCAATCGCGCTGTCGTCATCCACAACCAAAATGACCGGTTTCATTACTTGCCTCTGCCCGCACGGAACGATCTCTGTCTGATTAATTCAGCAAAGCCCCCACGACAAATCCATTACCGGATCGCGTTTCTTCAATCCATGTCACATCTCACCTCCCTTCGACACGTCAAAACTGACGACGCCCTGCTTTTCGTCAGCATTTAGCCCAAAAAATCGACGTATCATCAGTCAATACCCACAATGAAAACATGGCATAGAAGATGCATATTGACGGCGTGATAGCGCATATGCGCCCATTGATCAACTGGAGCAAGACCGATGAAAAAAGTCGTCACGGTTTGCCCGTATTGCGCATCAGGTTGCAAAATCAACCTGGTGGTCGATAACGGCAAAATCGTCCGGGCTGAGGCGGCACAGGGGAAAACCAACCAGGGAACCCTGTGCCTGAAAGGCTATTATGGCTGGGATTTCATTAACGATACCCAGATCCTCACCCCGCGCCTGAAAACCCCTATGATCCGCCGTCAGCGTGGCGGCAAACTGGAATCCGTCTCCTGGCAGGAAGCGCTCGACTACGTCGCGACCCGTCTCAGCGCCATTAAGGCGAAGTACGGTCCGGACGCCATTCAGACCACCGGCTCCTCCCGCGGGACGGGGAACGAAACCAACTATGTGATGCAAAAGTTCGCGCGCGCCGTTATTGGTACCAATAACGTCGACTGCTGCGCTCGCGTCTGACACGGCCCTTCGGTTGCAGGTCTGCACCAGTCGGTCGGTAATGGCGCCATGAGTAATGCCATCACAGAGATTGATAACACCGATCTCGTGTTTATCTTCGGGTACAACCCGGCAGATTCACACCCTATTGTGGCGAATCACGTGATCAACGCCAAACGCAATGGGGCGAAAATTATCGTCTGCGATCCGCGTAAAATCGAAACAGCGCGTATCGCCGATATGCACATTGCGCTGAAGAACGGCTCGAACATCGCGCTGCTCAACGCCATCGGGCAGGTGATTATCGAAGAAGATCTCTACGATAAATCCTTCGTCGCCAGCCGTTCCGAGGGCTTCGACGAGTATCGCAAAATCGTCGAAGGCTATACGCCGGAGTCGGTGGAAACCATCACCGGCGTCAGCGCGCAGGAGATCCGCGCCTGTGCCCGGATGTACGCCGGCGCGAAATCCGCCGCCATCCTGTGGGGCATGGGCGTGACCCAGTTCTATCAGGGCGTGGAGACCGTGCGCTCGCTGACCAGCCTGGCGATCCTCACCGGTAACCTCGGCAAGCCGAGCGTCGGCGTCAACCCGGTGCGCGGCCAGAACAACGTGCAGGGCGCCTGCGATATGGGGGCGCTGCCGGACACCTATCCGGGCTATCAATACGTGAAGTTTCCGGAGCACCGCGAGAAGTTCGCCCGGGCCTGGGGCGTAGAGAGCCTGCCGGAGCATACCGGCTATCGCATCAGCGAGCTGCCGCACCGCGCGGCGCACGGTGAAGTGCGGGCGGCGTACATTATGGGCGAAGATCCGCTGCAGACCGACGCCGAGCTCTCTGCGGTGCGTAAAGCGTTTGAAGAGCTGGAGCTGGTGATTGTCCAGGATATTTTCATGACCAAAACCGCTGCGGCGGCCGACGTTATCCTGCCGTCCACCTCGTGGGGCGAGCACGAAGGCGTCTATACCGCAGCGGACCGCGGCTTCCAGCGCTTCTTTAAAGCGGTGGAGCCGAAGTGGGACCTGAAAACCGACTGGCAGATCATCAGCGAAATCGCCACCCGGATGGGCTATCCGATGCACTACAACAACACCCAGGAGATCTGGGACGAGTTGCGGCATCTGTGCCCGGACTTTTACGGCGCCACCTACGAGAAAATGGGCGAGCTGGGCTACGTCATGTGGCCGTGCCGCGATGAGTCCGACGCCGACCAGGGGACCTCTTATCTGTTTAAAGAGAAGTTCGACACCCCGAACGGCCTGGCGCAGTTCTTCACCTGCGACTGGGTTGCGCCGATCGATAAACTCACCGACGAGTATCCGATGGTGCTCTCCACGGTGCGGGAAGTAGGCCACTATTCGTGCCGCTCGATGACCGGCAACTGCGCGGCGCTGGCCGCGCTGGCGGATGAACCGGGGTATGCGCAAATCAATACCGCCGATGCCGCGCGACTGGGCATTGAGGATGAGGCGCTGGTGTGGGTGAACTCGCGGAAAGGCCGCATTATCACCCGCGCGCAGGTCAGCGATCGTCCGAATAAAGGGGCGGTCTATATGACCTATCAGTGGTGGATTGGCGCCTGTAACGAGCTGGTCGCGGAGAACTTAAGCCCGATAACCAAAACGCCGGAGTACAAGTACTGTGCCGTGAACGTTGAGCGCATCGCCGACCAGCGCGCCGCCGAGCAGTATGTGATTGATGAGTACACCAGGCTGAAAGCCCGTCTGCGCGAAAGCGCGTTGGGTTAAGACAGAAGGCCCCCCCGGCTACATGACGCTGGCCGGGGGGGATTTTCACCATCCGGGTTGCGGGATAGCTGACGCAGCCCACTTTTATCGAACCTGGCAACCGCCGCCATTTTCTTCTTTTTCGCCTCCCTTTATACTGCGCGCTGTGTTCCTGACCGATAATAAAAAATGAAATACCTCTCTTTACTTCTGATGCTGTTCTCTCTTGCCGCGGGCGCTACCGATCCCGGCAGCCAGTACCAACAACAGGCGGAAGCCGGCGATCCGCGGGCGCAGTACTATCTTGCCGATACCTACGTCAGTTACGGTGATTATCAGCAGGCCGAATACTGGGCGCAGAAATCGGCCGATAACGGTGACGGGGATGCGCTGGCGCTGCTGGCCCAGCTGAAAATTCGCAACCCGCAGCAGGCCGATTACAAACAGGCCAGAGACCTGGCTGAGAAGGCGGTACAGGTTGGCAGCAAGGCAGGAGAAATTATCCTGGCCCGCGTGTTGGTCAACCATCAGGCCGGGCCGACGGACTATTCACATGCCATCACCCTGCTACAGGATGCCGCCCAGGATCCGGAAAGCGACTCCGCCGTCGACGCCCAGATGCTGTTAGGTTTGATTTACGCCAGCGGCGTCCAGATGACAGAGGATGACGCCAGGGCAACGGACTATTTTAAACGCAGCTCCTCGCTGTCCCGTACCGGTTATGCCGAATACTGGGCCGGGATGATGTTCCTGCAGGGAGAACAAGGCTTTATCGAACCCAACCAGCAGAAAGCGCTGCACTGGCTCAATGTCAGCTGTCAGGAGGGGTTTGATACCGGCTGCGAAGAGTTCGACAGGATAAGTAAAAGATAAGAAAAAGCCCGGCGATAGCGCCGGGCTTTAAGATGGCTGACAAACCTGCCCGCACATTAAGCCCGCGTTTTGCCGGGTGGCGGCTGACGCCTGACCCGGCCTACGAAACCTGCAATCTCAACGCTTGCACAATTTCAGTCGGCCCGCGCAAGCGCAGCGCCGCCGGGCAATTTAAGACGCTGACTCTTTGTCTACAATCTGAGCCCGACGCGATAGCGCCAGGTTTTAAGACGGCCTGACAAACCTGCCTGAACATTAAGCCCGCGTTTCGCCGGGTGGCGGCTGACGCCTGACCCGGCCTACGAAACCCGCAATCTCAACGCTTGCACAATTTCAGTAGGCCCGCGCAAGCGCAGCGCCGCCGGGCAATTTAAGACGCTGACTCTTTGTCTACAATCTGAGCCCGACGCGATAGCGCCGGGCTTTAAGACGGCCTGACAAACCTGCCTGAACATTAAGCCCGCGTTTTGCCGGGTGGCGGCTGACGCCTGACCCGGCCTACGAAACCCGCAATCTCAACGCTTGCACAATTTCAGTAGGCCCGCGCAAGCGCAGCGCCGCCGGGCAATTTAAGACGCTGACTCTTTGTCTACAATCTGAGCCCGACGCGATAGCGCCAGGTTTTAAGACGGCCTGACAAACCTGCCCGAACATTGAGCCCGCGTTTTGCCGGGTGGCGGCTGACGCCTGACCCGGCCTACGAAACCCGCAATCTCAACGCTTGCACAATTTCAGTCGGCCCGCGCAAGCGCAGCGCCGCCGGGCAATTTATTAAGACGCTTACTCTTTGTCTACAATCTGAGCCCGACGCGATAGCGCCGGGTTTTGCATTTTACTGCGCCGTTTTATCAAATTTGCCCAGCACTTCACGCTCATAAGCCAGCGCTTTTTTGCGGTCAAACTTGTGCTCCCACTTGGCAATCACCAGTACCGCCAGCGCATTCCCCACCACGTTCAGCGCGGTACGCGCCATATCGAGGATACGGTCAACGCCAGCAATAAAGGCCAGCCCTTCCAGCGGAATCCCTACGCTCCCCAGTGTCGCCAGCAGCACCACGAAGGAGACGCCCGGCACGCCGGCAATCCCTTTCGAAGTTACCATCAGCGTCAGCACCAGGGTTATCTCCTGCCACAGCGACAGGTCAATACCGTACAGCTGGGCAATAAAGATCGCCGCGATGCTCTGATACAGCGTTGAGCCATCGAGGTTAAACGAGTAGCCGGTCGGCACGACAAAGCTGGTAATAGAAGCCGGCGCGCCATAGGCTTCCATCTTCTCAATAATACGCGGCAATACGCTCTCGGAGCTGGCGGTAGAGTAGGCCAGAATCAGCTCGTCTTTCAGGATACGGATCAGAATCCAGATACTTAATCCGCATACCCGCGCCACGATCCCCAGCACCACCAGCGCGAAGAACAGAATCGCGAAGTAGACCAGGATAACCAGTTTGGCCAGCGGCCACAGCGAGGCGAAGCCAAAGGTGGCAACGGTCACCGAAATCAGCGCAAACACCCCGACCGGCGCATAGCGCATCACCATGTGGGTCACTTTGAACATGGTTTCGGAAATGGAGCGGAAAACGGTCACCAGCGGTTCACGATGGGTCGCTGGCAGCGAAGAGAGTCCCAGACCGAACAGTACCGAGAAGAAGATAATCGGCAACATATCGCCTTTCGCCATCGACGCGACAATGTTGGTCGGCACCAGCGACAGTATCGTTCCCATCAGGCCGTGAGCGTGACTTTGCACCTCTGCCGTTGTGCTTTGATATTTCGAAATATCCACCGCGGCCAGCTGCGACATATCAATACCGCTACCCGGCTGGAAGACGTTGGCCAGGGTAATCCCCAGCACGATCGCCACGGTGGTGATCACTTCAAAATAGATAATGGTTTTCGCGCCGATACGGCCCAGCTGCTTCGCGTCGCCAACGCCCGCAATCCCGACAATCAGCGTCGAGATAACAATCGGAACGACGATCATCTTGATCAGGTGGATAAAGATATCGCCTGCCGGCGTCAGGAAATTCGCAATTAACCAATCACGACCGTCGGCATGGTAATGCAGATAGCTGCCCAGCAGAATACCCAGCACCAGGGCCAGCAAAATCTGCCAGGCCAGGCTGACTTTTGTTTTTTTCTTCACTACTGACTTCCTCAATGAGAGGCACCATTCCCGGAAGTCATGATGCCCACTGAAAGGGATATGAATTGTGTTGCGTTGCTCTATGGGGTTTTTTAACGCGCGGTATCAGTATCATCTGCACGGCATGCTACGCAAGCGTTTAAGAACAGGGCTTTTCTCTGGGTTTCTGCATAAATTCGCTAACTTTCCCCACTTCTGATGCATAAGTATCTGTTATAAAAAAAATTTCATAGCTTCCATTTCTATAAATACATTTCTGAAATTATTTCACTTCAAAGTTTCATTTGATTGATTTTCATTCAGTTGAATCAATGCGTGATCTGTCCCCCAAATAGCAAACAAAGCCGCGAAAGCCCCTACTCTTAACGTTTACTTGACATATATTTAACAACCTACAGGAGAAAAAAAGCCATGAGCCAAATACATAAGCACTCTATTCCCGCTAACATTGCGGACAGCTGCCTGATTAACCCGGAACAGTACAAGGCGCAGTATCACCAATCTGTCACCGACCCGGATGCGTTCTGGGGTGAGCAAGGCAAAATCCTTGACTGGATGCGGCCCTATACGCGCGTGAAGAACACCTCATTCGCACCGGGCAACGTCTCTATTAAATGGTATGAAGACGGCACGCTGAATCTTGCCGCTAACTGCCTCGATCGCCACCTGGCCGAACGCGGCGACCAGACCGCGATTATCTGGGAAGGCGACGACGCCAGCCAGAGCAAACACATCACTTATCGCGAGCTCCATCACGACGTCTGCCGTTTTGCTAACGTCCTGCTCGACCTCGGCATTAAAAAGGGCGATGTCGTCGCTATCTATATGCCAATGGTGCCGGAAGCCGCCGTCGCTATGCTGGCCTGCGCCCGTATCGGCGCTATCCACTCGGTGATCTTCGGCGGTTTTTCTCCCGAAGCGGTTGCCGGACGTATCATTGACTCGAATTCTCGTCTGGTCATTACTTCCGATGAAGGGTTGCGCGCCGGACGTGCGATTCCACTGAAGAAGAACGTTGACGACGCGTTAAAAAATCCGAACGTGAAAAGCATCGAGCACGTGGTGGTGCTCAAACGTACCGGCGGCAAAATCGACTGGCAGGAAGGTCGCGACCTGTGGTGGAGCGACCTGATTGCGCAAGCCAGCGACCAGCATCAGCCGGAAGAGATGAATGCGGAAGACCCGCTGTTCATCCTCTATACCTCCGGTTCAACCGGTAAGCCCAAAGGGGTGCTGCACACCACCGGCGGCTACCTGGTCTATGCCGCCACCACCTTCAAATATGTCTTCGACTACCATCCGGGCGACATCTACTGGTGTACCGCTGACGTGGGCTGGGTGACCGGCCACAGCTATCTGCTGTACGGCCCGCTGGCCTGTGGCGCCACCACGCTGATGTTTGAAGGCGTGCCGAACTGGCCGACGCCGGCGCGGATGTGTCAGGTCGTCGATAAGCACAAGGTCAATATTCTCTACACCGCGCCGACGGCGATCCGCGCGCTGATGGCGGAAGGCGATAAGGCCATCGAAGGCACCGACCGCTCTTCCCTGCGTATTCTGGGTTCGGTCGGCGAGCCGATTAACCCGGAAGCCTGGGAGTGGTACTGGAAGAAGATTGGCAACGAGAAATGCCCGGTGATGGATACCTGGTGGCAAACTGAAACCGGCGGCTTCATGATTACTCCGCTGCCGGGCGCCATTGAGCTGAAAGCCGGCTCCGCCACGCGTCCGTTCTTCGGCGTGCAGCCGGTGCTGGTCGACAATGAAGGCACTCCGCTGGAGGGCGCGACCGAAGGTAACCTGGCCATCGCCGACTCCTGGCCGGGACAGGCGCGAACCCTGTTCGGCGACCACGAGCGCTTTGAACAGACCTACTTCTCCACCTTCAAAAATATGTATTTCAGCGGCGACGGCGCTCGTCGTGATGAAGATGGTTACTTCTGGATCACCGGCCGCGTGGACGACGTTCTGAACGTATCTGGCCACCGCCTGGGGACCGCAGAAATCGAATCGGCGCTGGTGTCGCACCCGAAAATCGCCGAAGCGGCCGTGGTCGGTATTCCGCATAACATCAAAGGTCAGGCGATTTACGCTTACGTCACGCTCAATCATGGTGAAGAGCCGACGCCGGAGCTGTATGCGGAAGTACGCAACTGGGTACGCAAAGAGATTGGCCCGCTGGCCACGCCGGACGTGCTCCACTGGACCGATTCCTTACCGAAAACCCGCTCGGGCAAGATCATGCGCCGTATTCTGCGCAAGATTGCCGCGGGCGATACCAGCAACCTCGGCGATACGTCGACACTGGCGGATCCTGGCGTCGTGGAAAAACTGCTCGAAGAGAAGCAGGCCATTGCGATGCCGTCGTAAACGGACTCATTCCCTACACCCTCTCCCCGTCAGGGGAGAGGACATAAATCATACGCCCTAAGGATTCCACGTAGCAGGACAGCAGGAAGCACCTTCTCTTCCCGACAGTATGTTGCCGGGGGGATAAGTGCTGCCGACGGTCAGCGCGCGGATGACGAAAAGGGTACCTCTGGAGACGCTGTGATGAATGAGCAAATTTGTCAGCGGATAGAAGATAGTGCGCATTTCAGGGAGTTAGTTGCAACCCGGCAAAGGTTTGCCGCCATCCTGTCACTGATTATGTTAGTGATCTACGTGGGCTTTATTCTACTCATCGCTTTCGCCCCTGGCTGGCTGGGCACGCCGCTGCATGCCGGCACCAGCGTCACCCGAGGAATCCCGATCGGCATCGGCGTTATCGTTATCTCTTTTGTCCTGACCGGGATTTATGTCTGGCGGGCTAACGGAGAATTTGACCGTCTGACGAAAAGCGTTATCAACGAGGTGCACTCATCATGAAGAAAGTCCTGACGGCGATTGCCGCCACGCTCCCTTTTTCCGCGAGTGCCGCTGACGCCATCTCCGGCGCGGTACAGCGCCAGCCGACCAACTGGCAGGCGATCATCATGTTCCTGATCTTTGTCGCCCTGACGCTGTATATCACCTACTGGGCGTCAAAACGCGTTCGCTCACGCAGCGATTACTATACCGCGGGCGGAAATATTACCGGCTTTCAGAACGGGCTGGCGATTGCCGGCGACTTTATGTCGGCCGCCTCCTTCCTCGGTATTTCTGCGCTGGTCTACACCTCCGGCTACGACGGACTGATTTACTCCCTCGGTTTCCTGGTCGGCTGGCCGATTATTCTGTTCCTGATCGCCGAACGCCTGCGTAACCTCGGGCGCTACACCTTCGCTGACGTCGCCTCTTATCGCCTTAAGCAAGGGCCGATTCGTACCCTCTCCGCCTGCGGTTCGCTGGTGGTGGTGGCGCTGTATCTGATTGCTCAGATGGTCGGCGCAGGCAAGCTGATTCAGCTGCTGTTCGGCCTGAACTACCACGTCGCGGTGGTGCTGGTCGGCGTGCTGATGGTGCTCTACGTCCTCTTCGGCGGTATGCTCGCCACCACCTGGGTGCAGATTATCAAGGCCGTCCTGCTGCTGTGCGGCGCCAGCTTTATGGCCTTTATGGTTATGAAGCACGTCGGCTTCAGCTTCAACAACCTGTTCAGTGAAGCCATGGCGGTGCATCCGAAAGGCGCAGCGATTATGAGCCCGGGCGGGCTGGTGAAAGACCCGATATCGGCGCTATCGCTCGGTCTCGGTCTGATGTTCGGAACCGCCGGTCTGCCGCACATTCTGATGCGTTTCTTCACCGTGAGCGATGCGAAAGAAGCGCGCAAGAGCGTGTTCTACGCCACCGGGTTTATGGGCTATTTCTATATCCTGACCTTTATCATCGGCTTCGGCGCGATCATGCTGGTGGGCGCGAATCCTGCGTTCAAAGATTCCGCGGGCGTGCTGATTGGCGGCAATAATATGGCGGCGGTACACCTGGCCGATGCGGTGGGCGGCAACCTGTTCCTCGGCTTTATTTCAGCGGTCGCCTTCGCCACTATTCTGGCGGTGGTCGCCGGTTTGACGCTGGCCGGCGCCTCGGCGGTTTCTCACGACCTGTATGCTAACGTCTTCCGCAAGGGCGCCAGCGAGCGCGATGAGCTGCGGGTGTCGAAAATCACCGTTCTGGTGCTGGGCGTGGTGGCGATTCTGCTGGGGATTTTGTTTGAAAATCAGAATATTGCCTTCATGGTGGGTCTGGCCTTCTCCATCGCCGCCAGCTGTAACTTCCCGATCATACTGCTGTCGATGTACTGGTCGAAGCTGACCACTCGCGGAGCCATGGTAGGCGGCTGGCTTGGGCTGCTGACCGCCGTGATTCTGATGATCCTTGGCCCGACGATTTGGGTGCAAATCCTCGGCCATGAAAAGGCGATATTCCCGTATGAATATCCGGCGCTGTTCTCTATCGCTATCGCCTTTATCGGTATCTGGCTCTTCTCCGCCACCGACAATTCGGCGGAAGGGATGCGCGAGCGTGAGCAGTTCCGCGCTCAGTTTATTCGTTCGCAAACCGGGATCGGTATCGAACGCGGCCAGGCGCACTAACCTGACTCTCCCCGGCCGCCCGGCCGGGGAACATTAAAACATCAGCAGGCGCACCAGCGGCGCTGCCAGTACCATTACCACGCCAGACAACATCATCACCAGACTGGCCACCACCCCTTCCTGCGGCCCCAGCTCATATGAACGGGCGGTGCCTGCGCCGTGCGAGGCGGCGCCAAATCCAGCGCCTTTTGCCATCCCTTCGCGAATGGCGAGCCGCATAAACAGCGCATCACCCACCGCCATGCCAAACACGCCGGTGATCACCACAAACAGCGCCACCAGCTCCGGCTGGCCGCCGATCGGTTTTGCCGCGGCCAGCGCAAACGGCGTCGTGACCGAACGCACCGCCAGACTACGCTGAATCTCATCCGGCAGCGTAAACAGTCGCGCCAGCCACACCGAGCTGGTCACGGCGACAACCACTGCCGTCGTCACCCCTGCGGTCAGCGACATCCAGTGCCGTTTAATGACCGCGAGGTTGTCATATACCGGGACGGCAAACGCGATGGTTGCAGGCCCCAACAGCCATAACAACCAGTGGGCCTCGCCCATATAGTTCTGATATGAAATGTGGCCAAACACCAGAATCAGCACCAGCAGTATCGGGGTAAACACCAGCGGCATCAGCGGCAGCCTGTGGAAGCGGCGATACAGGCGCTTATTGGCGAAATAGAGTGCCAGCGTCACAACCAGGCACAGGACGCTCAGTTGAAAATCACTCATGCTTCATCCGGCTGACTTCATAACGATACACTTTATCCACCACCCATGCCGTCGCCCCCAGCACCATCAGGGTACTCAGCGCAATCACCAGAAAAATACGCCAGCCGTCGACCATCAGCAGCTGGGTATAATTCACCACCGCCACCACCGCCGGGACGAAAAACAGCAGCATTTCCGCCAACAGCCAGCGCGCGCCGGCCCGCACCCAGTTCAGCGGGATAACCCGACAGATAATCAGCGCCAGCAGCATCAACATACCGACCAGGTTCGCCGGCAGCGGCAGATGCAGCCAGTTAACCAAATATTCAGCGCAGACGAACAATCCGGCATAAATCAGCACCTGAACCGGGACCTGGAGGCGCTGTACAACGAAGGGGGTCACACGAGCTGGCGCGAAGGCCATGAGCGAAATTCCTGAAAAGAAGCAAGGTATGCAGTATAGAGAGCCGCCTGAGCGGACAGAAATGAATTAAAATCATCACAGGTATAGTCTCTGGGAATAATTATGGATATCCGAACGCTGCGCTATTTTGTCGAAGTGGTGCGTCAGCAGAGTTTTACGCGCGCTGCGGAAAAACTGTTCGTCACACAGCCCACGATCAGCAAAATGCTCAAAAATCTGGAAGATGAGCTGAACTGCACCCTGTTGATTCGCGATGGCCGCCGGCTCCTGTTGACCGATACCGGTCGGGTTGTTTTTGAGCGTGGGCAGGCGATTCTGGGCGAGTTTCATCAGCTGGAATCGGAGCTGAGCGATATTAACCACCTGCACAAAGGGGTCCTGAGACTGGGGATCCCGCCGATGGTCGGGATGCTGATGGCAGAACCGATCGGCCTGTTTCGCCAGCGCTACCCGGGCGTGGAGCTGAAGATTGCCGAGTTCGGTGGGCTGACGGTTCAGCAGGCGGTGAGCAACGGCGAGCTGGATCTCGCCATGACGGCGCTGCCGGTAGACGAGGACAGCGGCCTGAGCACGCTGCCGCTGTTCAACCATCCGCTGTGCGTGCTGACGCCGAGAACCGAGGAGTGGGAAAGCGTTCAGTCGCTCTCGCCGGAAGCCCTCGCGGCCCATCCGCTGGTCATTTATAACGAAGATTTCGCGCTGAGCCGGCAGCTGATGGCGCTGTTTACCTGTCATGATGTGAAGCCCCGCATCGCGGTGCGCAGCGGCCAGTGGGATTTCCTCGCGGCCATGGTGCAGGCGGGAATCGGCGTGGCCATACTGCCGCAGCCGATCTGCGAACGTCTCGACGCGCAGAATTTTTGCTGGATACCGCTGCAGAGTGAGCTGCACTGGGAGCTGGGGATGATCTGGCGGGAAGGCGTTTATCTGTCGCACAGCGCGCAGGCGTGGCTGGAATGCAGTAAGGCGTTCTGGCTGGAGTAAGTCCCGGAGGCGCGTTGCGCCTGTCCGGGCGACAAAAACAGTCATTCTGAATTCATCGCCCGGCCAGCGTAGCGCCGCCGGGGAAGCGGTGCGGTGCTACTGATCTTCGATGAGCAGCGCTTCCAGCAGGTCAAGGTCGTGGAGCAGCTTCTGCAGCGTTTCATTGCTGATCTGCCGGGTCGCACGAAGATGATACAGCTCTCCGCGTTCTGAACGCAGCGCCGCCAGACGGAACCGACGCTCAAGCTGCTCTTCGAGTATAGAGGTTTCCACATCGTTGCGTCCGTCGACGCGGCGGCGCAGATTACCAATCACCCGCGAACTGACCTCGGTCAGCAGCTGGTTATCAATATTCTCTTTGGTGTCGGCCGCCAGACGCTCCTCCATTTTCTGAATCGCGACAATCGCCACATCTGCCGTCGCCGCGCGCGCCAGCCGCTCTTCTTTACGCTGCTGAACATGGTCGCTCGACTCAATGTGACGTAGCAAAATTGGCAGCGCGATCACCCCGACAAACAGCGAGAACAGAATCACCCCGGCGGCCAAAAAGATCAGCTCATAGCGGGCCGGGAAGACGTTGCCGTCAGGCAGCAGCAGTGGAATCGACAGCACACCGGCGAGGGTTATCGCCCCGCGTACCCCGGCAACGGAGGAGATCAGCAGTTCACGGGTGGTCCACGAGCCAAACTCCATCGGTTTCCTCTTCAGGAAACGCTGGCTTAACTTGCGCATCGTCCACAGCCAGCCAAAACGTACCAGCATCAGCGCGGCGTAGATCAGGATAATGTCGGTAAACAACATCCAGGTTTCAACATTCGGATCCGCTTCCGCCGCCACCAGCGACGTCGACAGAATGTCCGGCAGCTGCAGACCCAACAGCAGAAAGACCATGCCGTTAAAGACAAATTCCAGCATCGCCCAGGTACTGTTCGCACGCAGACGCATGGCCAGCGGCGCGGTGCGCATCACGCCGGAACGGGTGATGGTCATCCCCGCCGCCACCGCCGCCAGAATCCCGGAAACACCGATATGTTCCGCGATCAGGTAGGAGGCAAACGGCAGCAGGAACAGCAGAACAATCTGCGTCGCCGGCTCGTCGCCGCCCCAGCGGCTGAGGAAGCGCATCGAACGACCATACAGCCAGCTCACCACAAACCCGGCCAGGATACCGCCGATGGCGACTTTGAGGAACTCGACCGTGGCACCGCCGACGGTAAAGACCATCGTGCCCATCGCCACGGCGACGGCAAACTTCAGCGAGACCAGGCCGGAGGCATCATTCATCAGCGCCTCGCCCTGCAAAATCCCCATAATTTTTTTCGGAATGCGCCCTTCGCCCACGATGCCTGACAGCGCCACGGCATCGGTCGGTGACAGCACCGCCGCCAGCGCAAAGGCGGGAATCAGCGGAATACCCGGCACGATCCAGTAGATGAGGAAGCCAATACCCACCACCGTGACCAGCACCAGCGCCAGCGCCAGCCCGAGGATTTCTCGTCCGTGCTCAATAAATTCGCGGGTCGGCGTCTTCCAGCCGTCGGCAAAAAGCAGCGGCGGGATAAACAAGACCAGGAACAGCTCGGGGTCGAATTCAACATGCAAACCAAACGTCGGCCACGCCAACAGCGCGCCAATGGCGATTTGCATCAGTGGTAGTGGAACCTGAAAGGGCAGTACGCGTGTAACCACCCCGGAGAGAGAGACCACGAGGGTCATAATGAGTATGGTGAAGAATATTTCCATGTGTTCCCTGTTTGCTGCGTTTTCTTTTTTTTACACCGGAGGCGTCATGTCTCTGGATAATACGCTACTCAGATTAACGCAAAAGGAAACAGGATGTGGCTTAAAAATAAAACGGGCGGCCTGAGCCGCCCGCTATTGGCAGGAAAAGCTTAAATGGCCCAACCACCGGCGTAGAAGATAACCAGCGCGGCCGCGATGATGACGGTCCCCAGGTTCAGCTTGCGCCACTCGCCGGACACCAGACGGCCAATGACCAGGGCGGCAAAGCCAATCATGATGCCGGTGACGATGTTACAGGTCAGCACGATAAAGACCGCCGTGATAAGCCCGGCCATCGCATCGACGAAATCATTAAAGTCGATTTTCGCCACGTTGCTCAGCATCAGCAGACCAACATACATCAGCGCTGGCGCCGTGGCATACGCAGGTACCAGATAAGAGAGCGGAGAGAGGAACAGAATCAGCAGGAACAGCACGCCAACGGTCACCGCGGTGAGGCCGGTTTTACCGCCCGCCGCAGTACCTGCCGCAGATTCGATGTACACCGCCGCCGGTGCCGCCCCGACCACGCCGGAGAAGACGCTGCTCAGGGAGTCGGTGGTCAAGGCTTTACCGCCGTTGATAATCTGCCCGTCTTTATCCAGCAGGTTTGCCTGCCCCGCCACGGCGCGAATCGTGCCGGTGGCATCAAATACCGCCGTCATCACCAGCGCCAGGACGCTTGGCAGAACCACCGGGTTTAGCGCGCCGATGATATCGAGGCTGCCAATCAGCGAGTTGCCTTTGTCGTCGCTCAGCGACGGCATCGCGAAAATACCGGAGAAATGAACGCTCGGGTCAAAAATCAGCCCGACGATCGAAATGCCGATAATGGTCAGCAGAATACCGCCCGGCACTTTCATTTTTTCGAGGCCAATAATCACCGCCAGCCCCACCAGCGACATAATCACCGGGAAGCTGTTGAAGTGACCCAGCGCGACCGGCAAACCGTCCAGCGGGTTTTTAATCACCAGGCCCACGCCGTTGGCGGCGATCAGCAGCAGAAACAGGCCGATACCTATCCCGGTGCCGTGCGCAACGCCCTGCGGTAAATTGCGCAGGATCCAGCTACGAATACCGGTGGCAGAGATAACGGTAAACAGCACGCCCATCAGGAACACGGCGCCCAGCGCAACCGGAATACTGATGTGCTGCCCCAGCACCAGGCTGAAGGCGGTGAACGCGGTCAGCGAAATCGCACAGCCGATGGCCAGCGGCAGGTTTGCCCACAGCCCCATCACCAGAGAGCCTACGCCGGCGACCAGACAAGTCGAGACGAACACGGCTGCCGGAGGGAACCCGGCTTTACCCAACATGCCCGGGACAACAATGACCGAGTACACCATTGCCAGGAAGGTGGTTAAACCGGCAACAATCTCCTGACGAACGGAGCTGCCACGAGCTGAAATTTTAAACCAGGCGTCTAATGAACCGCCGGTACGCGCTGAAGGCGTAGACATAGAAAACTTCCCCTGAAAATTTTAATCGTTCGTCCGTATGCGTGGTGGACCATCCACTGCCAGCTAAACGCGATCTCCTTGTGCTACCTCGCAGCGCCAGGGGGGCTGCAAAAAAGCAAACGTTTAACTCCGCGCATACAATACGGTGGTCAGAATGAATTTGCTCCCCCCAGAACAGGGATAAATAGCGAGCAAAATACAAAGGCAAACGATTATCCAGCCTTTAGACGGGCCTTTTCAACTGAAGTTTGTGTTAATTCGCTAAATTTTGCTTATGGCGTTCATGAAATAACCAGTCGATGCGCAAACGTTGTCGTCTATGCGCAATCCGGTAACATTTTTGTATTGCGTTGATAGCAATTCACCGCGGCCATCACAAAAATTACCGCCTCACTCCGGCAGGGTGAACGGGCCGCCGCGTTCAATCGCTTTCTGCCAGGCCGGACGCTGCTCTATTCGCTGCACCCACTGTGCGATCCGCGGTACATCCTTGATGCCGCCGCGCGCCAGCAGCGCCATGACCGGAAAGCTCATCTGGATATCGGCCATGCTGAGCTGCGCGCCGGCAAACCACGGCTGACGGGAGAGATGATCCTCAATATAGCGAGCGTGCGTGGCGATTTGCCGGTCCAGCCAGGCCTTCTGTACCCCTTTACCCAGGGCATTGCCCAGCGTTCGCATCCCGAGCGGAATGGGCGGTTTACCGAGACTGGCAAACACCAGTTTCATCACCATCAGCGGCATCAGTGAGCCCTCGGCATAGTGCAGCCAGAAACGGTATTGCAGCTTATCCGCTATCGCCTGCGGTCTGAACCGGTGGTCGCTATCGTAGGTTTCCTGCAGGTACTCGAGGATGGCGCCCGATTCCGCCAGCACGTAGCCGTTATCTTCCACCACCGGAGATTTCCCCAGCGGGTGGATCTGCTTTAACGCCGGCGGCGCCAGCATATTTTTTTCCCGCTGGTAGCTGACAATGCGATAAGGCAACTGGAGTTCTTCAAGCGCCCACAGCACGCGCTGGGATCGTGATTGATTGAGATGATGTACCGTCAGCATGGAGGTTCTCCCGTAATTCGTTCGAATTAACTATAGGAACTGACGGCGATTGGCGGAAAAATTTCGCCGAAATAAACGGGTGAAAAAGCCGGGCTGTGCCACAATTAAGTTGTCGGCGCAAACCGGAACCTCCAGCAACATCTTGCGCAATACCGAGGTGAGCCGACGTCGGGGGAAACCCTCCTGCGAACGACCAGGATAGTGTTAAAGACCAAGACCGGAAAACAACTAAAGCGCCCTGTTGTGGCGCTTTAGTTTTATACGTCATCCTCCAGCAGTCGCGCGCCGGTCCCCTCTTCACCCAGCTTATCTCCCGGGTTGCGCAGCGGGCAGTCGCGTCGCGACAGACAGCCGCAGCCGATACAACCATCCAGCTGGTCGCGCAGTGCGGTCAGGGTATGAATACGCCGATCAAGCTCCTCCCGCCACTGCGATGAGAGCTGTTTCCACTCCTTCGCGCTGAGGTTATGCCCTTCCGGCAACACGCCGAACGCATCACCAATGGTCGACAGCGGAATGCCGATTCGCTGGGCAATCTTGATGATCGCCACCGCGCGCAGCACATCGCGGCGATAGCGCCGCTGATTACCGGCATTACGCTGGCTGTGAATTAACCCTTTGCTTTCATAGAAATGCAGGGCAGAGACGGCAACGCCGGTACGCTTTGCCACCTCGCCGGGGGTCAACAGCATTTTAATACGGGGGGATTTCTTTTCCATAAAAGCGCTTTACCTCAAGTTAACTTGAGGAATTATACTCGCCCGCAGACAAAACGACGAATCGAGAATTGAGAGAGGCCGCTTTATGTCCCATCAGGATATTATCCAAACGCTTATTGAATGGATTGATGAACATATCGATCAACCACTTAACATTGATGTAGTCGCCAGAAAATCCGGGTACTCAAAATGGTACCTCCAGCGGATGTTCCGCGCCGTGATGCATCAAACGCTGGGCGATTACATCCGCCAGCGCCGGCTGTTGCTGGCCGCAGAGGCGCTGCGGACCACCCAGCGACCCATCTTTGATATTGCGATGGATCTGGGCTACGTGTCGCAGCAGACGTTCTCACGGGTATTTCGCCGGGAGTTCGACCGCACCCCCAGCGATTATCGTCATCAAATTTCCGCCTGAGCGTTCACATGCAAGGGCTGAGCAGCCTGGGCGCGTTGGCCAGCCACTGCCTGAACTCCTGTGGCGGCATCGCTTTCGCAAAGTACCAGCCCTGACAATACCGGACCCCGCGTTTTCGCAGCCAGTTAACCTGGTCCGCCGTTTCGACGCCTTCGGCAACGGTCTTTAAGCCCAGGCTGCGGGCGATTTCAATAATATGCTCGGCGATCGTGTAGCTGGTGCTATTGGTGGTGAGCGTATCGATAAACGATTTATCGATCTTCAGGATATCCACGTTAAGCGAGTGGAGATTATGCAGATTGGAATAGCCGGTACCGAAGTCATCAATAGCAATTTCATATCCGGCTGCGCGGAATGCCTGGATGACCGGCATCGTTTTCTGCACGTCAATAAATCCGCGCTCGGTGACTTCAATTTTAATTTGATCGATATTCACCGCGGAGCTCCGCGCCTTTTCACCGATTTGGGCAATGAGCCGCGAAGAGTGGAAATCAGTGGCCGACAGGTTAATCGCAATATACAGATGCGGATGCCCGGCCAAAAATTCCCCGAGTTCGGAAAATAACTCATCCACCACGTAATCGGTGACCTGCGCAATCATCCCTTCATTTTCCGCCAGTGGAATAAACTCCGCCGGCGTCATCACCGGCCCGTCAAATCCCGGCCAACGCAGCAGCGCTTCGGCTCCGACGCAGCGGTTATTTTCGATATCAATAATCGGCTGATAATGCAGACACAGCTGACGCCGATTGAGCGCGCGTTGCAACATATTGCGCGGTGAATGGTATTGCTGCCGGGTGCGCAACCACACCAGTAAGATCAAAATGCTGCAAATCCCCCCCAGCGGGAGGGTGAGCGTCACCTGATCATAAAAGCTCTGGTAATAACTGGCGTACGAGGTAGACATAATCACGGCGATCGGGCGGATGGCGGAATGAGCCACGGTGTACACCCGGTTACCCTGGCGAAAAAAGGCATCTTCCTGACGAATCAGGCCATGCAGTACCGCGGGGTCGGCATTTCTACTGGTGGAAAAAAACTGATTCGTTTTTGTATCGTACAAACCGTAGGATAAATCTTTATCACTCGATATTAACGAACTGTAGGAGAGTGGATTAATCACCGCAATGTAGTGCCCTCGCTGCATATAGTTCATCGCAAAGCCGGGATAGAAAGGCGTATCGCGGTAATAGTAGATAGCGATATCCGGCTTTTTGGTATAATTCGCCGACGGAATACGCCATGCGCTATCGGGGCGGACCGCAGTCGAGCAAAACAAACGGGGACCGTCGGCATAAATTAAATCGTCAACATAAAGCAGGCTGCGAACAATCGACAACATATATTGCTGATGTCCGGCAGAGCACATTTCCCCTTTAAACTGCAAGGCTTTTTCACGCGCCCGATCGGCTTCATAAACCACCATTTCCGTTTTCTGCAGCGCCAGCTGTGAAAATGCGCGGAGCCGATCGGAGGTTTCGGCTTTGGCTCTGATTTGCGCAAACCACAGTGCCAGCACGACGGGGAGCAGAATCACCAGCGTCACTCCCAATATTCTCAACGCGTTGCGCAATGTGCGACGATTCATTTCCGTTTTTTATCCATGCGATATGCCTTATCACGGTAAAAGATCACACTCGTTGTTATACAACAGAGACTATTTTCAGCAACCGGTCGTTTGATGTAAAAACCCCATCCTCAATAATGATGAATAATACTAATTTCGCAGAAAATCGAGAAACACTCTCGGTATTCTAAAAACAGAGTCGTTATCTAATTCGGTTTATCCGTACGATCGACAAGAATAAGTAATAAAAGCCGCAGATAACGAGCTCAAAAAAAGCAATCAGACGCCGGGAAGAGCAGTTTGCCCGTTTGACGTGGTGGGAAGATGCCCCCGCCCTCATTATCCACAACAAAAATACGGCTTTAAAAACCGCCAAAAACGCGCATTTGGGGCTGGTGAATAAAACAGCAAATGTGATATAGTTCACACAACTTGATGAAACAAGAACAATGTTTCATTATTCTCCTGATTGCCCGTAGATAGCCAGAGCGCCACGTCATCGTCAGTCTCGCCAGGTTGTCAAAGGCACCCGATTTTCTTTGAGGATGAGGTTGATGGCTTCCATAACTACCAGTGTCATACTTTTGCGCTGGCCGCTGGTGAGCGCGGTTCTGATGTTTTTGGCCAGTTCGATGAACATTCAGCTACGCAAAAGTGATTATGCCGGTTTAGCCGTTATTTGTAGCTGCATCGGCCTGGTGGCGGCCTGCTGGTTCGCCACCGGCTTGTTGGGGATCACGCTGCTGGATATCGCGAAAATCTGGGGCAATATCAAAGACGTCATGATCGAAGTCATGAGCCAGACGCCACCACAATGGCCAATGGTCATGACCTGATAATAAAAAAGCTTCCTACGGGAGGCTTTTTTATTTACCGGCAAACACTACTCGCAATCCTTTGATATTTTAATAAATTTATCATTATAGATAATGTATTTATTCCCAGGCTGGCGCAGCGTCGCCTGGCGAACCACATCTCCTGGCCGTAAGTACCAGGCCTCGCCCTCTTCTTCCGTTGCATCGCATCCCGGCTTGATCAGCAGTTTAAACCAGGTATTGCCGCTGTTGCTGACGCTTCCCGCCTGCCGATCGAAGGCCCATTTGAACTGCACCTGCCGCGGGCGTACCACCAGAATCGTTTCCATCACGACCACCGGATCAATACCGATTGACCCGCCGGCCGCAGTACGGCCAATGCGGTTTCGGGTGGGAATTTCGCGAAACGAAACCCGGTAATAACGTTCACGATTATCCTGCGGGCCATGATAATAAAATTTAAAGTATTCCCCTTGCCCGGCCTGCAAGGTGAGCTGACGCGGGGCAAAGAGCAGTTCGCCGTCTGCCGGACGCGAACGGACCTCGTGACCTCCCGGCCGGTCTATCCCGACGACGGAAATCTGATAGAGCCGCGCGCTCGGGTTGTTATTCAGTACCCGTTTGGCGACAAAGTTCTCTTCAGCACCCAGCGAAAAAGTTAAATTGCCGACGGAAATCGCCCGGCCCGCCATTGGCAGACCCAGAAGCAGCAACCACGCGACGGCCTGGAGCAGATTAATTAATATTGCGCCATGTCGCCTGAACATGAATCTCTCCTGAAGCACTCACTTCACCAAACCAGCCATCGTCATCTACCGTTCTCAACGAAATATTGTCGTTCATCGGTATGGAAAATTTCACCGTCGTCTTGTTCATCACGCCAATATCGCCGGAAGCATCTGTCCACGGCGTCGTCAGCCACAGCGCATCCGTCATATCACGCCAGTTGTCATCGCAGCCGGCGTCATAATTTTTGCTCGTTCCGGTCTGGGTGGTAAACGTCAGCAGCGCCGGGAAAGGCACTTTTGTCACCCCGTCTGGCGAACTGAACAAGCAATATGAACGCCCGGCGATCGACTGCGACGGGCCGGTCACTTTGATCAGGACTTCATCGGCGGCGGTTTTTCCGCTGGTGGTGACGATATAGCCAAAATCCAGTGACGGCTGTCCGGCACCGACATACCCTTCGCGCGACGGTGAACTGCTGTACTCATCGGAAATAATGCTGATACTGAAATCACGCGGTTTGATAATCAGCGAGTTGGAGGTAGAAAATTCATACCAGCCGGACTCCGGCGAGGTGGTGTTCTGGAAGCGGAAGTTAAACAGATCCTTGGTATTAATATCACTGATGCCCAGCGCCACCATCTGCTTAAAGAAGTTACTGGAAAAGAAGATGTAGACCGAATCCGAGGATTTCATCTCGTTAAACGTATAGTAGTAGGCATTGCCGCTGACCGGTTTCCAGCTGTTACCATCGAGGCTGAACTGCATATCATAGATATTCACCGCCGACGTCAGCGACGTGTTGTTAATCGCCGGGAAAATATGAATCGAGGTGTTGCTCAGGCCATTATGCTGCAACGCATAGTTGACCATCTTGCAGCTCAGACCGCTACGGGTACCAATCGTCTGGGCGCGACAGTTCGAGCTGCCCTCCCCCAGCGTCGGGATCCCATCGCTATTGATAAAGACTTCGGTCAGAGAATGGGTGTTAATCAGCTTTAAGTTTGCCGCTTTAGTATGGGTCACTTTACGCACGTACCAGGCGCCGGAGGCCTGATCTTTGCAGCGCGCCCCGCTGCTTGCATCGTAGGAGACGGAAGTCTGGCAGGCATTGATCGTCATCGACATGCTGCCACCAACCGGCATCTGCTGCAGATACTGGTAGAAAGCGTCCGACATCATGCCATGCATCCATTTTTGGCCACCGGAGGTCACCGTCGCACCGTAAAAGCCGTTTGTATCCGTGACCTGGGGCAAAATCAGACTGGTCGCCATATCGCAACCGGCGTACCAGTTGATGCAGCGCAGCCCGCTCAGGGGGTTCGACACCGGCGAGTTTTCCAGCCACATGTCAAACTTCCAGTTGGCATTCAGCCCGGTGTTATAGCCGTTATCGATATAGCCCAGACTCTGCTGGTAGATAGTGCCGCTACCGGTATATTTCAGCCCGGTCCAGCGACTGGCGCCGGTCATGCGCGGATCCAGCACGCCGCCTGGAGTGGCGAAAAAGTTATCATCGGAGTTGTTTTCCACGAAAACAAACTGCACCGCTGCCGCGTCCGGCCAGGTTGTTTTCGTTACCGCCGCCTCTGCCCGCACCGCGCACAGTGCGACAATAAACAGGCTTACCAACGGGAACCACTTAGCTTTCATGACCTTCTCCTGCCTGCTGCGCGCTGGCGTAAGTTTTCAGACCCGTGCAGACGACATCGCCGACCCACACCGCCCCGCGCGCCTGACTTATCTCAAGCCCGACTTCACAGCTTTGGTTATTGCCGTAGGTGAAATCGATGGTGGGGTATTTTTTATCCACGTCCATCACGAATCCTCCCGTGTTATCGGTACGGGTGCGGCCAATATGGTTATTGATGTGTGCATTGGCCAGCAGCGTTCCATCTTCGGCGCGGATGCGCCCGGAAACGGTCACCATCTGTTTCACTTCCGGTTCGATAACCGCCACGTTGCCCGGGTAGAGCGTCAGGCTGCTCTTGCGGTTGCTGACAATGTCGTAGCTGTCGAGGGAGTTCTTACTGTTTTGCAGCTCGACTTCGTAACGGCTGTACGGCGAGAGCGGCAGATAGTTGCGTTTGCCGGTCAGCTGGATGACCCGTCCGTTGACCCTGGCGCTCAGCTTGCCGTCATCATCGAGATCGGTGTTAAAAATCACGCCGGCGTTACCGTCGGTGCGCCCGCTGGCGGCGATATTCCGCCCCTGCCAGCCGACGCTACCGCTGGCGGTCAGGTTGGTATTCACATAGCCGTCAGCGCCGCTGTTAATATTGAGCGTACCATTGGCATAGCGGGTATCGAACTGGGCATAGCCTCCGCCGCTCAGCGTTTTGTCATCGCCGGTATCACCGGAGATCGCCCGCGAAATATTGGCCCCAAGAGTACGTACCACGCCCTCATCAAACTGTTTACGGGCGGAAAGGTTTGCCATGGTATAGCCGTTCTGGTGGGTCATACCGGCGCTGAACCAGTTTCCCAGGGGGAGTGAGAAATCGAGCGCAACATATTTCCCGGTACTGCTACTGCTACCACTGCCACCATTATTGAAGCGCTGAATACCGGCACGCAGGCCCAGCGAGCCGAAGGCCCCGCTAAAGAGAGTCTGATAATAATCCGCCGTGTAGTAATGGCTGTTGTAGCGACGGTCGTCGTTGTAGCTAATGCTAAAGGTCCCCAGCTTTGACCACAGCGGGTTCAGATTAAGGGTTCCGCCAATCGCCCGGTTGTCGGCATCGCTGCGCCGTAACCGGGCGCCAATAATGGTTTTTTCCTGGTTAACCCAGACGGTGCTAAAACCTCCGGGTAAGGTGGCGCTGATGCTGCCAATGCTGCTCCAGGAGCTATCGCTGGCCAGCATATTTTGCAGGTTGACGTTGACAGACTCCGTCAGCGGTACGGTCAGACGCGTCTCGGCGACGGCATTGCTATCATAACCGTAGCCGGTTGCCGCCCAGCTGAACGTGCCCACGGATCCGGATGTCGACGCCCCCGCCAGCCAGCTCTCTTTCGCCGGTTTGCTCTTCTTGCCGCTCTCTGACCAGCGATCCATATGAAAGCTGCCGCCCCACACCTGCCAGGCCAGCGGAGCACCCGCTCCGCGCCCGCGACTGAAAAGTTTGTTCACCCGCTGAGTGCGCTTGCTGACCACCCGGCCATTGACGATCACCTCAACATCCACATCATAAATGCCGTATGGCAGGCCTCGGGTGTCCACTTCGTGGTTACCCATTACGAAGTTCTGTACGCTCAGCAGACGTCCGTCGCGCGATAAATGCACTTCACCTGCTGCCGGCAAGAAAGCCACGATTGGCGTGACCGATTGTGAATTATCAAACACCGTTGAGCTGGCCTGGTTTCCCCAGGATGCGCCGTAGATTTTCCCGGCAGAAATGGCGGTCATCGGTCCAAGCGACTGTAAATTCCACGTATCCAGCATCCCGCCGGCAAAGCGATGCCCGGCGAAATCACGCTCATACATGGCCTTATAAATTTCGCTATCCTGATTGCTGGTTCCGGTGCCGTAGAGCGACCCGTCCAACACAATATGGTGCTCGCGCAGTGAGCTGACGCTGTTCAACGACAGATAGCTGGACGTACTGTTGCCAGCGTTACGCATCTGGTTGTTATACACGCCGAGGTTATAGTTCAGACTGCTGCTGATGCTGTTAACGCTGGACTGGCCGATATCTTCACTGCGCGAACGCAGAACGGTTCCCAGCGCCTCTCGTTTCACGACCAGTTGCAGCAGCAGCTGCCGCAGACTGAGCTGCAGCTGCGCATCGCGGGTGAGCATGATGTGTAAATCGCTGTTGAAAGGTTCATTCGCCAGTTCAGTCAGCGTTTTTCGGGTTTGTTCACTCACGCTGGCGTTGTCCCCGCGCTCTTCCAGCTGAATATGACGGACGCGAAGCGTACCGGCGTCCAGCCAAATAAACGCACTGCCAAGCCGCTGGTCATCCTGCGTCCCCGCGCTGCCTTCCAGGTGAAGAAACAGTGGGATACTCATTCCATCCTGTAGCGCCTGGCTGAAGGCCTGGGGAATCACTACGCCGCCAATTTGCTGCACCTGCTGAGGAGCGGCATTCACACTAAGCGGAAGAGTAAAAATGGCCATACCACAGGCAAGGAGCGTTTTCAGCTCAGGTGAAATCCGTCGTAAAGGCATAACCTGATTCCGTCAGCACAATTGTTATTTTACGGGAACAAACTGCTCGCCCTGCCAGAGTGCGACCCGCCCTTTTTTATCGGCAACATTCACGCGGGTGAAACGGCGCTCTTTGCCGGGCATGAGGTAATAGTTTTCTTTGCATTCTTTGCCATCTGCGGGCTTCAGGCAGGGGCCGTAAGCCAGGATACGTAGCGTGGCATTGCCGGTATTCACCAGCGTTCCATTGGCATACTGATAGCGGTAATCCGCCTTGCGTGGGGCAACGACCAGGATGGTGCCGATGCGGGCCGATGCGGTAGCCACCGCACTGCGCCTGGCACTATCGCGCTGCGCATCGCTCAACGCCTGATCGAACCAGACGATGCGGTAGTAGCGCTCTTTATTATCCGCCGGTCCTTTGTAGAAAAAACGAATGACATCGCTACTCTTCGCGGGCAGTAGCAGGCTGGCTGGTGTCAGCAGCACTTCATCCTGACTGTCCATCGGAATCACGCTGCCGCCTTCAAGCGGTGAGGAAAGGCGTTCAACATGGATATTGATTAAGCGTCCACTCTCGGTGGTGTTTTTAATCTCTTTACTGAGCACGCTGGCGTCGCTGTTCATAAATGAAGAAATATCGCCAACATCCAGTGCCAGGGCCGGCATGATGGCGCAAAAATACAGGCTGATAGCCAGAATGCGGTTTTTCATATGAATTCGGTCCGTGGAAGAAAGCAGGGGGAATCCCCCCTGCTCGTGCTACAGAGAAATCAGCTGGTCCATGTCGCGTCGAACTGGACGCTGACGTCACCGCTCCAGATCCCTTCCGGCAGCGTGCTGTAATCGGTCACTGCAGCCGTACCATCGGTGGTGCCACTGATGATAGAGAAGTTGAAACCATCCTGTGCGGTCGCGCGGCCAGCCTGGTTATAACCGTTAGACAGTGCGCTAAGGTTGCCGCCCAGAACGCCATTCGCGGTGTCGATCATGACGGTATCAGCCGATTTTTCGACGGCAACGCCGTTATAATCCACACCCACATTCAGCGTCGAACCGGAGGTATCCAGCTGGGTCAGGGTATTGGTAATCAGACGGGAGGTCAGTTTAAATGCTGTCGCAGTCGCATCCCCTTCAATTGCAACATCAAACAGACCTTTCTGAGAGTTAAAGCCTTTAATCCCTTCTGCATACTGGAAAGCCAGGCTACCCAGAGGGGTCACAACCAGTTTGCTGGTAGTGTCTTTTTTTGCCGTTGCTGACCAGGTTGCGACGGCCTGAGCCGTAACGTCTGCTGCCTGAACAGCGCCCACACAGAAAGTCGTCACAAGAGCTGCTGCTAACATTTTCAATTTCATATTCATCACCTGATAAAAATAATAGGCTTTTTATCGCCCGTGCTGTTCCATAGTTATTTATGGAGCCATTACCCTTAAGAACCTGATGTTCTTAAATGCAAAACTTGAATAAAATCGATAAAACTCAATAAATTTCCGCGAAAATAAAACGCAATAATGCTGCCAGTGATACAACATTAAATAAGGATCATGTCGGTCCCTGATGCCGGCAAGATAAAACGCATTAAGGCAAGCATGGTAATGTTGTTGTTATTTAACAAGCCGACCTTATTACTGGTATTACTTTTATGTAAACTCACCGTCTTGATACTCAGACCAAGAGTTTTAGAAATATCATTAATTAAGTTCCCAATAATCATTAATGACATAATTTTCTCTTCACGAACCGTGAGGTTTCTTTTTCTGGCTTTAAACCTCTTCAGCTTAAGGATGTTTTCAACCGTTTTAACACTCGCGTCAGCAGACAGAAAACAGATATTATTGATGTCAGAAACATCACTGACAAATTTGGCATCCGGAGCCACGATCACTTTCGCCGGACTGTTCATCAAATAATACTGATATGAACAAAGCATTTTATCTATCTGTGCAAAATGGATAATGACGTAATCTTCGGCACTCAGTACCTGGCACTGCTGGTACGCATACTCACTGTCAATGTTATCGACCCAGGTAATGTTGCAATCATCGTCAGCCATGCTGACCAGACCCTGCATATAGAAATAATTATCTGTTACGATCAATACCGCCATGATAACAGAACCTCCATTCCATTGAGTCTGTTGACCCCCATCCGTTGGCTGAGACAAACACCTATAATGAAGTTCGCCTCAGCTTTTTACTTTTCTTTTATGAAAGGTGACAAAACATCACTATTATTTTTGTTACGGTAACACCGCCACATTTCATGCACAAATAGTAAGCTTAATAAGCAAAATTTATTACTCATAAAGTTATGAAGGGCAAAAAAATCACATCTGTTGAGTATTTGTTAAAACTCAAACTATTGATAAACATAAGAATAATTAGTAAATTTAACAAATAAAAAGCAATTCAGGCAAAACCTCACCTGGGGATTAAGAGTATTCTTAGTTATGAGTGAATGTCAGGTTTACTCTTTGGTGCTAGTATCGCGGCATCAAATCCCAGATAAATGACACAGTGGTAACTATTCTCACAATAAGAAATCATATATGGCTACTATTTACGTTATAGAGAACACGCTGCGATTTAACTCAGAAGCGCATACTCTCCATTCCATAAAAAGTAATGAACGTATGGCCCTGGCAATACCATCAAGCCTTTGCTTTGATTTGTTAATAAAAAATCAAGGAAGAATCGTCACTCAGGCAGAGCTACTGCAAAATGCGTGGGGAGAAAGGGGGATGAGTGTTACGCCGAATACTCTACATCAAAATATCTCTTTGCTGCGTAAGTCTTTAAATTACTTCAATGTGAATGGAACACTGATTCAAACGATCCCTAAACGGGGTTTCATGATTGCGGATGAAGCGAATATCCGGATTGATACTCCCGGCGCCCCTGCGGAGAAGGATAATGATATTGCCACTCCAGAAATAAATCAGCTGAACAGAGTTGTGACGGAAGGAAGCGGCGCTCATCATGAAGGGAGCCAGCAACTTCACGCCGACCCACCGACAGCGCAAGACAAAGGTGACGTCCTGTCGACGAGAATCATCGAGGCCGTGAGAAAAAGAAAGACAGGATGGCTTGTCGCCGGTATTACCAGTCTGTTGATTATTCTGTTGCATATTATCTACCTTAACCCGTCAGCCACGATCGATTCACCTTTCGCGTCGTATACGCTGATCACGACGATCAATAGCTGCAAGGTTTTCAGAAATGATGATCTAAGATTTGATGAGTACTATATTAATTTTCTTAAAGAGCATAATATCACCTGCTCAAATGGACGGACTATTTATATAACGAATCATTACCCATCGAGCAGGACCTCACTGATCTCCTGTCGATACCCAATAAAATCTCATAAAAAATCATTCTGTACCTCATCTTATTACTTAAAATAACACAATATGAAAACACGAAAAATAAACAAAGTCATTGCATATACTTTCATTATTATCACGATAAGTCTTGTATTTTATTACATCAGTTCATTTGATGACGATGAGAGCATTAACTGCACATCCGCTTTTTCAATAGTTAATGACGGTGAGGAATATTCTTTCTCTGTCACTTTCTTTGCCAGCGATGGGGATGGGTTAATTACATTCACCGGTAACTCCAGAAACACAAAGGATGACATCAGCATCAGAAAATATATAACCTATGTAAAAAATAAAAATAATATTTATATTTTCAGAAGTAGCGACACGAACATTCGCTCAAATTCCACAGCGCTCCCTGATAAATTCGATGAGATTCTACCGCCGTTCTTTACGGGGATCAGAAAAGAAGATCGATTCATTATCAAAATATTAAAGATAAAACATGACTCGTGGGTATTTATGTCAACAAATACCCCCTATTTTATTTGTGAAAATACCAATGGTTAGCGCCAACTTCGTTAACACAGCGCATGGTGCTTGAAATTGCCAGGGCAACGTTTAATCGCACAATGTGGCTGATAACAGCAACCCTCTATCGTCGTGGCCCCGAAATCATAGGGGCAGGATGGTCTTTCCCTTAGGATTTCCCATTGCTCATGGCTGTAGGTTGACATATTGTAGACCTTAATATAATGATATTTTCCATTAACTAATACCTTCGAGGAATACAGTTTCATGGATTCTCCGGGAAGTAACAGAATATCGGCTTCATACCATATAATAAATTTTAAAAAGCGCAATCTCGATATACTTGAAAATGCTACACCGGAATGTGGGCAAATAATTGTGTTCTGAATTATCCATTTCATGTCGCGTCCTTGTGCTTTATGAGAAACAGCCACATAGCTAGTCATAGCAAAGATTATAATTATCCGCAAGCCCTCTCCTCGATATTGTGAGGTAAAATCACGATATTCTGCCAGTAAATTGATAAACAGTTAGTAGCGGAGTAATATAAAATACGTAGACATGAAAATATAGCGACATAATTCTACATTACGCCAGGTATAAATTTACAATCCGCGGATGATTGATGTGCCGACTACAGTTAAAGAGGACGCGACGGATTGTCATCAACCCATCGCGTTATTGATGAATAATTTACCAGGTTTTGCCAATATTAAACTGAAACTGCTCCGCTTTATCGCCATCATATTTTTTAAATGGTTCGGCCCAGGAAAAGACCAGCGGCCCCAGCGGCGACATCCACTGCACCGCAATCCCTGCCGACATACGAATATGCAGCGGATCGCCGTAGTCAGGGATCCCGGCGGCCTGCGTCTGAGCGCTATTTTGCCATGATGTACTCCATACCGTCCCCGCATCGACGAACAGCGAGGTGCGTAAACTGTCGGCATATTTATCATTAATAAACGGCGTCGGAATAATAAATTCACTATTCAGTACCGCCATGGCGTTGCCGCCCACCGCATCCGAAGAGCTTTCAACCGGGCAGTTACTGTAGCTGCTTTCAGTCCCGTTACAGCGATAATAGGCCGCTTTTGGACCAATCGTATTGGAAGAGAACCCCCGCACTGACGACGACCCTCCGGCATAGAAGTTATCGTAAAACGGAACCGAATTCCCGTTCAGGCCGCCGGCATAACCTGCTTTCAGATGCTCCATCCAGACCCAGCTTTTCCCTTCATTCAGAGGGAGATATTGCGTGGTATCCAGGGTGAGTTTGTAATAGCTGTTGTCTGATCCCGGCACGGTCACTTTACCGCTCAGGCTGCTTTTATTCCCGGAACGAGGGAAAAACCCGCGGTCGAGATTGTTATAGCTCCAGCCGAGACTGGCGAAAACGTCGTTGGCGCTATACGTCGCCCCGCTGTCGCCATCTTTGGTGACCACGTTCGGATAAATCCCTCGCGAATTAAGGTAATTCCACGTCGTCAGCTCCGGATCCATGTTCGTCAGGTAGTTATGGACGTAATCAATGCCCACATTCAGTGAGTTATTCTCACTAATCGGGAAACCAAGATTGCTCCCCAGCCCGTAGCTTTGCTGGTTATAGCTCCCGGCATCTGCATCGGCAGCATCGTAGCTGTTGTAGAAAATTTTCCCGCCGAGGCTGACGCCATCAACGGTAAAATAGGGGTCGGTTGCGCCCAGTTCAACATAGGACTGGTAGCTGTTACGGGTGCCGTTAAAACTCACGCTGTTGCCGGTGCCTAGCCAGTTATCCTGAGTGACGCCAAGCTGATAGCTGATGCCGCTGTCTGTCCCGAATCCCAGGCCCACGTTAAACGAACCGGTGTTACGTTCTTTCACTTTATACACCACGTCGACCTGATCCTGGCTCCCGGCAACCGGGGTGATTTCTTTATCCACCGTTTCAAAAAAGCCCGTACGATCCAGCCGCTCTTTCCCTTGCTGTACTTTTTCGTCGTTGAGCCACGCCCCCTCCATTTGCCGCATTTCACGACGCAAGACGGCGTCACGCGAAGTATCATTCCCGGTAAACCGGATCTGGCGCACGGAATACCGACGTCCGGCATCAACATTGATATGCAGGGTCACACTTTTGTTGGTCTCATCGATTTCCGTACGGGTATTCACCTGGGGCCAGGCATAGCCATATTTACCAAAGCGTTTTTTGATGCTGTTTTCAACGGCGGTAATGTCGGCTCCGCTGTACCATTTGCCCGACAGAGACTGCGCCAGCGCTTCTGTCTCTTGCGCATGCCCGGCCATCTCGCCGCTCACCAGCGTGCTGGTGACTTTATAGCGATCGCCTTCAGAGAGATTGACCGTCAGATACAGCGACTTTTTATCCGGCGTGATGCTGACCTGACTGGAGTTAATGGTAAAGCGCGCATAGCCACGATCGAGGTAATAACTACGCAGGGTTTCCAGGTCGGCTTCCATTTTTTGTTTCTGATATTTCTTGTCGCCAATCACGTTCCACCATGGAACATGGTCACGCAGCTGCAGCTGGTCCAGCAGAGTTTCCTCGCGGAAGGCTTTATTGCCGATAATATTAATCTGGGCAATCGTCGCGGCGATCCCTTCCTGAAAAACAAACTTTAAATCGACGCGGTTTCGCGGTAGCGGCGTGACCACAGCATGGACCTGCGCACTGTATTTCCCGACGCTATAATAGAAATCCTGTAATCCTTTTTCTATTTCACTGAGGGCATTACGATCTAACGCGCTCCCTTCTTCGACGCCGCTGGCCGCCAGATTGTCTTTCAGGGCGTCATCTTTCACCGCTTTATTCCCCGAAAAACTTAATTTGGCGATGGTCGGCCGCTCTTTAAGCTGTACCACCAGCGTCGTTCCATCGCGCAGGATCTGGACATTTTCAAAGTTACCGCTGGCATATAAAGCGCGTAGCGACTCGCTAATATCATCATTAGACACCCGTTCTCCGGTATGGATCGGCATGCTTAATAGCGCGGCCCCTACGGTAACACGCTGCAACCCCTCAAAGCGAATATCATCAATTTTGTACGTTGTTGATGCATAAAGCGTTAAGGGAGAAATTAATAACCCGGCAATGATATTTGTTTTCTTTAGCATGGACGTTTCGTCTAAGAGATATTTGGCGATAGCAGAATTCTGCTGGGATTTGCGTAAGCAACGCGCAGAATTACACTTCATTATGGCGAAACAATGGAGAAAAAATGGATGTTATTGGCTGGAGAAAAAAATAAAATTTAACGGAACTTCGTTCTAATAAGTCAGTCTGAGCAGCAACCTGACAACCGAATGAAAGCGCACAATGACTTTAAGGTATAAAACAAAAAGCCCCCTTTCTAATGGGGTGAAAGGGGGAATGATCTTGTCAGGAATGATGCTCTCTGGGATAAACCAGGAACACCGGCAATTTACCCTGAAATACCGAACTTAAAATGAAGAGATATTGAATAAATTATGCAGTAACGACCCGTAATACCCGCAAGGGTTCCGGGCGTTAATTTGTATGAATTCTTCATCTTTTCCTCAAAATAGCAGAATAGAGTATGAGAGGCTTATGGGAACATCAAAGCACATCAAGCGTTATATCGCAAAAGTAAAGTAGTGGCGCCTTACCATGGAGGGTGAGGCATTTACCTGGCCGCCTGCAGCCCTCCCGCCACACGATGGAAAGGCCCGGTCCTGGAATGAGCATGAATCATGCGTAGAAATGAGATCCAGCAGTCCGTTCTCAACGAACTGGTACGCTGGATAAAAAACAACCTCGAGAAAAAACTCACGGTCAATGCACTCAGCGTGTTTTCCGGGTATTCCGAGTGGCACCTCTTTCGTCTGTTCCGTCATCATTTTAATATGTCGCCGATGGAATATATCAGGCAACAGCGTATGTCGCTATGTCGTGATTTATTACAGATGCAACCGGCTTTCCGTATCGTCGATATTTGCATTATGGCCGGATATGAAGATATCAGTGCATTTAACCGGACATTTAAGAGGTATTATTCTCTCACCCCCACGCAGTTTCGCCAGCGTATTAATGAACAATCCGGATAATCCTTGCTGAAGTTAAAAATAAAAGGCCGGGAACAGACTTATGTTCCCGGCCAGGCAGAACAGGATCAGAAATGCGTATTTACGCTGACATAGAAGGTCCGCCCTGACTCATTATAGGTCTCCGCACCGGCACCGTATAAATAGGCGCCGGTGGTCGCGTTCCCGGTCGTTTGGGCATTTCCAGCACGGTAGTGGCGTATATCAAAGAGGTTATCCACGCCGCTGGTCAGGCTGAGATTTTTGTTCACATCCCAGGTCGCGCTCAGCCCGACGATGCTGTACGGACTCACTTCGTTCAGCTCACTACCGGATACCGCCTCGCCTTTGTAATTGAAACGCTTAGGTTTCTGCCGCCCGTACCAGGTAAAGGTGCTTTGCAACGAGAGATCGTCGCGGACCTGCCAGCCGAGCGTAGAGTTAAGGGTAAACTGCGGAATCACCGACAGGCGATCGCCGGTCGTCTTGTTCTTACTTTGCAACATCCAGGTCAGGTTATTACTCCAGTTGACCGTTTCACTCACCGGCAGGTTAAGCGAACCTTCCAGCCCCTCCACCAGCGCTTTGGGGACGTTCTCCCACTGATAAATATTCGTGGTTCCATTGCTTGCCGTACCGACAGCTGAATACCCGGACTCAATTTTATTGCGGTAGTCGTTACGGAACCAGGTTATCCCCGCCTGATAGCCTTCGTGCTTGTATTCCAGACCAATCTCTTTGTTAACGCTGGTTTCCGCCTTCAGGTCGCTATTTCCCATCAGATAACAGGCCGAACTGCTGGCGTAGCACCCCTGGCCGTTACTGTAGAGAATATAGTTGGGGTTGAGCTGATAGAGGTTCGGCGCTTTATAGGCGCGGGCAATGCCTAGCTTCAGGGTCCAGTCGTCGCTCAGTCCCTGCGACAGGTTCAGCGACGGACTCCAGTTATTACCGACGATGCTGTGATGGTCAAAACGCAGGGCCGGCGTCAGCATCGTACTATCGGTTAGCGCGATATTATCTTCGGTAAACAGCGAGAAAATTTCGGCGCTGCTGTAAGGCGTGCGGCCGGAGGTCGAAATACCGTCAATCGAGCCGTAAGAGAGTGCCTGGGTGGTCGACACGCCATCTTTCATCCGCTGCTGATTCCACTCGGTGCCCAACGTCAGGTTCTGCTCAACGCCCAGCGTAAACGGGATATTGACCTCGCTGTGCAGCAGAACGTCCGCCAGATCGATATCCGAGAATTCGCTGCTGGAGAAGATGCCCTCGGTCCCGCCGGCCAGACCTTCATTCATACGGGAGTTACGGGTATGTTCATACTGCGCATAGCTGTTGCTGGTGACACCGTTGTCCCAGCCTCCGGTCCAGGTCAGGCCGTAGGTCTGACGGTAAATTCGGTTGGTCTCTTTACCATACATGCTTTTCACGAGCGTACTGGTATTGGTGTTCTGGGTATCGCCAGCGTAGAGGTTGCCCTGGCGGCTATAGCCAGTTTCAAACTCCAGCGCCTGCATGGGAGCAAATTCCCAGCGCAGCTTACCGTGGATATCTTTGTTCACCACCCCTTCACGCCCGGCCGGATAAGATCCGGCATAGCTGCCGGTCCGCTCCGCCTCGTGGCCGGCGTTAATATCCTGGGCATCAGCCTGGGTTTTACTCAGGTTGCCCCATAAATTAAAACTCACGCTGTCCGACATCGGCCCCTCAAGGCTGAAGTTCGTCCGCTTCGTCGCCCCCTCTTTTCGGTGCTGCGGCGCGTTCATGTAGGTATTCCAGGAGCCGTGCCATTCGTTATTCACAGGCTTAGTGATGATATTCACGACGCCACCCATTGCGCCGTTGCCATAGCGCGCCGCCGCAGGGCCGCGAATCACATCAATGTGGTCGATCATCTCCGCAGGAACCCAACCGGTGTCGCCACGCGTATCGCGATCGCCGCGCCAGCCATAGCGTACCGAATTGCGACTGGTCACCGGCTTTCCATCGATCAGAATCAGCGTATTCTCTGGCCCCATACCGCGGATATCAATTTGCCGGTTATTCCCGCGCTGGCCGCTGGTCGAGTTGCCAGTCAGGTTCACCCCCGGCTGAGTGCGAATCAGTTCTGAGATATCGCGTGCCGGCGGATGTTTGCGAATTTCGTCAGCCGTGAGCGTTGATACGCCCGGCGCCTGTAAGGTCTGTCTGGCAGCAGTCACTACCATCGTCTCTTCGGTTTTGGCCGCAGCGGTATCGGCGTCCTTTGCCTCTTCCGGTTTGCTGATGTCGGCGGCCTGCGCGGGTAGCACCGCGCCCCAGATAGCCAGATGAATCAGCGCGGCCAGCGAGTAGTGTGAGTTTCGTTTCATGGAGTATGCCCTGTTTTCTTTTTTTGCTGTCGGGCGCGCCTCCTTCATCCTTAGATAAACAGCGGCAATCATTTCCATGCGAACAACTTAGTGCCTGGTTTTGGCATAGCAAGGCCCTCCCGGAAAATGAACGGGATATAAATAGCCTGTGGCCAAAATATAAAGTCTCACCCTGTCAAAAATGAAAAATACGCGTCAGCACTATTCTTAGATAGCGTTTTTCGATCAGCCTTAGAGATGATTATTGTGCGTTATCACGTTATTAGAAATGAGATTCATTATCAAGTTGATAATGTAAAATAGCGGAAACAGATTAAAATACAACAAATAAAACAACGGGATAAATAACAAATAATATTCTCAAGTCACTCAAATAATTAATACCAACACTTACAACAACATAAAAAAAACATTATTCAATCATATTATCTCCATAATCATTTGTGGCCGCTCATTCCTTTATCACAATAAAATGAATGCCCCAAAACAGAGAGCCTGGTTAGCCCGGCAATATGCCTGCCAGAATCGAGGCAGATAGCCTCTCTTTTGGCAGCACAAAAAGTGGCTCTCGCCTCTGACACAACCGGCGATGTTTCCCCGCGCAGTCGGGCAAACGAACAGGCTAACCCCCCCAGAGTTGACTAAAATATAGGGATGCACCTGCGGAGCTTCTCTCCATGAACATCCTCTCATTTCAACGACCCGCTATCGCCAGCTTTGCCTGCCTTGTTGCCCTGCTGTTTGCCGGTTCCGTTTATGCGGCAGTCGGGGAAAAGCAACCTCCGCCTCAGGAAAAACGACAGGCGCTGGAACTCAATACGCAAGAGATGCAGAAGCCCTGGCAAGGCGATCTCCCCGGTATGCTCGACAGACGCGTCATCAGAGTCTTAACCACCTACAGCAAGACCTTTTTCTTTATCGACAAAGGTACCCAGCGCGGGGCAACGCATGACATCTTCATTGAGTACGAACGCAACCTTAATCAACAGTTGATGAAGGAGAAAAAGCTCAAACATCGCCATCTGAAGGTACGGATAGTTTTCGTCCCGGTGGCCCGTGACCAGCTCTTCAGCGCACTCGTTGCCGGCAAAGGAGATATCGTCGCCGCAAATCTTACGATTACCGAGGATCGTCAGCAGCAGGCTGACTTCACGATACCGCTCTATTCCAATGTTCAGGAGCTTCTGCTCTCCGGTCCTGGTTCACCGGAAGTCGCCAACCTGGAACAACTTTCTGGCAAAGAGGTATTTGTTCGCCAGTCATCAAGCTATTACCAAAGCCTGGTCGCCCTGAATGCGCATTTTGCGAAAGAATCTCGTCCGCCGGTTATTATCGAAGCCGCTCCGGAATCACTCGAAGATGAGGACCTGATAGAAATGCTCAGCGCCGGCCTTATTCCGTTGACCGTCGTCGATCGTCATAAAGCGCTATTCTGGAAACAAGTTTTCCCCAAAATTGAAGTCCATCAGGATATTGTCCTGCGTAAAGATGCCAGCATCGGCTGGGCGGTACGTAAGAACAGTCCGCAGCTTCTCGCCTCGCTAAACCGCTTTGTGAAGGCTAACGGCCAGGGCAGTAAGCTGGGAAATACCATCCTGTTGCGCTATCTGAAGAACGCGAAGTATGTCAAAAATGCCGCCGCGCAGAAGGAACGGCGAAAATTTCTGGCGATGGTGGATATCTTCCGTAAATACGGCGCTCGGTATGACGTTGACTGGCTGTTAATGGCGGCCCAGGGTTATCAGGAATCACGCCTCAATCAGTCGGTTCGTAGCCACGTGGGCGCCATCGGCGTTATGCAGGTGATGCCGCGGACGGGCAAAGAGCTGAAGGTCGGAGATATCAGCAAGCTGGATCCGAATATCCATGCCGGGGTGAAATATATGCGCTGGATGATCGACCATTACTATGGCGATGAGCCGATGACCCGGCTCGACAAAGCGCTCTTTTCCTTCGCCTCCTATAACGCCGGGCCCGCCCGTATCGCCCGCCTGCGGACAGAAACCAGCAAGCGCGGTTTTAACCCTGATATCTGGTTTGGCAATGTGGAGTATCTGGCCGCTGAGAAGATCGGTTCCGAGACCGTCACCTACGTCAGCAATATCTATAAGTACTACATTGCCTATCGGCTAATTGTCGATGAGATGGCGCGCAAACAAAAAGCCACCACCCAGTCGAGCAGCGCGGCAACGCCCGCCGGGGAACAGGCCGCTCCCGCTACGCCGTGAGGCAGTATCATCGCTGGATACGCGGAGAGAGCAGATATAAAAAAGCCCCGAAAACGGGGCTTTTTCTTATGCTTTAACGACAGTGCCTAAGGATGATCTTAGAACGGGATATCGTCATCGAAATCCATCGGTGGTTCGTTAGAAGGTGCTGCCGGTGCCTGCTGCTGCGGGCGAGACTGCGCGCCGCCGCTAAACTGGTTGCCGCCCTGCGGCTGCTGAGGCTGACCCCAACCGCCCTGCTGCTGACCGCCGCCTGCCGGAGCGCCCGCGCCCTGCTGACGACCGCCGAGCATTTGCATCGTGCCGCCAACGTTAACCACGATCTCGGTGGTGTATTTTTCCTGACCAGACTGGTCAGTCCATTTACGGGTACGCAGCTGGCCTTCAATGTAGACCTGAGAACCTTTACGCAGATACTCGCCGGCCACTTCCGCCAGTTTGCCGAACAGCACAACGCGGTGCCATTCAGTCTGCTCTTTCATCTCACCGGTCGCTTTATCACGCCAGGATTCGGAAGTAGCCAGCGTAATGTTGGCAACTGCGCCACCACTCGGCATGTAGCGTACTTCCGGGTCCTGGCCCAGATTACCGACGAGAATCACCTTGTTTACGCCTCTGCTGGCCATGTTTGTGTCTCCTGAATGCGTTTCTTAATAGTGTAAACGCGCGAGTGTACCATTTCCAGGCGCTATGTTGATAGCTGGGAAGTATGTTCCAGATAACTCTCGCGGTACGCCATTTTTGCATACCCCACGCGAAAATGCATTCCAATACTGTATATTCAAACAGGTTAAATTGTGTCATAATTAGCCGTTTCTGCCGTTTGTCCTTCTAACAAACCAGGCAATCCGCGTATCTACCGGGAAAGGTGAATGGATAAGATCGAAGTTCGGGGCGCCCGCACCCATAATCTCAAAAACATCAACCTCGTCATCCCACGCGACAAACTGATTGTCGTCACCGGGCTGTCAGGGTCAGGCAAATCCTCATTGGCTTTCGACACACTGTATGCCGAAGGGCAACGTCGCTACGTTGAATCACTCTCTGCCTATGCGCGCCAGTTCCTGTCGCTAATGGAGAAGCCGGACGTCGATCATATCGAAGGACTGTCGCCGGCGATTTCCATTGAACAGAAATCAACGTCCCATAACCCTCGCTCTACGGTTGGGACCATTACCGAAATTCACGACTATCTGCGCCTGCTGTACGCGCGCGTCGGCGAGCCGCGCTGCCCGGACCATGATGTTCCTCTGGCCGCACAGACCGTCAGCCAGATGGTCGACAACGTGCTCTCACAACCGGAAGGTCAGCGCCTGATGCTGCTGGCGCCGATCATTAAAGAACGTAAAGGCGAGCACACCAAAACGCTGGAGAACCTGGCCAGCCAGGGCTATATCCGCGCGAGGATCGACGGCGAGGTCTGCGATCTTTCCGATCCGCCGAAGCTGGAACTGCAAAAGAAACACACCATTGAGGTGGTGATCGATCGCTTCAAGGTGCGTGACGATCTGTCCCAGCGTCTGGCCGAATCCTTTGAAACCGCTCTGGATCTTTCCGGCGGTACCGCCGTTGTCGCCAATATGGACGATGAAAAAGCGGAAGAGCTGCTGTTCTCCGCCAATTTCGCCTGTCCGATTTGCGGCTACAGCATGCGTGAGCTGGAGCCTCGCCTGTTTTCGTTCAACAACCCGGCAGGCGCCTGCCCGACCTGTGACGGTCTGGGCGTTCAGCAGTACTTCGATCCCGACAGGGTCATCCAGAATGCGGAGCTGTCGCTGGCGGGCGGCGCCATTCGCGGCTGGGATCGCCGCAACTTCTACTACTTCCAGATGCTGAAGTCGCTGGCGGAGCATTATCAGTTCGATATCGAGGCGCCGTGGGGCACCCTGAACGCCGACGTGCAGAAGGTCATTTTGTACGGCTCAGGCAAAGAGAATATTGAATTCAAATACATGAACGACCGTGGCGATACTTCAGTGCGCCGTCACCCGTTCGAAGGCGTGCTGCACAATATGGAACGCCGCTACAAAGAGACGGAATCCAGCGCGGTGCGCGAAGAGCTGGCGAAGTTTATCAGCAATCGTCCGTGCGCCAGCTGTGACGGTACCCGTCTGCGCCGCGAAGCCCGCCACGTGTTTGTCGAAAATACGCCGCTGCCAACCATCTCTGACATGAGCATTGGCCACGCGATGGATTTCTTCACCAATCTGAAGCTGTCCGGCCAGCGGGCGCAAATTGCGGAAAAAGTGCTGAAAGAGATTGGCGATCGCCTGAAATTCCTCGTCAACGTCGGCCTGAACTACCTGACGCTCTCCCGTTCGGCAGAAACCCTCTCCGGCGGTGAAGCCCAGCGTATTCGTCTGGCAAGCCAGATTGGTGCCGGACTGGTCGGCGTGATGTACGTGCTGGATGAGCCGTCCATTGGCCTGCATCAGCGCGATAACGAACGTCTGCTCGGCACGCTGGTTCATCTGCGCAATCTGGGCAATACGGTGATTGTCGTCGAGCATGATGAAGACGCCATCCGCGCCGCCGACCACGTGATCGACATCGGCCCAGGCGCCGGGGTACACGGCGGCCAGGTGGTGGCTGAAGGGACGCTGGAGGCGATCATGGCGGTGCCTGAATCCCTGACCGGGCAGTACATGAGCGGCAAACGCAAGATTGAAGTGCCGAAGCAGCGCGTGCCTGCCGACGCGGAAAAAGTGCTCAGGCTCACCGGTGCGCGCGGCAACAACCTGAAGGATGTGACGCTGACGCTGCCGGTCGGCCTGTTTACCTGTATCACCGGGGTCTCCGGTTCAGGTAAATCCACGCTGATTAACGATACGCTGTTCCCGATTGCCCAGCGTCAGCTCAACGGCGCCACCATCGCCGAACCTGCGCCATATCGCGATGTGCAGGGGCTGGAACACTTCGATAAGGTCATTGATATCGACCAGAGCCCGATTGGCCGTACGCCGCGCTCAAACCCGGCAACCTATACCGGCGTTTTCACACCGGTACGCGAACTGTTTGCCGGCGTGCCGGAATCGCGCTCACGTGGCTATACGCCAGGGCGCTTCAGCTTTAACGTCCGCGGCGGCCGCTGCGAAGCCTGTCAGGGTGATGGCGTGATTAAAGTCGAAATGCACTTCTTGCCGGATATTTATGTGCCGTGCGACCAGTGCAAAGGCAAGCGCTATAACCGCGAAACGCTGGAGATTAAGTACAAAGGCAAGACCATTCATGAAGTGCTGGATATGACCATTGAAGAAGCGCGTGAGTTCTTTGATGCCGTGCCGGCGCTGGCGCGTAAGCTACAAACGCTGATGGACGTCGGCCTGACCTATATTCGTCTCGGCCAGTCCGCTACGACGCTGTCCGGCGGTGAGGCCCAGCGCGTGAAGCTGGCGCGCGAGCTGTCAAAACGCGGTACCGGCCAGACGCTCTATATTCTCGATGAGCCGACGACGGGGCTGCACTTCGCCGATATCCAGCAGCTGCTGGACGTTCTGCATCAGCTGCGCGATCAGGGCAACACCATCGTGGTCATTGAGCACAACCTGGATGTCATCAAAACTGCGGACTGGATCGTTGACCTTGGGCCGGAAGGCGGCAGCGGCGGCGGTGAAATCCTCGTCTCCGGTACGCCAGAGACCGTTGCAGAGTGCGAAGCCTCGCACACCGCACGCTTCCTCAAACCCTTGCTGAGCTAATCACCGGGAAAGCTGCTGTCGGGTCGGTTCCGACAGCAGCCGCACCGCCTGCTGGTAGGAAGCATCCACCAGGTAGTAAATCTGCGAATCCGGCAAGGATCCATCAAGAAAGACCGTACTCCAGTGGGCTTTATTCAGATGTCTGCTGGGGCGGATATCCACATGCTGTTCCCGCAGCAGTTCGGCAAGCTCCGGACTGGCTTTCAGCGACACGGCTGGCCGCTTATCTTCCACTTCTTTCACCAATGCAAAGAGCACGTCCGCCACTTTAATCTGCGTGGCCTTCCAGTCGCTGTGCACGCTTTGCTCTGCGCCCGGTTTTGCCATGCAGTACAGCAATAACTCCGAAATTGTCATCTGTTATTCCCCCGTGAGCGTCGCAACGATATGCCGCGAACCGCCGTGAATACGATGTTCCCCTAACCAGATTCCTTGCCAGGTCCCCAGCCTGACGCGCCCGTCCTTCACCGGCAGCAGCAGGGAGACGCCAAGCATCGACGACTTGATATGCGACGGCATATCATCTGGACCTTCATAATCATGTTCATACGGCGCATTATCCGGCACCGCGCTGAGAAAATACTGCTCCATATCGTAACGGACGGTTGGATCGCAGTTTTCGTTAAGCGTCAGGGAAGCGGAAGTGTGCTGGAGCAGCAGATGCAACATCCCGACTTTGACGCGCGACAGCGCGTGGAGCTGTCCCAGGATCTCGTCGGTGACCAGATGAAAACCGCGAGATTTTGCGCCTAACGTCAGCGTTTGTTGATGCCACATAAACGACCCCTGTTGCGAATGAATCTTTCTAAGTGTGCAGCAATAAGCGAAAAGGTAAAACCTCCCCACACGCTTTTTCGTACAAAAAAGCGGCAGCCCGGAGGCTGCCGCTTTCGCTTCTGACTCATTTCCACAGAAGGTGAAATTAGTATTCGGAATTGACGATCACTTCTTCGCCCAGCGCTCCGGCCATCGGCAGAGGTTTATATGACGAGTTTGACGCGCGCAGTACGCGAATGCCGCGAGCCCCGGCATCATGCGCGGCAGAGATGTCGTTATCGGAATCACCGTAGAAGACCTTAATATTCTTCTCTTTCAGCCACTGGACTTTCGTATTCTGCCCCGGCTTATCACCAGCAAAAATGACCGGATTCATGTTTGCCGCCGGGATCAGGAAATCATCCTGCAGCGTTTTCGAGACCGTTTCCGTTTTGGTCTGGCTGCGTCCGGTGACGAAATAAATGCTATCGCCGCGCTTCACATGCATTGCAATCAGCTGACGCGCCACCTCTTTAGGCATGCTGAATTCGTCCCAGCCGTTATTCATTTTTTCCCAGAATTCCGGGTTTTTCAGGTAAGCATCGCTGCCGGGAGAGAAGGTCTTTTGGCCGCGCCAGAAGCCCGGGCTGGAAAATAGCACGGTGTCATCGATATCAAAACCTACGGCAAACGGCTGACGACCCAACAGGCTGTTTTCAATCTGTGCGACGGAAACCCAGTGAACAGGCGCCTGCTCAGCCAGTCTGGCGACGTTGGTACCCGGATTTAGTGACGGAGAAGACTCCAGGGCGATTGCTGAGTGATTTAACGTGAAAAGTAAACAGAAGGCGCTAAAGGCCAAAGTTATCTTGCGCATAGTTATCCCTTTTAAGCGTCATCCTGCCAACTGCCGCTTTGCTGGCCGCAAGGCGCCTGGGGCAACCGCCGCGATACGGCGCGGATGACGGTGCGTATAAGTCGTCGAATCGTTATAATTTTCAATAATGTGGCTGCTTATTACTGGACAATGACCTTAACTCCGGCCCTCGCCGATGAAAAGAATTTTCTGCTCAGATGTCATAGAAAAAGAGAATGATCACACTTCGGAAGGGAATAGTCCTTTCCCGCAAACGGGAAAGGACATGATATTCGCAGGGAATTAGATAACGGCAGAAAACGCCTGCGCGACGCGCTGGACGTTGCGTGAATTGAGACCCGCCACGCACATCCGGCCGCTGGAAATCAGATACACGCCAAACTCTTCACGCAGACGATCAACCTGCGCCGCACTCAGGCCGGTGTAGCTGAACATCCCACGCTGTTTGAGCAGGTAGTCAAAATTGACGCCCGGTACCGCGTCTTTCAGAACGTTCACCAGCTCCTGACGCATCGCCAGAATACGCGTACGCATCTCTTCCACTTCCGCCAGCCAGCTGGCTTTCAGCTCCGCATCATTCAATACGGTCGCGACAACCTGAGCGCCAAAGTTCGGCGGGCTGGAGTAATTGCGACGGACGGTCGCCTTCAGTTGCCCCAGCACACGGTTTGCGGTTTCGGTGTCTTCGCAAACGATCGACAGGCCGCCCACGCGCTCACCGTACAGTGAGAAAATTTTCGAGAAGGAGTTGCTGACCAGCATCGGTATGCCGGCGCGGGCGATCGCGCGAATCGCGTAAGCATCATCATCCATTCCCGCCCCAAAGCCCTGATAGGCGATATCAAGGAACGGAATCAGGTTGCGCGCTTTCAGTACCTCGGTGATTTGATCCCACTGGGCAGGATTCAGATCGGCGCCCGTCGGGTTATGGCAGCACGGATGCAGCAGCACAATGTCGCGTTCAGGCAGCGTCTGCAGTTTCGCCAGCAGCGCATCAAAACGCACGCCGTTGGTCTCGTTATCAAACCAAGGGTAAGTACTTACTTCGAAGCCAGCACCTTCAAATATGGCGATGTGGTTCTCCCAGGTCGGGTCACTGACCCAAACGCGAGAACCCGGGAAGTAGCGTTTCAGAAAATCGGCGCCCACTTTCAATGCGCCGGAACCGCCCAGCGTCTGAATAGAGGCGACGCGCTTTTGCACCAGCACCGGGTGTTCTGCACCGAACAACAGCGGGGCAATCGCGTTGCGATAAGCATTCAGCCCTTCCATCGGGAGATACAACGAGGCGCCGTGCGGCTGAGCGTTAAGACGCGCTTCCGCTTCAACAACCGCCTGTAGCTGCGGGATAATCCCGTCTTCGTTGTAATAGAGGCCGATGCTAAGGTTTACTTTGTCACTACGCGGATCTTCTTTGAAACGCTCCATCAAGGAGAGAATAGGATCGCCAGCGTAGGCGTCAACTTTTTGAAACACGTGATGTTTCTCCGGGTTTACGAGAGGCAGGTCGTAACACAATAAACCGGAAGCAGGAGAAGATCGAGAGGATGTTGGCGGATAGTTGGCGGAAAGTCGGCGAAGATCGCACCTGTCCCGCTTGCTCTCAGGGAATATCCCGGCTCGCGGCGTAAACGCCTTCGCCGGGCCTGGCAGTGTAACCATAGCCCCGGCAAGCATCGCGCCACCGGGGTTGTCTTGTCGCACAGCAACGGAAAAACCGCGCTTAATCCACGTACTGCATGGCGACCCGCGACGTCAGCCGCGTAATAAGTTCGTAAGCACTCACATTCGTCAGCGCGGCAATACGCTCGACGGGCAGGTCTTCCCCCCAGAGCACCACCGGGTCGCCGGATTTATCCTGCGCCTCAGGCCCAAGATCGACGCAAATCATATCCATCGCGACACGACCAACAATCGGCACTTCCCGGCCGTTAACCAGCACCGGCGTACCGCTGGGCGCCGCGCGCGGATAGCCGTCGCCGTAGCCCATCGCCACCACGCCTAGCCGGGTGTCTCGCTCGCTGACCCAGGTACCGCCATAGCCTACCGGCTCGCCCGCTTTATGTTCGCGTACGGCAATCAGGCTCGACGTCAGCGACATCACCGGCTGACAACCGAAATCTGCGCCGGTGGAGGGGTAATCCAGCGGCGATACGCCGTACAGGATGATGCCCGGGCGAACCCAGTCAAAATGCGACTGCGGCCACAGCAAAATTCCGCCCGATGCCGCGATGGAACGCAGACCAGGCTTGCCTTCACTGAAGGTGGTGAAAATATCCAGCTGGCGTTCGGTGGCGCCGCATTCAGGCTCATCCGCCCGCGCGAAGTGGCTGACGATATTGACCGGCTGGCGCACGTTTTTACACTGGCTCAGGCGCTGCCAGAAGGCGTCCGCCTGTTCCGGCAGCACGCCCAGGCGATGCATTCCGGTGTCCAGTTTCATCCAGACGGTGACAGGCTCAGGCAGCTCAGCCTGCTCCAGCGCTTCCAGCTGCTCCGGGCTGTGTACCGCCGTATGCAGTTGCTGCGCGGAAATAACCGGCAGATCGGCCGCATCAAAGAAACCCTCCAGCAGCAGGATCGGTTTCGTGATACCGCCAGCGCGCAGGCGCAGGGCTTCTTCGAGACGGGCGACGCCAAAGGCATCGGCATCAGGGAGCGTTCGCGCGGTCTCGAGAAGACCGTGTCCGTAAGCGTTCGCTTTCACCACTGCAACCAGTTTACTGGCAGGCGCCAGTTCACGCAGACGTTGCAGGTTGTGTCGCAGAGCGCGGCGGTTAATCACAACAGTTGCCGCTTGCATTTACATTCCTTGCCTTAAATAAAATAAGCCGAATCCACTCAATCATTTGAGTCACCGCAAGGCGCTAAGCCAAGGAATCACCGGGAGCTGAATACACTAAGTGACCGCGAGCAGCCAACGCAGCGGTGAATCAAAGGATGATGAGGATTTATTCGTCGTCGTACTGCGGCCCCGCATAATTATCAAAGCGCGACCACTGCCCGTTAAAGGTCAGACGTACCGTACCGATGGGTCCGTTACGCTGTTTACCAATAATAATTTCCGCGATGCCTTTTAAATCACTGTTCTCGTGATAGACCTCGTCACGATAGATAAACATGATCAAGTCGGCGTCCTGCTCAATGGAGCCAGATTCACGCAGGTCGGAGTTGACCGGGCGCTTATCGGCACGTTGTTCCAGCGAGCGGTTAAGCTGCGACAGCGCCACCACCGGTACCTGAAGCTCTTTCGCCAGCGCTTTTAACGAACGGGAAATTTCCGCAATTTCCAACGTACGATTATCGGAAAGCGACGGTACGCGCATCAGCTGCAGGTAGTCGATCATGATAAGACCGATACCGCCGTGCTCGCGGGCGATACGTCGCGCGCGGGAGCGCACTTCCGTCGGCGTCAGGCCGGAGGAGTCATCGATATAGATATTGCGTTTTTCCAGCAGGATACCCATGGTGCCGGAAATGCGCGCCCAGTCTTCATCGTCCAGCTGGCCGGTACGGATACGGGTTTGGTCGACGCGCGACAGCGAGGCCAGAGAACGCATCATAATCTGTTCTGATGGCATCTCAAGGCTGAAGATAAGCACCGGCTTATCCTGCAACATCGCCGCATTTTCGACGAGGTTCATCGCAAATGTGGTCTTACCCATCGATGGACGCGCGGCGACAATAATCAGATCCGACGGCTGCAGGCCGGCGGTCTTTTTGTTCAGATCGTCATAGCCGGTATTGACCCCGGTGACGCCGTCATGCGGCTGCTGGAACAGCTGCTCGATACGCGCAACGGTCGCATCGAGGACGTCGGCGATATTTTTCGGGCCTTCATCTTTGTTGGCACGGCTTTCCGCAATCTTGAATACCCGGGATTCGGCCAGGTCGAGCAGATCTTCGCTGGTACGCCCCTGCGGGTCGAAACCCGCCTCGGCGATTTCATTGGCCACCGAGATCATCTCACGGACAACGGCGCGTTCACGTACGATATCCGCATAGGCGCTGATGTTCGCCGCACTTGGCGTATTTTTTGAGAGTTCCGCCAGATACGCGAATCCGCCAACGCTGTCCAGCTGCCCCTGACGCTCCAGCGATTCCGCCAGCGTGATCAGGTCGATCGGGCTACCCGTCTCCTGCAGACGGGCCATTTCCACAAAGATATGGCGGTGCGGACGCGTATAAAAATCTTCCGCCACAACGCGCTCGGCGACGTCGTCCCAGCGTTCGTTGTCCAGCATTAAACCGCCCAACACCGACTGTTCCGCTTCAATCGAGTGCGGCGGGACTTTTAACCCGGCGACCTGCGGATCGCGCTCACGGGGTTCAGTCTGCGGTTTGTTGAAGGGTTTATTTCCTGCCATATTGAATACAGATACCGGGATAGAGATGGGGTCGAAATATTAGCACAGGTCTCTGTTTTGACCCACCCAAATGAAACTGGAGATAATCATGGCAACACGAATAGAATTTCATCAACACGGTGGGCCGGATGTACTCAAGGCCGTAGAATTTACCCCTGCGGATCCGCTAGAAAACGAGATCCAGGTAGAGAATAAGGCCATCGGCATTAACTATATCGACACCTATATTCGCAGCGGCCTCTACCCGCCGCCGTCTCTGCCAAGCGGCCTGGGGACCGAAGCCGCGGGCGTGGTGACGAAAGTCGGGCGCAGCGTGCAGCACATTAAAGCTGGCGACCGCGTCGTCTACGCTCAGTCAGCGCTGGGCGCCTACAGTTCAGTCCATAACGTGGTTGCCGATAAGGCCGCTCTTTTGCCGGACGCTATCTCCTTTGAACAGGCTGCCGCATCGTTCCTGAAAGGGCTGACGGTCTATTACCTGCTGCGAAAAACTTACCAAATCAAGCCCGGTGAACCGTTCCTGTTTCATGCGGCGGCCGGTGGCGTCGGGCTGATTGCCTGCCAGTGGGCGAAGGCGCTGGGCGCTAAGTTGATCGGTACCGTCGGCAGCGCGCAAAAAGCGCAGCGGGCAAAGCAGGCCGGCGCCTGGCAGGTCATCAACTATCGCGAAGAGAATATCGTTGAACGCTTGAAAGAGATAACCGAAGGGAAAAAAGTCCACGTGGTCTATGATTCCGTGGGCAAAGATACCTGGGAAGCGTCGCTTGATTGCCTGCAGCGCCGGGGGCTGATGGTCAGCTTCGGTAACTCTTCCGGCCCGGTCACCGGCGTCAACCTGGGGATCCTCAACCAGAAAGGATCGCTGTACGTCACCCGCCCTTCACTGCAAGGCTATATCACCAACCGTCAGGAGCTGGCGGAAGCCAGCGGCGAGCTGTTTTCGTTGATTGCCAGCGGCGCGATTAACGTTGACGTGGCGGAGAGCCAGAAATATGCCCTGACCGATGCCCGACGCGCGCATGAAGTGCTGGAGAGCCGTGCCACTGAAGGCTCAAGCCTGCTGCTGCCGTAACGGGTGCCCAGGCAAGATTAACGCTGCCAACGCTTCTGTAGCCTGAAGTATGACGGGAGAGCAGAAAAGTTTAGGGCTTCCACCTGGGAAGCCCTTACTTTTTTTAGTTCGGCTGTATGTAGGGTACAGCGCGATGAATTCGTTAACGCGCTAATAGTGACAGATTTAATAAGCAAAACCTACGCTGTTCTATGCAAAATTCTTCAGGTTGTGACCGACCGCTCACTCCCTTAATAACGCCAGCGGTTGTTACTGCGGTAGTCTGTCGTTTTTGGCGTATTTATCGACCGAATCACCCACACGACCGCAATGGCTAACAGCAGCCACGGCAGCAGCTTAATCATCATCGCAAACAGCCCGCCGACGAACATCAGCACCGTCGCAACGACAATCGCGGCAAGAATCCCCAGAATCGACACGCCGGTGACCAGCAACATGACAAAAAATCCAATGACAAATAAGAGTTCCAGCATCGTCTTCTCCCCAAAGAAATAATCGAATGACTCTCCGGGTATTACAAGAAACGTGCCAAACTTAATACATTGAATTTAAAGAAAAACGCTCTGACGATTAAATCAGAGCGTGGCGTATTTGACTAAATTTTAGCGCAACATTAACGCTTATCGGCAACCAGCTTCAGCGCATGTTCCAGCACGTTAATATCCGCCCCCGCCTTGTGCGCATTTTCACTCAGGTAGCGACGCCACTGCCGCGCGCCAGGGATACCCTGAAACAGGCCCAGCATATGGCGCGTGATATGGCCCAGATAGGTGCCGTTGGACAGCTCACGCTCGATATACGGGTACATCGCGCGCACCACGGCGACCGGGTCGCTATCGGCCCCTTCCACCGCAAAGATCTCCCTGTCGACCGAGGTCAGGATCCCCGGATTCTGATAGGCCTCACGCCCCACCATCACGCCGTCCATATGCTGCAGATGCAATTTCGCCTCTTCCAGCGACTTAATTCCGCCGTTGATCGCCATCGTCAGGTGTGGGAAGTCGCGTTTCAGCTGATAAACGCGCGGATAATCCAGCGGTGGAATTTCACGATTTTCTTTTGGGCTCAGGCCGGAGAGCCAGGCTTTGCGAGCGTGGATGATAAACATCTCGCACTCACCGTTTCCGGAGACGGTATTGATGAAATCACACAGAAATTCATAGCTATCCTGGTCATCGATGCCGATACGGGTTTTTACCGTTACCGGGATGGACACCACGTCGCGCATCGCTTTGATACAGTCAGCTACCAGCTGCGCATTGCCCATCAGGCAGGCGCCGAACATCCCGTTTTGCACGCGGTCGGACGGACAGCCGACGTTGAGGTTGATCTCATCGTAACCGCGCGCCTCCGCCAGTTTCGCACACTGGGCGAGCGCAGCAGGATCGCTGCCGCCCAGCTGCAGAGCCAGCGGATGCTCTTCTTCGCTATAGGCCAGATAGTCGCCTTTGCCATGAATAATCGCTCCGGTCGTCACCATTTCGGTATACAGCAGCGTATGGCGCGACAGCAGGCGCAGGAAATAGCGACAGTGCCGGTCTGTCCAGTCGAGCATCGGCGCGATGGAAAAACGATGGGCGGCAAAAGCGTGAGATGTTGATTCTGGCATCATGGCGATAAACAGGCATCCGGGTAAAAAGGGGCGCTACTATAGCACAAAGATAAATCACAGAGGCATAGCAGCGCGACGGGTGCTGTGCCTCTGCCGGACAGACTAGCGCCTGCGCGGTTTACCATCGTGCGGGCCGAAAAATTGCGGCGGATGATCGACCCAGCGATCCTGACGCGTGGCGGCATATTCCGGGTTCAGCGGATAGTAGATGCGGTTAAATTTCTTGTTCGACTCCCCCACCACTAATAAGCGAACTTCCTGGTCGGTATTATTCAAAAAGGTGTGACACACCCCGGTTCCGGCCGGAAAACCGACGCTGTCGCCCGGCTCAAGCTTCCACAGATAGCCGTTAATCCAGACTTCAGGGTAGCCATCCAGCACATAGATAAACTCCTCCTCATCACTTTCAGCGTGGGGATAAGAGGTGCGGCGGCCCGGAGGCAAACGTTCATGATGAATACCCAGCCGGTTGAGCCTTAACCCCCGTGCCAGCGGCGCGCCGATGGAAAAACGCTCCGGGTTATTGGGATAAGTGGCATCATCTGGACCTTCCAGTTCGCGCCAATGTCGAATGCAATCAGGTCTTTTCATCGTTTTCTCCCGAAAATGAGATGCATCAGGTATAGCACAAGCCGCCGGTTCTCGGCGTTTTGCCTGGATCGTGATAAAGTAACAACTTCAGACTCACGCAACCAGAGGATGCTCATGAATAAGACCACTTCGCAAGAAATGTTAGCGCACGCTGAAAAGCTCTGCGCACAGCGCGGCGTGCGCCTGACTCCGCAGCGCCTGGAAGTGTTGCGTTTGATGAGCCTCCAGCAAGGGGCGATTAGCGCGTATGATCTGCTCGACCTGCTGCGCGAGAAAGAGCCGCAGGCGAAACCGCCGACGGTCTACCGGGCGCTGGAGTTTCTGCTGGAACAGGGGTTCGTGCACAAGGTGGAATCGACCAACAGCTACGTACTGTGCCATCTTTTCGATCAGCCGACCCATAGCTCAGCCATGTTTATCTGCGACCGCTGCGGCGTGGTCACGGAAGAGTGTGCCGAAGGCGTTGAAGACATTATGCATACGCTGGCGGCGAGAATGGGTTTTGCGCTACGCCACAATGTGATTGAGGCGCACGGCCTGTGCGCAGGTTGTGTCGAGGTCGAAGCCTGTAGCACCCCGGGGCACTGCCATCACGACCATACCATTCAGATCAAAAAGAAAGCCCGCTGAGGCTATCGCCGCAGCGGGAATCGAGGTTGCCGGTACCTCCGTGTACCATCAGGCAGGCAATAACAAAGGGTTAATTCGTTAACACTCACCGCTACCAGCGGTGATCGTTTTTTCGTTCCCAGTCAGACACTTCTTTCTCCGCCTGATCTTTGGCGTATCCATAACGCTCCTGGATTTTACCGACCAGCTGGTCACGCTTACCCTCAATGACGGTCATATCGTCATCGGTCAGCTTGCCCCATTTCTCTTTCGCTTTACCTTTCAACTGTTTCCAGTTACCGCCGATTTCGTCTTTGTTCATAATTCAATCCTCATCGTTCGGTGAGTTAACAGCCCGCTGTGTGCCGGACATAGTATTAACTATAGATAAGAATTCTGAGTTGAATTTATTATTCGGAATCTTTAACCAATTACATATCAAAAATCACTACGAAAACCAGGTTCCACGCCGCCAGTGTCGCCGCCAGATGACCGCCAGCGACAGACCGCGCAGCGCGAGGAAAACCGCCAGCGCCAGCCATAGCGCGTGGTTGCCGAGGACCGGTAGCGTCAGCAGCGTCAGGGCAAACCCCGCCGCCGCCACCGCCATGCTGTTGCGCATCTCAGCCCCGCGCGTCGCGCCGATGAACATGCCATCCAGCAAATAACACCACACGCCAATCACCGGCAGCACGATCTGCCAGATCAGGTAGCGATCGGCAAGCAGCTGAAGCGAGGGCAGCGAGGTCAACAGGGCGACAATCTGCTGTCCCGCCACGGCATAGGTCGCCGCAAAGGCCAGCGCCACCATTCCCGACTGACGGCAGGCCGCTCGCCAGACCTCAAGCAGCTGGCTACCGTCACGCGCGCCGTAAGCCTGCCCGGAGTGCGCTTCCACGGCATAAGCAAAACCATCCAGGGCATAGGCGGTAAAGGTCAACATGGTCATCAGGAGCGCGTTGACGGCAACGATCTCGCCGCCAAGACGAGCGCCGAAAACGGTCACCGCACCAAAGCAGAGCTGAAGCAGCAGAGAGCGCAGCATGATATCGCGATTGAGCGCCAGCAAGCGGCGCATATCTCCGCGCCACGCGCGCTTGAGCAGGGCAAATGACACACCGCGTAGCGCCAGCACGCGTCTTGCCATCAGCAGCCCGATGATAAAGGTGACATATTCGGCGGTGACCGTCGCCAGCGCGGCACCCTGCACGTTCAGATGCAGGCCCATCACCAGCCACAGATCGAGCACGATATTCAGCAGGTTGCCGACAATCAGCAAAATCACCGGCGCCCGGGCATACTGCACGCCCAACAGCCAACCGAGCAGCACCAGGTTTGCCAGCGATGCCGGCGCGCTCAGCCAGCGGATATCGAGAAAGCGCCGCGCCTGCTCCAGCACCGCTTCATTGCCGCCAACAATATGCAACGCCAGATCGATAAGCGGGGTTCGGAAAAGCACAATCAGCAGGCCGGCACCTGTTGCCAGCCCCAGCGGCTGCACCAGCGCCCGCGCCAGGCGGAGAGGATCTTTTGCGCCAAAGGCCTGTGCCGTCAGTCCGGTGGTACTCATCCGCAGGAAAAGCAGCAGCATAAAGAGAAAACTGGTGGCCGTCGCGCCGACCGCGACACCGCCGAGGTAAACCGGGCTGTCGAGATGACCAATCACGGCGGTATCCACCAGTCCCAGCAGCGGAACGGTGATGTTGGAGAAAATCATGGGTAGCGCCAGGCGCCACAGGGCCTTATCAGCGGCGTTAAAGAACATGAGAAAGAGCCTGACCGGGAGGAGACAGCGCAGCATCATGCATCAGACGATGCTGCGTGGGGAAGGTGTTACAGCCACTCACCGTTGCGAATCACGCCAACGGCCAGCCCTTCAATAGTGAAATTTTGCTCGCGTAGATTCACCACGATAGGGGAAAATTCGCTGTTTTCTGGCAGGAGTTCGACGATGTTGCCCTGCTTTTTAAGACGCTTAACGGTGACCTCTTCGTCAATACGCGCCACGACAACCTGGCCGTTGCGTACATCCTGAGTTTTATGGACCGCCAGCAGATCGCCATCGAGAATACCGATATCTTTCATTGACATACCGCTAACCCGCAGCAAAAAGTCGGCATTCGGCTTGAACATCGCCGGATCGACCTGGAAGTGGCCTTCGATATGCTGCTGAGCCAGCAGCGGCTCACCGGCCGCCACGCGGCCAATCAACGGTAGACCTGGTTCTTCTTCCGTCAGCAGGCGAATCCCCCGGGAGGCGCCGGAGATAATCTCGATCGCGCCCTTACGCGCCAGCGCTTTCAGGTGTTCTTCCGCCGCGTTTGGGGAACGGAACCCCAAGCGCTGAGCAATTTCCGCACGCGTCGGCGGCATGCCCGTCTGGCTGATGTGATCCCGAATGAGATCAAACACCTCTTGCTGCCTGGTCGTTAACGCTTTCATCCCGCCCCCTGGGTGTATATACAGTTATGCTGTGAGTATATACAGCTAACGGTGATTTTGGAATCAAATTTCACACAAAAATCAGGAGATTCTTTCCATTTTGCGTCCCCGATAGCCCATGGCGCCAGGGGTGATTGTCGCCGGCCGGGCAAAAGCTCATCGGGTTCGCCCGATCGCCGGGAAGACATCGCAAAGCGGAATATCTCACCACGTGGCCGCTCAGTGATAGCGAGCCCACAGTAAGAGCGCCCAGGTGATCAGCGCGATCGCAATGGCCAGCAGCACCGCCGCAGACCCCATATCTTTCGCCCGACCGGACAGCTCATGATGTTCCGGGCCAATACGGTCCACCACCGCCTCAATCGCGCTATTAAGAATTTCGACTATCATCACTATCAGGACCGAGCCTATCAGCAGCACACGCGTGATGGCGTCGACGTCCAGCCAGCAGGCTATCGCTACAGCAACAATGGCGGCGATGCCTTCTTGACGAAATGCGGCCTCATTTATCCATGCCGCACGGAACCCTTTCCAGGAATAACCTGCCGCTTTAATGATTCGGGTTAACCCAGTGGTATTATTGGCCATCAAAAGAACCTTTTTATGTAAATGACGTCAATGAGTGTACGCGTTTGCCGCGTGGCAACGGAAATTTTGCGCGCTTTCTGTTATTCTTGCCGCGCATTTGCATGATTAACCAGAGGCTTCACATCGTTTATGTCCGGCTGGCAACGAATTTACTATAAATTACTGAATTTACCATTACGGGTGCTGGTAAAAAGCAAGTCTATTCCCGCAGAACCTGCTCAGGAATTAGGGCTGGATACCTCGCGTCCTATCATGTACGTCCTGCCTTATAATTCAAAGGCGGACCTGCTGACCCTGCGCGCTCAGTGCCTGGAGCACGATTTACCCGATCCGCTTGAACCGCTGGAAATCGACGGCGCGCTGCTGCCGCGCTACGTCTTTATCCACGGCGGCCCGCGCGTCTTTACCTACTACGCGCCGAAAGAAGAGTCGATTAAGCTGTTCCACGACTACCTGGATCTGCACCGCAACCATCCTGACCTGGACGTGCAAATGGTGCCGGTGTCGGTGATGTTTGGGCGTGCGCCTGGGCGCGAAAAAGGCGAAGTTAACCCGCCGCTGCGCATGCTGAATGGCATTCAGAAGTTCTTCGCCGTTCTGTGGCTGGGACGCGACAGCTTTGTCCGTTTCTCGCCGCCGGTTTCTCTGCGCAGAATGGCCACCGAACACGGCACCGATAAAATTATCGCCCAGAAGCTGGCCCGCGTCGCGCGTATGCACTTCGCCCGCCAGCGTCTGGCAGCCGTCGGCCCACGTCTGCCGGCGCGTCAGGACCTGTTCAATAAGCTGCTGGCATCCAAAGCCATCGCCCGCGCGGTAGAAGATGAAGCGCGCAGCAAGAAAATCTCCCATGAGAAGGCGCAGCAAAACGCCATCGCGCTGATGGAAGAGATCGCCGCGAACTTCTCTTATGAGATGATTCGCCTGACCGATCGCGTTCTCGGTTTTACCTGGAACCGTCTCTATCAGGGGATCAACGTCCACAACGCCGAGCGCGTACGTCAGTTGGCCCATGAAGGGCACGAGATTGTCTACGTACCGTGCCATCGTAGCCATATGGACTACCTGCTGCTCTCCTACGTGCTGTATCACCAGGGGCTGGTGCCGCCGCATATTGCCGCCGGTATCAACCTGAACTTCTGGCCAGCAGGCCCCATTTTCCGCCGCGGTGGCGCATTCTTTATTCGTCGTACCTTTAAGGGCAATAAGCTCTATTCAACGGTGTTCCGCGAATATCTCGGCGAGTTGTTCAGCCGGGGTTACTCCGTGGAGTACTTCGTTGAAGGGGGCCGCTCGCGTACCGGCCGTCTGCTGGATCCGAAAACCGGTACCCTGTCGATGACCATCCAGGCCATGCTGCGCGGCGGGACCCGACCGATCACGCTGGTGCCTATCTACATCGGTTACGAGCACGTGATGGAAGTGGGCACCTACGCCAAAGAGCTGCGCGGTGCGACGAAAGAAAAAGAGAGTCTGCCGCAGATGCTGCGCGGCCTGAGCAAGCTGCGTAACCTCGGTCAGGGCTATGTTAACTTTGGCGAACCTCTGCCGCTGATGACTTACCTGAACCAGCATGTTCCGGAATGGCGTGAGTCTATCGATCCGATCGAAGCGGTTCGCCCATCGTGGCTGACGCCGACGGTCAACAATATTGCTTCCGACCTGATGGTGCGCATCAACAACGCCGGCGCGGCCAACGCCATGAACCTGTGCTGCACCGCGCTGCTGGCCTCTCGTCAGCGCTCGTTGACCCGCGAACAGCTGACGCAACAGCTGGAGTGCTACCTCGATCTGCTGCGCAACGTACCGTACTCCCCGGATGCGACCACGCCGACGGCCTCCGCCAGCGAGCTGATTGACCACGCGCTGAAGATGAATAAGTTCGAGGTCGAGAAAGATACCATCGGCGATATCATCATTCTGCCGCGCGAGCAGGCGGTGCTGATGACCTACTACCGCAACAACATCGCCCATATGCTGATGCTGCCGTCGCTGCTGGCGGCGATCATTACCCAGCATCGTCGTATCACCCGCGCGGAAGTGCTGCGTCACGTTGAGATGTTCTATCCGCTGCTGAAGGCCGAGCTATTCCTGCGCTGGGAAAAAGCAGAGCTGGCTGGCGTCATCGATGCCCTGGCGGCGGAAATGCAGCGTCAGGGGCTGATTGTCCTGAGCGATGAGGCAATCAGCATCAATCCGTCCCACTCCCGTTCCTTGCAGCTGCTGGCCGCAGGCGCGCGTGAGACGCTCCAGCGCTACGCCATTACCTTCTGGCTGCTGAGCGCGAACCCGTCCATCAACCGCAGTTCTCTGGAGAAAGAGAGCCGCACGGTGGCGCAGCGTCTGTCGGTGCTGCACGGTATCAACGCGCCGGAGTTCTTCGATAAAGCGGTATTCAGTACGTTAGTGCTGACGCTGCGCGATGAGGGCTATATCAGCGATACCGGCGATGCTGAGCCGGCAGAGACGCTGAAGGTCTACCAGATGCTGGCCGATCTGATTACGTCGGATGTGCGCTTGACGATTGAAAGCGTCACGCAGGATGAAGCGTAACGACTGAGACAGGCTTTCCTCTCCCCCGGCTATGGCGTTTACGCCGCACGCCGGGGGAAAGGAAGAGACTACTGCAGATAGCTCATCGCCAGACCGAGAAACACCACCAGTCCGACGTAGTTATTATTTAAAAACGCTTTAAAGCAGTCGTCCCGTTCGCGACGGAAAATCAGCTTCTGCTGCCAGAAAAACAGCCCTGCGGCGATAAACAGCGACCAGTAATATTCCCAGTGCAGCCCGTTCAGCCAGCCGATGGCGGCCAGCAGTACCAGCACCCCAATCTGCAATATCCCGATAATGGTACGGTCATGTTCGCCGAACAAGATCGCCGTTGATTTAATCCCGATTTTGACGTCATCGTCCCTGTCGACCATCGCGTACTGGGTATCGTAAGCCACCGCCCACAAAATATTGGCGAGGAACATCAGCCAGCAGCTTAACGGCAACGCTTCGCTCACCGCCGAGAAGGCCATCGGAATCGACCAGCCGAACGCCGCGCCCAGCACCACCTGCGGCAAGTGGGTATAGCGTTTCATAAACGGATACACCCACGCCAGCGCCAGCGCCGCCACCGACAGCAGGATGGTCATGGTGTTTAAGGTCAGCACCAGCAGGAACGAAAGCACAACCAGCACGGCAAACAGAAGCCGGGCCTCTTTTTCCGAGACATCGCCGCTGGGCAGCGGACGGCGGGCGGTGCGTTTAACATGGCCGTCAAACTTTCGGTCGGCGTAATCATTCACCACGCAGCCGGCGGCGCGCATCAGCCAGACGCCGGCGACAAAAACGGCCAGAATCCACAGCGGCGGAATCCCCGGCGTCGCCACCCACAGTGCCCACAGCGTCGGCCACAGCAACAGCAGCGCGCCAATGGGTTTGTCAGTACGCATCAGGCGATGAAACGCCAACAGCTTATTCTGCGCCAGACTCCTCTCCATTTTCTTTTCCTCTTAATACAGCGGCGACGCAGGCAGAAAAAGTTCTGTCAGCAGCAGCGGTTTACCGCTCAGCCGCAGGCGAGAACGACGCCCCCACAGCTCTGCTGTGCGCCCAATTTCAATAAAATCGCGGGTTAATGTCGATGACGTGAACAAATAACGCCCCAGCGGCGTCTGCCCCAACTGCTGCAGGGCCAGTTCCGGGCCGCACAGCGTCGACTCAGGCACGACCGTTCGGCCAGCGAGCCAGGGTTCACCATTGGCGCAAAGTATGATTTCCCGCAGCCAGTAACGCGCTTCATCCGGCAGCAACGCCTCTTCACCCACCAGCGCTTCCCGGCCGACGAAACCCTCGTTGACTCGATTAACACTGACCTTTTTCCCTTGTTGCTCAAAGCGTTGAGTCATTGAGTCTTCCAGCAACAGCCAGTCGCGCAGGTGCGGTTCCAGCGGGGGTATCGCGGCAAAATAGCGCAGCGCACGCAGTTGCGTAAGCGCAGGATGTGACATGCCTGATTCTCCGTTACATAACGTAGCAGCATTGTATCGCAGAATAAGCCAGTCAGGGCGGGCAAAGCGTCAAGATACGATCATCGGCGTAACAGCCATGCAACAGCAGCCGCCACGCGATAAAAAAAGGTGCGTCCAGGCGGACGCACCTAAAGGCTGTGCCTAAACATCAGCATTGTGGGGAGACGATCACCCCTTGCCTTTTACACTGCTGATAAAGGTGGAACGAGCAGATTTCGAGCCGAGGCGCTCAGCTTCGTTCATCAGTTTAAGGGCTTTATCGATATCACCTTTCGCAACCGCCTGCTTGATGCCGTTGTTAAAGTAAGTTTCCGTATCGTCAAGCATCGGTTCGCTCTTCGCAGCCGGCGCTGGCGCCGCAGCTGGAGCAACGGCCGGCGCGGCGGCTGGCGCGTTGTAGACCGGAGCCGCGGTATTACCGACGGTCACTGGGCCCGGGCCGGAGGAGCCAAACAGCGGCCCAACCAGCACGCTGGAGCCGGAAGAAGTTTTCACCTTCAGACCCAGGGTACCTTCGGTGGTATGTTTGGCAATCGGGTCCGGAATATCCGGCACCGCATTACCTGTGCCTTTGGCGTAGGCCTTCGCCGGATCGATTAATTTGGTGGTCTGCTGCAAATCCTGCGGGGTAGTAAAGACCAGCACATAGATTTTTTGCTGACCTAAAGCCGGAGTCAGGCGCATCACCCCTTCCAGGCGATCCGAGCTCATCACGCCCGGCTCCAGATAGGTGAAGTAGCTGCTTGGGAAAAACGCCGATGGCGTCATATTCTGGTCAAGAATCAGCACATTTGGCGCATAAACGCTGGTTTGCTTATTCACTTCACTGGTCAGGGTCAGGGTCAGCTCACCGATATTTGCCGGGACGCTGTAGGCCGCCACGGGGCCGACGATGCCGGGGATATTCAGCGACTGGCCAGCCGTCGCTAACTTTGTGGTTTGCGTTTTCGATTGGTCGACCGGCGTCCAGGTTAGCTGTTGTAACGCGGAAGCAGGAATGGCCGGTGCGGCAGAAGTATTCTGCGGCACGAAATTCACATCAGCAAAACTGACTGCGGGTACGCTGGCCAGCAGGCCGGCGGACAGGCAGAGGGCAACGAGACTTTTCTTCATTTTCATTGTTATCACCTCAATTCCGATGGCCAAGCGGTAGCCAGGCAATAGCCCGCTGAGCCGAAGATAGAGGGGCTTGCGCCCCTCTTTTTTGGTCATCACACGTCAGGTTGGATTACCACCAGATTTCCATCTGGGCACCGAAGGTCCACTCGTCGCTATCGCCACGGCTGAAGGTCTTCGCAGAAGTGTCGTTGTACGCAACGCCGGAGGTGTAGCCCGCACCGGAATCACCGTTCGCGTAGCCCCATTTCTCATCCCACTTGGCGTAGGTTGCGAACAGACGAATTGCCGGACGGGACCAGATGCTGTCGCCCGCCTGCCACTGTTGCGCCAGGGTAATTTTGTACTGGTTGTTGCTGTCGCCAGTTTTCTGCGACTTCACGTTGTCGTAGCCGACTTCCAGCAGGGTGCTCATGATCGGCGTCCATTTGTACATAGGACGTACGCCGACGGTCCACCATTTGGTGCCGTTGTTGTTGTCCAGGTTGATATCCTGGTACATCGCCACGTACATCATGTCCCAATCGTCAGCCAGAGAGACTGCACCGTGGTCAAGCACGCGCCACATGGAACCGTCGTTGTTGATGCTGCCGCCCTGCGGAACGCCTTTACCGTTAGAGGTCATCGCGTCGGTGGCGTACTGCAGAACAAACTTGTTGTAGCCTTTCAGGATGCTCTGGGTGTGTTCAGCGGTGAACATCCAGCCATCTTTAGACGCGTCTGGCTGCAGGTAGTAATTATCCGGAACGTTGGTATGACCGTAGTCAACACCCAGTTCCAGAGTACCGCCCGGGTTGATTTCCATCTGTGCTAAACGCACGTCGAAGACGTCGTTCGGAACGATGTTGTCATATACGCGGTTACCCAGCGCATCACGATCGGCGAAGGTCGCAGAGCCGCCAGATTCAGAAGAACGGGTCGCAGCCAGAGAGAGTTTACCGAAGCCAACATCGATGTTTTCAAGACCCGCACCAGGACCGGAGATATCCCAGTAGTAGAAGTCGATCATGTGGACGTCATGACGCTGGTAGAAGCGCTTACCGGCCCAGATGGTGGATCCTGGCAGCCAGTCGATCAGGTTTTTACCCTGCACGTTGGCTTCACGGAATGCCGGGCTGGTGGATTCCCAGTCATTTTGCTGCGATACGGAGTAGGCAACGTTAGTATCGAAGTAGAAGCTCTTATCACCTTCTTTCCATACTTCCTGACCCAGTTTTAATTCCGCATAGGTTTCACATTCGTTACCAAGACGGTATTTACTTTGAGCACCGGTTGCCTGGAAGCACTGTTGTTCACCGCCGCTACCGGTCCAGCCGATACCGGAACGAGCATAACCGTGGAAATCAACGGCCAGCGCCTGAGCAGACATAACGCCTGCCGCGACGGCGACCGCCAGTGGAAGTTTGCGCAGAGTAATCATCATTCTATCTCCTGAGATCATTGCTTTTCTTTGAACACTTCGCCCGTCGTTATGCCTGGTTGCAGCGCACTATGGGGTTCGTGTTTTTTTTTAATGGGAAGCCTTACACGCCCGGCTCTTTATGCAACCGACGACACGCCGTACCATCCTCACGGAATAAATGGCAGCGCTCTGGTGGCAAACCGATAGCGAATGTGGCTCCCTCTTCTACCAACACCACGTCGTTCTGGCGGTAAACCAGGTTTTGACGGATGGCGGGGATCTGGATATGAATTTGTGTTTCGTGACCAAGCTGCTCAACCACCTGAACGACCCCTTCCAGAGTGACGTCGGCGATATCGCTGGGCAGCAGATGTTCCGGGCGGATGCCTAAGGACATATTGGCGCCAACCTGAACGCGGGCGCTGTCCACCGGCAGCCAGACGTGCTGGCGGTTCGGCAGTTCTACCTGAACCTGCTCAATGGCGGTTGCAGTCACTTTTACCGGCAGGAAGTTCATCTTTGGCGAACCAATAAAGCCCGCAACAAAGCGATCGGCCGGGTAGTGATACAGTTCCAGCGGTTTCCCGACCTGCGCAACGCGGCCGGCGTCCAGCACCACAATTTTGTCGGCCAGCGTCATCGCTTCGACCTGATCGTGGGTAACGTAGATCATCGTGCGCCCAAGACGCTTATGCAGACGGGAGATTTCGATACGCATCTGCACGCGCAGCGCGGCATCGAGGTTAGAAAGTGGTTCGTCGAGCAGGAATACGCGGGGTTCAGCAACCAGGGTACGGCCAATCGCCACGCGCTGACGCTGTCCACCGGATAATGCCTTCGGCTTACGCTCCAGCAGATGCGCCAGCTGCAGAACTTCCGCAACCTGAGTGACGCGCTGGTTAATTAAATCTTTTTTAGCACCGGCCAGCTTGAGGCCGAAAGACATGTTTTCCGCAACGGACAGATGAGGGTAAAGCGCATAAGACTGGAACACCATCCCGATACCGCGTTCGGCCGGAGGGATATCGTTCATTCGCGCGTCACCAATAAATAAATCACCGCTGGTTATGGTTTCCAGCCCGGCAATCATACGCAGCAGGGTTGATTTGCCGCAGCCCGATGGCCCGACAAACACCACGAACTCCCCTTCCTGAATGTCGAGATTGATATCTTTCGACACCACCACGTCACCCCAGGCTTTCGTTATATTTCGCAGCTGTACGCTCGCCATCCCCATCTCCCTTCGTTACAACCTGTCACTAAAAGACACATTCAAGATGGGCTGACTATGCGGCATTCATTAACCTGGTGAATCCTCCACCCCCGCCTTTTTTATGGGGGAGGAGACGGGAGGATGAGAGATTGCCCCTCGCTGCGGGGGATGGCGTGGCAAAGCCATTTTCGTGATGCAGGTAGCAAAAATGGCCCCGTTTTTATGTGCTCCAGACCCCAATACGGGCATTTCTGCAATGCAGATCACACAAACCACGGGTGGGGCGTAGACATAGGGAGGATGGAAAGGGGTTGTTAAAAAAGGAAACTCATCACCGTTAAGCCACCTAAGTGTATCCACGAGCACATCACCAAAAAGGACTGGTATATGAAAATCAAAACCGGCGCTCGCATCCTCGCGTTGTCTGCATTGACTACGATGATGTTTTCCGCCTCTGCCCTCGCCAAAATTGAAGAAGGTAAGCTGGTCATCTGGATTAACGGCGACAAAGGCTATAACGGTCTCGCCGAAGTGGGTAAGAAGTTTGAAAAAGATACCGGCATTAAAGTTTCCATCGAACACCCGGATAAGCTGGAAGAGAAATTCCCGCAGGTCGCGGCGACTGGCGACGGCCCGGACATCATCTTCTGGGCTCATGACCGTTTCGGTGGCTATGCGCAATCTGGCCTGCTGGCTGAAATCTCCCCGGACAAAGCTTTCCAGGACAAACTCTATCCGTTTACCTGGGACGCCGTACGCTATAACGGCAAACTGATCGCCTACCCTATCGCGGTTGAAGCGCTGTCGCTGATTTACAACAAAGACCTGGTACCGAATCCGCCGAAAACCTGGGAAGAGATCCCGGCGCTGGATAAAGAACTGAAAGCGAAAGGTAAGAGTGCGCTGATGTTCAACCTGCAAGAACCGTACTTCACCTGGCCGCTGATTGCCGCTGACGGCGGATATGCGTTCAAATTTGAAAACGGCAAGTATGACGTCAAAAACGTGGGCGTGGACAGCGCTGGCGCGAAAGCCGGTCTGACCTTCCTGGTTGACCTCATCAAGAATAAACACATGAATGCCGATACCGATTACTCCATCGCTGAAGCCGCATTCAACAAAGGCGAAACCGCGATGACCATCAACGGTCCGTGGGCATGGTCGAATATCGATAAGAGCAAGGTCAACTATGGCGTCACGCTGCTGCCAACCTTCAAAGGCAAAGCGTCTAAACCGTTTGTCGGCGTCCTGAGCGCCGGTATCAACGCCGCCAGCCCGAACAAAGAACTGGCGAAAGAGTTCCTCGAAAACTACCTGCTGACCGACCAGGGTCTGGACGAAGTGAACAAGGACAAACCGCTGGGCGCCGTTGCTCTGAAATCCTTCCAGGAAAAACTGGAGAAAGATCCGCGTATCGCTGCAACCATGGCGAACGCCCAGAAAGGCGAAATTATGCCGAACATCCCGCAGATGTCCGCCTTCTGGTATGCCGTACGTACCGCGGTTATCAACGCAGCTAGCGGTCGTCAGACCGTCGATGCCGCGCTGAAAGACGCACAGTCTCGTATCACTAAATAAGAAAATGGCGGGTGGCGCTTAGCTACCCGCCCTACCACTACGGCCTGGGCCGTAGGTCAGGCGAGCGTAAGCGCGGCCTGACAAATAAGTTTTCACCGCTGTAGAGGATGATCCCCATGGATGTCGTTAAAAAGAAACACTGGTGGCAAAGCCCGCAGCTGACATGGTCTGTGATTGGCTTGCTGTGCCTGCTGGTGGGTTACCTTGTCGTTTTGATGTACGCCCAGGGGGAGTACCTGTTTGCCATCCTGACGCTGATTTTAAGCTCAGCTGGCCTGTATATCTTTACCAACCGCAAGGCTTATGCCTGGCGCTATGTCTACCCGGGTCTCGCCGGGATGGGGCTGTTCGTCCTGTTCCCGCTGGTCTGCACCATCGCCATCGCCTTCACCAACTACAGCAGCACCAACCAGCTGACCTTTGAGCGCGCTCAGGAAGTGCTGATGGATCGCTCCTTCCAGGCCGGTAAATCCTACAACTTCTCGCTGTTCCCGGCGGGAGATGAGTGGAAACTGGCGCTGACCGATGGCGACAGCGGCAAAAATTACGTCTCCGATGCCTTTAAACTCGGCGGCGAGCAGAAACTGGCCTTAAAAGAAGGTGAAGCGCTGCCGGAAGGCGAACGCGCGAACCTGCGTATCATCACCCAAAACCGCACCGCGCTGAACCAATTGACCGCCATCCTGCCTGACGACAGCAAAGTGATCATGAGCTCGCTGCGCCAGTTCTCCGGTACCCAGCCGCTGTACACGCTGGCGAATGATGGCACGCTGGCCAACAATCAGAGCGGCGTAAAATATCGTCCGAACAATGACGTCGGTTTCTACCAGTCCATCAACGCTGACGGTAGCTGGGGCGCTGAGAAGCTGAGCCCGGGTTACACCGTCGGGATCGGCTGGGATAACTTCACCCGCGTCTTTACCGACGAAGGAATTCAGAAACCGTTCTTCGCTATCTTCGTCTGGACGGTGGTCTTCTCAGTCCTGACGGTGATTCTGACCGTGGCCGTAGGCATGATCCTCGCCTGCCTCGTACAGTGGGAGTCTTTGAAAGGTAAAGCGATTTACCGTGTTCTGCTGATTCTGCCTTACGCCGTACCGTCGTTTATCTCGATTCTGATTTTCAAAGGGCTGTTCAACCAGAGCTTTGGTGAAATCAACATGATGCTCAGCGCGCTGTTCGGCATCAAACCGGCCTGGTTCAGCGACCCGACCACCGCGCGTTCGATGATCGTTATCGTCAACACCTGGCTGGGCTACCCGTACATGATGATTCTGTGCATGGGCCTGCTGAAAGCTATCCCTGACGACCTGTACGAAGCATCGGCAATGGACGGCGCCGGTCCGTTCCAGAACTTCTTTAAGATTACGCTGCCGCTGCTGATTAAGCCGCTGACGCCGCTGATGATCGCCAGCTTCGCCTTCAACTTTAACAACTTCGTGTTGATTCAGCTGTTAACCAACGGCGGTCCGGACCGTCTCGGCACCACCACGCCGGCCGGCTATACCGACCTGCTGGTCAGCTACACCTACCGTATCGCCTTCGAAGGCGGCGGCGGTCAGGACTTCGGTCTGGCGGCAGCTATCGCCACCCTGATCTTCCTGCTGGTGGGCGTACTGGCGATTGTTAACCTGAAAGCCACACGAATGAAATTCGACTAAGGAGGGCTCTGAACATGGCTATGGTACAACCCAAATCTCAGAAGCTGCGTTTACTCACCACGCACCTCCTGCTGCTGGTTTTCATCGCGGCGATTATGTTCCCGCTGCTGATGGTTATTGCTATCTCTCTGCGCGAGGGTAACTTCGCCACCGGTAGCCTGATCCCGGACCAAATCTCCTGGGAGCACTGGCGGCTGGCGCTGGGCTTCAGCGTTGAACACGCTGACGGCCGCGTCACCCCGCCACCTTTCCCGGTTCTGCTGTGGTTGTGGAACTCGGTGAAAGTGGCCGGGATCACCGCCATCGGTATCGTGGCGCTGTCCACGACCTGCGCCTATGCCTTCGCCCGTATGCGCTTCCCGGGCAAAGCGACCCTGCTGAAAGGGATGTTGATTTTCCAGATGTTCCCGGCGGTGCTGTCGCTGGTGGCGTTATACGCCTTGTTTGACCGCCTCGGCCAGTATTTACCGTTCGTCGGCCTGAACACCCACGGCGGCGTCATCTTCGCCTATATGGGCGGAATTGCGCTGCACGTCTGGACGATTAAGGGCTACTTCGAAACTATCGATGGCTCGCTGGAAGAAGCGGCGGCGCTGGATGGCGCGACGCCGTGGCAGGCCTTCCGTCTGGTCCTGCTGCCGCTGTCGGTACCGATTCTGGCCGTCGTATTTATTCTGTCGTTCATTGCCGCGATTACCGAAGTACCGGTGGCCTCGCTGCTGCTGCGCGATGTGAACAGCTATACCCTGGCCGTCGGTATGCAACAGTATCTCAACCCGCAGAACTATCTGTGGGGCGACTTTGCCGCCGCGGCGGTGCTCTCCGCCATTCCGATTACGGTTGTCTTCCTGCTGGCCCAGCGCTGGCTGGTTAACGGCCTGACGGCAGGCGGGGTGAAAGGTTAAGTTTCATCGTTATACCCGCCCCAAATTTCAGCGGAGGGATGGTGCTTTAGTTGCTGTACACGAACCCCAACCGGGTACGGCAACTACCGCCCTCAGCTGAAAAAGTAAGGCAAATGCCACTGCTATCCTCAACTGGACCCTACATAAATTAAGTTTTGTGACTGTTGGTCAGCGGCCTCTGAAGGCCGCTTTTTTTTATTCGCGTTTCAGGCGGTTGGAGTTACACAGCCACAGCGTAATCACCAGAATCAGGATCGCTGCCGAATAGATAAGCACCGCCATGGGCGATTCGTGATCGACAATAATCAGACGCACAATCGCCGTAATACCGATATAGACAAAATAGCGCAGCGGAAAGTGAAAGCCCGACTCAAAGTACTTCACAATCAGCGCGATAAATTCGAAATAGAGAAAATAGACCACCAGCCCTTCGACCAGCTTGTACTTACTGACCGGTTCCGGAGTAAACAGGACATGCGCCAGATGGAACGTCTCTTTCCCGAGGAAAACCACCAGGATGACCCCCAGGCACAGCAGCGCCAGATTCAAAACCGCCTGCATGGCGGTCGCCACAAAATTGACCAACGGACGATAGACCGACGGCATAGGCACACCTCTTATATTCGTTATTCCTGCCGATCTGTATAACGCAAAAACGTGATCCAGATCGATATTATTCGTTAACTTTTTGCGTCTGTTGCGTCAAATGTAACAATCACTTGCCAGACTGGCGGGTTAAAAAGGATACAGCAATGCTGACAATACGTACGGCGCAACGGGAAGACGCTCCCCTGCTGAGTGAAATGGGGAACGCCAGCTATCGCCACCACTTCGCCCACCTCTGGCACAGCGCCAGCGAGCTGGCGCACTTCCTCCAGCAGGAGTACTCCCTGCCCGCCCTTCACCACAGCCTCAGCGATGAGCGCAGCTGCTGGCTGATTGCCGAAGCCCGGCATCCTGTCGGCTTCGCAAAATACAGCTGCCATCAGCCGATGGCGCCCGATGGTCCGCGCGGCACGTTGCTGCATAAGCTCTATTTACTGCCAACTGAAACAGGACATGGCTACGGTGAGCAGATTTTTAGCGCCGTTGAAGCGCGGGCAAAGGCGGCGGGCGATGACTGGCTGTGGTTAGAAGTCCTCGCCAGCAATCCCGGCGCCAGGCGTTTTTATGAGCGCTCAGGTATGCAATATGTGAAAGACAGCGTATTCCGCTCCGCTACCCAGATGAGCACGCTGCATATTCTGGCCAAACCTATCTGAGAGGCGCTATGCACACTCTTCGTGAAACCGGCATCCGCAACGTCACCAGCGGTGAGAACGTGGTGATTTATCAACCTGCCAACCTCTATGACTGCACGCTTGGCGATAACGTCTTCGTCGGGCCATTCGTCGAAATTCAGGGCAATACGCGCATCGGCGCCGACAGTAAAATCCAGTCCCATACCTTTATTTGCGAGTATGTCACGATCGGCGAGCGTTGCTTTATCGGCCACGGCGTGATGTTTGCCAACGATATGTTTCGCGAGGGGCGTCCCGATGCCAACCGGGAAAACTGGGGGCGAATTACGATTGGGAACGATGTTTCTATCGGCAGCGGCGCGGCCATTCTGGCGGTCAGCATCTGCGATGGTGCGGTGATTGGCGCGGGCAGCGTGGTCACGAAATCGATAACAGAAAAAGGCGTCTGGGCGGGTAATCCGGCGAAATTGTTGCGCCGTCTGCCATAAAAAATGCCGACCCTGGGGTCGGCATTATTGCGGCGGATTAACGCTCCGTGACCGGGGGCGTGATTATGCGCGCCAGGCTTTGTAACGGTTAATCAGGCCGTTCGTCGAGCTGTCGTGGCTGCTGATTTCTTCGCCATCTTTCAGCTCTGGCAGAATGCGGTTTGCCAGCTGTTTACCTAACTCAACGCCCCACTGGTCGAAGGTGAAGATGTTGAGGATCGCGCCCTGGGTGAAGATCTTATGTTCATACAGGGCAATCAGCGCGCCCAGGCTGAACGGGGTGATTTCACGCAGCAGGATGGAGTTGGTCGGGCGGTTGCCTTCGAACACTTTGAACGGCACCACGTGATCCAGGGTTGCCGGATCTTTACCCTGATCACGATATTCCTGCTCAACCGCTTCACGGGATTTACCGAACGCCAGCGCTTCGGTCTGTGCAAAGAAGTTAGACAGCAGCTTCGGATGGTGATCGGAGAGCGGGTTATGGGTAATGGCCGGGGCGATAAAATCGCACGGTACCATTTTGGTGCCCTGGTGGATCAGCTGATAGAACGCGTGCTGGCCGTTGGTACCCGGCTCACCCCAGATGATAGGGCCGGTCTGGTAATCTACGGCGTTGCCGTTACGGTCAACGTATTTGCCGTTAGACTCCATGTTGCCCTGCTGGAAGTAGGCCGCAAAGCGGTGCATGTACTGGTCGTACGGCAGAATGGCTTCGGTTTCAGCGCCGAAGAAGTTGTTGTACCAGATACCGATCAGCGCCAGCAGCACCGGCAGGTTTTTCTCTGGCGCGGTGGTGGAGAAGTGTTTATCCATCGCATGCGCGCCGGAGAGCAGCTCAACAAAGTTGTCGAAGCCCACGGACAGGATAATGGACAGGCCGATGGCTGACCACAGGGAGTAACGGCCGCCAACCCAGTCCCAGAACTCAAACATATTGGCAGTATCAATACCGAACTCGCCCACCGCTTTGCCATTGGTGGAGAGTGCGGCGAAGTGTTTCGCCACGTGCTTCTCATCGCCCGCGGTCGCCAGGAACCAGTCGCGCGCGCTGTGGGCGTTGGTCATGGTTTCCTGGGTGGTGAAGGTTTTCGACGCGACCAGGAACAGGGTGGTTTCCGGGTTCACCGTTTTCAGCACTTCGGCGATATGGGTGCCATCGACGTTAGATACAAAGTGCATATTGAGGTGGTTTTTATACGGACGCAGCGCCTCGGTCACCATGAACGGGCCGAGGTCAGAACCGCCGATACCGATATTCACTACGTCAGTAATCGCTTTACCGGTATAGCCTTTCCAGCTACCGGAGATGATCGCTTCAGAGAAATGCTTCATCTTTTCGAGAACAGCATTAACTTCCGGCATCACATCTTTGCCATCAACAATAATCGGAGTATTGCTACGGTTGCGCAGAGCAACGTGCAGAACAGCGCGATCTTCAGTGCGGTTGATCTTTTCACCGGAGAACATGGACTTGATCGCCCCTGCCAGATCGGTCTCTTTCGCCAGATCCTGCAGTTTGCTCAGCGTCTCTTCGGTGATGCGGTTTTTGGAAAAATCCACCAGCATCAGATCGTCGAACGTTGCGGAAAACTTAGAAAAACGGTCGCTGTCTTGCGCGAAAAGCTCGCTGATAGTGACGTCTTTCATTTCATCAAAGTGTTTCTGTAATGCCTGCCAGGCAGAGGTCTGCGTTGGGTTGATGTTTTTCATTAGCAATACTCTTCTGATTTGAGAATTGTGACTGCGGTCGATTGTAGCGCCGGCGGCAAAAAATTGTGATGATTTTTATGTTATGCCTATGACACGCGTCAGGAACAGGGTCAGTTCGGGGCAAAAAGCCTCTACTAGTATAGCCATCATAAGGCTTTTTTCTGTTAATCATCCCCGCATGAAAAATCCGCATAACCGCAACGTTGACATACCTACTCCGAAGCCTTTATATAACTGCACTGCCTGCATTTACGCAGGTTTGTATTGCTCGCGCATTTCACGCTACAGCGAAAGGGTATTGCAGGGGGATTATCACCAGCGCCCCCAGGCAAAGTGAAAGACGTCGGTAATTGCCAGAAGAGGTGCGTTGCCCAGGTAACCGTATTGGAGGAACCAGTCCGGCGAAAATACGTGAGGGGGAGCAACGCCGAGGTGATAAAGCGTCTGGTACGCACATCACCGGCCACAGGGGCTGAATCCCCTGGGTTGTCACCAGAAACGTTCGCAGTCGGGCGTTTCATACCCAGGAACTGACGCAAGACGTTGGGGAGCGGGTCTACAAGGTGGAGCACTTCTGGGTGACATCGTAGCTGTTTATTGCTCTGCGCCCACCCTGTTTTTCGCTCTTCCCTTGTGCCATGGCTGAATAATTTGGCCTGGCTTATTAAGACATTTTATTACTGTAAGTTGGTGTCCAGCCCAGCCCCACTCAGGAATCGTTTTAATAAGTCAGGCCCCCCCTGACACGAGGTTGTTATGACAGATTTAGTTGTAGCCAAATTCGGCGGCACCAGCGTTGCCGATTTCGATGCCATGAATCGCAGCGTTGATGTTGCGCGACTTGATGAGAACACGCGCGTCGTGGTGTTATCGGCCTCTGCGGGTGTGACCAATCTTTTGGTTGCTTTGGCTGAAGGGCTGGAACCCGCTGAGCGTTTTGAAAAGCTCGAGTCACTGCGCCAGATTCAATTCAATATCCTGGAGCGTCTGCGCTATCCCAACGTGATTCGCGAAGAGATCGAGCGTCTGCTGGAAAATATCACCACCCTGGCAGAAGCCGCTGCGCTGGCAAGTTCCGCTGCGCTGACCGACGAGCTGGTCAGCCATGGTGAACTGATGTCCACCCTGCTGTTTGTCGAAATTCTCCGCGAGCGCGGTATCGCGTCACAGTGGTTCGATGTGCGTAAAATTATGCGCACCAACGATCGCTTCGGCCGCGCCGAGCCAGACATTGCCGCACTGGCCGAGCTGACGCAGCTGCAGCTGACTCCGCGCCTGGCTGAAGGTCTGGTGGTCACTCAGGGCTTTATCGGCAGCGAAGCGAAAGGGCGTACGACAACCCTGGGTCGCGGCGGCAGCGACTATACCGCGGCTCTGCTGGGCGAAGCGCTGAACGCCAGCCGTGTCGATATCTGGACCGATGTCCCGGGTATCTACACCACCGACCCGCGCGTCGCGCCGGCGGCAAAACGCATTGATGTCATCGCCTTTGCCGAAGCGGCAGAAATGGCCACCTTTGGGGCCAAAGTGCTTCATCCGGCCACCCTGTTGCCCGCCGTGCGTAGCGATATTCCGGTCTTCGTGGGCTCCAGCAAAGAACCCACCGCCGGCGGAACGCTGGTGTGCAATAAAACCGAAAATCCGCCGCTGTTCCGGGCGCTGGCCCTGCGCCGTCGTCAGACGCTGCTGACGCTGCATAGCCTGAATATGCTGCACTCTCGCGGCTTCCTGGCGGAAGTGTTCGGGATCCTCGCGCGCCACAATATTTCCGTGGATCTGATCACCACGTCCGAAGTCAGCATTGCGTTGACCATGGATACCACCGGTTCGACCTCCGCCACCGATACTCTGCTGACGCAGGCGCTGCTGACCGAGCTCTCCTCCCTGTGCCGCGTAGAAGTGGAGCAGGATCTGGCGCTGGTGGCGTTAATCGGTAACGAGTTGTCGCGCGCCTGTGGCGTGGGCAAAGAAGTTTTCGGCGTCCTTGAGCCGTTCAATATTCGTATGATTTGCTACGGCGCATCCAGCCATAACCTCTGCTTCCTGGTGCCTGGCGCAGATGCCGAGAAAGTCGTGCAGAAATTACATCATAATTTGTTTGAATAATATTTCTTCACGCGATAAATATTACCTATAGCCGGGCTCGAACCCGGCTTTTTTATAACTATACCAACACAACACCCCCTCAATCGTTCAGGCGACTGGACGGTGCGACGCTCCCTGATGCACAGCAGACAACGTGTCCGGGGAAACAGACACCGCCTGCGCACGCGTTGCCCGAAGAATGAGGCGTTAATCGCAAGGAAAACAACATGCTCGCTACTCTGACGAGGCTGTTCCCGTTATGGGCGCTGCTGCTCTCTGTTCTGGCTTATTACACTCCGTCGACCTTTACCCCCGTCGGGCCATGGGTCACCACGCTGCTGATGCTAATCATGTTCGGAATGGGAGTACATCTGAAACTGGATGACTTTAAGCGCGTGCTGTCGCGCCCGGCGCCGGTGGCTGCAGGTATTTTTCTTCACTATCTGGTGATGCCTCTCGCCGCCTGGGCGCTGGCGCTGCTGTTCCATATGCCGCCCGAGCTTTCAGCCGGCATGGTACTGGTCGGGAGCGTCGCCAGTGGGACCGCATCGAACGTGATGATCTATCTCGCGAAAGGCGATGTGGCGCTGTCTGTCACCATCTCATCGGTTTCTACGCTGGTCGGCGTGGTTGCCACGCCGCTGCTGACGCGGCTGTATGTGGATGCGCACATTCAGGTCGACGTCATGGGGATGCTGCTCAGCATCCTGCAGATCGTGGTGATCCCGATTGCGCTGGGGCTGGTGATTCACCATACGCTGCCCAAAGTGGTGAAAGCGGTTGAGCCTTTTCTGCCCGCCTTCTCAATGATCTGCATCCTGGCGATCATCAGCGCCGTCGTCGCCGGTTCCGCCTCGCATATCGCCTCGGTGGGCCTGGTGGTGATTGTCGCGGTTATCCTGCATAACGCCATTGGCCTGCTCGGTGGCTACTGGGGCGGGCGGCTGTTTGGCTTTGACGAGTCAACCTGTCGGACGCTGGCGATTGAAGTGGGGATGCAAAACTCTGGTCTGGCTGCCGCGCTGGGGAAAATCTACTTCGGCCCGCTCGCCGCGCTGCCCGGTGCGCTGTTTTCAGTCTGGCACAACCTGTCCGGTTCGCTGCTGGCGGGTTACTGGTCCGGGAAACCTACCGCCAAAAACGTGAACAAACGCTAATATTCCCTCACCCGGGCCAACGGCCCGGGTATTTTCCCCGTTTGCGCCCTCCTCAACGGGACTAACGCGCTGTCCGTCGGCCCGCGATTACCGTACACTGGGTTATCCGGCAGACTGAGGGCACCACGATGGCACTTCCCCGCATTACGCAAAAAGAGATGACAGAGCGCGAGCAACGCGAACTCAAAACGCTGCTTGACCGGGCCCGAATAGCGCACGGCCGTCCGCTGACCAACGCCGAGACCAACGCCGTCAAGAAAGAGTACATCGACAAGCTGATGGTGCTGCGAGAAGCCGAAGCGAAAAAGGCCCGCCAGCTAAAGAAAAAGCAGGCCTACAAACCCGATAGCGAAGCTTCATTTTCATGGTCGGCGAGCACGCCGACGCGCGGCAGGCGTTAACGCCCTTTCTTTTTCCGTCCCGGCTGAGTAAAACGTTTTCCGTTAGACGCCGGGCGCCCTTTCTCGTTTTTCTCATTGCTCTTTTCAACCTTCACTACCGGACGTTTGATCCCGGCGGTTTTCGGTTTGGCTTTCGCCTTCGGTTTGGCCTCAGAGGACGAATTCTCAATCAGCTTAAACAGCGCCACCAGCTCATCATCCGTCAGGTCGCGCCACTCGCCCAGCGGCAGTCCCGACAGCCCGACGTTCATAATTCGCGTTCGTTCAAGCTTCATGACCTCATAGCCAAAGTGCTCACACATCCGGCGAATCTGCCGGTTCAGGCCCTGAACCAGGGTTATGCGGAACACGAACGGCGCTTCCTTCCTGACTTTGCACTTCTTCGTCACCGTGCCAAGAATCGGTACGCCGGCTCCCATACCGCGGATAAACTCGTCGGTCACCGGCTTGTCCACCGTCACCAGATACTCTTTTTCGTGATCGTTGCCGGCACGCAGGATCTTATTCACCAGATCGCCGTGGTTGGTCAGAAAGATCAACCCCTGAGAGTCTTTGTCCAGTCGACCAATCGGGAAGACGCGCTTGCTGTGGTTAACAAAGTCCACAATGTTATCGCGCTCGCTGTCTTCCGTTGTGCTGACAATACCGACCGGTTTATTCAGGGCGATGAAAACCAGATCTTCGGCCTCGCGCGGCTCGATCAATTGACCGTTGACCTTCACGACATCGCCAGGGTTGACCTGATCGCCAATGGTCGCACGCTTGCCATTGATAAAAACATTGCCTTGTTCAATGTAGCGATCGGCTTCGCGACGCGAGCAAATTCCGCTTTCACTGATGTATTTATTGAGTCGGGTTGATGAGTCTGGCAGCATAAATTCTCCTGTAAAAGCGAAATATACCTCAGGCCGCGGACAATCAAAAATAATCGCGTCTCCACGGCTCGCCGCTAAATGTGATCCGTCACACCTTTCGACACAAAAGTGTTCCACCCCGTGCCGTGCAATTCTGCCCGGCGAAAATAAGCAGAATCAAACCATTAGCTCACCCTGCACAAAAGTGCCATCTCCAGGCAGGTCAGTAATCAAATGTGCAAAACAAACCGCCACCTTATGGTGATGATATAGCGGAAAATTGCTTTGTCGCCGGCGATAGTTGGGGTTATATCAGATCAAGAGAGCAAGAGTGTCGTTTGCACAAATGTGCAGGAGCCCAAAGATGGCGATCGAAAATAGCGATGATATCCGCTTAATAGTTAAAGTTGCCCAGCTCTATTATGAGCAGGACCTGACCCAGGCGCAGATTGCCCGTGAGCTGGGTATTTACCGCACCACGATCAGCCGCCTGCTAAAACGCGGTCGTGAGCAGGGTATTGTCACCATCGCCATCAACTACGACTACAACGAAAATCTGTGGCTGGAACAGCAGCTGAAGCAAAAGTTCGCTCTCAAAGAGGCGGTGGTCGCTTCCTGCGAGTCATCACAGGAAGAGGACCAGCTGAGCACCATCGGGCAGCATGGCGCTCAGCTGGTCGACCGCCTGCTTGAGCCTGGCGATATTATCGGCTTTTCCTGGGGGCGTGCGGTCCGTGCGCTGGTCGAAACCCTTCCGCAGGCAAGTCAGTCGCGGCAGGTGATTTGCGTGCCGATTATCGGCGGTCCCTCGGGCAAGCTGGAGAGCCGGTATCATGTGAACACGCTGACCTACGGCGCCGCCGCCAGGCTGAAAGCCGAATCGCATCTTGCTGACTTCCCGGCGCTGCTGGAAAACACATTGATTCGCAACGGTATTATGCAGTCCCAGCATTTTAAAACGATTTCATCCTACTGGGAGAATCTCGATGTGGCGCTGGTGGGTATCGGTTCCCCGGCGATTCGCGATGGCGCCAACTGGCATGCGTTTTATGGTAGCGAAGAGAGCGATGATCTCAACGCGCGGCACGTCGCCGGCGATATTTGTTCACGCTTTTATGATATCAACGGTATCGCCGTTGAAACCAATATGAATGAAAAAACGCTCTCCATCGATATTGCCAGATTAAAACAGGTGCGTTATTCCGTGGGTATCGCCATCGGCGAAGAAAAATATACCGGAATCATTGGCGCATTACGCGGGGGTTATATTAACTGCCTGGTGACGAATAGAGAAACCGCAGAACTGTTACTGAAATAAAAGACGTTTTCTTTTGCCGCAGCTCGCGCTGCGTGGGATCCCTTTACCTGAAAATGAGATAACGATTATGCAAACATGGCTAAATCTGCAAGATAAAATCATTATTGTTACCGGCGGCGCTTCGGGAATTGGTCTGGCAATTGTTGATGAGTTATTAAATCTCGGCGCAAATGTCCAGATGAGCGATATTCACGGCGGTGACAAGCATCACCACAATGACCGTTACAGGTTCTGGCCCACGGATATTTCCAGCGCCAGCGAGGTGAATCACACCGTCGAGCAGATTATTCAACAATACGGCCGTATCGATGGCCTGGTGAATAATGCCGGGGTGAATTTTCCGCGTCTCCTCGTCGATGAGAAAGCCCCGGCAGGACGCTACGAACTCAATGAGGCCGCTTTTGAAAAGATGGTGAACATCAACCAAAAAGGGGTCTTTCTGATGTCGCAGGCGGTGGCCCGGCAGATGGTGAAACAGCGCGCAGGCGTCATTGTTAACGTCTCGTCGGAAAGCGGGCTGGAAGGCTCTGAAGGTCAGAGCTGCTATGCCGCAACCAAGGCCGCGCTGAATAGCTTCACGCGTTCATGGTCCAAAGAGCTGGGGAAACACGGTATTCGCGTCGTGGGCGTTGCGCCAGGCATCCTCGAAAAAACCGGGCTGCGCACGCCGGAATACGAAGAAGCGCTGGCCTGGACGCGCAATATCAGCGTCGAGCAGCTGCGCGCGGGCTATAGCAAAAACGCGATTCCGCTTGGTCGCTCCGGTCGTCTGAGCGAAGTGGCCGACTATGTCTGCTACCTGCTGTCAGAGCGGGCAAGCTATATAACCGGAGTAACCACTAACATCGCCGGCGGAAAAACCCGCGGATAAGGAGTCGATATGGTGAATGTTATTTTCTGCACCCACGGTCAGCTGGCCTGCGCCATGCTGGATTCGGTACGCATGGTCTATGGTGACGTAAAGGCCAGCGCGGTGGCATTTATGCCCGGCGAAAACGCCAGCGACATCGCCACCCGGCTCGATGAGTTAGTAAGTGCTCACAATGATAGTGAGTGGCTGATCGCCGTCGATTTACAGTGCGGCAGCCCATGGAATGCCGCCGCCGGGCTGGCGATGAAAAACCCGCGACTGCGGGTCATCAGCGGTCTCTCTTTACCGCTGGCGCTGGAACTGGTGGATAACCAGCAGACCCTGACCGCAGACGCCCTGTGCGCACACCTGACCACCATCGCCAGCCAGTGCTGCGTGGTGTGGCGACAGCCGGAAACCATTGAGGAGGATTTCTGATGAACATTACGCTTGCTCGCATTGATGACCGCCTGATCCATGGCCAGGTGACCACCGTGTGGTCAAAAGTGGCCAACGCCGGGCGCATTATTATCTGCAACGACGAGGTCTATAACGATGAGGTACGTCGGACCTTACTCCGCCAGGCCGCGCCTCCGGGCATGAAGGTCAATGTCGTTAACCTCGAAAAGGCGGTCGCCGTTTATCACAACCCGCAATATCAACACGAGACCGTTTTTTATTTATTCACCAACCCCCAGGATGTTTTAACGATGGTCAGACAGGGGGTCAATATTGCCACCTTAAATATCGGCGGCATGGCCTGGCGACCGGGTAAAAAACAATTAACCAAGGCGGTATCTTTAGACGACCTGGATATTCATGCGTTTCATGAACTGGATAAACTGGGCGTAAAACTGGACTTACGTGTGGTGGCATCAGATCCGTCCGTCAATATCCTCGACAAAATAGCCGAGCACTCTGTTACAGAATAAAACAGCGCCTGTATTTTGCACATCGTTATTCTGAATGGCACACCCTGGAAATAGACTTAGCACAATTTTTAGTGACAGGTTTAAAAATATAAAACCCATACCGTGACCGTCAGCATAATACCGTGTTAATGCCGTAACAGGCAGGGATTTGCATACCCTCAAGGTGACACATTATGGAAATCAGTACTCTACAAATAATCGCCATATTTATTTTTTCCTGTATTGCCGGAATGGGCAGCGTGCTGGATGAATTTCAGACGCACCGCCCGTTAATTGCCTGCACGGTCATCGGCTTAATTCTCGGTGATTTAAAAACCGGGATTATGCTCGGCGGTACATTGGAACTGATCGCACTCGGCTGGATGAACGTCGGCGCCGCGCAATCGCCGGATTCGGCGCTGGCCAGCATTATCTCCGCGATTCTGGTTATCGTCGGCCATCAAAGTATCGCCACAGGGATCGCCATCGCGCTGCCGGTGGCCGCGGCCGGGCAGGTGCTCACCGTTTTCGCCCGCACCATTACGGTGGTCTTTCAACACGCAGCGGACAAAGCGGCGGAGGACGCGCGTTTTCGCACTATCGACATGCTGCATATCTCGGCGCTGGGCGTACAGGCGCTCCGCGTCGCAATTCCGGCACTGGTCGTCTCGCTGTTTGTCAGCGCCGACATGGTCAGCAACATGCTGAACGCCATCCCGGAATTTGTCACCCGCGGCCTGCAAATCGCCGGTGGTTTTATTGTGGTGGTGGGCTACGCCATGGTGCTGCGCATGATGGGCGTCAAATACCTGATGCCATTCTTTTTCCTCGGTTTTCTGGTGGGAGGCTATCTCGATTTCAGCCTGCTGGCCTTCGGCGGCGTGGGCGTCATTATCGCGCTGATTTATATCCAGCTGAACCCGCAATGGCGCAAGGCCGAGCCCCAGCAGGCCGCCGCCTCTTCCACCGCCCTTGACCAACTTGACGACTGATGGAGCCCGTTATGGAACCGAAAAAACTCACCCAAGGCGACCTGGTTAACATCTTTCTGCGCTCCAACCTGCAGCAGGCCTCCTTCAACTTTGAACGCATTCATGGTCTCGGCTTTTGCTACGACATGATCCCGGCGATCAAGCGTCTCTATCCGCTAAAAGAGGATCAGGTGGCGGCGCTAAAACGCCATCTGGTGTTCTTCAATACCACCCCCGCCGTCTGCGGCCCGGTGCTGGGCGTAACGGCGGCGATGGAGGAAGCGCGAGCCAACGGCGCGGCCATCGACGATGGGGCGATTAACGGCATCAAAGTTGGCCTGATGGGGCCGCTGGCCGGGGTCGGCGATCCGCTGGTCTGGGGCACGTTGCGCCCGATTACCGCGGCGCTCGGCGCGTCGCTCGCGCTCTCCGGGAATCTTCTTGGGCCACTTCTCTTTTTCTTTATTTTCAATGCAGTACGCCTGGCAATGAAATGGTACGGCCTGCAGCTCGGTTTCCGTAAGGGGGTCAATATCGTCAGCGATATGGGCGGTAACCTGCTGCAAAAACTGACCGAAGGGGCCTCTATTTTGGGTCTCTTCGTGATGGGCGTGCTGGTCACCAGGTGGACCTCCATCCACGTGCCGTTGGTGGTGTCGCAAACGCCAGGCGCCGACGGCACCACCGTCACCATGACCGTACAAAACATCCTCGACCAGCTTTGTCCCGGCCTGCTGGCGCTGGGCCTGACGCTGCTGATGGTGCGTCTGCTCAATAAAAAAGTTAACCCGGTATGGCTGATCTTTGCCCTGTTTGGTCTGGGGATTATCGGTAACGCGCTGGGCTTCTTGTCCTGATTATTCGGCCCCGGTCGCACCGGGGCCACTTCAATAAGCTAACCCCGTAGTAAAAGGGGATGAGGTGGTAAACATGAAAACGACAGCTCTACGCCTTTACGGTAAACGCGACCTGCGTCTGGAAACCTTTGCACTCCCGGAAATGCAGGATGACGAGATCCTGGCCCGCGTGGTCACCGATAGCCTGTGCCTCTCTTCCTGGAAAGAGGCCAACCAGGGGGAAAACCATAAAAAGGTGCCGGACGACGTGGCGGTGAACCCGATCATTATCGGCCATGAATTCTGCGGTGAAATCCTCGCGGTCGGGAAAAAGTGGCAGCATAAATTCCAGGCCGGTCAGCGCTATGTGATTCAGGCCAACCTGCAGCTGCCGGATCGCCCCGATTGCCCCGGCTACTCCTTCCCGTGGATCGGTGGCGAAGCGACTCACGTGGTGATCCCGGATGAGGTCATGACGCAAGATTGTCTGCTCACCTGGGAAGGCGATACCTGGTTTGAAGGCTCGCTGGTCGAACCGCTCTCCTGTGTGATCGGTGCATTCAACGCCAACTATCATCTGCAGGAAGGGAGCTATAACCATGTGATGGGGATCCGACCTCAGGGCCGCACGCTGATCCTCGGTGGTACCGGCCCCATGGGGCTGCTGGCGATCGACTACGCCCTGCATGGGCCGGTCAACCCTTCCCTGTTGGTGGTGACCGATACCAACAAACCGAAGCTGAGCTATGCCCGCCAGCATTATCCGTCAGAACCGCAAACGCTGATCCATTACCTCGACGGGCACGATGCCGGACGCGAGACGCTGATGGCGCTGAGCGGCGGCCACGGCTTTGACGATATTTTTGTCTTCGTGCCGAAAGAGGAGCTGATTACCATGGCCTCTTCGCTGCTGGCCCCCGACGGCTGTCTGAACTTCTTTGCCGGCCCGCAGGATAAGCAGTTCAGCGCTCCGGTAAACTTTTACGACGTGCATTATGCCTTTACGCATTACGTCGGTACTTCCGGCGGCAATACAGACGATATGCGGGCCGCCGTGGCGCTGATGCAGGCGAAAAAAGTCCAGGCGGCGAAAGTGGTGACCCATATTCTCGGACTCAATGCGGCGGGTGAAACTACCCTCGATTTACCGGCCGTCGGCGGCGGTAAAAAGCTGGTGTATACCGAAAAATCACTTCCCCTGACCCCTCTTGGTGCCATTGCTGACCCTGAACTGGCGGCCATTATGGCGCGTCATCACGGGATCTGGTCCGCCGAAGCGGAACGGTACCTGCTGGCCCACGCACCGGACATTGCTCATGATTAATCGCGAAACTCAGCTCTGCATGTCGCTGGCCGGCCGGCCAGGCAACTTCGGTACCCGTTTTCACAACTATCTGTATGAGAAGCTGGGGCTGAATTTTATCTATAAAGCCTTTACCACGCAGGATATCGCCGCCGCGGTGGGAGGGGTACGGGCGCTGGGGATTCGCGGTTGCGCGGTCTCGATGCCGTTTAAAGAGAGCTGCATGCCCTTCCTTGACGCCATCGATCCTTCGGCCAGGGTAATTGATTCCGTCAATACCATCGTTAACGACAACGGCAGATTGACCGGACTCAACACCGACTATATCGCGGTGAAGAGCCTGATCGACAGCCACCAGCTGGATACCCATGCCAGCGTGATGATTCAGGGCAGCGGCGGCATGGGGAAAGCGGTTATCGCCGCCTTTCGCGACGCCGGCTTTCGCGATGTGGTTATCGCCGCCCGCAATCGCGACAGCGGCCTGGCGCTGGCGAAACAGTACGGTTTTCAGTGGCAGCCGCAGCCTGAAGGGATCAGGGCCGATATTCTGGTCAACGTCACACCGCTCGGCATGGCAGGCGGTACGCAAAGCGACACCCTGGCATTCAGCCAGTCGATGGTTGGGCAGGCTCAGGTCGTGTTCGACGTGGTGGCCCTGCCGTCGCAAACACCGCTGATTCGTCTGGCGCAGAGGCTGGATAAGCAGATTATCAGCGGCGCGGAGGTGATTGCGCTGCAGGCGGTGGAACAATTCGCGCTTTATACCGGCGTACGTCCGGATGCCGATCTCGTCAACGAGGCTGCGGCATTTGCGCGGGCGGGGTAAGCCTGAGCGCCAGGGAGGGCGCTCTTACCCCGGTTTCCTGGTTTCATACTCTTTGCCTCCCCTTCACCGTTCCCCTCTTCTCACTCGTCACAACAGCAAGAGACCCGGTGTCGCGCCGCCACCTTGCAACATCGTGAGCCATATCAGTGAGCCTGCGGGCAACCGGTGGTAGGATCGCCTGCGACTCTGTAACCTGGCTAAATGGAGAAAAGATGGAACTGCTGTTATTGAGTAACTCGTCGCTACCCGGCAAAGCATGGCTGGAACATGCGCTGCCGCTGATTGCCGGACAGCTAAACGGACGCCGTTCCGCGGTGTTTATCCCCTTTGCCGGGGTGACGCAAACCTGGGATGACTACACGGCCAAAGCCGCCGGGGTGCTCGCCCCGCTTGGCGTTTCCGTCACCGGTATTCACCGCGTCGCCGACCCGGTGGCGGCGATTGCCGCCGCTGAAGTGGTGATTGTCGGCGGCGGCAATACTTTTCAGCTGCTGAAAGAGTGCCGTGGACGCGGGCTTTTGGCGCCAGTTGTGGACGTTGTGAAGCGTGGCGCGCTGTACATCGGCTGGAGCGCGGGCGCAAATCTCGCCTGCCCGACCATCCGCACCACCAACGATATGCCGATTGTCGATCCGCAGGGTTTTGACGCGCTGGGGCTGTTCCCGCTGCAGATTAACCCGCACTTTACCAACGCGCTGCCGGAAGGACATCAGGGCGAAACCCGTGAGCAGCGTATTCGCGAACTGCTGGTCGTGGCCCCGGAGCTGACGATCGTCGGCCTACCGGAAGGCAACTGGATTCAGGTGACACAGGGGCAGGCCACCCTCGGCGGCCCGAACCCGACGCTGCTGTTTAAAGCCGGTGAGGAAGCGGTGCCTCTGCAGGCCGGTCACCGCTTTTAAGATGACGGTTCCCGGCTTGCGGCGTCAGCGTCGCCGCCGGGATATCGCCCCCGTGACCGGTTAATCCGCCGACGGCAGGAAAACGACTTAGTATTCATCCCGATCGTCATCTTCATCCGGCTGCTCCATCACGCTATAAGCCACCGAGCAGAACAACGAGTTCAGGCGTTTCATATCCCCCAGTAACCCCAGATGCAGCGAGCTGGTCTCGATACTCTGCACGTTCTGCTGGTGCAGACGGTCGACGTGTGCGTGCGAGTAGCGGCGGTTCAGGATGCGGAAACGATGCTTGTTGCGGCGCAGGCGTCGGGCGCTCGGGACATCGCTGGAGAAAAAGACCGACATCGCCAGCTGTAGGTTGCTGAGCAGCTGCTCGTACAGCCCGTCCAGCTCCTTCAGCCCTTCCACCGAAAAGGCGCGGCGCGCCGCCAGCGATTTATCGGCGATTTCGCTGCCCATTCTCTCGACGATATCGGAAGCCTGCTCCAGATTGAGCGCCATTTCGATGATCTCCGCCCAGCGGCGGGACTCTTCTTCGGCCAGCTCATCTTTCGGCATGCGGGCCAGATAGAGCTTGATCGCGGTGTAGAGCACGTTGATATCGTCCGCCAGCCTGCGCAACTCTTTCTCCTCCCGCGGCTCGCCGTGCATCACCTTGTGCAGCCCCTCGAGCATCTGCTCCATCGCGTCGCCAATGCGCAACGTTTCGCGTGCGGCATTCGCCAACGCCAGCGCCGGCGTATCCAGCGCCGTGGTATCCAGATGTTTTGGTTTGAGATGGAGGTCCTGCTCGGGATCCTCACGAATCATCCGTTTGCAGAGTCTGGCCATGGGCTCGGCAAAGGGCACCATCGCCACGCAGCGAATCAGGTTGTAGAAGACGTGGAAGTAGATAACCAGTTCCGATTCCGGCAGCGGCATACGGTGCATCGTATTGGCCAGCACATGCACAAACGGCAGAATAATCAGACTCCCCACCAGCTTGAACAACAGACTGCCGAGCGCCACGCGGCGCGCAGAAGCGTTGGCGGCGCTGTTGTTGATCATCGCCAGAATCCCCGAACCGAGGTTGGCGCCAATCACCAGGCACAGCGCCACCGGAAACGAAATCACCCCGGTGGAAGTCAGGGTTGCCGTTAACAGCACGGCCGCCAGGCTGGAGTAGCTGATGATGGCAAACATGGCGCCAATCAGCGCGTCGAGCATAATGTCGCCGGTCAGCGAGGCGAAAATCACCTGCACGCCATTTGCCTGGGTGATGGGATGAACCGCCTGCACAATCAGTTCCAGCGCTAGCAGAATCAGCCCCAGGCCGATCCCCACCCGTCCGAGCTGGCCGGCACGCGTTTGTTTGCGTCCGAGGAAAAAAATCACGCCGATAAAAATCAGCAGCGGCGACAGCCACGACAGATCGAAGGTCAGCACCCTCGCCATCAATGCGGTCCCCACATCGGCCCCCAGCACAATCACCAGCGCAGGCGTCAGCGCGACCAGATCCTGAGCGACAAATGAGGTCACCAGCATGGTGGTGGCATTACTGCTCTGGACCAGAGCCGTGACGCCAATCCCCGCGCAGAAGGCGAGCGGTTTTTTCTCAACGCTACTACTGAGGACGGAACGCAGGCGCGCGCCAAATACGCGCATCACGCCGGTACGAACGATGTGGGTGCCCCAGACCAGCAGGGCAACAGCAGACAGCAGATGCAGCAGAGTTAACACGGATTCTTATTCTCCTTATTACCCGACGGATATATACCGATAACCCGTCCTGAACGCGCCGGGCTTATCCGGGCGATATCGTCCGGAGCGATATCAGGCGATGCCGGCCGTTGTGGATCAATACTCCAGTATAAGGGTTTAACCACAATAAAGAGACAGGGCGCCCTGATGGCGCCCTGTAAGTTGTAAGCTAAGATGACGGATTTGTGACCGGTCGCGTTCTAGTCCGCGTCATATCCCAGGTTTGGCGCCAGCCAGCGTTCAACTTCCGCAGGCGTCATCCCTTTCCGCTGGGCATAATCTTCCACCTGATCGCGCTGAATTTGCGCCACCGCGTAATACTTGCTGTCCGGATGGCTGAAGTACCAGCCGGAAACCGATGCGCCCGGCCACATGGCGAACGACTCGGTCAGCTTCATACCGGTATGCGCCTCGACATCCAGCAGTTCCCAGATCACCGCTTTTTCCGTGTGCTCCGGACAGGCCGGGTAACCCGGCGCGGGACGAATCCCCTGGTAGTTTTCGCGGATCAGCTCCTCGTTACTGAGGTTCTCATTCGCCGCATAGCCCCAGTAGACCTTACGCACGCGTTCATGCAGGTATTCGGCAAACGCTTCCGCCAGACGGTCGGCGATGGCTTTGACCATAATCTTGTTGTAATCATCGTGCTGCGCATCAAACGCTTCCGCCAGCGCGTCCTCTTCCAGCCCGCCGGTCACCGCAAATGCGCCGAGGTAGTCAGCTTTGCCGCTGAGCTTCGGCGCCACAAAATCGGCAAGGCAGTAGTTGGCAAAGCCGACTTTCTCCGTCTGCTGACGCAGATGGTGGCTGACCGTCAGCACATGGGTACGGGTTTCATCGCGGTAGATTTCAATGTCATCCCCCACCCGGTTGGCCGGGAATAACCCCACCACGCCGCGCGGATTCAGCGTCTTCTCTGCGCTCAGTTTATCCAGCATCTCGTTAGCATCGTGGAACAACCGCTTCGCCTCTTCGCCGACTACCTCGTCTTCCAGAATGCGTGGATACTTCCCGGCCAGCGACCAGGTCATAAAGAATGGCGTCCAGTCGATGTAGTTGCGCAGGGTTTCGATGCTGGCTTCCACGCTCTGCACGCCCAGACGATGGGCAACCGGTGGCGTGTAGCTGGCCCAGTCAAAGGCCAGATCGTTCTCACGAGCGGCAGCCAGGGTCACCGGCGGCGTGCGTGGTTTCTTGCGAGCGTGCTGGATACGCACGGTTTCATACTCGCGACGCGTGCGCGCAACAAAATCATCGTGCTGTGTGTCGGAGAGCAGAGCCGAGACCACGCCCACGGTGCGCGAGGCGTTCTGAACATAGACCGTCGGGCCGCTGTAGTTCTGCTCGATTTTGACCGCCGTATGGGCCTTCGACGTCGTGGCCCCGCCAATCAGCAGCGGAATGGTAAAGCCCTGGCGTTCCATCTCTTTCGCCACGTTAACCATCTCGTCCAGCGACGGGGTAATCAGCCCGGAGAGGCCAATCAGGTCGGCATTCACTTCGCGGGCGGTTTTGAGGATTTTATCCGCCGGCACCATCACGCCAAGATCGATAATTTCGTAGTTATTGCACTGCAGCACCACGCCAACGATATTTTTACCGATGTCGTGGACGTCGCCTTTCACGGTCGCAATGACCATCTTGCCGTTGCTGGAGCCCTTTTCCTTGCTGGCTTCAATATACGGCTCCAGATAGGCGACCGCCTGTTTCATCACCCGGGCCGACTTCACCACCTGCGGCAGGAACATTTTACCTTCGCCGAACAGGTCGCCGACCACGTTCATCCCGTCCATCAGCGGGCCTTCAATCACTTCTATCGGCCTAGCGGCCTGCTGGCGCGCCTCTTCGGTATCCAGCTCGATAAACTCGGTAATGCCTTTTACCAGCGAGTATTCAAGCCGTTTTTTCACGTCCCAGCTGCGCCATTCCGCCTGCTGGGCGTTGGCGGAGTCGTCCGTTTTGCTGCCGCGGTATTTTTCCGCCAGCTCCAGCAGACGCTCGGTGCCGTCAGCATGACGGTTAAGGATCACGTCTTCGACGGCATCGCGCAGCTCAGCCGGCAGATCGTCATAAATCGCCAGCTGACCGGCGTTAACGATCCCCATATCCATGCCGTTACGGATGGCGTAGTAGAGGAAGACGGCGTGAATCGCTTCGCGAACCGGATCGTTGCCGCGGAACGAGAAGGAGACGTTTGAGACGCCGCCGGAAATCAGCGCGTGGGGCAGTTCGCGTTTAATGTCTTCACAGGCGCCGATAAAGTCCTGCGCATAGTTGTTGTGCTCTTCAATACCGGTGGCGACAGCGAAGATATTGGGGTCAAAAATAATATCTTCCGGCGGGAATCCCACCTCTTCGGTCAGAATCTTGTATGCCCGGCGGCAAATTTCAATTTTCCGCGCCCGGGTATCGGCCTGGCCCATTTCATCAAAGGCCATCACCACCACGGCAGCACCGTAGCGACGCACCTTCTTCGCATGCTCAACGAAGGCCTCTACGCCCTCTTTCATTGAGATGGAGTTGACGATACCTTTGCCCTGAATACATTTCAGACCCTTTTCGATGACATCCCATTTCGAGGAGTCGATCATAATCGGCACCCGGGCAATGTCGGGCTCGCCGGCGATCAGATTAAGGAAACGCACCATCGCCGCTTCCGCGTCGAGCATCCCCTCATCCATGTTGATATCGATAATCTGCGCGCCGCTTTCCACCTGCTGGCGGGCAACGTCCAGCGCTTCGTTATATTTTTCTTCTTTAATCAGGCGCTTGAATTTGGCTGAGCCGGTCACGTTGGTCCGCTCACCGACGTTAACAAACAGGCTGTCGTCGCCGATATTCAGCGGTTCCAGGCCGGCCAGACGGCAAGCGACCGGGATCTCCGGCAGCGCGCGCGGCGCGAGGCCCGTAACGGCGCGCGTCATGGCGGCGATATGTTCCGGCGTAGTGCCGCAGCAGCCGCCGACGATGTTCAGGAAACCCGATTCCGCCCATTCGCGAATCTGCGCCGCCATGGTGTCAGCGTCCAAATCGTATTCACCAAAGGCGTTCGGCAGCCCGGCATTGGGGTGCGCAGTGACATAGCATTCGGCAATGCGCGACAGCTCCTGCACATACTGGCGCAGCTCATCTGGCCCCAGCGCGCAGTTCAGGCCGAAGGTGAGCGCATCGGCATGACGCAGGGAGTTATAAAAGGCTTCGGTGGTTTGCCCGGAGAGCGTACGCCCGGAGGCGTCGGTGATGGTACCGGAGATCATGATCGGCAGTTCAACGCCCAGCGCCTCAAACTCCTCTTTCACGGCGAAGATCGCCGCTTTGGCATTCAGGGTATCGAACACGGTCTCGATCAGAATCAGGTCAACGCCCCCTTCCACCAGCGCTTTGGTGGACTCGCGGTAAGCCTCCACCAGCCCATCAAAGGTAATATTGCGGTAGGCTGGGTCGTTAACATCAGGGGAAATAGAGGCGGTGCGGTTGGTCGGGCCGAGCACGCCCGCGACGTAGCGCGGTTTTTCCGGCGTGCGGGAAGTCCACTCATCGGCGCAGGCGCGCGCCAGCTTTGCCGCGACAAAATTGATTTCCGCCGACAGGGATTCCATCTGGTAATCCGCCATCGCGATAGTGGTCGAGTTAAAGGTGTTGGTTTCAATGATATCCGCCCCCGCCTCAAAGTAGGCGTCATGGATAGCGGTTATCACATCCGGCTTACTGAGCACCAGCAGATCGTTATTGCCTTTCAGATCGCATGGCCAGTCGGCAAAGCGTTCGCCGCGGAAGTCCTCTTCACTCAGACGATAGCCCTGGATCATGGTACCCATGCCCCCATCCAGAACCAAAATACGTTTTTTTAACTGCTGATGCAGTTGTTCAACTTTGCTGCTCACACTCGCTCCCGACAACGCTCAACCAGACCGAAAAAACTCAACGGACCATACTGGCATAAAGCACCAGAGCGGAAAAGAGAACGACGGGCAATATGAGACATGTTCAGCTTCACTCCTCCGATCAGTCCGGTTGTGATTGCAAATCCGAAAAATAAAATGAAAACTATTTCCACGATACAGAAAAAAGGAATCTGCGATGGCCACTCCCGTTCCCGCTAAGCGCGGCAGAAAACCCGCGACGCCCGCCGCCCCCCAGGCTGGCGGCCAGGTTCAGTCGCTCACCCGTGGATTAAAATTGCTTGAATGGATTGCTGAGTCTCACAGCAGCGTGGCGCTGACTGAACTGGCCCAGCAGGCCGGGCTGCCCAACTCCACCACCCATCGTCTGCTGACGACCATGCAGCAGCTGGGCTTTGTCCGCCAGGTGGGTGAGCTGGGCCACTGGTCCGTGGGCGCACATGCCTTTGTGGTCGGCAGCAGCTTCCTGCAAAGCCGCAACCTGCTGGCGATCGTCCACCCGATCCTGCGCCAGCTGATGGAAGACTCCGGTGAAACCGTCAATCTGGCGGTGCTGGATCAAAGCGATCACCAGGCGATTATTATTGATCAGGTGCAGTGTACGCAGCTGATGCGCATGTCGGCGCCGATTGGCGGCAAGCTCCCGATGCACGCCTCCGGCGCGGGTAAAGCATTCCTGTCACAGCTCAGCGAAGAGCAGGTCACCGGTCTGCTGCATCGCAAAGGGCTACATGCTTATACTCACGCCACGCTGGTCTCCCCGGTCCATCTGAAAGAGGATTTAGCCCAGACGCGCAAGCGCGGCTACTCATTTGATGATGAAGAACATGCCCTCGGTTTACGCTGCGTCGCCTCATGTATTTATGACGAACACCGCGAACCGTTTGCCGCTATCTCTATTTCCGGGCCGATTTCCCGGATGACCGACGATCGCGTCACCGAACTGGGGGCGCTGGTGATTAAAGCGGCGAAAGAAGTGACGCTGGCCTACGGCGGGATGCGATAAATGAGCGATCTGAAGTCATACTGGCAGGATAAATACCCTTCTGCTTTCTGCTGGTCTTTCGGCGATTCACCTGAGCTGGCCGACGAACTGGCGGCCCTGGTCGTCGCGGGGAAAAAGCGAGGCACCTGCGGCTCGCTTGTCAGCTATCAGCAAGAGCAGCCGCCCGTGACGCCAGGGGCATACCACATTGTGCTGGACGGCAAAGGAAAAGCGGTATGTGTGATACGTACCCTGGCGCTCAGGCTCATCCGTTTTAACGAAATGAGCCCGGAGCTCGCCGCGCTGGAAGGCGAAGGCGATTTGAGCCTGGCTTACTGGCAATCGGCACATCGGGCCTTCTTTGAACGAGAGGGCAGCTGGGCGCCGGATATGGAGCTGGTGTACGAAGAGTTTGCCGTGATCGAGGCGGCCTGAACAGCACGCCTACCCCGCCTGCTGCAACGCGCCGTAGCGCACGCAAAAACGCTGACGGCGCCGGTAGGCATAGACATCCTCTACATGGCCGTGACGAATGCGCGTCTGCAGCTCTCGCCAGTAGTCTGCCCGCAGCAGATCGGCGTGCATCTCTTCAAGCAGCGGCCCGATACGCGGATCAGCGCACAGCCAGTGGCGAAACTCTTCCGGGAAGACATCTCCCGGCGACACGCTGTACCACGGTTCGCTCGCCAGCTCATCTTCCGGATAGCGCGGCGGCGGAATGTCGCGGAAATTCACTTCGGTCATGTAGCAAATTTCATCGTAATCATAGAACACCACCCGGCCATGGCGGGTCACGCCGAAATTTTTAAACAGCATATCGCCGGGGAAAATATTGGCGGCGGCAAGCTGGCGAATCGCGTTGCCATACTCCTCCACCGCATCGCGCAGCGCCTGGCCACTCACCTGCTCCAGCCAGATATTCAGCGGGACCATCCGGCGTTCGATATAGAGATGGCTGATGACAATGCGATCGCCTAGATCGGTGATTTTTGCGCCGGCTTCCGTCTGCAGTAATGCCATCAGCGCCGGGGCAATCTGCCGTTTTTCCAGCACGAAGTTTTCAAACTCCTGGGTATCGGCCATTCTCCCGACGCGGTCATGTTCTTTTACCAGCTGATAGCAGGCGCGGACGTGGGCCGCGGTCATCTCCTTTTGCGGCGCAAAGCGGTCTTTGATCACCTTAAATACCCGGTCAAATCCCGGCAGAGTAAAGACCAGCATCACCATGCCGCGGATGCCCGGCGCCTCAATAAACTGCTCATCGCTGCGGGCAATATAGTGCAGGTATTCGCGATAGCTTTCCGTCTTCGCATGCTTCTGACAGCCAATCGCCATATACAGTTCGGCGGTAGTTTTACCCGGCAGAATGTCGCGCAGCCATTCCACCAGCGCACCGGGCAGCGGCGCGTAGACCATAAAATAAGAACGGGCGAAGCCAAACACGATGCTGGCTTCGGCGTGAGTCGTCAGACAGGTATCAATAAACAGTTCGCCCTCCTCGCTGCGATGGACAGGCAGCAAAAACGGCAGGGTTGCCACCGGCGTAACCAGCTTACCCACCAGCCAGGCGGCTTTATTGCGGTAAAAGAGTTCGTTCGCGATCTGCAAGTGGGAGCGGGATAACATCTCGCTTCCCAGCGCCTCCTGCAGGCTGGCGCTAATGTAGCCGATGTCGCGCGCCTTGTTTTGCCACGGCAGACGCAGGGGTAAGTCGGTGAGAACCTTGCTTAACAGCGTCTCCCAGCCGCGATCGGGAAAGAAGTTTTTCGCCAGCGGTCGTGGCAGGGAACGAAAGCTGCGCTCCGGCTGAGAACTGAAAATAAAAAGCCGCTCGGGTGTCAGCGAGCGGTGGTCAAACAACCGGCAATAGACAGAATTAAAAAAGCTCTCCGCAATCTCAAAGCGAGGGTAATCCGGCAGCAGGTGCGTGTACTGCTCTTTCACCCGCAGTAAAAAATCCACGTCGGTGCTTTTACCTTCGGTAATACAGCGCAGCTGTTCCACCACCAGCCCGACGTGATGATCATAAAGGTGAATTCGCTGCTTCATGGCCTGCTGAACCGCATGCCAGTCGGCATGTTCAAACCGCTGCTGCGCGCCTGAAGTCACTTCCAGAAAACGCCCGTACTGCGCGTCGAAGCCCTGTAAAATCGTTTGTGCAATCAATAATTCCAGGCCACGCGTCATCGCTTTTCCCCATCCGGCATCCGCTCATGCCGGATGGCGCGTTCGCTTATCCGGCCTACCGCTTTCGTAGGCCCGGTAAGCGCAGCGCCACCGGGCAGCAATCAGAACTGCTCTTCTTCCGTTGAACCGGTCAACGCCGTTACCGAGGAAGCCCCGCCCTGGATAATAGTGGTCACTTTATCAAAGTAGCCGGTGCCCACTTCCTGCTGATGAGAGACAAAGGTGTAGCCATCTTTAGCCGCGGCAAACTCTGGCTGCTGCACTTTCTCAACGTAGTGCTTCATGCCTTCGCCCTGCGCATAGGCATGGGCCAGGTCGAACATGTTGAACCACATGCTGTGGATCCCCGCCAGCGTGATGAACTGGTATTTGTAACCCATATCAGACAGCGACTGCTGGAAGTGAGCGATGGTGTTGTCATCAAGATTTTTCTTCCAGTTGAACGACGGCGAACAGTTGTAGGCCAGCAGTTTGCCCGGGAAACGCGCGTGAATCGCCTCGGCAAAGCGGCGCGCCTGCTCCAGATCGGGTTTCGAAGTTTCACACCACACCAGGTCCGCGTACGGCGCATAGGCCAGACCGCGACTGATCGCTTGTTCGATACCGGCATGGGTACGGAAAAATCCTTCGCTGGTGCGTTCGCCGGTGACAAACTCGCGATCGTACGGATCGCAATCAGACGTAATCAGATCGGCAGCATCGGCATCCGTTCGCGCAATCACCAGCGTCGGTACGCCCGTCACGTCCGCGGCCAGACGCGCCGCGACCAGTTTCTGAATGGCTTCCTGCGTCGGCACCAGCACTTTGCCGCCCATATGGCCGCACTTCTTCACCGAAGCCAGCTGATCTTCAAAATGAACGGCCGCTGCACCGGCCTCAATCATCGATTTCATCAGCTCGAACGCGTTAAGCACACCGCCAAAACCCGCTTCGGCATCCGCCACGATCGGCAGAAAATAGTCGGTATAGCGCGGATCGCCCGGTTCAATCCCCGCCGACCACTGGATCTGATCCGCGCGACGGAAGGTGTTGTTGATCCGATCGACCACCGCAGGTACCGAGTTTGCAGGATACAGCGATTGATCCGGGTACATGCTGGAGGCGAGGTTGGCGTCCGCCGCCACCTGCCAGCCGGAGAGATAAATCGCCTCAATCCCGGCTTTCGCCTGCTGCAATGCCTGCCCGCCGGTCAGCGCGCCGAGGCTGTTGATGTAGCCTTTTTTCGCTTCGCCATGCAGCAGCCGCCACATTTTGGCCGCGCCAAGCTGCGCCAGCGTGCATTCCGGATTGACTGAGCCACGCAATTTCACCACGTCCTCAGCGCTATAGGGGCGGGTAATGCCTTCCCAACGCGGTTGTGTCCACTCTTTGTTTAATTCTTCGATTTGTTGGGTACGGGTTTTCATGTGCAGATGCTCCATTATTTTCTCCTGGCTTCCCAGGCGTTATCGGTGAAAGCAGTTTGGCCGCGGCCAAAAAGACAAACCAAGTTGCCCGCTGGTTACGCCAGCAGGCGGTAGCCCGGCAGCGTCAGGAAGTCGATTAACTCCTCTGAGGTGGTGATCTGTTCCATCAGGCGTGCGGCATCGTCAAAACGTCCGCTGCTGTAGCGGTGTTCGCCGAGCTCGTCCTGAATGACCATCAGCTCTTCCGCTAACCACTGACGAAACAGCGTCTTGGTGACCGGCGTGCCGTCACTGAGGGTTTTCTGATGGTGAATCCATTGCCAGATGGAGGTCCGCGAAATTTCGGCGGTCGCCGCATCTTCCATCAGACCGTAAATCGGGACGCAGCCATTACCGGAGATCCAGGCTTCGATATACTGCACCGCAACACGAATATTGGCGCGCATCCCCGCCTCCGTACGTTCGCCCTCACAGGGCGCCAGCAGCTGGTCGGCGGTTATCGGCGCATCGTCTTCCCGGCTGACGAACAGCTGGTTAGGGCGTTCGCCCAGAACCTGGTTGAAGACGGCCATGGCGGTATCCGCCAGCCCCGGATGCGCGATCCAGGTGCCGTCGTGGCCATTTTTCGCTTCCAGCTCTTTATCTGCGGTAACTTTGGCGAGGACCTGGCGGTTACGGTCGGCATCTTTGCTGGGGATAAACGCCGCCATTCCCCCCATCGCGAACGCGCCGCGTTTATGGCAGGTCTTAATCAACAGACGCGAATAGGCGCTGAGGAACGGCTTATCCATCGTGACAACCTGACGGTCGGGTAAGACGCGGTCGCCATGATTTTTTAATGTTTTGATATAGCTGAAAATGTAATCCCAGCGTCCGCAGTTCAGACCGACAATATGGTCCCGCAGCGCATGCAGAATCTCATCCATCTGGAACACCGCTGGCAGGGTTTCAATTAACAGCGTGGCCTTAATCGTGCCGCGCGGCAGTCCAAACCGGTCTTCGGTATAGCTAAAGACATCGCCCCACCATGCCGCTTCCTGCCAGGCCTGGGTTTTCGGCAGGTAGAAGTAAGGACCGCTGCCTTTTGCCAGCAGGTTTTTGTAGTTGTGAAAAAAATAGAGCGCGAAATCAAACAGGCTGCCGGGAATCGACTCGCCGCGCCACGTCACATGCTTTTCCGGCAGATGCAGGCCGCGCACGCGGCATACCAGTACCGCGGGATTGGGCTTCAGCTGGTAAATCTTGCCGGATTCATTGGTGTAGCTGATGGTGCCATTCACCGCATCGCGCAGATTAATCTGGCCATCAATGACTTTGTTCCAGTCCGGGGCCAGCGAGTCCTCAAAATCTGCCATAAAGACTTTCACATTGGCGTTGAGGGCGTTAATCACCATTTTGCGCTCTACCGGTCCGGTGATTTCCACCCGACGATCCTGTAAATCGGCGGGAATACCGCGAATCGTCCAGTCACCATTTCTAATGGAATCCGTTTCCGAAATAAAATCAGGCAGTCTTCCTGCGTCAATCGCCTGCTGTTGCTGAATACGTGCCGCCAGTAGTTTATTGCGCTCAGGCGTAAAGCGGCTCACCAGTTCCGTCAGAAACTCTATCGCCTCAGGCGTTAAAATCTGCTTTTCCTGCTCGCCATAAGGCCGGCTGAAGGCCAGTTCGTCAGTTATTGTCGCCTGTTGCGTCATTTTGTAGCTCCTATTGGTTGATCCAGTTGGCGCGAGTGAACGATCGTTGTCTGGTTTTCGCTCAACACAATTAAGACTACTCAATAAAATTACAAAATCAAAAACAATTTCCATTTTTAATTTAATATACAATCAACATATTGATAACATTGAAGTTAAAGTTATTCTTTATCGTGAGTTGAATTTCGGAAACAAAAAAGGCACCCGAAGGTGCCAGAGGCAAAATGCTGAAACGCTTTAGGATCGCGTTATCTGGAGGATTAATCCAAAGTCGGATTCATATTCCGCAGATCGTATGGAGTGATCTGGTAGACGTAATAGTTAAGCCAGTTTGCAAACAGCAGATTTCCATGGCTGCGCCAGGTGGCCCGCGGTTTGTTCTGCGGATCGTTTTGCGGAAAATAATTATACGGAATGTCCGGACTCAGGCCGGCTTCCACATCGCGGAAAAATTCGCTGGCCAGGGTGTGGGCGTCGTATTCCGGGTGGCCGGTCACAAAGGCGATTCGCTTATCTTTGCTGGCAAACAGATAGGCATCACCCTCTTCCGTTTCTGCCAGGATCTCTAAATCGGTGTAGTCGCGAATCAGCGCCGCCGGGAAATCCGCATAGCGAGAGTGCGGGGCGAGGAAAGAGTCATCAAAACCGCGGGTCAGCAGCGCGTGAGGATGCAGAATATGATGCTCATAGACGCCGGAAATTTTTTCTGCGCGGGTCTGCTTAGGAATGCCGTACAGAATATTGAGTGCGGCCTGTACCGCCCAACAGACAAACAGCGTAGAGGTGACGTGATCTTTCGCCCACTCCAGCACCTGCTTGATCTGCGGCCAGTAGGCAACATCGTTAAATTCAACCAGCCCCAGCGGGGCGCCGGTGACGATCAGGCCGTCAAAGTTCTGGTCGCAAATATCGTCGAAGTTACAGTAGAAGTTATTCAGGTGTTCACTTGGCGTATTGCGGGATTCACGCGCATCGATACGTAGAAGCTGGATATCAAGCTGCAGCGGAGAGTTCGAAAGTAGGCGCAGGAACTGATTCTCCGTCTCGATTTTTTTCGGCATCAGGTTAAGGATAAGTACCTTCAGCGGACGAATTTCCTGAGTTGTTGCACGCGTAGTGGTCATCACAAAGACGTTCTCACTACGCAAGAAATTGACGGCTGGTAGCTCGTCCTGCACCCGAATCGGCATAACTTGATTACCTCATAGCATACGTATAAACGTTTAGACATCCAGACAGCTAACAATAACCAGGAATAATGAAAATGTCGAGTCTGCAAGCGGAAGGTGAGAAAGTTTCAACCATCTCCAGGATAGAATACAGCGGTTAATCGCAAGGAAATATCATGAATATAGTGATTCGACGTTCGCGCAGTGATGAGAGCGAACAACTGATTGAAATCTGGCGTCGTTCCGTCGATGCAACGCATCACTTTCTTTCAGCGCAGGACCGAAGGGAAATTGAGCGGCAGGTGTGCGCATTTTTTCCTCAGGTGCCGCTATGGGTTGCGGTCACGAATGAGGACAAGCCCTGCGCATTGATGCTGCTGTCTGAACGGCATCTGGAAGCCCTTTTTGTTGATCCTGACTTTCGCGGTATGGGCGTGGGTCGCCAGTTAGTCATGTATGCTCTGGAATTGATCCCCCGACTCACAACCGATGTGAATGAGCAGAACGCGCAGGCGGTAGGGTTTTACGCGAATATGGGGTTTGTGGTTAGCGGGCGATCCGCTCATGATGACCATGGCCGCCCCTACCCGCTGCTGCATTTGCGTTATGACGCGTGTTGAAACGCAAAAAGCCCGTCGGTGAGGACGGGCTTTTTACTGAATGGTGGCTGGCCGTGGTGCATGCGTCGTCGTATCACTGATGCTCACCCCTCCGGGA
>NZ_JBWNLD010000006.1:0-373382 GCF_056521145.1 Klebsiella sp. CSG-1 | reverse complement strand
CCCCGGAGGGAGGAGCATCAGTGATACGACGACGCATGCACCGCGGCCAGCCACCATTCAGTAAAAAGCCCGTCGGTGAGGACGGGCTTTTTGCGTTTTGGCGGTTGTCGGTACATATCGCTTTTCATATCTCGCGGTGCTGAATATATCCCGCTTCTTTTTATGACACTTTATTTATTAATAGAAAATATTATTTTCTGCGCTTATTAATGACGTAAAAACACAGAATAAAAAATCCAGATTTATATTTAAAAATATTTATTTGACTGATATTTTTTTATTTTAATCATTATTTATCAGCATGTTAAAATAGTTGGTTTATATTTAACGACACGTGCTGTTGTAACTGGACTTTCGCAGGGAAATGTTTTAGTGTCATTAACAGTTTGTTAACTCGATCGAGTTCGTGTCACTGTAATATCGATATAATGTAGCGCGTACGATCTGTATTAATGCTATCCCGATGTCGCTGAGATACCCCTCCCCCCACGCAGTCTAATGGGTGTGGCATCAATGTTATCGAGCGGCACGATGAGAATATAAATGAAGATCCTTTTAAAATGGTCGCCTTTGCGCCGGTTCATCCGTTACCTGCAGGAACGCTTCACCTTTTTGGTTCTGTTGTGCTGGCCGGCGATTATCTGGGTTGCTTGCCGGGTGTGCGTCTGGGCCGTTGACAGCGTCATGCTGCTGATGGGGAAACCGGTAAGCGAATCCTTTACCGTCTACCTGCAGCCGCTGATGACGTTCAGCGCGTTAGTGCGTATTTCGCTGAGCTGGGTGGTTCTGCTGTTTATTCTGTTCAGCATGGCGATGGGCTTTACCTGGCTGCTACGTCGCGTGATTAACCGCAAGCACTAACTGGGTCCTTATCGCCGGTGGCCGCCACCTGACGGACGGCCACCGTGCGCCACTCACGCCATCGTACCAATTGTTTTACGAAAACGTAGCAATGCGATAGTGAAGAACACGCCGCCGATGGCCATCAGGGTTAAAAACTGCGGCCAGACGATGGCAAAGTCAGCCCCCCGATACAGAATCGCCTGCGCCAGGCTGACAAAATGCGTGGTCGGCATGGTTAACATAATATCCTGCACCGCCTGCGGCATGCTTTCCCGCGGGGTCGAGCCGCCAGACAGCATCTGCAGCGGCAGCAGCACCAGAATCATCAGCAGCCCCAGCTGCGGCATCGAGCGAGCTATTGTTCCCATAAAGATACCGATGGACGTGGTGGCAAACAGGCTCAGGGCCACGCCCAGCATAAACAGCGGGATGGAACCTTCAATCGGCACCTGCAGCACTCCCTGGACCATGAGCAGCAGCGACAGCCCGGAAACCACCAGCACCACCAGCCCCATCGACCAGATTTTTGCCAGCATAATTTCGAACGGCGTTACTGGCATGACCAACAGGTGTTCGATCGTACCGTGCTCGCGCTCGCGGATCAGCGCCGAGCCGGTCAACACGATGGCCAGCAGGGTGATGTTATTGATGATGGCCATGACCGCGCCAAAACGCTCCTGTTCGAGATTGGGGTTAAAGCGCATGCGCACCGCCAGCTCGACCGGTAGGGTATCGTTACCCCGATAGCGAGCTACGAAGCTGTTCACCTCCCCGCTAATAATATTCTGGATATAGCCATTGCCGGTAAACGCCTGGCTCATACGCGTGGCGTCGACGTTCACCTGAATTTCCGGCTGCCGTCCGGCGAGCACATCACGCTGAAAGTTGGGCGGGATATTAATGGCAAAGGTATAGTTCCCGGCATCCAGCCCGGCATCCATCTCATCTTCATTAATCAGCTCAGGCGGTAAAAACCACGGCCGATAAAAGCCGTTGATAATTCGCGAAGAGAGCTGCGATTTATCCATATCGGCAATCGCGACAGGCGCCAAATGCAGCGACCCCGGCATCACGGTCGCTGAGGAATAGACCGATACGGTAAAGGCGAACAGGATTAAGGTCAGCATCGCCTTATCGCCGAGCAGACTGCGCAGCTCCTTGATGCCGAGATGATAGATATTGCGTAATCCGCGCATCATCCCTCCTGTTTTTTCAGTAGCCACACGCTGAGGCCAAGCACCAGCGGGATGGCTATCAGCAGCGGTATAAAGGACGCCCACAGATCGGTCAGATTCAGGGCTTTTGAAAATGTGCCGCGGGCAATGGTCAGGAAGTGGCTGGTCGGGTAAATCTGCCCAATCCAGCGACCTGGCCCCTCCAGCGAAGCGACCGGGTCAATCATCCCGGAAAACTGCGTGGCCGGTATCAGCGTAATAATGGCGGTGCCAAAGATGGCCGCAATCTGGCTTTTCATAAAGGTCGAGATCAGCAGCCCTAATCCGGTAGCGATGGTGACATACAGCAGCGCCGCCAGCGTCAGGGTCAGAAAACTCCCCTTATGCGCCACGCCAAACACCAGGACCGACAGCGCGCACAACAGGAAGAAGTTAAACATGCCCAGCGCGATATACGGCAGCTGCTTGCCCAGAAGAAACTCGCTGCGGGTCGTCGGCGTGACGTACAGATTGATGATTGAACCCAGCTCTTTTTCACGTACCACGCTCAGCGCGCTGAGCATCGCCGGGATCATCATCAACAGCAGCGGGATCACCGCCGGAACAATGGCCGGTAGGCTTTTCACGTCCGGGTTATAGCGATAGCGCGTCTCGATGGATATCAGCGAGGTATCGCGACCGGGCGTCGCCTGCCGTCCGGCCATCTCCTGCAGCCAGGCCAGATGCATCGCCTGGACGTAGCCGCGCACTGTCTCAGCCCGGTTAGGCATAGCGCCGTCCACCCAGACGCCAATTTTTACCGGCGTGCCGCGGGCAATATCACGGCCGAAATCAGGCGGAATTTCAATGGCGACGGCCAGCTCGCCGTTGCGCATCCGTTTGTCCAGTTGGTCATAGCTCTGCAGCGGCGGTTGCTCAATGAAGTAGCGCGAACCAGCGATATTCTGCGACCAGCCCTGACTGCTGAGGGTCTGGTCGCGATCGAGGACCGCGAAGCGCAGATCTTCCACGTCCATGCTAATGCCGTATCCCATGATGAACATCAGAATCACGGTACCCAGCAGCGCCAGGGTCGAACGTACCGGATCGCGCCGCAGCTCCAGCGCTTCACGTCGGCTGTAGCTAAACAGTCGCCGCAGGCTGAACGCCTGGCTTGGGGCCGTCGTTCCGGCGGGAGCGCTAACCGGCGGGGCGGGCGGTATTTGTTCGACGGGCCGCTGGGCATCCTGCAGCCAGGCGATAAACGCCTCTTCAAGGTTTGCCGCTCCACGCTGCGCAACCAGCGCCTGCGGCGTATCGCTGGCCAGTACCTTCCCGGCGTGCATCAGCGAAATGCGATCGCAGCGCTCGGCTTCATTCATAAAGTGGGTCGAGATAAAAATCGTCACCCGATCCTGGCGGGCGAGATCGACCATCAGCTGCCAGAACATATCCCTGGCGACCGGATCGACGCCGGAAGTCGGTTCATCCAGGATCAGCATTTCCGGACGATGGATCACCGCCACGGCCAGCGAAAGGCGCTGGCGAATACCTAACGGCAGAGAGGCGGGCAGCGCATCTTCAACCTCCGTTAACATAAAACGCTGGCTCATTTCCGCCACCCGAGTGGGGATGTCGGCATCCGGAATGTGAAATAAACGGGCGTGCAGTTCGAGGTTCTGCCTGACGGTCAGTTCGCTGTAGAGGGAGAAAGCCTGCGACATATAGCCGACGCGGCGCCGGGTTTCGATATCCCTGGGATTGACCGGCTGACCAAATAGCCAGGCTTCGCCTTCGCTGGCGGGCAGCAGGCCGGTCAGCATTTTCATGGTGGTTGATTTACCGCAACCGTTCGAACCGAGGAAACCAAAAATCTCGCCGCGCGCGATGCGGAAGTTCACATGGTCGACCGCCACGAAGTTACCGAAGCGCATGGTCAGGCCACGGGCTTCAATCGCGATGTCATTTTCCTGAGCGTTACGCGGCGCAATGATCACCTCTTTATGCGCCTTGCGCTGGGCTTCCGGCAGCAGGGCGATAAACGCCTGCTCCAGGGTCTGAGTGCGGGTTTGCGCTTTAAGTTCTGCGGCACTACCGGTCGCCAGTACTTCCCCCGCGTTCATCGCTACCAGCCAGTCGAAGCGTTCCGCCTCTTCCATATAGGCCGTGGCGACCAGTACGCTCATCTCCGGCTGGCGTTGGCGGATGCTGTCAATCAGCTCCCAGAACTGGGCGCGAGAAAGTGGGTCAACGCCGGTCGTGGGTTCATCAAGGATCAACAGCTGCGGGTCATGGATCAGCGCGCAGCACAGGCCGAGCTTCTGCTTCATCCCGCCGGATAATTTCCCGGCAGGGCGATCGCGGAAAGGATCCAGTCCGGTGCTGCGCAGGAGTTCATCGATGCGGTTCTCGCGTTCGGCTTTGTCATGACCAAACAGGCGGGCAAAGAAATCAACGTTTTCATACACCGACAGGGTGTGATAGAGGTTTTTACCCAGCCCCTGCGGCATCCAGGCGATTTTGGGGCAAACATCCCGGCGGTGACGCGCATCGCGCATATCGCCGCCGAGCACCATCACGTTACCTTGCTCAATGACCCGCGCGCCGGAAATCAGCGACAGTAAGCTGGATTTGCCGACGCCGTCAGGGCCGATCAGGCCGACCATCTGACGAGCGGGGATGCTTAGCGTGATATCCCGCAGCGCGACGGTGGTGCCAAAGCGCTGGCCGACGTGTTCCAGCAGGGCGACCGGTGGGTGAGTATCCTGCTCAACGCCTCTCATTGCGGTAACCTCACCGTGAGCGTATCGGGCCACGCCCGCTGGCTATCCAGGCGGACATACGCCATGCCGGGCAGACCGGTTTTCACATACTCAAGATGCTGCTCCAGCAGCTCCGGCGGGATGCGGGCCTTCACGCGGAACATCAGCTTCAGGCGTTCATCGCTGGTTTCTACCGTCTTTGGCGTAAACTGCGCGACGCTGGCGACAAAGCTGATATGGGCAGGCACCACCAGGCCCGGCGCCGCGTCCAGCACGATGCGCGCTTCGCTGCCCAGCGCCAGCAGGCCTGCCTGCTCGGTAGGCAGGAAGAAGGTCATATAGACATCGGAGAGGTCGACCATATTCAGCACCCGGCCGCCGGCGGCCAGGACCTCGCCCGGTTCGGCGACGCGATACTGAATGCGGCCGTCGCGCGGCGCTTTGAGTTCGCTATCGTCAATATCGGCGAGGATGCGCCGTTCGGTTGCCTGAGCGGCATCAACGCGGGTCTGGGCCTGAATAATGCTGGTACGGGCGGCTTCAATTGCCGCTTTTGCCGCTGAGACCTGGGCTCTGGCGGATTCGAGCGCTGCCCGGGCGCTTTCCGCTGCCGCCTGATCATCGTCAAGCTGCTGGGCTGACACCGCGCCGCGCTGTGACAGCGCGCTGGAGCGCACGTGGCGTTTGGCGGTGGAGTTTAGCTCCGCCTGCCGCTGTTTCACCACCGCTTCCGTGGCGCGCATTTCGCTTTGGCGCTGATCCAGTAGCGCTTTGGCGGCGGCGACCGCGCTTTCCGCCTCTTTAATCTGGGCGGCCGCTTCGAGGCGCTGTTCGTTCAGCACCCGAATATCCATCCGCGCCAGCACCTCGCCCTTGCGCACAAACTGCCCCTCTTTGACCAGAATGGCGTCGATGCGTCCGGCGGTTTTGGTGGCGATATCCACCTCGGTGGCTTCTATTCTGCCGTTGCTGCCGGCAAAGCCCTGCGGAAGTCCCGGCGGACGCAATGCCCACCATATCAGGGCGGCGATAACCGCCAGCAGGCCGATAAGGCACCAGGCCCAGTGCTGTTTGATTTTGTCCATACGCTACTCGCTCTGTTCCATATTGCTGAGTGATGCGCGTTTCTTCTCTCCGTCGTACGGAGCGTTATCCCTTTGAAAGACAGAGGTGGGGAGGGGCAAGGCCGACCGGCGCGCACGTCCAGCTGCGCGACTACCCGGTGAAATAGATGTGCTATGAATGTGGTCATCATCAGCAATCCTGGCCTTAAATGAAACACGCATAAATATAGCTACTGTCTATGGGATACTAGCATTTACCGCGAGTATGTCCATACGATTAACATGGGTTATTGCTGTCGCAGCGCCAATCGCCGCAAACGGTTGGACAGGCGAGCGGGAAGCCCGGTTGCTGAATTTTTAATCTGGTTGACCAGGGCGAACTGTTGTATGATTTGCGGCCTTGAAAATAGACTTATGTCGGCGAGTGCTTTATTTAATGAGCGATGAAAGCAAGAAATATATCTCAGTTATTTTTAAGGAGTGGTTGCCGTTGTATGACGGCCTGAAGCCGGAAGTGAAGGCGATTCTTAAAAATATTGCCGCTGAGCAGTCTGAGGCGCTGGCCGCTCGTTTTTATGACTTCATTTTTCAGGATCCCGATATCGCCCGCCACCTGACTTACGATCTGGTTCAGGAACGTCTTAGCCGTTCGCTGGCCGTGTGGGTCAACGACATTTTGACCAGCGAGAAAGAACAGCTGCAGGCGCTGGCAGAAAGGCAATACCATATTGGCAGTATTCATGCGCGCATCGGCATCCCCGCCGAGGCCGTACTGCGCGGCGCGCGCCAGCTCAAGGCCGGGCTGATTGAATATGTGCGGGATAACGATAAGATTGATCACCAGACCGGGCTTGCGACCATCCACTACGCGGTAATGGCGATTAATATGGCGATCGAGATGATGTGCCATGCCTACACCTTATCGCACTATCGGGCGACGAAAAATGAAGAAGCCTTTCGTCTGTATAGCCTGATGGATAATGTGCCAATGGAATATGGCAAACAGCAGGTTTCGCTCTCCGGCTGGGAAAATAGCGCGATTTTTAATATTGTCAGTGAAAATAAGAGCGATATTAACGGGACGTTATTATCTGAATCTGAGTTTGGCCTGTGGTTCCGTCATAAATGCGTGCGCTATTTTAACAAGAACGCGCAGATGGAGGAGATCGCCGACTTGATTACGCAGGTAGACAATTTAATTGCCGGCTGGAAATCCTCAGACAGCAGCGCAGAATATAAAAATACGCAAACTTTGCTCCAGAGCATCCACATCCATTGCCAGAAAATCAGCAGCCAGCTCGGGGTTATCTTCAGCAGTCTGTCGCAGATGCAGAACGGCAAAGACACCCTGACCAGCCTGCTAAACCGCCGTTATCTGCCGGTCGTCCTCAAGCATGAGGTCACGCTCGCTATGGAACATGAACTGCCGATGACGGTGGCGATTGTGGATATTGACCATTTTAAAGAGATTAATGATAACTGGGGCCATATGGTGGGCGACCGGGCAATCAAGCACGTTGCCGACCTGCTCAGCAATAACATCCGCTCCAGCGATTATATCTTTCGCTACGGCGGCGAAGAGTTTCTGCTGGTGCTGGTGGAAACCGGCGCGGCCGAGGCTTTTGCGCTCCTTGAGCGCTTACGTAAAAGCATTAGCCACCTCCCGTTTAACGTCGGCGGCGAGACCAATATCGCGATTACCACCAGTGCAGGCTTTGCCGTGCATACCGGCCATCCGGATTATAACCGGCTGCTGCGCAACGCTGACAGCGCGCTGTACGTGGCCAAGCGCAGCGGGCGCGACTGCGTGAAGATGCACCAGGGTGAGCAGGACCCGCAGCATTAAGGCGTCGCGCCCCGGCGCTCAGAACAGAACCGGCAATCCTAATCCGCGCATCACCTCATGCAACGTTTGCTGCGTGAGACGATGCGCCCGCTCGCTACCCTGGCGCAGCAACTCCAGCAACATTCCTTTATCCGCAATATACGTTGCCCGCCGTTGGCGAATGGGCGCCAGCAGCGTCTGCAGACACTCCTCCAGCGCGTTTTTGCACTGTCGGTCACCCAGTCCGCCGCGTTGATAATGCGCCTTCATCTCGGCGACGAAGGCAGGGTCGGGATGGAAAGCATCGAGGTACGTAAAGACAACATTGCCTTCGATTTGGCCAGGATCGCTGACCCGCAGATGGGTCGGGTCGGTATACATTGCGCCGACCGCACGATGAATCTGCTCTTCGCTGGCCGAGAGCGTGAGCGTATTGCCCAGCGACTTTGACATCTTGGCGCCGCCGTCAATGCCGGGCAGGCGGCTGACATCGCTGAGCAGCGCCCGACAGTGCTGCAGTACCGGCGTCGTGGTCAGGCTATTCATTTTATGGACGATCTCATTGGTCTGTTCGATCATCGGCAGCTGATCGTCGCCGACCGGCACCAGACCCGCCTTAAACGCGGTGATATCGGCCGCCTGGCTGATGGGGTAGGCCAGAAAACCGACCGGTAGTGAACGGGAGAATCCCTTCTGGGCGATTTCACTTTTGACCGTCGGGTTACGCTCGACGCGGGCGACGGTGACGATATTCATATACAGCGCGCTCAGCTCCGCCAGGGCGGGAAGCGCCGATTGCAGGCAAATCGTGGTCTTGTGCGGGTCGATACCTACCGCCAGATAATCGGCCATCACCTCAAAGATATTGCTGCTGATTTTCTGTGGGTCGCTGCCGTTATCGGTTAATCCCTGCAGATCGGCGATGAGGATAAACTGTTGATGATCGTGCTGAAGCTGCACGCGCTGACGTAGCGATCCCACGTAGTGGCCGAGATGCAGCTGGCCGGTGGGGCGATCGCCGGTAAGAATGGTCGGGTTGGTGTTCATCAGAGACTCCTTACGATGCTATTAAGCCGAAAGACGTCGCTGTGAAACGATAAAGCCGCCTTCCGGCGGCTTTAAAAATGGAAAAGTGAATCGTGCCGCCTGTTATGCAGGCAGCCACCAACGATATGGGCGGGCAATGACGACGATTCTGTTCATCAGACTATCCTGCCACGAAACGCGGCGGCAGTGAAAGCGGTTTTTTTTATTGCGGCAATAACGGTTTACAGAGTGCGGTTTTGCGCCCTCATGGAACTCAATGAAGGCGCAGGCGGGACTTACATGCTGGAGAAGACGTTCATGATGATGCCGCCGGAAATAATCAGCACCATGGCGAGGATCGCCGGCAGATCCGGTTTTTGTTTGTAGAGGATCATCGAGCAGATGGTGACGCCGACGATACCAAAGCCGCACCATAGCGAGTAGGCGACGCCCACCGGAATCGTGCTCATCGCGCGAGTGAGGGCGAAGTAGCACAGGCCGTAGGCGCAGACCACCAGTACCGATGGCGCCAGTTTGCTAAAGCCGTTGGTCTTTTTGATCATCGAGGTACCGGTGATTTCGGAGCCGATAGACAGCGCCAACCATAAAAATCCGAGATTAAACATATGCGATTCCTTTTGCGTTAGTTGGCGACTTTTTTGTCCAGAGATGAGGGTGAAGCAACCGGTTTAGCTGGCGTATCTTCGCTCTCTTCGCTACCCATTTTGGAAAACAGATTCATGATAACGATGCCGCTGGCGATAACGGCCATGCCGATAATCGCCGCGGTGTCCGGATGCTGACCGTAAAATGCCATTCCCAGCGTCGACACCACCAGAATTCCGGTACCGGACCAGGTGGCGTATGCCAGACCAACGGGAATATCTTTCACCGCGCGGGAAAGGGAGTAGTAGCAGGTGCAGTACAGCAGCACCAGCAGCCCGAGCAGCAGCATTTTGGTGCTCCCTTCGCTGCTACCGAACATTTTCAGGGTGGAAGTGGCCGAGGTTTCCGAAAGGATAACCAACAGCATCCATAGCCAACATTTTGTTTTTGAAGACATAATAAACTCCGGATCTATTTATTAAGGTAGGGTTCTTTTTTTCTGTTTTTCAAAAAATCGATAGCGGCATCGGTTAACTGCGCTTCGGGTGCGCAGGCCAGCGCCGGATTATTCACGATGTCTGTGACAGTGAGATAACGCCGCGTGCCGGCGGTGGGTACCTGAGCGAGCGCCTCCGTTCCTGCCGCCAGCTTCGCCAGTAGCTCATTCATGGTGCACAGCGTGACACCGCATGCCGTCAGCCTCGTCAACGTGGACTGCATATGTTCGGCGTAGGGCGTAGCGCTGTCTGCTCCGCGCAGCTGGTTTAACTCGCTGGCCGGATCGCAGTGATAGCCCAGCGCCAGTACCGGCAGGCCGGCAAGCAGAGCTGCATGCAACCGCCTGGCTTGTGGGTTTTGCAAGGTGCCGTTCACCAGATCGGCCGCCAGCGGATAGTCGAGAAACGGCACCACCACGGCCCGCCAGCTTGCCGACGGCAGCGCTTCCTGCCAGGTATCGCCCGGCAGCGTTTCACCGACCGCCTGCCACTGCGCGGCATCCGGCACACCTTCGTCCAGCGCCAGCTGCAGACGCTGTCCGCATCCCGCCAGACGGCTGCGGATGGCCTGGCGATAGCCCGCGGCCGGGCCAACCATCACCAGTACCGGCGGCCGCAGGCGCTGAATAATGCGTTCCACCAGGTATTCCATCTGTTCGTCGGTCATGGCTGGCCTCCGTTAAGCGATGAGCGTGACCTGCGCGCCGTTTTTCAGTCCGGCGGCATTGGCTTCTTCGGTATCAATATGAAATTCCAGCGCGAAGTCCTCGCGCACCCGCACCACCACTTCGTCGAAGGTCAACTGGCGTTCGCCGTTGCTGCGAACGCTCACCTTCTGGCCATTGGCGACGTTCAACTGCCGCGCATCCTGCGGCGACATATGGATATGCCGCCAGGCGCAGATCACCTGAGAACGCAATTCGACGTGGCCTGCCGGGCCGATCAGCAGCGCGTTACCCGCGTTCTCCAGCTGGCCAGATTCGCGAACCGGCGCTTTGATGCCGAGGGTAAAGCAGTCGGCGCGGGAGATTTCCAGCTGAGTCACCGGGCGGGTTGGCCCGAGGACGCGAACCTGAGCGAGCGAGCCCTTCGGGCCGACGACGGTAACGCACTCCTGGGCGGCAAACTGCCCCGGCTGGCGCAGGGGTTTAAACGGCGTCAGCGCATAACCCTGGCCAAACAGCGTCTCGACATCCTGCTGAGACAGATGAACATGGCGGTTAGAGATACCGACCGGGATATCGGGCGCGGAGCGCGTCAGCCGGGCGGTGATTTTTTCATGTAGCAGGGTGTCGATCATGCCTTCTTCCCTTTCTTCATCGCGGCATTTTTATCTTCAGGCTCCCCCGGTGCTGGCGGGGAAGGCGGCGTCTGCGGCGCGACTTTTTCCATCGGTAGCGGTACTGCGTTTTTCTCGTCCACGTTTTTCATGTCAGCGTGGTTCGCGGGCGGTTTTGCCTCCGGGCGACCTTTCAGATGACTCAGCGCCGCCACCACGCTGGGTTCCGGACGGGCGATGACCAGCGACTTGACGTGCTGCGCAGCGCCCGCCACCTCAACGCCGCGCTCAATAGCGGTGTGGATGGCGCTGATCTCGCCTTCGAAGCAGACGCTGACCAGCCCCGATCCGATTTTGCGATAGCCAATGCAGGTCACGCCTGCGGCTTTACAAGCGGCGTCTACGGCCTGAATGGCGGTGACCAGCCCTCGCGTTTCAATTACGCCTAAACTTTTCATTGTCGGCTCCTGTTAATGGCGGACTAAGCGAATATCAAAATCAAACTGCGTGAAGAACGTCTCCAGCTGGTTCAGCTCTTCGGACGAATAAGACGGGTCCTGGGTAATGGGGTAGGGCATATCCAGGCGCTCGTATTTTTTGCGGCCCAACTGGTGGTACGGCAGCATGTCGATACGGCGGATATTTCCGCGCTTCGCCAGTTTCTGCACGTAATCAATAGCCCCGGTAATGGCATCGAATGAGTCGTTATATCCGCGAACCAACGGCATGCGAATAATCACGTTAGCGCCGGAGTCCACCAGCCATTCCAGATTGCGGCGAATACCTTCATTGCCGATGCCAAATAACGCTTTATGGTGTTCGCTGTTGATTTGCTTAATATCGAATAAGAAGGTGTCGGTTACCGGCGCCAGCTTTTGATAATTGGCCAGCGGGGTCGTACCCTGGGTTTCGATGGCGGTATTGAGCATCATCTTTTTGCATTCGCTGAACAGCGCCACGGCAAAATCGGTTTGCAGGCTCATTTCGCCGCCGCCGATGGTCACGCCGCCGCCGGAAGCGATGTAGAAGTCATAATCTTGCATGATGATATCCATCAGCTCGCTGACGGTGACATCTTTACCCATAATATCCAGCGCGTTCTGGGTGCAAATCTCTTCGCATTTGCGGCAGCCAATACAGTCTTTATTACGGTCGACAAAATGCTTCATCTCGCCGTTTTCTTCTGCCCGGTAGTGAATGCCGGCCGGGCAGACATTGACGCAGTCGCCGCAGTTAATGCATTTGTCGTGCGAGAACATGACCTGGAACTGGCTATTCAGCCCCTCCGGGTTAGCGCACCATGGGCAGCGTATATTGCAGCCTTTGAAAAAAACCAGTGTGCGAATTCCATCGCCGTCGTAGATCGAATATTTCTGAATATTGAATATTCGCCCGGTTAATTCTTGTTTTGCGCTCACAGCTACCTCCAGTAAAACGATCGGGACATCCGTGTCCAAAAACGTCCGTGTCCTTATCAGAACTTCTCAATCACCGTACGGCTGATAATTTCGTCCTGTACCTCTTTGCACAGCTCAACGAAGTAGGCGCTGTAGCCGGCGACGCGGACGATCAGGTCGCGATATTTTTCGGGTTCCTGCTGGGCTTTTTTCAGCACTTCGTTATCGACATAGCTGAACTGCATCTGGCCGTTGCCGAGAATCGACGCCGTGCGTAGCAGGGTAATCAGGCCGTGACGACCTTCCGGAGTATCCAGCAGCCCCTGGAGGAACTTGAAGTTATGCACCATGCCGATGTTCATGGTCTCCACATTCATCTTGCTGACTGACTTGATGATGGCGGTTGGCCCCTGCTTATCCGCCCCCTGCGTCGGGCTGATGCCGTCGGAAAGCGGCATCCATGCCAGGCGGCCGTTCGGCGTGGCGTTGGTCAGCTCGCCAATCGGCGTGTTGTTGGAGATAGAGAGGGTGCCGTGGCTCAGCGTGGAGTAGAGCATTTTGTACTTGCGGCACTCGCGCTCGGTCCACTCGGTAATATCCAGTGCGTACTGGTCAACGTAGTTATCGTCGTTACCGTATTTCGGCGCGTTCAGGCAGTCGCGGCGCAGGGCTTCAAAGCCTTCGAAGTTCGCCAGCATCGCATCGCGCATCTGCTCGAGGGTGTATTTCTTATCTTCGAATACCAGCTTACGAATCGCCGCCATCGAATCGACGTAGGTCGCCAGACCGGAGAAGATCAGCCCCGGGCCGTGGTTGATCATCGCGCCGCCGGCGGCGACGTCTTTGCCGCTCTCCATGCAGCCTTCCACCAGCAGCGACATCAGCGGTTTCGGCGCCACGTCGCGGTGCACGCGCTGGCTGATCACTGTGCCAATGGCCGACAGACGGACGATATGGGCAATCTGCTGTTTCACCGCCGCGTCAAACGCTTCGAAGGTGCGCAGCTCGCGCAGGTCGCCGGTATCCAGCCCCTGATAACTATCAAACAGCACCATCCGGCCGCGGTTTAAGACGAACTCGATAGCGATAGGCCATTGGGTGTAACCGGTAGAGGTCCACTGATAGATACGGCCGGATTTCTGCGGTTCGACGCAGCCCATCAGGCAGTAGTCGCGCGCGTCTTCGAAATCGAAGCCTTTACGCAGCATCATTTTGATATGGGAGTCATCGAAGTGGCAGGCCGGGAAACCCATCCCCGCCTTGACGACGTCGACGATTTTTTCCATATATTTCTGCGGTGACTGGTTGTGGATACGGCAGGCCAGCGACGGCTGGTAAACCTTCACAAAGCGCACGGCGTCCATAATCAGGTAAGTCAGGTCGTTACAGGCATCGCCGCCGGAGCGCTTCTGTCCGCCAACGGTCAGGTTGATAAACGGCTGATAACCGGCGAAGTATTTCGCCCCCAGCTCGCTCGACATCCACATCAGCTCGGCGCATTTGATGATAAACGCCTGCAGCAGCTCCAGCGCAGCTTCGTGAGTCAGGCGGCCTTCGCGGATATCGGCTTCAAACATCGGGTAGCAGTACTGGTCTACGCGGCCCAGCGACAGCCCGGTCTGGTTCTCTTCAATTTCAAACAGCGACTCCACGGTCCAGATACTTTGCAGCGCTTCCTGCAGGGTCTTCGGCGGGTTCGCCGGGACGTTCTGGTTCACTTCGGCAATGGTCAACAGCTCGGCGCGGCGCTGGGCGTTTTGCTCAATAGCGGCCAGCTCGCGGGCGCGCGCGGCGATGCGGTGAGCGTAGTTGATCACCCCTTCGCAGGTTTCAATCGCCGCCTTGTAGTAGTAGATGCGGTCGATATCTTCCGGGTTTTCCATGCTCAGGCTGGCAAGATGCGCCTCAGCGTCGGCTTTAATGCCGTTCATCCCTTTGGTGAACAGCAGCACGTCATAGCCCGGGCAGGTATCGCCGCCGCCGTTGATCTGATGGTAGGAGAGGTCGCTGACGAAGGTTTCGCCGCTGAACGCCCACACGCCCGCTTCGCGGTACTGGGCTTCACAGATCTCATCCAGCGAGCGGCCTTCCCAGAACGGTACGATCTCTTCGCGGATAGTTTTCTTATCTGCTTCGCTGATCTCAAACGGATCCTGCGGACGGGTGCTCATGGTATCGAGCTCGTCGCGCACCCAGCGCCAGGCGATATCCGGCGAGAAGGCCCCCGCGCGCGGCTTGCCGCACGGATGGCCGACGATCAGCTCATCGTCCTGAATCAGAATCGGCGCGGTTTCGCAGGCGTGACGGAAAGCTTTGGCGCGCAGCAGAATGGTCGGCATACCCGGATTCGCTTTCACCACCTCGGTAAAGGCCAGCGCGCGGTAAATAGAGACGCTCGGGCGCACCGTCAGGTAGTGGTTACGCAGGCGCTGCATGCGCGGGGTCAGCCCTTCTGCTGTTGTGGTTTCGCTACAGGCGGCAAATGGCGCGGCGGAGACCTTTTGTACGCCGTGGAACAGGCGCACCGGCAGATTGAGCGCGCTCAGATTGCGTTGTGCGCAGAGGAACAGCGCGGACAGTTCGTTGATGATCGTGCTGGGGTCATCGAGGCTGGCGCCGTGGCGCAGGGCGTCGAACATCGGGTAGCCGTCGATGGCGCAGGCGGCGCGGACTTCGCTCAGCTGTGCCAGCTTGAACCACAGGCACTCAACGATTTCATAGGCCCGTTGCGGCGTCAGGGTGCCGTTGGCGATGTCGCGCTGATACCACGGCAGCAGCGCCTTATCGGCACCTTCCGGGTTCACCGCATAGCTGCCGTTGTCCAGCTGCAGCGCCAGCTGAAACAGATAAAATGCCTGGCAGGCCTCTTTGAAGTTACGTGCCGGGTGGGCCGGAACGTGATGCAGAATCGCCGCGCTCTCCAGCAGTTCGGCCTGGCGATACGGGTTGCTTTCCGCCGCCGCGAGCGTTTCGGCGCTGGTGGCCAGATTCTGCGCCAGGGCGAGGAGGGCGTCGCAGGCGTAAATGGCGGCGCGGCAGCCGTTGACTTCATCCATACCGCTGCGGCTGACGGCGCTACCCAGGCTGCGGGTTTTCTCTTCCAGCTGGTGTTTAATCGCCAGCACGCCTTTTTCAATAATCAGCCGGTAATCCGGGGAGTCCAGGTCGCTGCTGAGATTCAGGAAACGGAATGCCGACGGACGCTGCGCGGCGCTTTCATCGTGAAAAATTGCCCCGTGCGGTTTGCGGGTCTGGTCGCCGACAATGAGCTCATCGGGGCTGATGCACAGCGGCAGCTGGCGCATCAACTCATAGAAACGACGCGCCGGCTTGACGGCGGCAGGAATGCCCGCGATATCGCCATCAAGGGCGTTCAACGTGGCGGCATGTTCGGTGCACAGGGTGCTTTTTTGTGAGAGTAAACGTTCAGCCAGCACGTGGACGCGCGGCGTTAAGCTGTAGTGTGCCATGTAGTATTCTCCAGATGTTCTGTTCCGCGGCTGATAGCAACCCTGCGGTGAGTACTGTGTCTGTGTTTCTGCCGGGTGGCGGCTGACGCCTGACCCGGCCTGACATTCGGCCCCTTGTCGGCCCGCGCAAGCGCAGCGCCGCCGGGCAATTACCGGCTACCGCTCCAGGCCCGGCGATAAAGCTCGATCAACGCGTTGGCGTCCGGCGTGCGTGGATTGGTCGGTGTACAGCTGTCGCGTAGCGCCTGGCCAACCATCTCCGTCAGGCGTTGCTCAAACTCAGCACTGGCAATGCCGGTGTCACTAATGCCGGTCGGCATCGTCATCTCGTCTTTTAATGTCTGAATAGCGACCAGTAAGCTGGCGACGCCCTGGCGGGTATTGGCCGCAGGCAGATCCAGCAGATGGGCTAAGCGCGCATATTTGCGCGCGGCGTCGGTCGCGCACTGCCCGTGATAATCGGCGTTCCAGGCCACTACCTCAGCCATTAACAGCGCGTTCGCACGGCCATGGGGGACGCGAAAAACGCCGCCCAGCGCATGGGCCAGACTGTGGGTAATGCCCAGCGAGGCGTTGGTAAACGCCATGCCCGCCATGCAGGAGGCGTTGTGCATCTTTTCGCGAGCCAGCAGGTTGTCGCCGCTGCGCCAGCAGGTGGGCAGATAGCGGAAAACCTGCTGCACCACTTTTTCAGCCAGCGCATCGGAAAAGTCGCTGGCGGCGCGGGAGACGTAGGCCTCCAGCGCGTGGCACAGAACGTCCATTCCGGTATCGGCGGTGATCGCCGGCGGGACCGAAGCCACCAGCGCCGGGTCGAGAATGGCGATATCCGGCAGCAGCGTCGGATCCACCAGCACCAGTTTTTCGGCATCGGCCTTGACGACCGAAAAGGCGGTCACTTCGGAACCGGTACCGCTGGTGGTCGGGATCGCCACGAAGCAGGGACGCTGGCGTCCGGCCTGCGGACGGGTCTGCGCCAGGGCGAAAATAACCGCTTTGGCCGCGTCAATGACCGACCCGCCGCCCAACGCCACCACCAGATCCGGATAGCTGGCATCCATCAACTTCATCCCGCGGACGATAGTGGCGATATCCGGATCCGCTACCACGTCATCCCAGACCTGGAAGGTGATGCCGCGCTGGCGCCAGGGGCCCGTCACGCGTTCGGCGAGACCAAATTTGACCATCGCCTTGTCGGTCACCAGCAGGACGTTGCGGGCGGGGAGCTCGTCCAGAACCGCGAGCGCGTCCTGGCCAAAGCGGATCCGGGGTTTCAGCAAAAATTCACTCATTGGGTTATTCACTCCTTAAGCGTCCCGAAACACGTTCTCGACAATGGCAACCACCGACATGGCTTTGTAACGCTCGGCGTTGAGCGCGAAATACTCTTCAGCCAGAACGATGTCGTGCATGCCGGCGCCGACGCTATCGACGGCGACCCAGGTCTGGTCCTTCATGGGCTGCTGGTCATCGTCCAGTTTGACGATCAGCAGCAGGTTACTGCCGCGTAGCTCAGCGCATTTCTGCGTGGCGACGACATGTCCGACTACCTTTGCGAGAATCATTGTTTTTATCGCCTTATTTCAATGCGTTACTGGCCTAAGCGCTCAAGCACCTGGCGGATGATGCGTTCCACGTTCTGCTCGTTGATCTCGCCTTCCGCTTCGACGGCGGCGGCGACAGCAAAACGGTTATCTGCCCCTGCGCTGCCGGTGGTCGCGACGGGGGTCGCGGCGCCAGGAGAGGTGAAGCGCACGTCGTCGAGAATGCTGCGTTGCGGGTTAGCTGCCGGCGTGACGATGGTCGGCTGCGGTTCAGGGCGGCTGCCCGGCGCGCGCAGTTCATCGATGGAACGTACGCCGTAGCCGACCCGGCGGATGTTGAGCAGGTTCATCGGGCCGACGTTATCGGAGCTGGAACCGCCGCCAACGGCGCCGCAGCCGAGCGTCAGCGCCGGCGTGATATTGGTGGTTGCACCGATGCCCCCTAACGCCGCCGGGGTGTTAATCAAAATGCGGTTAACCGGTTTTTCGAGGCAGAACTGACGAATCACATCCTGATTGCGGGTATGGATTACCAGCGTATGGCCGAGGCCTTCGTTGGTCAGCAGTTCCATCACCCGGTGGCAGGCCGCTTTCCAGTCCTCTTCCACATACAGGCCGAGAACTGGACACAGTTTTTCGCGAGAGTAAGGGTTCTGGTGAGAGACGGTGGTCTGCTCGGCGATCAGCACTTTAGTGCTGGCCGGAACGCTGAAGCCAGCAAGCTGGCTGAGATACAGCGCAGTTTTACCCACCACTTTCGGGTTGATGGTGCCGTTCGGGCGCAGAAGCAGAGCCGCCATTTTGGCCGCTTCACCTTCATTCATGAAGTAGGCGCCCTGGGCTTCCAGCTCGCGGTGTACTTCGTCGTAAATGCAGCGTTCAACGATGATCGACTGCTCGGAGGCGCAGATCACGCCATTATCGAAGGTTTTGCTGGTGATAATATCTTTCACCGCGTGATGAATATCGGCGCTGCGCTCGATAAAGGCCGGTCCGTTTCCCGGGCCGCCGCTGATGGTCGGGGTGCCAGAAGCATAGGCCGCGCGCACCATGCCTTCGCCGCCGGTGGCCAGAATCAGCGAGACGTCTTTACTGTGCATCAGTTCTGAAGTGGCTTCGAGGGTCAGCTGGCTAATGGCATCAACGCTGCCTGCCGGCGCGCCTGCGGCTTCGGCGGCGCGCTTGACGATCTCAATCGCCTTCCAGCTACACTGACGCGCGCCCGGATGCGGGGAGAAGATAATCGCGTTGCCGGCTTTCAGGGCAATCAGCGTTTTGTAGATCACGGTAGAGGTTGGGTTTGTTGACGGGACCAGCGCACAAATCACGCCCAGCGGCACGCCCACGTCCATCACTTTTTTTAGCGGATCGTCATGAATGATGCCGACGGTCTTCATATCTTTGATGGCGTCGTAAACGCGCAGCGAAGCGAAACGGTTCTTCAGCACTTTATCCTGCCAGTTGCCAAATCCGGTCTCTTCCGCAGCCATTTTCGCCAGCGCTTCGGCGTGGTGCGCGGCTTCCTGGGCCACGTTTTTCACGATGGCGTCGATTTGTTGCTGCGAAAAGGTGGCCAGAATCGCCTGAGCCTTTTTGGCGCTGCGCACCAGTTCCCGCGCGTTCTGGCGGGACTGCAAATCGTTATCCAGTTCAATCATGAGTCTATCCTTCATCAGACTAAAAGAGTGGGGACGGGGCGCGCCCTGTCAGGTCATGCTTTATGCTGCGACGCGATTTTTTCGATATCGTTATGCGGACGCGCAATGACGCGAGAGGTGACCACTTCACCGATGCGTTTTGCCGCCTCCACACCGGAATCAACGGCCGCATTGACCGCACCGACGTCGCCTTTTACCATCGCGGTGACCAGCCCGGAGCCGACGTTTTCATAGCCAATCAGCTCGACGTTGGCGGCTTTACACATCGCATCGGCGGCTTCAATACAGGCCACCAGACCTTTGGTTTCGATCAGACCAAGCGCTTCTTTCATCATGTTGTCTCCCGTTATTCCGTCACTTTGTAATGTGCGACGATCTTGTTGATGTCGTTATGCGGACGGGCGATAACCAGCGAGGTCACCACTTCCCCAATGCGCTGTGCCGATTCCACACCGGAATCCACCGCCGCTTTCACCGCGCCGACGTCACCTTTCACCATCGCGGTGACCAGCCCGGAACCGACGTTTTCATAGCCGATCAGCTCGACGTTGGCGGCTTTACACATCGCATCCGCCGCTTCGATACAAGCCACCAGACCTTTGGTTTCAATCAGACCTAATGCATCACCCATTTGCGTTCTCCTGGCCTTAAGCCTTGTGTTTAATGACGATTTTGTTGATGTCGTTATGCGGACGTGCAATCACCAGCGAGGTCACCACTTCTCCGATGCGTTGCGCCGATTCCACGCCGGAATCCACCGCCGCTTTTACCGCGCCGACATCGCCCTTCACCATGACGGTGACCAGGCCGGAGCCGATGTTTTCATAGCTAATCAGCTCGACGTTGGCGGATTTGCACATGGCATCCGCTGCTTCAATGCAGGCCACCAGGCCTTTGGTTTCAATAAGCCCCAATGCATCACCCATTGTGATCTCCTCCAGAACAGGTTTTGTGATTCGGGAAAACCGTCCGCGTAACGGCGTCAACACGCGGCAGCGGCGTTCGACGTCCACTATAGGGAAACGCAGATGGAGTGAAATTTAAATCCGTGAAAGTTTTATTTTTAGATTTTTACTCTGTGATTTAGCCTTTTATAGCCGCTGATTTATCTGTTTATGCTGATCTAGCGTGCGGGATTTGGCGTTGTCACGGGTGGTTTTTAGCGCGTTGAGACGCGCCGCGGGGAATGTTAATGGGGTGCTAATTTATTGCGGACGCGGGGTAATATTACCCTCCATTAAGTGTGGGTATGGTCATGTTTTTTACCGCCAGATAAATGCAAAAAGTGCGGTTTCGCGGCGAGGCGATACCGGGAAAGCAGGGGAGTGGGATTAATCGAACTGACTGCCGGATTTCAGGGTGCAGACATAGAGTGGAGAGTTGATGGAGCTCAGCAGAATTGCTTTCTCGTTGAGCTTCTGGGCGTTGAGAAACAGGCCATCATGGCTGTCGGACATTTCACGCATAAAGTAGGCAAAGATCACGTCCGGCGACTCATCGATTGACGAGGCGCTGGATTCCCACTTGCTGATGCGGTAGTGGCGTTCGGTAGATGAGATGCGTTGGCTGGTCCAGTTAAACTTGACGTAGCGCTGCAGATAGAGCCAGCCGGCCGCGGAGTCGGTATAGCCTTCGACGACCATCGAACCCTTGCCGTTGGCGGTAAAATTAAAATGAATATTGCCGTTGACGTTCTCTTTCTCCATGTTCTCAAAACGCATAATGGCTTTGGTTGAGCAGCTCATCACCCCGTCTTTTTCAACGGGCAGCAGTTTCCAGGCGCTGACCCCGGTCGCGACGATAAATACCAGCGTAGAGAGGGCGAAAAAGGGGCGAGGAGCGAGTCTCATTGCGGCTTCCAGGAGTAGTAGAAATAGTTATCGCAGTAGCTGAACGGGTTGTCTTCATGCATGGCGCAGTGGGCGAGGAACACCCGGCCCAGCCCGTTGGTTTCCAGCCTGTCGCCATAAAAGAAGACCAGACGCTCGCCGGGTTTGCACTCCAGCTTCAGCCGCTGGCGTACCTCATCAAAATTCTTACCGTAGGCGCTGGCGGAGACCGAGCGCAGCATCTCGTCACTGGCCAGCAGCTCGCACTGGCTGTGGGTCATCTGCGTCAGGGTGATGGGACGGGATTCACTGCCGCCGACGAAAGCAAACGTCAGCAACAGTAGCGCGATGGCCAGCAGACTGGCGCCGGCCATATACCAGCAGGTGCCCCGCGCATGCCGTGAGAGGGCGGGCGCTTCCTCGGCGCAGGCGAAGGGGGGCTCGCACTCCTGCACCGGCGCGACTTCTGCCGCGGGCGCGGGCGGTGCCTCCGGTATGTCGTCAATGATGGCGATGGTTAATTCGGGGTTGAGCTGCAGCATACCGCGCGACACCGTGACGATGATGTTCTCGATGTCGTAATGACGGAAGGTTTTGCGCAGCATGCTCAGATACTGGTTGAGGTTGCTATTGGATGACGTTAATCCGTTGTCATCCCAGACTTTTTTCAGTACCTCATCGCGGCTGATAACATCGGTATGGCGCAGGAAATAGTAGAGCAGCGCGCTGGCAGTGATAGACAGCTGGCTGTCCGGTTCGGTGCTTCCCGGTAGGGTGAGTGTGCCGTCCGTTGCATCATAAATGAGACGGGCATTGATGTTGTAGCGCATCGCGGCCTCAATCTAAGAGCCTACATGAGGCTATTTTATTTGTCAGTCTGGCCCAGGGAGCGTCTACATATTTCACGTATGCCCGGGTGCCCAGACGGCCTGCAACCATCCATAACGCCTGACGGGGCAGGCTTTTCCGGCATCACGCCGGAAGCGTCATCCGCGTCAGATCGCGCACCAGCGATCGGCGGTGGTCGGCGCCCATGGTGCGTCCTTCCGTCAGTTCCGACAGCCAGATACCGTCCGCCGCATAGCGCACCAGGGTGCCGGTATGGCTATTATCCAGCGCATCGCCCTGCGCCAGATGCCCCAGCATCCAGTCTCGCCAGCATTTTCTCAGCACCGGCTCATCCGGCATCGCCAGGGACAACACCATCAGCTGCCGGCTTTCGTCGGTATCCGTCAGGTCAGAGAGATAGTGCAGGTAGGCGCGGGTAAAACGGCCATAAGAGACATTATCGGCCGCCATCAGCCCCGAGATGGCCTCTTCCATAATGGCCAGCAGACGGGCGAACAGCGCAAAAATGAGCGCCTGCTTGTTGGGGAAATGATGCAGCAACCCGCCTTTACTGACGCCTGCTTCACGGGCGACGGCATTCAGCGAGAGCGACGCGATGCCATCCCGGCCGGCAATCATTGCCGCCGACTCCAGCAGCTGCTGATGCCGGCGGGCAGGATCTTTTTTTCGGTGCTGGGCTTCCATATTCATGGCCCGAATCATACCGACCAGACGGTATGATTATTTTTGATAGCGATCAAGATGCGGGGCGGTGTCGCGCCGTGGATTGTCGTTATTGCGCGGGGGGTCACAATTCGTCATATGAATTCCGGTGATATCTGCGGTATCTCAGCAATCACCGGGAAGACATGACTTTGTCGTCTGATGCAGCGCAAATCCGCATTCGCCAGGCGCCAGCTCCGGGCGCAGCGTCAGGGAGGGGATCAGATAGTCGCCGTGGTTTTGCCGGCGGAACGGGATGGGGGGCGTTTCCGCCAGCGTATCCAGCCGCTGCCCCAGCTCGCGGCACTGCCGGGCAAAGCGCTGCTCGTCCGTTTTCTCCGTGCGATAGAACACCAGCGGCGGCAACACCGAAAAACCGGGGTAGAACAGCATTCCGTGCTGGATGGGGAACAGGATGTCGTCGATGGGGCCGTTGATACCGCGCGGGGCGTAATGCTCCGCCCAGCCGCCGGTGGTGACGATCAGCATCGCCCGTTTGCCCGCCAGCGTCCCTTCACCATAGCGGTCGCCCCAGTGGCGGTCGCTGTGCTCGCCGACGCCATAGGCAAAACCATAGGCGTAAACCCGGTCGATCCAGCCTTTCATAATGGCGGGCATCGAGAACCACCACAGCGGAAACTGAAAAATCACCGTATCCGCCCACAGCAGTTTCTCTTGCTCCGCAACGATATCTGCGCTTTGGGTTCCTTGTTCAAAAGCCTGCTTTGAATCGAGCGTCGAGCGCCAGAACTCGCCAACCGGCGGGGCACTGCTGTCGTCAGCATCAAAGCCCGCTTTCCAGCGCATGGCGTAGAGATCGGAGACCTGCACCTCGTGCCCGGCCTGCTGCAGATGTTGCACGGCAAAATCTTTTAAACCGCCATTCAGCGAGCGCGGTTCCGGATGGGCGTAAATCAGCAGTACTTTCATAAAAATCACCTCTGAGCGATGGAGAGCTGCAGAGTAAGCAAGCTGACGCTATAGTAGAAATTAATTGCTTAAATCTCAGGTATAGCCGTGATTAATTTACATCGTTTGGATCTCAACCTGCTGCGCACCCTCGACGTGTTGCTAAGTGAGAATAACGTCACGCGGGCGGCGCAGCGGCTCAACCTGTCGCAGCCGTCGGTCAGCATTCAGCTGGCGCGCCTGCGGGAAATTTTTGCCGACCCGCTGCTGCTGCCCGGGCCGCGCGGGATGCTGCCGACCGCCCGCGCTGATGAACTGCGCGGACCGTTGCGCGATGCGCTCGCCGCACTCGAGCTGGCGGTGGCGCCTGCCAGCCATTTTGATCCGGCGACGGCGGCGCAAACCTGGCGCGTCGCGGCGACAGATTATATGGCCTCGGCGATTTTACTTCCGGCGCTGCACACGCTGCGTCGGGCCTCCCCAGGCAGCCGCCTGGCGGTCTTTGAGCTGCAGCCCTCGCGGCTGGTGTCGCAGGCAGAGCGTGACGAAGTGGATCTGTTTTTCCATACCCGTGACGGCGCGCCGGCGGAGCTGCATCAGCGCGTCTTGTTCAGTGAACGCTATGTGCTGGCGGGCAGAGTCGGGCATCCGGCGCTGCAATCGGCGCTCAGCCTGGCGCAGTTCTGCCAGCTGGAACAGGTGATTGTTTCGCCGGACGGCGGCGGTTTTCATGCCGCGACCGATATCGCGCTGGCTAATCTTGGCCTGGCGCGACGGGTTGTCCTTTCGGTGCCACATTTCCTGTTTATGCTGGAGACGCTGCGCAACAGCGAGCTGGTGGCGGTGGTACCGGAGCGGCTGGCGCGTGGGGTAAGTGGTCTGATGGTCGTCGAGCCGCCGCTGGCGGTGGCCGGGTTTGATATGCTGATGCTGTGGCACGAGCGCTGGCATCGCGACCCTGCCCATCAATGGCTGCGTCAGCAAATCGTGATGTCATTAGAGGATAAGTCATGTTAAGCGGATTGAATCACCTGACCCTGGCGGTCAGCCGCCTGGCGCCGAGCGTGGCGTTTTATCACCAGTTGCTGGGGATGACGCTGCACGCCCGCTGGGACGGCGGAGCCTATCTTGCCTGCGGCGATCTGTGGCTGTGCCTGTCCCTCGATCCGCAGCGGCGCATCACTCCGCCGGAGGAGAGCGATTATACCCACTACGCCTTTAGCATTGCCGAAGCTGACTTCTCCGGGTTTGCCGCCCGTCTGGAAGTGGCCGGGGTGACGATGTGGAAGGTGAACCGCAGCGAAGGGGCGTCTTATTACTTCCTCGATCCCGATGGCCACAAGCTGGAGCTGCACGTCGGCAGCCTCGCTCAGCGCCTGGCCGCCTGCCGCGAGCAGCCGTATAAAGGGATGGTTTTTTATGGCGAGGAGCCGCAGGCGAGCCGGAACCCGTAGCCCGGCTGAGCGCTGCGCCACCGCCTGAATCGCCCTGCGGTTGCTCCCCGGAGGCGGCGCCTGACGCGCCTTGTCCGGGCTACTGGCTCCATCGGCTGCAAACCTGTAGCCCCGGTAAGCAAAGCGCCACCGGGGGACAAGCCAGTTCGCGACGGTGAAAAACTCACTCCATCGCCACCTTCACCGCATCCCCCAGCTTCACCATCACCTCCCGATGCTTCTCGATCGGCGGCAGGGCGCAGTTGATCCTGACGCAATTGCGGTATTTCCCGGACGCCGAGAACAGCGAACCCGGCGCGACCTGGATTTTCAGGCGGCACAGCTGCTTCGCGACGCAGACCATATCGACGTGCTCGGGGAGCTCAACCCACAGCATATAGCCGCCCTTCGGTCGGGTGACGCAGATCCCGCAGGGGAAGTATTCCCGCAGCCAGCAGGTGTAGATCTCCATATTCCGCTGATAAATCTGCCGCATCCGCCGCACGTGGCGATGGTAGTGGCCTTCGCGGATAAAGTTACAGGCGGCCAGCTGGGTTGAAGGAACGTTGGTCCCGCTGGCGGCGTATTTCATCTGTAGCAGACGATCGTAGTAGCGGCCGGGCGCGATCCAGCCGATACGCAGGCCTGGAGCGATAGTTTTGGTAAACGAGCTACACAGCATTACCCGGCCGTCGATATCCCACGAGTGAATGGTGCGCGGACGCGGGTAGTCGGTGGCCAGTTCGCCGTAAATATCATCTTCGAAAATGACGATATCGTGCCGCTGGGCAAGGGTCAGCACCGCGCGCTTGCGGGCGTCCGGCATGATAAAACCCTGCGGATTATTACAGTTCGGCACCAGGATAACGCCTTTGATCGGCCACTGCTCCAGCGCCAGCTCCAGCGCTTCAATACTGATCCCGCTGTCCGGATCGGTCGGGATCTCAATGGCTTTGATCCCCAGACCGCGCAGCAGCTGCATGGTGCCGTAATAGGTCGGCGACTCCACCGCGACGATGTCGCCAGGCTGGCACACCGACAGCAGGGCCAGCGACAGCGCGCTGTGACAACCGCTGGTGATCACCAGATCGTTGGCGGTGACGACGGAACCGCCGTCCAGCATCAGGCGGGCGATCTGCTCCCGCAGTTCGCGGCGTCCGGCCAGCTCGTCGTAGTTCAGCACCTCGTTGAGGTTATGCTGAATCACCCGGCTAAGCTCACGCCACAACGGTTTCAGACTCGGCTGAGTGACGTCCGGTGAGCCGCCGCCGAAGGGGATGATGGTTTTGTCGTTACGGGCGTCGAGCATGGTCAGCACCTGATCCCACTGGGTGATCTCCACCGGGCGCTGAACCGGGCGCGACATCGGCGGTACCGGCGGCTGGGCTTTACGCGGGGCGACAAAATAGCCGGAACGCGGCTGCGGGGTGATCAGCCGCTGCTGTTCCAGCGTCTGGTAGGCCTGCTGCACGGTACTGATGCTGACACCGTGCTCCTGACTCAGGCTGCGTACCGACGGCAGTTTTTCGCCATCGCGATACAGCCCTTGCTCAATACGTTCTGCCAGCAGACTGGCCAGATGTTGGTAACGCGTCATGCTGTATCCCTTATTGCCGCCATACAGATAGATAAACCAGTACAGATGGATGAAAAAAAAGCCACGCAGATACCGTTTTAGCCAATCTGTATGTTAAAGAAAAGTATTTTGTGCATCTGTATTGTTGGGCTTCAGATCCGCGAAGATAAAGCCTCTGGCAAGGCGAGGAGGTAGAGGATGGAATTTCACGAGAACCGGGCAAAACAGCCGTTTATCGGCTTCGTATTACTGGGCCGCATGATAAGAAAATGGTGGTTACGGCAGCAAACGCGACGGGTTTTGCAGCGAATGAGCGATGAACAGCTCAAGGATGTCGGGCTGAGGCGAGATCAGCTCAATTAAAAAATGCGTTTTTCCCCGGATGATGGCCTAAACACGCTATCCGGGCGACCACTCCATAGCCCCGGTAAGCGCCGCGCAGCCGGGATCTCCCCGGCGACGGTGCTGCACAGCTGTCCGGGCGACAAAACCGCACGATGCCATAGCCCCGGAAAGCAATAGCGCGACCGGGGAAATGTCCGCCAGGATTATTACATTCACAATATTTATCAATTAATGCTTCTGCGCCCACTGTTTCTTGATGCTTACCCTGATAAGTATTATTTTCTTCTCAGCTAACTGAGGAAAGAAACATGACCGAAGACGAACTGTTCGCCCGCCGCCCGATGGGGATGCGGATGGCGATGGTGGTCCGCCAGTGGCGCGCGACCATCGACTCTGCTATCACCGATACCGGCCTGACCCAGTCGAGCTGGACGGTGCTGATGCAGCTGCATCAGCTGGGGGACAACGTGTCGGTCAGCGAGCTGGCGGAGGTGCAGGGTATTGAACTGCCGCCGCTGATGCGCACCCTCACGCAGCTGGAAAACCAGGGCTATCTGGTGCGTTCAACATCGCCATATGACAAACGCATACGCCTGCTGACGCTGACGGCGGAAGGCCGGTCGATACTGGAAGATCTGAACCGTGTGATTGAGACCTATCAATCCCGCGTCACCCGGACCATTCCTGCGGCGGATCTCGCCACCTTCAGCGCTACCTTAAATCACATCGCCTGCAATTTGCGGACAATCCGCGAAGAAGATAACAAGATCTAAAAAACTATGATGACCCCTGAACAAAAATTTGCCCGCTGGGTAAGGGTAAGTATTGTCGCGTTCCTGACGATATTCGCCTGGTTTATCGTTGCCGATATCTGGATCCCGCTGACGCCGGACTCGACCGTCATGCGGGTCGTGACGCCCGTTTCACCGCGCGTCTCCGGCTATGTGTCGCAGGTCTATGTGCACAACAATAGCCAGGTGAAGAAAGGAGACCTGCTCTATGAGCTGGATCCGACGCCGTTTATCAACAAAGTCCAGGCCGCGCAGATAGCCTATGAACAAGCGAAGCTGAGCAATCAGCAGCTTGATGCCCAGCTTGCCGCCGCGCGCGCCAACCTGCGCACCGCACAGTTCACCGCCCGCAACGATAAAGTGACTCTGGATCGCTATCAGCGCCTGAGCACCATGCAGAACGTTTCGCAATCGGATCTCGATAAGGTGCGCACCACCTGGCAGACCAGCGAACAGTCGGTCAGCGCGCTGAATGCCAGTATCCAGAATCTGCTGATCCAGCGCGGGGAGCGCGACGATAACCGTAACGTGACGCTGCAAAAATACCGCAACGCGCTGGAAGAGGCGCAGCTCAACCTTGGCTGGAGCAAAGTCTACGCCGAAACGGACGGGATGGTGAGCAACCTGCAGCTCAATCCGGGTCTGTATGCCACTGCCGCCACGCCGCTGCTGGCGCTGGTCAGCAACCATACCGATATTGTCGCTGATTTTCGTGAGAAGAGCCTGCGCCACACCGGGGTGAATACCGATGCCGCGGTGGTCTTCGATGCCCTGCCGGGGAAAGTCTTTCCGGCGCACGTGACCAGCAGCGACGCCGGGATTTTAGCCGGCCAGGAAGAGGTTAACGGCCAGCTATCGCAGCCGGAGCAGTCTACCCGCTGGGTGCGCGATGCCCAGCGGATGCGGATCCACGTCGCTCTTGATGAACCGCTGGATAAACCGCTGCCGACCGGCGCCCGTGCCACGGTTCAGCTCTATAACAGCGAGGGTCCGTTTGCCCGCACCTTTGCCGGCCTGCAGATCCATCTGGTGAGCCTGCTGCATTATGTCTATTAATACGCTGGCTCGCGTTTTTACCCCGCACGGTAATATCGTTTACACGGCGAATGACTTTCGTCAGACGCTGCGGATCGCCTTTGCCGGGATGATAGCGCTGAGTATCTCGACCTTCTACGATGTGCAGTACGGCGTCTTCTTTGTGGTCTATCCGCTGATGCTGCTGTCGCTGGTGCCGGTTTTTAATCGTCACGTCGCCAGGCAGTTTATCTTCAGTGCGGCGGTAAACTGCGTTGAAATGGTGCTGATCGTCGGCTATCTGTCGCAATGGCCGATTGTGATGACGCTGGTGGTTTTTGGCCTCTACGTGATGCGTTTTCGCTTCATGAGCCAGGGGCCGCTGTTTCTGCTGGGGTCGATGGGGGTGGTCTGTCAGAGCACGATGCTCAACTTTATGAGCTATCCCACCAGCAACTGGCACACGCTGCTGTTCTCTAATATGGAAGCCTGCGTGATGGCGGTGGCGCTCAGCGCGTTAATGAATTACCTGATTCCGGACGTCGAACCGCGTAAGCCGCCGCCGCGAATCGAGAAAGACGCCGCCAGGGTGCGCCATGAATCGCTGCTCTCCGGCACCGTCGCCACCCTGATTTTCGTGGTCTTCCAGATCTGCGATCTCAGTGACTCTCTTTCGGCGCTGATGGCGGGGATCCTGATCCTGTTCCCGATGCACTATCGCGGCGCGGTGATAAGCTCGGTGTGGCGTGTCGCGGGGGTGGTGTTGTCCTGCCTGTATATTCTGGTGGTGCAGCTGCTTATCTACGATTTCAGCAACCATATGGTATTGATGATGCCGCTGATTGGCCTGGGTCTGGCCTTTAGCGCCCGCCTGCACGTGATGGAAAAGGTTGGCGCCGGGGTGGGCTTCGCCAGCATCACCACCATCGGGATCATGTTCGGCCAGAACCTGCACCCGGACCAGGATCTGATCTTCAGCGATCTGTACCGTATTACCTCGGTGACCGCCTCGCTTATCGTTACGCTGACGCTGGTTTTCCTTGTGCACCGGATTCTGAACTGCTTTGCGCCGACGCGGTTCGTCATCACGGAATAGCCTCAGGCCGCCAACGCGCTCTGCTGGCGATCGGGGGATTGATAGGGATCCCATGGGCGAGCGCTACGGCCACTGCGCGCGCGTTATGCCGGGTGGCGGCTGGCGCCTTACCCGGCCTGCAAACAAGACCGGGGCTGGGCGATCCGCGATCGGCTGTAGGCCCGCGCAAGCGAAGCGCCGCCGGGCGATGATTGACGCCCTGGCAGGGATAGCCTTTATGCCTGCTGCGGAAAGTTAGCCAGCAGCTGGTAATCATCCCCGGCAACGCGAAATATGGCTTCCGTTTGGCCGGGGATAACCCACTTCTGTTCTTCTCCCGGCAGACAGTGCAGATAAATGCACAGCCCGCAGCCGCCGCGCAGCTGACGTGGAATGTCCTTGACCTGAAAGGGTAATCCCGCCGCCTGTAGGGCTTTGCGCATCCGTACCACCCCTACCGTCGAATGAAATAAAAACAGATATGTCGTCATCCTCGCCGCCTCAGGCGTTGGCCGATCAGCGCCGCGCCGATGGCGCCGGCAAACTGGGCGTCCGGGTGCCTGTGCACCGTCAGGCCGAGGTGACGCTCCAGCATCGCGGCGAACGTCGCGCAGTGGCTGACGCCGCCGGTAAACAGCAATGGCCCCTGCGCGGATAAGCGGCCGATAAAGTTCGCGCTGCGCCGGGCCATGGCGTTGATCACCCCGGCCAGAATCGCCTCCGGTGCGACCCCGGCTGAACGCAGGCTGATCACTTCCGATTCGGCGAATACCGTGCACATGCTGGTGATGGCGTGCGCTTCAACGCCTTCGGTAATGGCGTCCAGCTGCTCGACGCTGGCGCCGAGGGTTCGCGAAATCACCTCCAGAAAACGACCGGTACCGGCCGCGCATTTGTCATTCATCAGAAAGTCGCTGAGGTTGCCCTGCGCATCCAACTGGATGACTTTGCTGTCCTGGCCGCCGATATCAATCACCGTGCGGGTTTCCGGCGCCAGCAGACGTGCGCCGAGCCCGTGACAGGAAATCTCCGTCACCTGTTTATCGGCAAAATCGACCAGTTGGCGACCATAGCCGGTGAGGGTTAAAAAGGGCGTTTCCGCGAGGCCTGCGCGCAGCGTCTCCCAGGCGTCATTGATGGCGTCGGCGGGGCGAAAGGGGGTCGGGCAGAGGAAACGGCGTGCAATGACGCCGTCTGCCAGCAGGATACCTTTTGTCGCGGTGGAGCCGGAGTCAATGCCTACCGTGTAGATCACGCGCGCTCCTTACAACATTTCGATAAATGCGGCGACGCGGGTACTGAGCTGGCCGAGGTCTGCCGTCGAATAGTCGGTTTCAATCGCGATATAGGGGATGTCGTGCCGCTGACGTACGTGGCGCTTAATCGCCAGCGATTCAACGGCATAGGTATGGCAGGCCTGCAGGATGACGTCGACCACGCCATCGGCCTGATACTCCTCGACCATCTGGCTCAGCAGCTGCAGGCGCCGATCGTTGGGCGAAATGCAGGAGCAGCCAATAGCGAGATATTTATCGGTTAAGGCATCGTAGACGTCGCCGTCTTCCGCCACACAGTGCTCGGTAGCTTTCGCGCCGGTGCAGTTCTCATAACCCACCACCCAGCCGCCGTTGTCTTCGATGGCGCGGACCACTTTTTCCGCCGCACCGCCGATTGGGCAGCCGGTGATCAGAATACGCGGGCGGGCCTCCAGTCGTTGACCTTCGCGCCATTGCTGATGGATACGTTCTGCCATCGCGTTGAGTTCATCAATCAGCGCAGTTTTGTCGAAGCGGAAGGTCGCGCCGTAAACCACTTTCAGAATGTCGCCGCCGCTGAGCGCCGGTGGATTTAACTGCCCGAGGCGATAGAAATTGGCCAGCGCCCGGCGTTCGCGATTTTTCAACACGATGGCTTCGCGCAGCGCCGCCTCGCTGATTGGCGTAGCGAAGCGCGTTTCAATCACCTGCTGCAGGCGCTTGATCTCCGCTTTCCACAGCGCCCGGGAGGCGGCGTCGCTGGCGCTGTTCGGTAGCTGCATCACGTGTACCGCCTTGAACTCGGCCATGTACTCGTACATCTTCTTTTTGCCATCGCAGGTGGTTTCGCCGACCACCAGGTCAGAGAAGTAAAAGTAGGGGCATTTATCGGTTTTGCCGAAGCCATAGCTGCTTTTAATCAGCGGGCAGAGGTTGCGCGGCAGGTCTTTCTCCGCCTCTTCAATGGTCTCATCGGAAGTGGAACACAGCGAGACGACGACAGCGCCCGCCGCCATGGCTATCTCCTGTGGCATAAAGGTACAGTAGGTGCCGACTAGCGGCACATTCTGTTCTTTAAGGTCCATGACGGTGAGAAAACCCTGCTGACGAGCTTCCGAGAATTGGTCGAAGATGGCGGGTAGAGCGGTGATGAGCGACATGATTTTCCTTCCCCGTACACGGGAGATGATGAAAGAGTCGCCATTATAGCCCTGTTATTTATGTGTGTTTGTTGATCTTCCACGCATCCCGCGGCGTTAGTAGACCTTCTTCAAATCCATCTCTTCCTGAATGCGCTCGCTGTAAGCCACGTGGGTGCGGATCGCCTCCTCAATCCCGGCGTTATAGAACATAGGGCCGAGCTCTTTCGCGATAAAATCGACAAAGAACTCGGCGTCAAACTGCTCCAGTTCAAGGTCAAAATTCTGTTCGCAGTATGCGCATAGCTTTTCGCGAAGCAGATCGCGTTCGCCGGGAGTCAGGGTAATGTCAGCCATTTTTGCTCCTTAAATGGGCTCTGAATGCATCAAAAGGCAGAGGAGATAAGGTTAGCTGGGGATCCAGCTATCCCACGCGGGCACCGGGCCGAGTTCTGCCACCAGGAAATCGATAAACGATCGTACTTTAGGATTGCTGTATTTGCTGGGGAAATAGAGCGCATACAGCGCGTGCGTCTCGCAGGCGATCGTCCCATCGAGGATCAGCGGCGTGATCTCCTCTTTCTGAATATGATCGCCGATTAGATAGGTCGGCAGGTAGGCAACGCCCTGATCTTCCAGCACCGATTTTAACAGCACCAGGCTGCTGTTGGCCTGGATAGGCATGTGCAGCTTAAGCTGATGCGGGCGATCGTGCTCGTCGGTCACCTTCAGCACCGGCGTCAAGCCGGGATAAACCAGGCAATCATGATTCACCAGATCGCTGCGCCGCACCGGCATCCCTTTTTTAGCCAGATAGCCGGGTGACGCACAATAAGCCCAGCGAATCGAAACCAGTTTGCGCATGGCGTAGTTTTGCGGCGGTGCGGTGGAGATACGCAGAGCGATATCGAAGTCGGTTTCATTGAGGTTGACGAAATTATCGTTCAAATCAATATACAGATTCACATCCGGGTACTGCTGACGATATTTATCCACCAGGTTGACCAACCGGGAGTAGCCAAAGGCAATGGAGCAGGTAATTCGTAATTCACCCTGCGGATTATGATAATAGCCGGAAGTGGTATTTAACGTATCATCAAACTCTTTTAGTAACTTATTGGCGCGATTAAATAGATATTGCCCGGCGTCGGTCAAGGTAATACTGCGGGTGGTACGCTTAATTAATGTCGTGCCCAGCGTATCTTCCATTGCCGAGAGGCTTTTACTGACCGCAGAAGGCGAGACGTTAAGCTGTGCGGCGGCCTCGGATAATCCTCCGCAGTCGACAATTTTGATAAAAAACTCCAGATGCTTGAGTGAAATTGGCGTGCTCATTTTTTCCTTAAATTCACAAGTGATTTGCAAAAACGGTACGAATGAGCCGTTACATTCGTATCTGAAACATGCAACTATTGAATCACAGGAAACAACTTGCTGGCAAAATGAAAAAATAACAACTTAAGTGAGTTGCATCACAAAATAAAAGGAGGCACCGCAGAAAGTCATTAAATTGTGAATTTAATCTCATTTAATATAATTTTAATTAAAAGGTACCGGTTATGTGGTCACGACTCGAACCCTACAAATCCTCTATTATTTTATTAATTGCCCTGGTGATCGGCGGCCTGACAGGTATTTACGCCCCAGGACTGGCGGTTAAATTACAGCCGATAGGTCAGATATTCCTTAACCTGCTATTTATGATTATTGTCCCGCTGGTGGGCATCAGCGTGATGTCATCGATCGCCAGTATGACCGACCTGAAAAGGCTGGGACGCATTATGGCGATTATCTTCATTGTTTCGATTGCGATGGCCTTTATTCCCGCGGCCGGCATCGTCGCGCTCGCCTTATGGTACAACCCGGCGCAGGGGGTCACCATCGATCTGTCACAGTCGGTGCAGGCGGGCAGCGGGCAGATGGATTTTGTCAGCATGATCACCACCAGCGATTTTATCGGGCTGTTCTCGAAGTCCAATATTCTGGCGCTGATCGTGATGGCGATTATTGCCGGTGTGGCCATCGGGCAATCGGAACAGGCGGGTAAACGCATAGCCTCGCTGCTGGAAGATGCCAATACCGTCATCATGAAGATCGTCTCGATCATTATGAAAGTCGCGCCGATAGGTCTGGGCTGCTATTTCGCCGCGACGATGGCCAGCCAGGACTCAGGGCTGCTGTTGACCTTTGCCCGGGCAATCGGCCTGTTTATGGTTGCCACGCTGGCCTATTTTATCTTCGGTTCGATTCTCTATTCATATATCGGCGGCGGCATGCCGGCGGTGAAAGCATTCTGGCGCAATGCGGTTGAACCGTCGGCGACCGCGCTCGGGACCTGCTCCTCATTAGGGACGCTGCCCGTCACCCTGCGCGCTGGTAAAGCGATGGGCATTAACCCGGAAATCGTCGATGTCTCTATTCCGCTGCTGGTTAACCTGAATAAGGGCGGTGTGGCCATGATCGCCGCGCTGAAGATCGTCTTTATCTATTCGGTGCTGGGGATGGAGTTCACCAGCGAAACCTTCTTTCTGACCATGCTGATCGCCGTGCTCTCCGCCATTATCGTTGGCGGCGTACCGGGCGGCGCATTCCTCGGTGAAATTTTTATCGTCACCACGCTGGGGCTGCCGATGGAGGCGATCCCGATGCTGGTGGTACTGGGCACCATCACCGATGCCCCGGCTACTCTGATCAACGTGATTCATGATTTGAACGCCGCGCAGATTGTGGAACGCTTCGCCGGAAAAAAGCCGGCACCGGCTGAACTGAAATCCACGGCTGCCGCCGTATAAGCTTTCGCACGGATATAAGGATATTACAGGAGACGTTATGAAGAATTCACTCAAGCTCGACACGCAGTTAATTATCGCCGGACGCGATAAACGCTACACCCAGGGGGCGGTAAACCCGGTTATCCAGCGCGCTTCTTCGCTGGTCTTTGAGACGGTGAAAGATAAAAAATTTGCTACCGCCAATCGCGCCAACGGCGAGCTGTTCTACGGCCGTCGCGGGACCTACACCCATTTCGCGTTTCAGAAAGCGATGAGTGAACTGGAAGGTGGCGCGGGCTGCGCGCTCTATCCGTGCGGGGCAGCGGCGGTGACCAATGCGATTCTGGCGTTCGTGCAAAGCGGCGACCATATCCTGATGACCGGCGCGGCCTATGAGCCAACGCAGGACTTCTGCAATAAGATCCTCAGCAAATTCAACGTTGAAACCACCTATTACGATCCGCTGATCGGCGCCGGGATTGCCGGGTTGATCCGCCCGGAAACCAAAGTGGTCTTTCTGGAGTCCCCCAGCTCAATCACCATGGAAGTCCAGGATGTACCGGGAATGGTCAACGCGATCCGCGCGGTAAATCCGCAGATCGTTATCATGATCGACAACACCTGGGCGGCGGGCGTGCTGTTTAAGGCGTTGGACTACGGCGTGGATATCTCGATTCAGGCAGGCACCAAGTACACCATTGGCCATTCCGACGCCATGCTGGGTACGGCGGTCTCCAACGCCCGCTGCTGGGATCGTCTGCGCGAAAACTCCTATCTGATGGGGCAGACGCTGGATGCGGATACCGCCTATAACGGCAGCCGCGGGCTGCGCACGTTGGCGGTACGCCTCAGACAGCATCAAGAGAGCAGTATCCACATTGCTCGCTGGCTGTCGGCGAGGCCGGAAGTGGCGCGGGTGAATCATCCGGCTTTAGCAGAGTGTCCGGGCCATGAATATTTCCAGCGGGATTTCACCGGCAGCTCGGGCCTGTTCTCCTTCGTACTGAAAAAGCGCCTGACGGATGAGCAAATGTCGATGTTCCTCGACAACTTCTCGCTGTTCCATATGGCCTACTCGTGGGGCGGGTTCGAGTCGTTGATTCTGGCTAACCAGCCGGAAGAGCTGAACAGTATTCGTCCAGCTGGCGAGGTGGATTTCAGCGGGACGCTGGTCAGGGTACATATCGGGCTGGAGGATGTCGGCGATTTGATTGCCGATCTGGAGGCCGGGTTTACCCGCATCGGCTAAACACCGGGCCCCGCCAGCGTGCGGGGCCCTGTTTTGCGCTCGCTTAATGCACAAACAGCGCCGGGATCTGCGAGAATAACCACAGTACGAGGCCGATAGAGCCGCCGACCAGGGTGCCGTTGATGCGGATAAACTGCAGGTCTTTACCGATATTGAGTTCAATTTGCCGCGACATATCCCGCGCATCCCAGCTTTTGACCGTATCGCTGATATGACGAGTCAGGAAGGCGGCAAACTCTGGCGCCACTCGATGGGCCGCCTGCTCCAGGTGCTCGTTTAGCGACTCGCGCAGCGCGTCATCGTGGAGCAACGTTTCGCCAAACCACTGCCCGGCATCGGCAATCCGCTGTTGAATCCGCGAGTCGTCGCGGGTGACATCGTTTTTGATCCACGCCCGCAGGTCGGCCCATACCTCGCTGAGGTAGCGGTTAAAGGCCTCATCATTTTTCAGGTAGGCCTTGATGCCCTCCGCTTTTTCCGCCAGCAGCGGATCGGTTTTCAGGTTATCGATCAGTTTTAAGGTGGCGCGATCGAACGCCTGGCGGATCTGATGGCTGCGATCCTGGGTGACTTCGTCGAGCAGCGTATTCACCGCGTCGGTCACCATGTCGGCGCTGTGTTCGCCCAGCCATTCGGTGGGCAGAATTTTGGCCTTCAGCGGATGCTCGGTCTCCAGCCAGTGGACAATGCCACGGGCAATAAACGCGCGCGAGCTGTCGCGCTGCAGCAATGCAATGAGCTGGGTAATGAGCGAGTCCAGCAGCTTCTGATGGCGATTGTTGCGGGTTAATCCCTCCAGCATCATGGCGCTGGTCTGCGTCAGATCGACTTTATCAATCGCCTTATGTACCGCCCGGCGCAGCAGGCGCTGAATACGGGCGTCATCGGTCAGCTCCAGAAAGCCGCTCATCACCTGCAGCAGATGGTGGCCCACCCGGCGGGCATTTTCCGGCTGGCTGAACCAGTTGCCGAGCATCAGGGCAGGTTCATAGCGACGGATGAGCGCCACCAGCGAGGGCGTATCGAGAAATTTTTCCTGCACAAAATAGCCAAGATTATCGGCGATCCTGTCCTTATTGCGGGGAATAATCGCCGTATGTCGGGAGATAAACGGCAGCGGGATACGACGAAACAGTGCCACCACCGCGAACCAGTCGGCCAGCGCTCCGACCATCGCCGCTTCGGAGATAGCCTTGAGCGCGCTGACCCACGGCGTCGGCGGCAGTAGCAGCGTGGTGATAAAAATGGCGACCGCAATCAGCAGTAGCGACAGCGCCAGCAGTTTGGCGCGTTTCAGTTCAGCAATTTTTTCCATAGGCTTAAGCATATAGCCTGACGGCGGACTCGTGCAAAAACTGCCACACAATCCAACAACCAAAAGCCATCAGTACGCCGCCCGCCGCTCGCTCAACGCGCCAGACTACGGCGGAAAGGCGACGCTGCACCGCCGGTAGGGCGATCATCGTCACCAGCAGGAGATCCCACAGCAGCACGATACTGGTCATCCAGACTCCGCTGACGATCTGCTGCACCAGCGTGACGTCCGGGCCCAGCAACGAGGTCATCAGCGCCAGATAAAACAGGGCGTTTTTAGGATTGAGCAGTGAAGAACCCAGCCCCAGAAGAAGCTGTTTTACCAGCGACGGGCGTGAAGCCGAGGCGCTATTGTGGACATCCAGCGTCGTCGGGCGGCTTCTCAGCAGCAGGCTGCCAATCCACAGCAAATATGCGGCGCCCAACAGCTCGACGACGGTAAACAGCAGCGGCGTCTGACGCAGTATCCCCCAGCCGATAATCGCCAGCACAATGTACAGCCCGTTTCCGGCGGCGATACCGACGCACAGGCCGACGCTGCCGCGCAGGCGATAGCGGATGGCGTAGCCCATCAGTAAAAAGAAATCTGGCCCCGGGCTAAGCAGGGCAACGAAGTGGGAGAGCGCCAGCGCGGGAAACGCGGGCGGGAAAAACGACGTCAACATGTCCATAGCGACCTCACAAAGAACCTGAGATCAGCCTATGGCAAGAGGGGCGCTAATTATTGTCTGATATTGATCGGCCTAGCGCGTACTGGCGCGGCGTAGCGGCGGTGTAGCTGACAAAGGTTTTGTGGAAATGGCTCTGGTCGGCAAATCCGGCCTGGTAGCCGACGTCGGCGATTTCATCTCCGGCGCGCAGGCGCGTTTTGGCAAATTCGATGCGTGCCATATTCATAAAGCTGGCGGGCGTCAGGCCAGTGTCCTGCTTAAAGGTGCGAATCAGCGTCTCTTTGCGCAGGGCGAACTCGTGGGCCAGCGCATCAAGGGTGGGCGGTTCCTGTAAATCGGCCGCCAGGCGACGGAAGAGCTGCGAACTGGTAGCGCGCAGCGGTAGTGGCGGGGCGGGGCATAGCGGGAGCGCCCGCAGCAGTTGTGCAACCTGTTCGGGGAGCGCTGCCGTTTTCTGCTGCTCCATTAGCACCACAATCTGCTGATATTGTGCGAAAAGCTCAGGATCGCGGATCACGGGATGCGGCGCGTGCACCTGCGCCTGACTCGGGAAAAGCGGCAGCCGTTGCCGGCACCACGTCATGTCGAGGTACAGCATATGGTAGCTGCGCGGCCGGCCATCGCGCGGGTTACAGCTGTGCGGCGCTTGAGCGGGGATAATGATCAGATCGCCGGGACGCAGCAGATATTCCCGGCCGTTGCACAAACAGCACGTTTCCCCTTCGATAATCGCTCCTACAGAGAGCTGCGGATGGCGGTGCCGTTTATAGGACTGGCGACTTTGCCGGGTGCTGCGCAGTTCCAGCCAGGGCAGCTGTTCGTCGCGCCAGAAGGTTTGCAGGATATCGCGCGTATGGCTCACGAAAGACTCCTTAGCGAAGGGGATAGGGGGTTTATAGCACGCCCGTCCGGGTCTGTCTGCGGGCGCGACTCTCGCGTCATCGGCGGCGATATCTCTCCAGAATCCTCCGTATATACCTAACTTTACCCGCGCGATTAGCCATCTCTACTACCCTTAATACCCTGAGTAGTTTTTATGACTACATAAATAGCGATAACAAGGAGACATACGATATGGCTTATCAGACGGTGAATCCTGCAAATAATCAGCTGATTAAACAGTACGCTGCGCACAGCGATGCGGACGTCGAAGCGGCGCTGCAGAAGGCGGATGCGCTCTACCATTCCGCCTGGTCGGAGGGGGATATCGACCGGCGCCTACCCGTTCTGCACAGGCTGGCGGATCTTATCGACAGCCGGGTTGACGAGCTGGCGAAAATCGCCAGTCAGGAGATGGGGAAATTGATTGCGCAAAGCCGCGGTGAGGTGAAGCTCTGTGCGCAAATCGCCCGCTACTATGCCGATAATGCGAAATCGTTTCTGGCTCCGGTGAAATATCCCTCCGACATCGGTGAGGCCTGGGTTGAACACCATCCTGTCGGCGTGCTGATGGCCGTGGAACCCTGGAACTTTCCTTACTACCAGCTGATGCGGGTACTGGCGCCAAACCTGGCGGCGGGGAACCCGGTTATCGCCAAACATGCGAGTATCGTTCCGCATTGTGCAGAGACCTTCGCCCATCTGGTGCGTGAGGCGGGAGCGCCCGAAGGGGCGTGGACCAACCTCTTTATCTCCCAGGAGCAGGTGGCGAAAATCATCGCCGACGATCGCGTCCAGGGGGCAGCGCTGACCGGTTCGGAAAAAGCCGGCAGCGTGGTGGCGTCCCAGGCGGCAAAATACATCAAAAAGGCGACCCTCGAACTGGGCGGCAATGATGTGTTTGTGGTACTGGATGATGCCAGTCTGGAGAAGGCGGTGAAGACTGGCGTACAGGCGCGACTCAACAACGCCGGCCAGGTGTGCACCGCGGCGAAACGTTTTATCCTGCACGAAAACATTGCCGACCAGTTCTTGAGCCAGTTCACTGAAGCCTTCCGCCAGGTGAAAATCGGCGATCCGTTGGACGAGAGTACGACGCTGGGCCCGCTCTCCTCGAAAGATGCGCTGCAAACGCTGACCAGACAGGTGGATGAGGCAGTGAAAAACGGTGCCAGAGTGCATCTGGGCGGTAAACCAGCGCCGCGGGAAGGCAGCTTTTTCGAGCCAACCATTCTGACCGGCATTACCCGTGATAACCCGGCGTACTTTGAAGAGTTTTTCGGCCCGGTGGCGCAAATCTACGTGGTGAAGGACGACGACGAGGCGGTGAAGCTGGCGAACGATTCGCACTATGGTCTGGGGGGCGCCGTGTTCAGCCAGGATATCGAACGGGCGAAACGGATGGCGTCGCGGATCGAAACCGGGATGGTCTATATCAACTGGTTAACCGATACCGCGCCGGAGCTGCCGTTCGGCGGCGTGAAGCGCTCTGGCTTTGGCCGTGAGCTGTCCGATCTGGGGATTAAAGAGTTTGTGAACCAGAAGCTGGTGGTGATTCGCCGGTAATCGGACGTTGTGAACCGTGAATAAAAAACCTGCCGGATGGCAGGTTTTTTTACGCTTACCGGCGGGTCAGAAGGTGACCCCACCGCCAATATAGGCACCATCAATCAGGGTGTGGTTCGGACGACCGTCTTTGCCGTCAACGCTGACATGGCGGTAACCCACTTTCAGCGTCACCGGGGTAATGGGCGTCCAGCTCACGCCGCCGTTGGCTTCAACGTAGTTTTTCACGCTGTTATTCAGGCCTTCCGGCGCGGCATAACCTTCGCCGAAGACGTGGATGCTGTCGGTCAGCGCAACGTTAACGCCGCCGCCGATGGGGAACGCCACGCCGTTATCGCCTTTTTTCGGCCCAAGGTAGATGGCTTTCGCGCCGGCATTGAGCATCACCGGGCCAACTTCCAGGTTATAACCTGCGCCAACGCCGCCGGTCTGGGTACCGTCATCGGTATTTTTCAGCCAGTTGCTTTCGGCATAAAGGCCGGAGGAGGATTTACCCAGTTCCATATTAAGGTTGGTAAAGTTTTTACCCTGCTCGACGGTAAAGCCCATCGCCATTGCGGAGCCAGAAACCGCGGTTAGCGCAGAAAGGATAAGGATATTGAGCTTTTTCATAGTAGATGCCTCGTCGTAAAACTAATCTGCGGATACCCTATCAAACGATTTTTACAACTGCAAATATGACTATTTTCGATTTTTTATTCTGGGTTTGTTATTGAAATACATCTGCAGATGTTGTGAATTAGTTTCTTTGTCGCGGCGTCAATCATTAACGTTTTACCGTTTAGGGTCAGTTTAGCTGTTTGGCTAAACCTGAATTGAACAAACGGGGAAAATGAGTTGCAGAGAAAATAGTCTACCTCTGTGATTATTCTTGAAAGTATTTCAATTGTTACCAATAAAAATTTTAATTTACACTTTTGCTGATGAATTGAGCGGGCGGTCGTTCATATTCAACGCGGTATTGCTGAGTCAGGGGGAAGATTATGCTCACCCCGTTTTCGATCAGCGTATTACCGTGTGATACGCAGAAAAGCGGAGCGACAGTTCTGTAATGTTTAATGAATTTAACTGATTTTTTTTGAATTAAAATAAAATCGTTGAGAACGAATATATCTTCTGGTGGGCATTTCTTGTCAATATAGCCTTCCGACGACCTTTTGCGGAATCCATAATGGCCAGGAGCGGCTATGTACTACAGAAATGAAGTCATCCGTTATTTGCAATCCAATAACATTCTCGCATTGAAACTTGATCATGCGCTGGCGGGCGTTGAAAACGCGGTGGCAGATCAGATTGCATTGACCGGTGCTGGCGCAAAACGCGCGTTGTATTACGCATCCTGCTTTACTGATGAATATCAGGATGTTTGTCAGCGGCAAAAAAATGAAGATGGACGATTTACTCTCGCGGTCATTCACCTTTTTCAACATGACGATGTTGTTTATGAAATGTTCAAAGTATATTTTGAAGAAATATTTAAATATAAAACGTCCGATCAACTAGAGCATATCAAAAAAATGCTGATGGCGGTCAATATACACATTGCGGCGAGTTCTCTGACCGGTTATGGTTTCATATTAGCGGTCACCTCCTCAGTTACGGTCGGTATGAACCTAAACCTTGATATGCGAGTCTTAGCGGGACGTGCGACGGGGATGGCGATTACACTCTCTGGCATATATGGGATTGTCCAGAAGGCAGCAGATAGCGCTCATCGACTCCAGTTTACCTGGCCGGCCTATTACTCTGTACTCTACGCTCAGGGACTGGAGATGATGTATTTTCTGATAGAACCATTGTTTGAGCGAGTTGGGGCGCTTAAGGCACAATGGGCATCGGACAGTGACATTGCAGAAATTATTACCAGGATGATTCAATAATTGTGATGAATATTATTAAAAGGATTTTCTGTAGGATATTTAGGTCCTTGGTTTCGCTCCATGGGCCTGGATTGCTGACTTTGTTATTCGCAATGGCATTTATTTATTTTTTTCCCTCTGGTCCCCTCTGGCCTGTGGGGGGGTTCGCTATATTCATAATATATATATTTGCACGTTATGTGAAATGGTAAACGCCAGAAAAAAAACGGTTTATTACATTTATTTATAAGGAAGTTATATATGTCTACTCCCGCACATCTCTGGCTTGAGGATGAAAACGGTTCGCCGATTGTTGGCGGCTGTTTAATGCCCCTGCGTGCAGGTTCTATCGAATTAAAATCATTCTCGCACGGCATCACCATTCCCGTTGATCCGCACTGGGGTAAACTTACCGGTACGCGCGTTCATCGTCCGATCGCCATAGTGAAAGAGTTCGACCAGACGACCCCCGTTCTGTATCGCGCGGTGTGCGAAGGTCGTACCCTGAAAAAAGCGACGATCAGGATGTACCGTATTATGGAATCAGGCCTTGAAGCCGAGTATTTCAATATCGTCCTCGACAACGTCAAAATCACCACGATTGCACCGTACCTTTCACCCACCGGTCTGAGCAGCACGCACCTTGAAACACTCGAATTGCGTTATGAGGCCATCGTCTGGAAGCACACCGAAGGGAACATTATTTATCGTGATACCTGGAATGAATTCTGTACCGCCTGATGCCTTCATGCTGACCTCCTCCCTCCGGGAGAGGGAGAAGTCCGAACCGTTACTTGCGCAATCCGGCAAACGCCGCGCGAATCTCCTCTTCCGGCAAATTAATGCCGATAAACACCAGCGTGCTGTGGGGCGTTTCATCGCCCCACGGGCGATCCCAGTCGGCGCTGTATAAGCGCTGGACGCCCTGGAACAGCAGGCGATTTGGCTCACCGTCAATCCATAACATCCCTTTGTAGCGCATCAGCTGCTCGGCGAAAGAGAGCAGCAGGTTTTCCATCACCCGCGACACTTCACTGATATCGACCGGGTAATCCAGTTCGACCACGATAGACGCGACGTCGTTTTGCTTATCGGCGATAAAGTGAAAGCGCGGCGCGCTGCTCACCACCTTCTCTTCCAGCATAAAGCCGCTGGTATTAAACAGCTGGCTCAGGTCGATATCACCGTGGATCACGGTATAAACCGGCGCCCGGGCGTTAATCCTCGCCAGCCGTTCGCGCAGCCTGTCGCTGTCGCCCGCCACGTCCGTTTTTGTCAGCAGAATCCGATCGGCGTAGCCCACCTGCGACTGGGCGATGGTGAACTGGTTCATCTGCTGATCGGCATGGACCGCATCCACCAGCGCAATCACCCCGTCAAGCAGATAGCGTTCGCAGAGAACTTCATGAGAGAAGAAGGTCTGAATAATCGGGCCGGGGTCGGCCATGCCGGTGCACTCAATCACCAGCCGGTCAAAATCAATGTCGCCGCGATCGCGGCTGTCGAGCAGGTCGAGCAGTGCGTCTTCCAGCTCGTTGGAGCGGGTACAACAGATGCAGCCGTTGGTCAGGGTTTTGATCTGCGTGGCGCGGTCGCCAATCAGCTGATCGTCAACGGCAACTTCGCCAAATTCGTTTTCGATCACGGCGATTTTAAAGCCGTGCTGTTCGTTAAGAATATGGCGCAGCAGGGTGGTTTTACCCGCGCCAAGAAAACCGGTCAACAGGGTGACTGCAATCGGTGCCATGTTTGCCTCCATTAACAGCAGCGTACGCCGCCTTTGCCGTCGCCGCCGTAGCGGGCCTGCTGGCGTTCGCGGAAGAATTCGTTATAGGTCATGTAAGGCTTATCCGGGTGGTTGGCTTTCATATGTTCGACATAGTTGTCGTAGTCCGGAATGCCTATCAGCATTTTGGCTGCCTGACCCAGGTATTTTTTTGCTTCGCCTAAGTTACCAAACATAACTCATCCTGATAAGAAAAAGCCCGGTGGCGCTACGCAGACCGGGCCTACAGAACCTTGTAGGGCGGGTCAGCGTAGCGCCACCCGCCGTTTTTTTAATGATGTGACGAGGTTTTCACGCCGCCTTCCGGAACGGGCACGTACGGGGTCTCTTTGTCGGTGCGGACTTTGTTGTTACGCACGTTGAGCCACGTTTTGATGCCGTAGAAGATGATGCTGTATACCACCACCAGGAACAGAATACTCAGACCGGCGTTAGTGTAGTTGTTCACCACGATATGGTTCATGTTAGCAATCTGCTGCGCGGTCAGTTCGCCGCCGGAAGCAATCTTCTCTTTATACTGCTGAGCCATGAAGAAGAAGCCTTCCATCTGCGGGTTGGTGCTGAACAGTTTCAGACCCAGCGCCCAGGTGGTGCACAGCAGCAGCCATGCGGCCGGGATCACGGTAACCCAGATGTATTTGGTACGCTGCATTTTGACCAGTACCACGGTACCCAGCACCAGCGCCACGGCGGCCAGCATCTGGTTAGAGATACCGAACAGCGGCCACAGGCTCTTCACGCCGCCCAGCGGGTCGACCACGCCCTGATACAGCAGGTAGCCCCACAGCCCGACGCAGCCCGCGGTGCCGATAATGCCCGCCACCAGCGAGTCGGTTTTCTTGAGAAACGGCACGAAGTTGCCCAGCAGATCCTGCAGCATAAAGCGGCCTGCGCGGGTACCGGCATCCAGCGCGGTAAGGATAAACAGCGCTTCAAACAGAATACCGAAGTGGTACCAGAAGCCCATATCCGCCATCGGCATGATTTTGTGGAACACATGAGCAATACCCACGGCCAGAGTCGGCGCGCCGCCCGCGCGGTTCAGTACCGACGGCTCGCCGATATCTTTCGCCGTTTGCAGGATTTGCTCAGGTGAAATCACAAAGCCCCAGGAGCTGACGGTCGCCGCTGCGTGAGCGGTCACATCCTTCAGCTGTGCGGCAATCAACGCGGCGTTTTCACCGCCCATTTCGTGCAGGTTCGGCATGGTGATGCCCAGGCCTGCCGGCGGGGTGTTCATCGCGAAGTAGAGGCCCGGCTCAATGATCGACGCCGCAACCAGCGCCATCACCGCCACGAAGGACTCCATCAGCATCGCGCCGTAGCCGATAAAGCGGGCGTCGGTTTCATTAGCCAGCAGCTTCGGCGTGGTGCCGGAGGCGATCAGCGCATGGAAGCCAGACACTGCGCCGCAGGCGATAGTGATAAACAGGAACGGAAACAGCGCACCTTTCCACAGCGGACCGGTACCATCGATGTATTGGGTGACCGCCGGCATTTTCAGATCCGGGTTGAGGATCACGATGCCCAGCGCCAGGCCAACGATAACGCCGATTTTCAGGAAGGTCGCGAGGTAATCACGCGGCGCCAGAATCAGCCACACCGGCAGCAGCGCGGAGATAAACGCGTAGCCGATCAGGGTAAAGGTGATGGTGGTGTCTTTAAAGGTCAGCGCCGGGCCCCAGTACGGGTCGTGGGCAATGATGCCGCCGAAGTAAATGGACGCCACCAGCAGGACGATACCAATCACCGACACTTCACCCACGCGACCCGGGCGCAGGAAGCGCATATAGATCCCCATAAACAGGGCGATCGGAACGGTCGAGCAGACGGTAAAGACGCCCCACGGGCTTTCTGCCAGCGCTTTTACCACGATCAGCGCCAGCACCGCGAGGATGATGATCATAATCAGGAAGCAGCCGAACAGCGCAATGGAACCCGGAACCGGCCCCATCTCTTGCTTGATCATCTCACCCAGCGAGGCGCCGTTACGGCGCGAGGAGATAAACAGCACCATAAAGTCCTGTACCGCCCCGGCCAGCACCACCCCCGCCAACAGCCACAGGGTACCCGGCAGGTAGCCCATCTGCGCGGCGAGAACCGGGCCCACCAGAGGACCGGCGCCGGCGATAGCGGCAAAGTGGTGGCCGAACAGCACGTAGCGGTTGGTCGGGACGTAGTTCAGACCATCGTTGTTAATGACCGCCGGCGTAGAACGCGTAGGATCGAGCTTCATCACCTTTTGCGCGATATACAGGCTGTAATAACGGTAGGCGACGAGGTAGACGGAAACTGACGCCACCACGATCCACAGCGCACTGACGTGCTCACCGCGGCGCAGAGCGACGACTGAGAGGCAAAATGCCCCGATGATTCCAAGAATCACCCAGGGTATGTGCTTGAATAACTTTTTAGTATCCATAGTAAAACCTGGCGTTAATAAGATGAATAATGGGCCGAAGCCGTCTGGGTTTAAGTTAGGGGTTGAGGAGGTATTGGTTAGCTATGCTGGGGACGATCTTGCCAGAACTCCGCGCGCGTAAAGTTGGGTAAATCTGTGAGTGGTTCTATGTGGGGTTAAGCGGTTACCAGGCGGGATAAGCGGTTGGCCAGGAAATGAGCAGCGGGTAAACATGTGATTGAGATCACAAGATTTTTTCCACCTCTTTTTCCTCCCCGTAGGGGAGAGGAAAAAGAGAGGAGGACAGAGAAAGGGGGACAGAAAAGAGAATGTCAGAAGCGAAGGTAGCAGAACGTTATACCGCAACCTCCATTTCCATCATCACCGGATGGAAACGGCGCTTAAAGTAAATCAGCCCATGGCCTTCCTGGCTCAGGGTGATGTTCTTGATCTCGACCAGATAGACCAGGTGGCTACCGATGGTCTGCACCTGGCTTATCTCCCCTTCAAGGCTGGCCAGCGCCCCTTGCAGAACCGGCTGTCCCAGCGCTCCTTTTTGCCAGCAGGAGAGGCTAAAGCGTTCTTCCATGGCCATCCCGGTCATGCCGGCGAAATGGCGAGCCATCACTTCCTGCTCATGGTTCAGTACGTTAACGCACAGTTTGCCGTTCCCCTGGAATACCGGGTTCATCGCGCTGTTGGCATTGATGCACACCATCACCGACGGCGGCGTATCGGTTACCGAGCACACGGCTGTGGCGGTGATGCCGCAGCGGCCGGCGTCGCCCTCGGTGGTAATGACGTTGACCGCCGCCGACAGGCTGGACATGGCATCGCGAAAACGCAGACGTTGTTCATCTAATTGCATTGTGACCTCCCGCTGCCGAATTACTTCAGCAGCTTATCCAACATATTGATATCAGAGTTGTTGTGCAGGTGCGGCACCGTCCAGCCGTTCTGGTCGTACTCGGACAGGCAGCGGTCGACCATCGCCATCATTTTGTCCATGTTGCCGGAGCTTTGCGCCTGACGCAGACACTGCAGGCGGATTTCGTCCTGACTTCCGGAATAGTTGATTTCATACAGCTCGTGGCGGCCGCCGAATTCACTGCCGATCGCGTCCCACATCAGCTTGAGGATCTTGATACGTTCAACGTGGTCCATGCCGTTGGAGCCGCGAACGTATTTAGCCAGATACTGGTCGATCTGCGGGTTGTTCAAATCGCGTGCGCTGGATGGCAGATAGATCAGACCGCTGGTCACGTTACGTTCGATAATATTTTTGATCCTGGCGTAGGCCATCGGCGCCATGACGCGGTAGGTCTGCAGCGCGGCGTGATCCGGCAGCCAGGCGCCATTCACCCACGGCGTCGCTTCGGAGCACATGGAGTCGCTCAGCGCCCAGAACATATTGCGCCAGGCGACCACTTCGCCGAGATCGGCCTGTACGCCGCGGAACTCCATGGTGCCGGTACATTCCAGCGAGCGTTTGAGCAGGGCGGTGATAAAGTCGAGCTTGACCGCCAGGCGTACGCAGGCCTGCAGCGGATACATACGCGCAAAGCCGCCTTCCATCGTCCAGCGACGGCAGCGATCGAAATCGCGATAGATCAGCACGTTTTCCCACGGAATCAGCACCTTATCCATCACCAGGATCGCATCGTTTTCATCAAAGCGGCTGGAGAGTGGGTAGTCGTACGGCGATCCGGTGACCCCGGCAACCATCTCATAGGAGGCGCGGGAGATCAGTTTGACCCCTTCGGCATCCATTGGCGCGACGAACATCAGGGCGAAGTCCGGGTTTTCCCCCATCACCTGCGCAGAACCAAAACCGATCATGTTGTAGTGGGTCAGCGCCGAGTTGGTGGCGACCACTTTCGCGCCGCTGACGATGATCCCGGCATCGGTCTCTTTTTCCAGCTTGATGTAGACGTCTTTCACTTCGTCGGCCGGTTTATGACGGTCAATCGGCGGGTTGACGATCGCGTGGTTAAAGTACAGGCCGGTTTCCTGAATGCGGGTGTACCAGTTGCGGGCGTTCTGTTCGAACTGGCCGTAGAAGGCCGGGTTCGCGCCCAGCGCGCAGCCGAAGGCGGCTTTGTAATCCGGGGTGCGGCCCATCCAGCCGTAGCTCAGGCGCGACCACTCGGCGATCGCATCGCGCTGCTGGCGCAGGTCATCGGCGCTTTTCGCCACGCGGAAGAATTTATGGGTATAGCCGCCGCTGCCGGTATCGGTGTTCCAGCACAGGGAGTCCTGCATTTCTGGTTTATGCAGCGCATCGTACAGCTGGCCGACGGAGGCGGCGGCGTTGCGGAAGGCCGGGTGCGTGGTGACGTCTTTGACGCGCTCGCCGTAGATGTAAATCTCGCGGCCATCCTGCAGGCTCTTCAGGTACTCTTCACCGGTTAACGGGCGTTTCGCGTCTGCGCGGAAATCTTCAGGTTTCATAGGGGCCTCTTCAGTATTTATCGGAATATCCCGTCCCTGCTTCGGGCTGCCTGTCTGGCGGCTGCCTGCGAATGAGTTTGGGCATCAATGTTAAATTTATGTTTTGTTTTTGTTGTTCAATTGAAGCGGTTATTGCGCCATTCGTGAAGGGACGTTTGCGACAACGGCAGGTACTTTTCAGGGGGAGTGCGGTTCTGTGATCGAGAGGGTGTTTTCGCTGTAGAAGCCAGCCTTTTTCCCGGCGGTGCTACGCTGGCCGGGTGACGTTACGGGCGGTTTTTAGGGCCTACCCGCCCTACGGATCGTAGCCCGCCAGCGGGGAATTAAGACACCGGTACTTTTTGCGCACGGTAGCTGCTGGGCGAGCAGCCGACCTGGCGACTAAAAAAACGAGCGAAATAGGCGGGGTCTTTAAACCCCAGTTGCCAGGCTATCTCATTGACCGCGCTGTCGGAAAACAGCAGCAGCCGTTTGGCCTCGCGCAGCTGGCGATCGAAGATCAGCCGCTTCGGCGGTCGGTTGGCAAAGCGGCGGCAGATATCGGTCAGCCGTGATTCGGTAACGTGCAGCTCGTTGGCATACTCCGGTACCGCCCAGTGCTGGTGGTAGTGGCTGTCGATCATCTGGTTAAAGCGCTGAAACAGCTTCAGCTCGCCGCGCATCCCGCTGGCGGCATGGTCGTCGAGCCTGGCGTTACGCAACAGCAGCGTGAACACCGCCTGCGCCAGCAGCGCCAGGGTATGTTCGCGCCCCGGCAACTGGGCGGTCGATTCGCGTTTAATCAGCTGCCAGTAGTGCGCCAGCGCCGTCAGTTCATCGGGTTTATCCGCCAGCGACAGACACATACCCGGCAGCCCGAACGCTTCCCGCGTGCCGGGATAGAGGACCTCCAGCAGCGGCCAGATCAGATCTTCGCGCACGGTCAGCACATGCCCGTCGCTGTCGGACTCGGTGATAAAAGCGTGCGGCACCGACGGCGGCGTCAGGACAAACAGCGGCGCCTGCACCGAGTAGCGGTGATCGTCGAGCTGCAGTTCAATCTGCCCGGTATCGAGAAAGTGCATCTGAAAGTACTGGTCGTGTCGATGCGCCTGCATGTCGCGGCCAAAAAAGGCCGCCATGCGGGCAAACGACTGATAGTGCACATCCTCGGTCCCCAGACTCTCATCGTAATCTTTGTTGATATCGATATTGGCGATTGAGGGCTGACACATGGGCACTCCTTAATGACTTTTCTGTGCGGCGAGTCCTGCCTCGGTGGCGGCGTCTTCCCGCGCACTCATCGGAATCCGGGTCAGTACCAACGCGCCGACGATCAGCAGTCCGGCGACAAACCACAGTCCGGAGCTAAAGCTGCCGGTGGCATCACGCAGAATACCGATCAGCAGCGGGCTGACGGCGGATCCGATGTTGCCGATAGCGTTGATGACCGCCAGCGCCACCGCCCGCGATTGCAGGCTGATCACCCGATCCGGGGTAGTCCAGAAAATCGCCATCGCGGTAAAAGAACCCACGGAGGCCATAATGATGCCGATCAGCTGGATCAGACCGTGGTGGGTGGCAGAGGCCAGCAACCATCCGGCAGCGGCGAACAGATAGGGCAGGATGGTATGCATCTTGCGCTCTTTACGCCGGTCGGATCGCCGGCTCCACCAGATCATCCCGAAAATCGTACAGAACTGCGGAATTGCCGCCAGCATGCCGATCACAATGTTGCTACTGCCGGTATTGAAGCTTTGCAGGATCTGCGGAGTCCAGATATTGATAGCGCTCAGGGTATTGGTCAGACAGAAGTAGGCGAGCGTGTACATCAGCACCGCCGGCGTCAGCACTTCCCGCAGGGTAGAGCGTGCGGAAGTTGGGATAACGCTGGCGCTTTCGCGCTCGCGTTCAATCATCGTTTTCAGCGCCTGCTTCTCCTCCTTATCCAGCCAGCTGGCCTGATCCGGGGTATCGTTGAGAAAGAACCAGGTCACCACGCCGAGCACCACCGACGGCAGCCCCTCCAGCAGGAACAGCCACTGCCAGCCCTTCAGATTCCACAGGCCATCAAGCGCCAGAATATAGCCGGAGAGGATAGAGCCAAGCATCATGGTCACCGGCATCGCTATCATAAACAGGGCGTTGGCGCGGGCGCGGTGAAAGGCCGGGAACCACCAGGTCAGATAGACCAGGATCCCTGGCAAGAAGCCGGCTTCAGCGATACCGACCAGCATGCGCAGGATATACAGCGTATGCGGGTTGGTGGCAAACATCGTACAGGTTGACGCGATCCCCCACACCACCATGATCCCGGCGATCCAGCGGCGGGCGCCGACCTTCGCCAGCATGATATTGCTGGGGATCCCGCACATCACGTAGGTGACGTAAAACAGCGTCGCGGCCAGACCAAACATGGTGGAGGTCAGACCGAGATCTTTGCCCATCGTCAGCCCGGCGAAGCCGATATTAATGCGGTCCAGAAATGAGAAAACAAAAAGCACGAACAGGAAGGTGATAAGGCGGCGGAACAGCTTTTTGATCACCCGGTTTTCTACTTCAACGACTTTATTTTCATTATGTTGCAGGGTAGAGGTCGTCATGATGCGCTCCACATTATCCGTTCAGTAGACAGATTTATTGTTATCAGTTGTGGTGGTGATTGCGTCGGTAAACCGTGCTGCCAGCGCTTCTGCGCTGCGGGCCAGCAGAGTGGTGTCGACGCCGACGGCGACGAACAGCGCCCCCAGCTCGAGGTAGCGTTTCGCTAGCTGTTCATTGGCCATCAGAATGCCCGGGGCTTTACCCGCCTCGCAAATCAGGACGATGGCGCTTTCAATGGCCGCCTGCACCTCAGGATGCTGCGGATTACCGCCGAAGCCCATGTCCGCGCTCAGATCCGCCGGGCCGATAAACACACCGTCGACGCCTTCTACCGCGAGAATCTGCGGCAGATTTTTCAACGCCTCGCGGGTTTCAATCTGTACCAGCACGCACATGGCATCGTTGGCCTGATGGATATAGTCCGGAATGCGGTTCCAGCGGGAAGCACGCGCCAGGGCGCTGCCGACGCCGCGAATACCGGCCGGCGGATAGCGGGTGGCTTTCACCGCCAGCCGCGCTTCATCGGCGTTTTGTACCATCGGCACCAGCAGCGTCTGTGCGCCGATGTCCAGCAATTGCTTGATCTGCACCGGGTCATTCCACGACGGGCGAACCACCGGTTGGCTGGAGTAGGGGGCGATCGCCTGCAGTTGGGTCAGCACCGTTTGTACATTATTCGGCGCGTGTTCGCCGTCGATCAGCAGCCAGTCAAACCCGGCGCCGGCTAACAGTTCGGCGCTGTAGCTGCTGCACAGCCCCAGCCACAGGCCGATTTGTGGCCGCCCGGCCTGCAGCGCCTCTTTAAACGTGTTATTCATCATCTTCCCCTTACACAAAGCGGCAGCTGATTGCGCCCATGTTGCCGTAATCGACGTGGAAGGTGTCACCCTTGCGCGCCGGTACCGGGCGGGTAAACGAGCCGCCGAGGATGATCTGCCCGGCTTCCAGCTGGACATCGTATGGCGCCAGCTTATTCGCCAGCCAGGCGACGCCGTTTGCCGGATGGTTCAGCACCCCGGCGGCAACGCCGGTCTCTTCGATCACCCCGTTGCGGTACAGCAGAGCGGAGATCCAACGCAGATCCAGCTCGTCGGGCTTAATCGGACGCCCGCCGAGAATCACCCCGGCGTTGGCGGCGTTATCGGAGATGGTGTCGAAGACTTTGCGCGGGCGCTGGGTCTGCGGATCGATGTTGTGGCAGCGGGCGTCGATCAGCTCCAGCGCCGGGATCACATAGTCGGTGGCGTTATAGACGTCGAACAGGGTGCAGTTCGGGCCACGCAGCGGTTTCGCCAGCACGAAAGCCAGCTCGACTTCAATCCGCGGCACGATAAAACGATCGGTTGGAATGTCGCTACCATCGTGAAAAAACATATCATCGAGCAGCGCGCCGTAGTCCGGCTCGCTAATTTGCGAACTGGCCTGCATCGCTTTTGAGGTCAGGCCGATCTTATGGCCTTTCAGCACCCGCCCTTCGGCGATCTTCATCTCGACCCACTCGCGCTGGACGGCGTAGGCGTCCTCAATGGTGATCGACGGATAATCCAGCGAGATCGCGCGGATCTGCTCACGTTGTTTTTCGGCCTGATTCAGTCGCTGGGCGATCAGGCTGCGGGTTTGTTTATCGAGCATAGTGGCTTCCTGTTACCTCGTTCGGTGTCGCGGTGTCTCGGTGTCACGGCGCCGGGTGGCGCTACGCTGACCCGGCCTACGGTTGGTGCATTGTTCTGGCCGGCGGCGCTGCGCTGACCCGGCCTACGGTTGGTGCATTGTTCTGGCCGGTGGCGCTACGCTGACCCGGCATACGGTGCTGTTACCTCGTTCGATGTCGCGGTGTCACGGCGCCGGGTGGCGCTACGCTAACCCGGCCTACGGTTGGTGCATTGTTCTGGCCGGCGGCGCTGCGCTAACCCGGCCTACGGTTCGGCATCAGTTAGCCTTTTGTAGGCCCGGTAAGCGCAGCGCCACCGGGCGAAAAGGCGCGCTATTTAAACAAGGCGTGGACGTTGTTCTGTTTGTAGTTCAGCGTCGGGTGCAGTTCTTCAATCTCAAATGACAGCGCCAGATAGCGGCTCTCCATCAGAGCGGCGAAGTGGCTTTTAATCAGCCCGAACAGCATTTCGCCGACCTCTTCACGGCTCTCCATACTCCGCCCGCTGCCGATTTTCAGCGTCATATGCACGAAGGCGTAATCCTGCCTGCCGTCGGCCATCTGCCAGGTGTCCAGCCAGATGGCGCGGCTGCGGATGCCACCAATCGGGAAGATGCCGGTGGCGGCCAACGCCTGATTAACCTGGGCGAACAGGCCGGGTAAATCAGCCTGTTCGCGGATGTTGTCGGTACATTCAGCGATAAAATGCGGCATAGTGGCTCCTTACGCCTGGGCCGGAAGCGGGAACACGGCGTTCACCTGGCCGGTGCCGGAACTGGCGAACAGGTCGGTAATAAACTCCACCTTGCCGTCATATTTGTCCCAGCCGAGCACGCCGAGCAGCATCACCGTGTCGTGCATATTGCCCTCGCCGTAGCAGTAGTCGGCGTATTCCGGCAGCATGGTGCAGAACTCTTTAAACTTGCCTTCACGCCACAGCTTCACCACGCGCTCATCCATCTGATGGTCAAACTCGCGGGTGTAGCTGTTCATTCCCTCTTCGGCGCGCTGGTCGTCGATAAAGCGGTGCGACAGTGAGCCGCTGGCGAACACCGCCACGGTACCGTCATATTTTTCAATCGCCTTGACGATGGCTTCGCCCAGCTTGCGGCTGTCGGCAAAATCGTGAACGGTGCAGAACGCGGAAATCGACACCACTTTGAAATGCTTATCGCTGTTCATGTAGCGCATCGGCACCAGAGTGCCGTACTCCAGCTTCAGGCTGGGAATGTTGTGCGCTTTCGCCCGCACGCCCAGTTTGACCGCTTCGTCGGCAATCAGCTGACCCAGCTCCGGGTTGCCGTCGTAGTCGTAGGTCATGTCGCGGATAAAGTGCGGCAGTTCGTTGCTGGTATAGACGCCTTTGAAATGGTCGGCGCAGTTAATGTGGTAGGCGCTGTTGACCAGCCAGTGGGTATCGAAAACGATAATGGTATCGACGCCCATTTCACGGCAGCGCTTGCCAATTTCTTTATGGCCGTCGATGGCAGCCTGACGGCAACCATGATTTTTCCCCGGTAGTTCAGAGAGATACATTGATGGCACGTGAGTGATTTTGGCGGCTAACGCTAATTTGCCCATGCGGTGTTCTCCTTACATAACCTGAATAGTGTGAGCCGCAGCCAGCCTGGGCGCGGCTCGACGGATGACGGTTATACGCCCCATTTCGGGATCGGGTGGTCACCCATGGAAATACAGACGTTTTTCATTTCGGCGAACACTTCAAAGCTGTACTCGCCGCCTTCACGGCCGGTGCCGGAGGCTTTCACGCCGCCAAACGGCTGACGCAGGTCGCGGACGTTCTGGGTATTGACGAACACCATGCCGGCTTCGATGCCGCGCGCCAGACGCAGCACTTTGCTGATGTCCTGGGTCCAGATGTAGGACGCCAGACCATATTCGATGTCGTTCGCCAGGCGCAGCCCTTCCGCTTCGTCTTTAAACGGCAGCAGGCAGGCTACCGGGCCAAAAATCTCCTCTTGCGCGACGCGCATCCGGTTATCCACGTCTGCCAGCACCGTCGGACGCAGGAAGTTGCCGCCTTGCAGATGCGCGGGCAGATCGGACGGCTTGTCCGGGCCGCCGGCCAGCAGGGTGGCGCCTTCTTCGATCCCGAGGCGAATATAGCCGGAGACTTTTTCCCAGTGCTGCTTGCTGATCAGCGCCCCGACCTGGGTATTCGGATCGGTCGGATCGCCCACGCGCAGGCGGTTGGCGCGTTCTGCAAAGCGTTTAACGAATTCCGGGTAAATGCTCTGCTGAATGAAGATGCGCGACCCGGCGGTGCAGCGCTCGCCGTTGATTGAGAAGATGGTGAACAGGGCGGCATCCAGCGCGCGCTCGATATCGGCATCTTCAAAAATCAGCACCGGGGATTTGCCGCCCAGCTCCATGGAATATTTCTTCAGACCGGCATTTTTCATGATGTTGCGCCCGGTGGCGGTACCGCCGGTAAACGACACCGCGCGGACGTCGTGATGACGCACCAGCGCATCGCCGGCGCTGGCGCCGTAGCCCTGCACCACGTTGAGTACGCCGGCCGGAATACCGGCTTCCAGCGCCAGTTCGCCCAGACGATCGGCGGTCAGCGGCGACAGCTCTGACATTTTCAGCACCGCGGTGTTGCCCAGCGCCAGACACGGCGCCACCTTCCAGGTGGCGGTCATAAACGGCACGTTCCACGGCGAGACCAGCGCACACACGCCGACCGGCTGCACGAGGGTGTAGTTGAGCATCTTGTCGTCAACCGGATAGGTCTTGCCGTTCATCTGCTGGCACACTTCGGCGAAAAACTCGAAGTTGTGCGAAGCGCGCGGGATCAGCACATTTTTGGTTTGATGGATCGGCAGGCCGGTATCGGCGGTCTCCATTGCCGCGATCTCCGGGACGTCGCGATCGATCAGATCGCCCAGCCGGCGCATCAGGCGCGCGCGCTCTTTCATCGGTAGGTTGGCCCATTTCGGGAACGCTTCTTTCGCGGCGGCAACGGCCTGATTCACTTCGGCTTCACCGCCGGAGGCGACTTCCGCCAGCACTTCGCCGGTGGCCGGGTTGGTGGTGTGGAAATACTCTGCGCCCGCGACGTTTTTGCCGTTGATCCAATGGTTAATTTTTTTCATGACAGCTTCTCCTCATACGCTTGCTGGCTGATGATGCGGTTGACCAGGCGGCCGACGCCTTCGACTTCGACGATCACTTCGTCACCCGGCACCACATCGGACAGCCCTTTCGGCGTGCCGGTGGCGATCATGTCGCCCGGTTGCAGGGTCATAAATTCGCTTAAGTAAGCGATCAGGAACGGAACGCTGAAGATCAGATCGGCCGTCGTACCCTGCTGGCGCAGCTCGCCGTTGACCCAGGTGCGCAGAGTCAGATTATGCGGATCCGGGATCGCCTCTTTCGCGACGATCCACGGCCCGATGGGCGTCAGCGTGTCGCGGCTTTTCACCCGCAGGTTCGGGCGGTAGTAGTTTTCCAGATAGTCGCGAATGGCGTAGTCATTGCAGACGGTGTAGCCGGCGACATAGTCCATGGCATCGGCTTCGGCGACGCGGCGCGCGGTTTTGCCTATCACCACCACCAGTTCGGCTTCGTAATGCATGTACTCCACGTTGTCCGGGCGTACCGACTCTTGTTGATGACCGATAAAGGTGTTCGGCGCTTTGATAAACACCAGCGGCTCCTCCGGCGGCTTAAACTCCAGCTCGCTGGCGTGGTCGGCATAGTTCAGACCCAGCGCGAACAGCGTTCCGTCGGCGGGAGGCAGCCAGCGAAAGTCGCCTGCTTTAAGCAGGGTGCCATCGGCGAGGCGAAGCTGGTCGCGTTCATCGATCTGTGCGTCGTAGCGGGTACCTTGCCATTCAATACGTGCCTGTTTCATGCCAGCTCTCCTTCTGCAACAACCGGGTTTTCCAGCGCCGGGAAACCTTCGGCGAGGATCCGCACGCGATCGCCGGGCTGCAGCGTGACGCGGGCGTGAGGGGTACCGATCAGGATGGCATCGCCGGGATTCAGGGTGGCAAACTCGCTCAGCGCGCTTAACAGTTCGGCGGCATTGCGCTGCAGATCGCCGGTGTTCCAGCTGTCGGCCTCGCGGCCGTTGATTTCAGTGATGATGGTCAGATTGTCCACGCTATGCACCGGGGCGAGGGTGCCGATGGGGCAGAAGCCATCGCGACATTTGGCCTTAATCGCCGGGCGGTAGAAGCTCTCTTCCGGCAGGCTGATGTCATTGGCCAGCGCATAGCCGGCGATAAAAGAGGCCGCGTCGGCGGCGGAAACCTTACGCGCGGTTTTGCCGACAATCAGCGCGACGGTGGCGCCGCTCTGCACGGTTTCACCCTGCGGATAGGGAATGGCCTCGTTCGCACCGATGACGGTATTGCGCGGTTTGATAAACCAGACCGCGGTCTTCGGCGGGGTTTTGTAAGGGGCCTGTTGGAACGCGTCGCGCCAGGCGTCAAGCTGGCTGCGATGGTTAAGCGCAACGGCGAAGATGGTACCTTTCATTCACCACTCCTCTGGTACTGATGTCGGATGCTAAGGGATATTCATTAATATGTTAATGATCATCTTTTATTCCTTGTGGCGGGGTTTGGCAAACAGAAGTGAATGTTTTGTGATCTGATTAACAATAAATTTACAGTGTAATTCTTTATGTGTTATTAATCAGTTAGTTGTCGTTTTTTATTGTCTCGACTGGTACTTTTCAGGTGCAGAAACCGGTTGCGTCATGGCAGGATAGGCGCTAATTATTAACTTATTAATAAACTTAAGAGTGCGATGTCGAGGGTATGTGATGCATGATTCGTTAACCATTGCGTTGTTGCAGGCGCGGGAAGCGGCAATGGGCCATTTCCGACCGATCGTTAAACGCCATAATCTCACCGAGCAGCAGTGGCGTATTGTGCGCATCCTTGCGGAAAATCCGTCGATGGACTTTCACGATCTGGCGTTCCGCGCCTGCATCCTGCGCCCCAGCCTGACCGGTATTCTGACCCGTATGGAGCGTGACGGTCTGGTGCTGCGTCTCAAGCCGGTCAACGATCAGCGCAAGTTGTATATTTCGCTGACGCCGGCGGGCTACACGCTGTATGAAAGCGCGCAGGCGCAGGTGGAAGAGGCCTATCGCCTGATTGAAGCCCAGTTCACCAGTGAAAAGATGCAGCAACTGACTGCGCTGCTGGAAGAGTTTATTGCGCTCGGCAACCGTCAGGGTGCCGGGCACAGTGATGAGGAAGAGTAGATCAGCGCATTGTTCGGGTATCGGCCAGCGCGATAAGGGTTTCGGCTCTGGCGGGAGAGAGCGGCTCGCGCGGCTGCGGTAGCGGCCAGCCGTACAGCCAGCGGGCGGTGGTCGCGCAGGTTTTTCCCTGACAGGCGCCCATTCCGCAGCGGCGGGTCAGTTTTGCCTGGTGCCAGCTATCGGCATCGGCAACGTCGCCGCAGCGCACATCTTCGCAGCGGCACAGCAGGCTATCCGGCGTGGCGGCGTTTTTCAGGCTCTCTGGCAGGGTGAATGTGCGGTTGACCGCATGAGCAAATGCCTGCCAGCGCCCGCGACGGGCGAAGAGGGCCTGGGCGCAAGCCTCGGCGTCAGCTGCCGCAAAGCCGGCAATTTCACCTTCTGCCAGCGCCAGTTCGCTGCCGCCAAAACCGGTGCATTCGCCCGCGGCGTAGATGTTCGCGATGCTGGTCTGCTGCCAGCGATTCACCGCTATTGCCTCGTCAGCCAGCGCGCAGCCGAAGAGCAGCGCGGTTTCAATATTGGCTACCAGGCCGTAACCGATAGCCAGCCGCTGGCAGGCGATTGTCCGTTCAATGCCGCGGGCATCGCGCAGCGTAATGGCTTCGAGCTGCGTCTCGCCGTGGGCGCGAATCACCTGGCTACTGCTCAGATAGCGTCGCGGGGCGAGGGTAGCCAGCTGGCGAAGTTTTTCCGGCCAGCGCCACAGGCTGCTGCCAAAACGCAGTAATGCGCTGAGCGGGGCCTGCTCAACAATCTGTCGTACTTCACCTCCGCTTTTTTTCACCGTCGCGGCCACCGCCAGCAGCAGCGGACCGCTGCCGGCAATCACCACTTTTTGCCCCCGGAGCGTCAGACCGTGTTTGATTTGCGCCTGTAACCCGCCGGCGCCGGTGACGCCGGGCAGCGTCCAGCCGGGGAAAGGCAGCGAGAGTTCCCGTGCGCCGCAGCAGAGGATCAGCTTTTGCCATTCGACAAGCCCGCTGTCGTCGGCGGTTTCGAACAGGACGCTATGCGCCGAGGGGCGGGCGATAAGCCGGGCACCGTTCAGCGAGGTGATGTTTTTCTCCGCAGCAACGGCTTCCCGGTAGCGGCGCGCCAGGGCAGGGAGCTGCACCTGCGGACCCTCGCGCCAGATCTGCCCGCCGGGGCGCGGATTATCGTCGAGGATAACGACCTGCTTACCGCAGGACGCGGCCGCCAGTGCGGCGGCGAGACCCGCCGGGCCGCAGCCGAGAATCAGAATGTCACAGCGCAGGGTTTGCATGGCAGCTCCTTTCAATCGTCATTCCGGGCTGGCACAGCGTCTGGCAGGCCAGCACCCGCCGTCCGTTGACGGTCACCCGGCACTCCTGGCAAATACCCATTCCGCAAAAAGGGGCGCGGGGCTGTCCGCCGACGGCCACGCGTGTGGTGGGATTCGCCGTCAACGACAGCGCTGCCGCGACGCTGATTCCCACCGGAACGTCGCGTGTTTCACCTCCAATCATCACCGGGATAGTCTGGCTCATGCGATAGCCTCTTTTTTCAGCAGGCGGGCCGGTAGCCACGCGTCGGGGGCTAACGGGCAGCGCTCGCCCAATAACTGGGCGACGAGCAGCTCTGCGCTGGCGGGGGCGGTGGTGACGCCGAGCCCTTCATGACCCAGCGCCAGCCACAGGCCGGGGCGCGACGGGTGGGGGCCTATCAGGGGATTTCCGTCCTCTGACGCGGCGCGAAAGCCGCTCCAGCAGCGGATAATATTCAGCCCGGCCAGGGCGGGCAGGAAGTGCCGGGCGCGGTCGAGCATCTGCGCCAGCAGCGGCAAATCCAGCTGGCGTTCTGAGTTATCAAACTGCCGCGAAGAGCCGATCAGCAGCTGTCCGGTGGGGCGCGGCTGGACGTTAAACGCCACCGAGGTGCCGCCGCCGTGGGCGCTGGCACCGTAGCCCAGTTCGACCAGCTGATGATGGAGTAACGGGCCGTAGCGGTCGCTGATCGCCAGCTGGCCTTTCTTTGCCCGCAGCCAGTTTTCCCCCAGCAGCCCATTGGCGCCGAGGCCGCAGGCGACAACGATAGCCGGTGCCCGCAGCTGTTTTCCGCAGGTCAACGTCACCGCCGGCTCGGCGATTTCCATGGCGCCTTCGGTGAGGCAGGTCAGGTTGTCTCCCGCGTCGGCGATAAACCAGCGCGCAACTTCAGGAGCGTAGACGATACCATCGCCGGGAACCCACAGTCCGCCCTGTAGGCCTGCCCGCAGCAGCGGTTCTCGCTGCGTCAGCTGTGAAGGGGTCTGCATCTCGCTGGAGACCTGATATGCGGCCATCCGCCGCTGTTTTTCCCGGGCGATCTCCAGCTCCTGGGAGGTTTCCGCCAGCCACAGAGTGCCGCAGCCGCGCCAGGCGCAGCGCTCGGGCATTTGCGGCGTGAGGGTGCGCCAGCGTGCCAGTGACCAGGCGGAGAGCGCCAGTTCGGCGGGATCGTCATCCATACACACCAGATGTCCCATTCCGGCTGCGGTGGCGCCCGGCTGGCGATCGTCGAGCAGAATCACTTTTTGCCCGCGTTTCGCCAGCTGCCACGCACAGGCGGCACCGACGATCCCGGCGCCGATCACGATGACGTCGCCGTGGTTCACGGCACGATCCCCCAGCAGAAGGGATCGTCCGGGTTGAGGATCAGCCGGGTATCGCCGCACACCCAGGCTGCGCCGCGGATCGTCGGAATGATACCGACGTCGCTGCGCGTATAGCTGGCGGTAAACTGGCTGCCGATAATACTGGCCTGCTGCCAGAGTTCGCCGGGCTGCAGCTTGCCATCTTCGGCCAGACAGGCCAGTTTGGCGCTGGTTCCGGTGCCGCACGGCGAACGATCCCAGGCTTTCCCCGGGCACAGTACGAAGCTGCGGCTGTCGGCATCGGCATCATCGGCAAAGAGTTCGATATGGTCGATTTCGCCACCGTCATCGCCGCGGATCCCGGCGGCTTCCAGCCCTTCACGTACGGCCCACGCATACTCGGTGAGCTGCGGAATTTGGACGGGTTCGAGGGTGAAAGGGTGATCGTTGATGAGGAAAAACCAGTTGCCGCCCCAGGCAATATCACCGCTGACGGTACCCACCGCGGTGTTGACGCTGAGCTGCTTTTTGCCGCGCCGGGCAGGAACATTTTCCACCGAGACGCTGCCGTCTTCATGTAGCGTCGCGCTGACGTTGCCCACCGGCGTTTCAATCAGGTGGATGCCCGGCTTGATGCGACCAAGCCATGCCAGCGAGGCGATAAGCCCGATGGTGCCATGCCCGCACATGTTCAGAAAGCCGGCGTTGTTGAAGAAAATCACCCCGGCGGTTGCCTGCGGTGAGACCGGTTTGCACAGCAGCGCCCCCACCAGCACATCGTTGCCGCGCGGCTCCAGGATAACCGCCTGGCGCCAGCGATCGAATTCGCGGGCGAAGCGTTGGCGGCGCTCCGCCATGCTGCCGTTCCCGAGATCCGGAAAACCGTCCACGATCAGGCGGGTCGGTTCACCGCCGGTATGAGAATCAATGGCTCTGAGTTCAATGGGGTGACGTGGCACAGTCATGGCTATCTCCGGAGGTTAACGATTTGTTTCATCATGCTGGCGCAACAGACCGCCTCCGGCTTGAACGCTTTCATCAGAGGAAATGACGAAATCGGCACAGTAAACGGCGGCGCCTGTTTATGGATGGCATAGTTATTTCTTATTAATCATTTGCTTATTGCTGTGGTAAACCGAAAGTCGCGATCGCGCCAGCGGCGTACTCAGGGGAAAATATAAACCGGAGTCAGGATCGCAAAACGCGGTATTGCTGCTTGATGTGTTACCAGAAGGTGAATAAATATCCTCCCGTCACCCGCCATGAGGAAGCCTTATGTTCTGCGTTACTGCTGCTGCTTCGGAGCACGCTCCGGTTGAGGATACGGATCTGGCCGTGGATGAGCTGAGCCAGATTTGCGAAGGTCTGGCGCGCCAGCGTCCGGAAAACATGCCGTCGTTGCTCAATGCGCTGGCGCTTATCGCGCCGCTGCTGAACGCGATTCCCAATGTGGTCTTTTTTATCAAAGATGCCCAGGCGCGCTACCTGCTGGCGAACCTGACGCTGGCCCGTCGCTGCGGCTTTAAAAGCGTCTCCTCGCTGTTAGGCAAAACCTCGGCCGACGTCTTTCCATCGGCGTTGGGGCAGGGCTATACCGAACAGGATTTGCGGGTGTTGAGAGAGGGGGTGACCCTGCGCGACCAGCTCGAAATGCACCTCTATAACGGACGTGAGCGCGGCTGGTGTCTGACGCAAAAGCTGGCGCTGCGCGATGTTCACGGTCAGGTGATCGGCATGGCGGGGATCTCGCACGATCTTCAGGAGGCGCATGCCCGACACCCGGCGTGGCAGCGGCTGGCGATCGTCGACGATCATATTCGTCGCCACTACCATCGACCGATCACCATGGAAGAGCTGACCGGGTTGAGCGGCATGTCCGTGGCGCAGATCGAACGCTATTGCAAACGGATCTTTCACCTCACGCCGCGGCAAATGATCCATAAGGTCCGCCTCGAAAAAGCCACCGAGCTGCTGGCGGGAGAGACGCCGATTACCGATATTGCGCTACAGTGCGGCTATACCGATCACAGCGCCTTCAGCCGTCAGTTTAAAGCGATGACCGGCTCTACGCCGCGTGATTTTCGCCTGACGCTGGCGGGATAATCGCCGGCTCACACTTTTGTGCGACTGTGCTAATTTCGTCATCGTATTGGAAGAAAACCGACAAGCCGCCGGGTCCATGAAACGTCAATCTGTCAGTGAAAATTCACCATTCATTCACTTTGACTTAACAAAATGACGACAAGGAACCGAGCATGAGCAAAAAAGCGATTCACTGGAGCGGCGTATTCCCGGCAGTCAGCACGCAGTTTCGTCATGATTACTCCCTCGATTTAGACGCCACCCATGCGGTGATGAAAAACCTGGTCAGAGACGGTGTCTCCGGGCTGGTGGTGTGCGGCAGCGTCGGGGAAAATACCTCGCTGACAACCGAGGAAAAACTGCAGATTATTGAAGTGGCAAAGGATGCGGCGGGCGGCAAAATTCCGGTGATTGCCGGGGTCGCCGAGTTCACTACCGCGTTCGCGCAGAAGATGGCGAAAGAGGCCGAGCGCGTTGGCGTCGACGGGATTATGGTGATGCCGGCGCTGGTCTACTCCTCGAAGCCGCACGAAACCGCCGCTCACTTCCGCAGCGTGGCCACCGCCACCGACCTGCCGATTATGGTTTATAACAACCCGCCGATTTACAAGAACGACGTCACGCCAGATATCCTCGCCACCCTGACCGATTGCGACAATATCGTCTGCTTCAAAGACTCATCCGGGGACACCCGTCGTTTCGTCGATCTGCGTAACACCGTCGGCGACCGCTTCGTGCTGTTCGCCGGGCTGGATGACGTGGTGGTGGAGAGCATCGCCGTGGGAGCGGAAGGGTGGATTTCCGGAATGTCGAACGCTTTCCCGCGTGAGGGCGAAACCCTGTTCCGTCTTGCCGCACAGAAACGTTATGACGAAGCCATGGCGCTGTATCGCTGGTTTATGCCGCTGCTGCACCTGGATGCGCGCCCGGATCTGGTGCAGTGCATCAAGCTGTGCGAAGAGTTGCTGGGACGCGGCAGCGCCGTCACCCGTCCGCCGCGCCTGGCGCTGGAAGGGGAGACCCGTCAGCAGGTGGTGAACATCGTGGAACAGGCGCTGGCGACGCGTCCTGTGCTGCCGGACGTGGGCCTGTGAGGCGGGGAGCGACGATGAGCGAAACAGAAATGACGGCGGGTCGGCAGTTTATCGCCGGGCGTCGCGTCGCCAGCGGCGAAGCCACGCTCCTCAGCCTGAAGGCTGAGGATGGCGATGCCACCGGCCACCGTTTTTATCCGGCCTCCCGGGAGGAGGCCGCACTGGCGGCGCAGGCGGCGGCGCAGGCTTTTGCCGCCTATTGCGAAACCTCGCCAGAGACGCGCGCGCGCTTTCTGGAGACCATTGCCGATGAACTGGACCGGCTGGGCGAGACCTTTTTTGCCATTGCCCATGCTGAGACCGCACTGCCGCTGGCGCGTTTACAGGGCGAACGGGCGCGCACCAGCGGTCAGCTGCGAATGTTTGCCGGTCTGCTGCGGCGCGGCGATGTTCTGGGGGCGCGCATTGATACGGCGCTGCCGACGCGTCAACCCTTACCGCGAGCGGATCTGCGCCAGTACCAGGTGGCGCTTGGCCCGGTTGCGGTATTCGGCGCCAGCAACTTTCCGCTGGCCTTCTCTACCGCCGGCGGCGATACCGCCTCGGCGCTGGCGGCCGGTTGCCCGGTGGTGGTTAAGGCTCATCCCGGGCATATGGCAACCGCAGAGCAGACGGCGCTGGCCATCGTGCGGGCGGTGGAGAAATGCGCCTTGCCCGGCGGGGTGTTCAACATGATTTTTGGTACCGATATCGGTGCCGAACTGGTGCGTCATCCGGCGATTCAGGCGGTGGGATTCACCGGCTCGCTGACGGGAGGAAAAGCTCTACTCCAGCTGGCGCAGCAGCGCCCGCAGCCAATCCCGCTGTTTGCGGAAATGTCGGCGATTAATCCGCTGATTATTCTGCCCCAGGCGCTCGCCGCGCGTGCGGCGTCGCTGGCCAAAGATCTGGTGGCGTCGTTTACCCTTGGCGGCGGGCAATTTTGTACCCGCCCGGGCCTGATTCTGGCGCTCAAGGGCGAAGGGCTGGCGCGCTTTAAAGCCGCGTTATGTGAACAGGTTCAGGCCGCGCCCGCTCAGGTTCTGCTCAACGCGCCGACCCTGCACCACTATCGCGCCGGTGTCGAGACGCTCGACGCCTGTCCGGGCGTGCAGCGGCTGGCCAGCGGTGAAGCGGCCGGCGGCCGGCGGGCGCAGGCGTTGTTGTACCTGGCGACGGCGGAGGCGTTCATGGCACCGGATAGCGTGCTGCAAACCGAGGTGTTTGGCCCGCTGTCGGTGCTGGTGGAAGTGGCGGACGAGGCGCAGATGATGGCGCTGGTGAGTACGCTGCAGGGGCAGTTGACGGCGACGCTGCATGCCGATGCGGACGATCGTCCCCTGGCGACGCGTCTGCTGCCGCTGCTCAGCGATAAAGCCGGGCGGGTGCTGTTTAACGGTTATCCCACCGGCGTGGAAGTGTGCGATGCGATGGTGCACGGCGGCCCCTGGCCGGCCACCACCGACGCGCGCGGCACATCGGTAGGGACCCGGGCGATCGAACGTTTTCTGCGGCCGGTTTGCCTGCAGAACGCCCCTGCCGCGTTGCTGCCGCCGGCCTTGCAGGATGCTAACCCTTTGAACCTGCTGCGCCTGGTGAACGGCCAGTGGACCCGGGAAGCGATTTCCCCCTCATGTTGACGGAAGGGCATCACGATGACTATTCACACTACGCATAACAGTCAAACCCGCGTTGCTGAGTCGGGTAAGTTTAAAAAGCAGCTGACCTTAACCGATCTGACGTTTATTGGCCTGGGGGCGATTTTCGGTTCCGGCTGGCTCTTTGCCGCCAGCCACGTCGCGTCGATTGCCGGGCCCGCCGGGATCGCCTCGTGGGTGATCGGCGGCTTTGCGGTTTTGCTGCTGGGTATCGTTTACTGCGAACTGGGGGCGGCGCTGCCGCGCGCCGGCGGGATTATTCGTTATCCGGTCTTTTCGCACGGTGAGCTGATGGGGTATCTGCTGGGTTTTATTACGCTGATTGCCTTCTCAAGCCTCATTTCTATCGAAATTGTCGCCGCCCGTCAGTATGCCGCCGCCTGGTTCCCGGCGCTGACCCAGCCGGGATCCAGCTCGCCGACCCTGTTGGGCTGGGTGGTGCAGTTCCTGCTGCTGTGCTTTTTCTTTGCTCTTAACTACTACAGCGTCAAAACCTTTGCCCGCTCGAATAACTTTATCAGCGTGCTCAAGTTCCTGGTGCCGCTGCTGGTGGTGATTACCCTGTTCACCTTCTTTAAGCCGGAAAACCTGCATACTCAGGGGATTGCGCCGTTCGGTATGTCCGGAGTAGAAGCGGCGATCAGCGCCGGCGGGATTATCTTTGCCTATCTGGGCCTGACGCCGATTATTTCCGTCGCCAGCGAGGTTCAGCATCCGCAGCGTACGATTCCGGTGGCGCTGATTCTGTCGGTGGTGCTGTCGACCATTATCTACGTGCTGCTGCAGCTAGCGTTTCTCGGCAGTATTCCGACGGAAATGTTAAGCGGCGGCTGGGCGGAAGTGAGTAAACAGTTCTCGCTGCCGTATCGCGATATCGCTATCACCCTCGGTATGGGCTGGCTGGCCTTTATGGTGATTAGCGATGCGATCATCTCCCCGAGCGGTACCGGCAATATTTACATGAACGCGACGCCGCGCGTTATCTACGGCTGGGCGAAAGCCGGAACCTTCTTTAAAGCCTTTACCCACATTGATAAAGAGTCCGGCATTCCGCGTCCGGCGCTGTGGTTGACCTTCGGTCTGTCCATCTTCTGGACGCTGCCGTTCCCCTCCTGGGAGCAGCTGATCAGCGTGGTCTCTGCCGCGCTGGTGTTGAGCTATGCGATCGCGCCGGTGACCGCCGCAGGGCTGCGCCGTAACGCGCCGGATCTGCCGCGTCCCTTCCGCGTGCGGGCGTTCGCGATTATTGGGCCGGTGTCGTTCATGATCTCCGCGCTGATCGTGTACTGGTCCGGCTGGACCACGCTCTCCTGGCTGCTGGGGCTGCAAATCGTCATGTTTGTGGTCTACATCCTGTGCAAAGGTAAAGTGCCGGTACATACCGTCAGCCTGGCGCAACAGGTGAAATCCTCGCTGTGGCTGATCGTCTTCTATGCGCTGATCATGCTTTTTTCCTGGCTGGGCAGTTTTGGTGGTACTAATGAGATACCTCACCCCTGGGATACGGTGCTGGTCGCGGTGATGTCGCTGGCAATTTATTACTGGGGCGCGCGCAGCTGTCTCCCCCAGGCTAATTTTAGCGGAGACGAAGAAGAGTAGAGGAGAAGGTCATGGAAACGGTAACCCTGTCGTTACCCGAAGCTTATGCGCTGGCGATGCGGGCGCTGAGCGCTAATGGATTCAACGAGGATCACGCGGCGGCGGTAGCGCGCAACGTCACCGGTGGGGAGCGCGATGGCTGCGCTTCCCACGGCCTGTGGCGGCTGTTGGGAATCGTTGACACCCTGCGTAAAGGTAAGGTCTCCCCGGATGCCGGGCCGCAGATTGACGACCGGGCGCCGGGGATTGTTCGCGTCGATGCCGGCGGCGCGTTTTCGCTGCTGGCGTTTGAGCGGGCGTTGCCGCTGCTGGTGGAGAAGGCTCGCCGCAGCGGTATCGCCGCGCTGGCCATCAACCGCTGCGTGCATTTTTCGGCGCTGTTTGCCGATATTGAACCGTTAACGGATGCCGGCCTGGTCGGACTGGCCTGTACGCCGGGCCATGCATGGGTGGCGCCTGCGGGCGGCAGCCTGCCGCTGTTTGGCACCAATCCCGTCGCCTTTGGCTGGCCGCGGGGAGATAAGCCGCCGTTTATTTTTGATATGGCCACCAGCGTGGCGGCGCGCGGCGAGATTCAGTTGCATCAACGTGCCGGGAAAGCGTTGCCGGAAGGATGGGGGATTGATAGCCAGGGTCAGCCGACCACGGACGCCGGAGAGGTGCTGGCCGGGGCGATGCTGACCTTTGGCGGCTACAAAGGCTCAGCGCTGGCGGCGATGGTCGAGCTGCTTGCCGGGCCGCTGATTGGCGATATGACCAGTGCGGAATCGCTGGCGTGGGACGGTGGCGCGGGCGGGCTACCCTATGGCGGAGAGCTGATTCTGGCGCTGGATCCGCAGCGGTTCCTCGGCGCGGAGGCTGATGCGCATCTGGCTCGCGCGGAGACGCTGTTTAACAGCATGCAGGCGCAAGGGGCGAGACTCCCGGGCGAACGGCGCTATCTCTGCCGTCAGGAGAGTGAACGGCAGGGCGTCACCATTAGCCGTTCGTTATTTGATGAGATTTCCGCGTTGAGCGAGTAGTTGAGCCGCCTGCGGATTTGTCGGGGCCCGGGCAACGGGAGGGCGGTGGTTTCCCCGGTGGCGCGATGCCTGGCGACGGGAGAATGGGTTTTCTGGCAGCCAGATAAGGCGTCAGCCGCTATCCGGGAACGTCATCAGAACAAGGTGTCCAGCTCCTCGGACGGGGGGCTCGTCATCGACCGGCCGCAGGGGGTCACCTTGTCGAAGCTCAGACACGGATGGCGGTGCCAAACACCACCATGCCGCCGATTTGCATATCGCAGCCCTGACCGGAAACGGCTTACAGCGTCAGGCGCATGGCGCAGCGCGTTTCCGGCGGCAGACCGTGTTCCGTTTCCAGCTCCCTTTTCGCCGCCAGTCCCGCCGGCAGCCTTAGCTCGCTCAGCATTGAAAATCCCAGACGCGTGTAAAACGGCGCGTTCCACGGCACGTCGCGGAAGGTGGTGAGCGTGACCGCCGGATACGCCGCCTGCCGGGCGGTCTTAATGACCTGCTCCAGCATCATGCGGCCAATGCCTCGTCCCTGCCACGCCTGATGAACGGCGATCTCGACGATAAACAGCGCATCATCCAGCGGTTCGCTCAGCAGGAAGCCTATCGGTTGTTCATCGGCCACGGCCAGCAGGCTATGGTCAGTTTCAAGGAACAGCCGGTGGCGCTCGGGGCTTATTACTTCGCTTTCCGCCAGCCAGGCTAGCGCCGGGATCTGGCGAAAAGACTGGGCCGCCGAGCGCTCAATCGCGGGCAGGAGAGGTATGTCGCGCTCTTGAGTCAGGCGTAACGTCGCGGCGGCAGTTATAGTGTTAGTTTTCATCACCTCAGCATAGCAGCCTCCGGGAGAAATGTATGGAGCTTACCGCCGTTTCCGCTACCCAGTTCAGCGTTGCGCAACTCACGACGATCCTCAGCGACTGTTTTGAAGATTACCTGGTGCCGGTTTCGCTGCCGCTGGCGGTGTTCGTTCAGCGCTTCAGCTCTGAGGGGCTGAGCCTGCTTGATTCCTGCGTCTGGCTGGATGGCGAGACGCCGGCGGCAATCGCCATCGTGGCCCGGCGCGGCGATGAGGCGAGGCTGGCGGCCTTTGCGGTGCGTCCGGCCTGGCGTGGAAAAGGCATGGGCCGTCGGCTGATGACACCGCTCATGACCTCGCTACGCGAGCAGGGCGTGCGGCGGATGTGGCTGGAGGTGATCCGCGAAAACTATGCGGCGGTGGCGCTGTACCAGTCGTTAGGCTTTGTTGTACATCATGGGCTATGCGGATTTGTCAGTACCCGGGCAGAGGATGCCGCGGCAGCGGTGCTGGAAGAGGGCGATGTGCTCCCTCTGCTGCGCAGAGCCGGAGCGGAGATCAATGGTCGTCTGCCGTGGCTGATGGACCCGTTTACCTTCGCTACGCTGCCATGCCGGACGCTCACTCTGAATCAGCAGGCTTTTGCGGTGCTGGCAACCTTAACCTCCACGCCGCAGCTACAGTTTTTGTGGGTTGAGCCCTCCGTTCGCGGCCGCGGACTGGCGCATGAGATGCTGAGGGCGCTGGCCCGGCAGTTCCCCGGCCTGAGTACTTCGGTGATCATTCCCGAATCATTTACGCCGCTGTTTAGCGCGGCGGGGTATGCGACCCTGGCGCTAAAGCAGTATGAGATGTGCGCGGAGTTCAGCGGGTAACCGCCTGCCGAATGCTAGCGAATGCGCCCCGGTTCAGGTCATGAGCCGGGGCGGCAGAGTTAACCGTCGCTTTTTACCACTTTAAGATCCACCATGCCGATTCCCAGCTGACGCGGCGCGTGGCCAAGGATATTCCCTTCGTTGGTGGACTGCGGATCCGGCGGGACGATAATCAGCGTATCGCTGCGTGACGGGTTGTCGAAATGTAGCGTGGTGGTGGAGACCTCGTTGGCCAGGGTGAGGATCTGTTCACTGTTGCCCACGCGGACCGGGATCGGTTTATTGGCGTTCGGCCCGTAGGCTTTGGCGGTAATCACCAGATCGAATTTTTCCGGTAGCGGTTCTTTATATTCAATCTTCACTTCGCTGCCGAGCTGGGCGTTGGACCAGCGGCCCCACGATTCCGGACGGGAAATCCCGCTGAACTGCCTGACCTCTTCCGGCGCTCCGGCAACGTTAAAGACAAAGCTGTCGGCTTTGTAACGAATATCGTTATCGACGATCTTCAGGGTATCGACGTTGCCTTTGTAGCGCTCCATATCGATAACGGTATCTTTAAACGCCGTTTTTCCCTGCCACCGGGGCTTATCAACATGCTGCACCTTCTGTTCGCCGCCGAGCTGGCCCTGGGAAACGCACCAGTCGGTGGAGAGTGCCAGTTCAGAGGACCACAGCTGGCCCATTTTGTAGCAGCGATCGATCCACACGAAGTTATCCCGTGGGGCAAAATCGGCCAGCTGGAAGCGCAGCGGGGCGGAATATTCGCTCTCCGGCAGCGGCTCAACGCGTTTATCGGATACCCGCAGCAGCAGGGGGAGGCGGAAATGGCTGCCGGAGAATGAGATGGTGTTCTTTTGGCTGTCGATGGTGAAGTCTTTCATCTCTTTCGGGAAGTTCCACAGGCGGATGATATCCGGTTTCCATGCCAGCACTTTCTCTTTCATATTCATGAAAATACCGGACAGCGATTGCCCGGACAGGCTGCTGCGGCCCAGACCGATAAAGTTATCGCCGCCAAGGATGTCCAGCACCGTGGCGCCGTTGTCCATGGTATTGCGCTTCACGGCCAGCGTCTCCTGCTGCGGCTGGTCGCCGCGCAGAACAAAGAACAGGTTGCTGCGATCCTGCTTGTTGAGATAGTCCCAGGCGGTGTTTTTCATCGCCAGATGATCGGAAGAGACCACGATGACCGTATTTTTGAAATACGGGGAGGCTTTGATTTTCTCAATCAACGCCGCGATATGCTCCTGACTACAGGTGACCGCGCTAAAGGAGAGGTTCTTTTTCCCGCCGATATCATAGCTTTTACGCTGGCAGGTGCGGGAGATAAAGCCGTCCGGATGGTGGGTGTCGACCGTCAGCGCAAAGAGCGAGAAGCGTTTACCGGATTGAGAAAGCTCTTCGAATTTTTTCCAGGTTTCATCCAGAACGGTGTCATCGTAGAAGCCCCAGTCATTGCGGTAAGCGGGGTCGGCAACCGTGCTTTTCAGCTCTTCAGCGCCGTACAGGTAGTCAAAACCGTGGGATTTCAGGAACACATCTTTGCCGGCGAAACGCAGGTTGGCGCCCTGCACGAAATAGTTTTCATAGCCGGAGTTTTTCAGAATGTCGCCGAGGCAGATATTCTGCGGGAAGAAGCTGGAGACCGAGGCGGAGGCGTTGCCTTCAAACGGCGCAAACAGCGGAATACCGCACTGGGAAGCCACCATGCCGGCGATGGTGTAATCGGTACCCGGAAGCTGGGTGGTGTTGCTGAAATCGAGTCCTTCGTTTTTTAGTTTGCCGAGTTCGGGCGTCAGGTCGGGAAAGGCGTCGTTATCAAAATAGGTGCGTTCGAGGCTTTCCCCGTAGATATAGACCAGGTTCAGCTTCGGGTTCGGAATGCTCTTCGCCGGCTCTTTGTAATAGGCGATAAAATCGGGATCGCCGTCGCGGGACTGCGATTTGACCAGTTCGCTGATTTGACGAAACGCCGGGCTGGCATCCACGGAGGCCAGCGCCAGCACCAGTGCCAGCAGGCTGTAGCCGAAGTGATGAGGATGGTGGCGGCGACGACGCAACACCCATCCCAGCGCGCTGAATACGGTCACCAGCGCCGCCACCAGCCCGACGCCGGGAAGAATATATTTACTGACGCCGGCCCCGGTCAGGCTGTTGGTCAACGTATAGAGGACCGCGTCGTTAATACCGTCCCCGGTGAAGTAGTCGCTGGCATAGAGGGTAATATTAAGAACCACAAACAGCCCCAGCACCGTTAACGTGGCGGCAAACCACCAGGTGTTACGACCGGCTTTTAAGGCATAAATCACCACCGAGGTGAGGAACAAGGCGATGGATAACAACTCTGACACAATTCATCCTCATTAGCGCCAGTTGACCGCTGGCAGGATAGACTATTTTCCACGCTACACTGTAATTGCAGTGCCATATGGCTGCAATTGTAGAGTCATGAAACTGTGCAGTAGTTCAGAATTGGTTTAGAAATGGTCATTTTTGATCGGGGTCACATCCCTCAACCACGGGATTGTGTGCTGAAGAATGACGAAAATCATGGCTGCGGCCGCGTTAACAGCGCTAAGGCAGTAAACGCGGCATCAGTGAAAAAAATCAGGAGAGGAAGTTAACGCCCTGTTTTAAGACCAGATCGCAGGCTTTGGTTTTTACTTTCTCCGCCAGCGGGCTGCTGCCGAGCGTGTTGAGGTTCAGCTGCTGACCGCTATTATTGCTCAGAAGCCCCTGCAACCCTTCCAGATAGCTGGTGTCCTCTTTCTGTTTTTCCGGCGTGCTGAGGCCGAGTTTATCCAGAACCTGATTTTTGACGTTTTCCGTGTTGGTGACCGAGGCCAGTTTTTGTTTGGCACAGTAGGACATAATCCCGGCGGCATTGTTCATGCTGCTGGCGGTCAGGGACTGATTGCCGCCGTTCAGCAGGCTGGTCAGCGAGGACATCGACAGGGCGCCGCTTTCCTGAGAGCCGCTCTGGCTGCTAAGCTGGCTGGCGGCGCTGGAGAGGGAGTCCTGCCAGGAAGCCGCGTGGGCGCCGGCGGTAAAAAATACGCCGGCAATCAAGGTCGTGCGGAATAAGAGTTTTGCAGATTTCATCAGTGTACTCATCATGGTTACTTAAGCATTTCTGCAGTATAACCCCGGCAGGGTTCGGAAATATCTCAATACTCTTTGCCGGTGACCCGATGACGATAGCTGTCCCAGTTGAAGATGACCCACAGGCTGTTGCCAAGACGCATACGATCCATGACGCGCTCGCCGAGCAGCTTGTTCATCTCGTCCATGTTGCTGTTGGTCAGCATCCCGGTCGGGCGCTTTGAGGAGGATCGGCGATCGACGATCTGGTTGATGATCACTTTTTCGTAGCGCGACTCCGTCTGCATCCCGATCTCATCGATCACCAGCAGATCGACCTTGCTCAGATCGTTAAGGAGCTGTTCTTCGCTGGTTTCCCGATTGCCAAACGTCTCTTTCATCGCCGACATAATATCAGCGACGGTGATGATCAATACCGATTTCCCGCGTAGCAGCAACTCGTTGCAAATGGCGGCAGCCAGATGGTTTTTGCCGGTGCCGGGTTTGCCGGAAAAGATGAAACTGGCGATGTTGCCATCAAACTCTTCAACGTACTGGCGTGCCCTGGACAGCGCGTTCATCTGGCCTTCGCACTCGACCCGGTAGTTTTCAAACGAACAGTTCTGGTGCAGCGGACGGATGCCGGAGCGGTTAAACGTCCGCTGCATTTTCATGGCGCGGTTTTCGCGCTCCAGCGCTTCAGAACGCAGTTTGCCCTGCTCTTTTTGCCAGGCCAGCAGCTCTTCGCCGGTTTTAAACGCCGGTTCGACATGGGCTGGCATCATTTTTTGCAGACGCTTCATCAGGTCGCCAACGTTTTTCATGCTCATCCTCTGAAACCTCGTGGAATATGGCTATCCGGTTCGCTGACCGTATTCACATCGCGCCGCGGCTGGCCGCCGTTGCTGGCCCGGCCGATCTGTACGCTGCGCGCCAGCTTTTGCTGCCATTGCACATGATGAAAGACTTTGCCTTCCGCCTGCCAGTAGGCGACAAACGCCGCCAGCTCTTCCGGCGTCACCGGTTGGCTGAGGGCGATGCCCCAGAGCGCGGCCATGCGCTGGAAATCCGCGTCCGGCTGCCAGTCGGCATACATGGCGAATTTCCCCACGGGGATAGCGGTTGGCGCTGCGCTGGGTTCGTCGAAAAACTGCGTATCGAGCGCAACATCGCTGCCGGGGCGAGCCAGTTTTGCTTCCAGTTCCAACAGTTGCGCCAGGCGTTCCGGCGTGAGCGCGTAGAACGCCGGGGCATTGTTGGCAAACACGGCAACCGCGCCGCTGGCCGATTTTGCGAGAACGGCCGCGTGGTCCTGAATAAAATCATCCAGGCCGCTAAAATCGGTGGTTAATATTCGCGAAGACATAACACTATCTCAATTCTGAACAACAATAGAGAGGGGTCATCGCCCCCGGATACCTGTCGTCTTTCAGGCGCTTTATTGCTGACTACGGGCGTTAATCCGACCCGCTGGCTTCAGGCAGCGGGTCGGGATCGCCTCTGCTGTCGCAGTAAAGCAAACTGAAATCCATTGGCTATAGTAGCACAGCGTCGGGCCAAATCCCTGCTATACCCGTGGGCGCTTACGGTACAGCCAGAGACCCGGAATGGAAAGACCGATAGAGAGGGCGCCAACGATGGAGGAGGCCTTGAGGAAATTACTCAGCAACATGATCATCATCTCTTCCGAGTAGCCAAAATGGCTGATTTTCACCGCCGAGATCATTGCCGTATAGGCGGAAATTCCGGGGAACATCGGGATCACGGCCGCGACGGTGAAAATTTTGGGATGCGCCAGGTACCAGCGGGACCATTGAATGCCGATGCTGCCAACCAGCAGAGCGGCGAGGAACGTTGCCCACTCAATATTGAACCCTGCGGTCATCATCACCATGCGCGAACCGTGGCCGATTGCTCCCAGCAGCGCACACCAGCGCAGCGCGCGCTGCGGTACGTTAAACACCATAGCAAACCCGGCGGCCGGAATGGCCGACAGCGCCATATCCTGAAGCAGCGTGAACAGATACGAAATTATGCCCATCCGCGTAGCCCCCACATGGTCATTGCCATCACCACGCCAATACAGGTGGCCAGCGTCAGCAGGCTGGCCAGCGCCCAGCGCGCCAGGCCGGTATTGATATGCCCTTTAAACATATCCGCAACGGCGTTAATCAGAGGGAAGCCGGGCACCAGCAGCAGCACGCTGGCGGCCATCGCCACCGTTGACGTGTTGGTAAAGGCGGGAAGGCGCAGCATCAACCCGGAGATGGTGGTGGCGACAAAGGCGGTGATACAGAAGTTTATCTGCGGATGCATCGAGCGATGGGTCAGGAGCTGACGAATATACATGGCGATAGTGCTGGCGCAGAAGGTGACCAGCGCACCGTCCCAGCCGCCGTTGTTGAGCTTGCAGAAACAGGCGCAGGAGAGTCCCACCATCAGAACCACCAGCCAGCGCGGATAGCGCAGCGGCTTAATCTGCGTAAAGCGCTTCTCCACATCTTTATAATCCAGCAGCTTATGCTCGGCCATAATCACAATATGCTGCACTTCCGTCACTACGTGCATATTGATGCCGCGATCGACGTTTTTACGCGTAGAGGTCAGGCACTCGCCGTCTTTAATCGTCGTGAGCACAATTGCATTCGAGGAGATGGCGCTTTCAACGCTGTCCATGCCGAGCGCCCGCCCCAGACGAGTCGAGAGCTCCTCAACCAGCGCGCTCTCTGCGCCATGCTGTAACAAGAAAAGTCCACACTGAATACATAGTCGCGTAATTGTGCGCTGAACTGCCCGATCTGCTTGCATAAGTACCCGCTGTCCGTCACATCCGATGCCGTCATGTCTGTTGATACTTTAACCTGAACTCGCGCTTTCTCTGAGGGGGAGCGGATCAAACAATGTGCAAAAAGTCTCCGCAGGCGGCCGAAATAGAATTTGAACTCCGCCACACTTCTTTAAAACTGTTGAAAAGTGCATTTTTTGCACGGATTTTTGCCTTCTTTTTCTCGCCCGGGTTATCAAAAATGCAGGAGGGAACTTTTATTAAACAAAAAACAAACAAATAATTAACTGCTGAGAGTGAGGCAATCCTATGAAAACACAGGTCGCGATTATCGGGGCTGGCCCCTCCGGGCTGCTGCTGGGGCAACTGTTGCATCGTGCCGGGATCGAAACCGTTATTCTCGAGCGGCAAACGCCGGACTATGTGCTGGGGCGTATTCGGGCGGGGATTCTGGAAAGCGGCACCGTCGGTCTACTGCGAGAGGCCGGAGTATCGCAGCGCATGGATGCAGAGGGGCTGGTGCATCATGGGGTTGAGTTTTTATTTGAGGGGCAGCGGGTACCGGTTGCGCTGACGGAGCTGACCGGTGGAAAAAGCGTGATGGTATACGGCCAGACCGAAGTGACCCGGGATTTAATGGCGGCTCGGGCTGACTGCGGCGCACCGATCATTTATGGCGTCAGCGAGGTGATGATTCAGGATGCGAAGAGCGATCGGCCGTCAGTCTCCTTCGTCAGCGGCGGGGAAATCTGCCGCCTGGAGTGTGATTTTATCGCCGGTTGCGATGGTTTTCACGGTGTCTCGCGACAAAGCATCCCGCGTGAGATTCTTAAAGAGTATGAAAGCGTCTGGCCGTTTGGCTGGCTGGGTCTGTTGTCAGACACGCCGCCGGTTAACCCGGAGCTGATTTATGCTCACCATGAACGGGGATTTGTTTTATGTAGTCAGCGCTCACTAACAAGAAGCCGCTACTATTTGCAGGTGCCGCTGAGCGACAAGGTTGACGCATGGTCGGACCAACGTTTCTGGGACGAGCTGAAGCGCCGCCTGCCGGATGAGCTGTCTGGCAAGTTAGTGACTGGTCACTCACTTGAGAAAAGTATTGCGCCGCTGCGCAGCTACGTGGTGGAGCCGATGCAGTACGGGCGGCTGTTCCTGGTGGGCGATGCGGCGCATATCGTGCCGCCGACCGGAGCAAAAGGGCTGAATCTGGCCGCTTCCGATGTGAACTATTTGTGGCGCATTCTGCGGGAGTATTATCACCGCGGCCGCACCGATCTGCTGGCGAGCTATTCTCGTTTTGCTCTTGATCGGGTGTGGAAAGGGGAGCGGTTCAGCTGGTTCATGACTCGCCTGCTGCATGATTTTCCGCAGCAAAGCGAGTTCGATAAAAAAATGCAGGCGGCAGACCGTCGCTATTACCTCGGATCGCGCGCCGGGTTGACCACCATAGCAGAAAACTATGTGGGTTTGCCCATGGAGCGAGTGGCGTAGGTAATCAACAGCTGGAGTTGTCATGCAGGACACCAATACCGTTCCCGTTTTTAAATTATATGGCGAAGAGCGCGACTGGCCTACGCCCGATCTCCTGCACTGCGAGTCGATTGTGCAGCGCAGCAGCCTGTATGAGTGGCATATCCGCATGCATCAGCATGCGGAGATGGTGCAGTTGCTCTATTTACATAAAGGCAGGGCGGAGATCGAAATTGAAGGGACAACTACCGTGATGACCGAATCCTGTATTCAGGTGGTACCGGCGTTGTGCATTCATGGGTTTCGTTTTTCACCCGGCACTCAGGGTTATGTTCTGTCGCTGGCGCTGCCGCTGCTCAGCCATTTTGAACGCCAGTTTGGCCGCCAGCTTGATGTTCTCGCTCAGCCGCAGTGCGTGCCCGTAAAGCACTCTCGCGGGCATATCCGTGCGCTGTTTACAGCACTACGGGAAGAGTATTGCGAAGAGCTGGATGCCCGGGAAATGATGCTGCACTCGCTCTTAGGCGCGCTGCTGGTTTGGCTGAACCGGCAGTGCCTCCCGACGTCGGTCGCCGAAGGGAAAGCGGAACGAAAGCGCAGCGTCATGCGTCATTTCTCTCGCCTTATTGAAAGCCATTACCGGGAACATCTGCCGCTGGCAGAATATGCCCGCCAGGTTGGGCTGTCGGCGACGCACCTCAATTATTTGTGCCGTGAATTTCATGGCTGCAGTGCTCTGGGTGTTTTGCACCAAAGACTGATGCTGGAGGCGCGGCGTAATTTGCAATATACCACGATGACTGTGACTCAACTTTCTGATTACTTAGGGTTTTCAGATGCAACTTATTTTTCCCGTTTTTTTCGTCGCTATAGTGGCGTGTCGCCAAAAACATTCAGGAATGAAATTAAATAAACTCTGATGTGATAGGTTTGCGTAATTCTTTCTAAAGTCTGCTTTCATTTTTTCTAATTTATTGTTGCTCTTTATGTATGCTAATGTCGTTTATTGCGAAGGCCAGCAATGCAATTCCCCACACTAACATTTGGTACAGAGCGTAGGGCCGAAACGTTCGCCAGGGGTGACACAGATTCACCTGGCAAAATAATATTATGGTTGCCAGGGGGCCATCTGTTTTATGCCAGACGTGAATCTTCTACAGAAAACGGAGGATTTATGTTACCAGGACATGATCAGTACGGCATCATCATCAGCAAACTTCCGGTTATGCAGTCCGGTTTAAAAACAATCACCAGTGAATGTCTCCCCGACTATATATTCAGCCGCTGCCGTTCGCCGGAGGAACTCACGCTAACCGAACTGGGTCGAACCCGGCTGGTCATTGTCGACCTGTCCGGCGTTCTCAGCCAGCCTCAGGAAGTTTGTGAATATTATTGTTTTTTAATGACTCAGTATAAAGATATTCATTGGGTTTATATTATCGGACGCGCCAGCGATCGCGAGGCTCAGATATTTTTAGCTCGCGATAACAGTACATTAGTTTCCGACACGGCGCCGGTGGCACGTTTAGGTGCAGCGATATGCACGGGAGGAGCGAGGCGCCCGGAGGAGTCGTCTGCCTCCAGTACTAAAGCGACTTTTCTCAATACGCAAACCGATACGGTGTCGATGAGCCCGGAGATGGTAAGCACTTTGACTTTATCTGAACGCAAGGTTTTACGGCTGCTGGCAAAGGGCTGGGAAATTAATCAAATAGCCTTCTTATTGAAAAAAAGTAATAAAACGATTAGCGCGCAAAAGAATAGCGCCATGCGCCGTTTATCCTTGAATGGCAATGCGCAGATGTATGCCTGGATTAATAGCGAACAAGGGATGAAAGAGTTAAATATATCCTCAGAATATGGAGAGTCGCAGGAATGGAGAAGCGTAACGAAGCGCAACGCATTGCTGTCATCGAACAGTGCGTGATGACCGAGACGGCGCTTCGTTTTATCTTAAACGATCGTTATAACGAAAATAGTGGCGTTCATTTTTTCAAAGATGTTCAGTCATTGACGCAAATGATGAATATCAGGCATGTCACTGCGATTATTTTTTCACTTTCCGGTCATCGTCAGCTGCGACTGGATAGTTTACTTTTTTTTCAGGAGGCTGCTTATACCCATCCGAATATTCTGCGAATTATTCTGGCGAATAGCGGAGAAGAGCGTGACTTAATTACTCAACTGGTGCCATTTCACCTGCACGGCGTGTTAAATAAATCCTGCGGTCGTGAAACGTTGCAGGAGCAGCTATTTCAGCTACTTGAGCAGCAACTCGCCCCTCTTAACGAACCAGCCAGCCGCAAGGCGCTATACGGTCATCGCCTCAGTTCAATCGAGCAAACAATCCTTCGCTATATCGCCTGCGGCCATTCATTGTCAGAGATAGCGGTTCAGCTGGACCGGAATATCAAAACCATTCATGCCCACAAATACAATGCGATGGCCAGGCTGGGCATCAGCTCAGCTCTCGGTCTGCTGAGCGCAGCCGATATTCTGATCCATCTCCCGCCGCCGTGCGGCGGAGATGCTGCGGAGGCAGGGATAGCGTAGCTGTGCTTCAGGGATTCTACTGGCAAACATCAATCCAGGTGGCTTCGGTCAACTGCGCCATTCTGTCCGGTGAAATGCGTACTGCGCTATGGATAGCGCCTGCGGCCGGTAAGACTTCCGGGTACTGTTTTAGCGAAATATCGCAGTAGATCGCCAGCGGATTTTCCAGCCCGAAAGGGCACACGCCGCCCACCGGATGCCCGGTCAATATCACCACCTCGTCACTGCTGAGCATGCGCGCTTTCGCGCCAAATGCGTCCTTCAGTTTTTTATTATCCAGCCGGGCGTTGCCGCTGGCGACGACAAGGATGACCTGTTCTTTCACTTTTAATGAAAGGGTCTTGGCGATTTGCCCTGGTTCGACATGATGCGCGGCGGCTGCCTGGGCAACGGTGGCCGTACTTTGATTCAGTTCGATGATGTCGATATCGGGGGCATGTTCGGCAAAAAACTGCCGCACGGACTGCAGGCTCATTGGGATCTCCTGATTAATGACCGATTTAATCTGTCACAAGCCCGGTGGAGTGTAAATATTGTTGATTGAGAATCAGGAATTATTCCAATTTCTGGATCTTCTTCACAATCACCGTAACCGGTTACTGTAACCGGTTGCTGTTCTGCTCGCTCAGATGAATACTGGATGGGTAACTTCCCTGTATCACATATAACAAAGAGCCGTGTATGAATCGTGCTGACTTGAACAGTATAGAGAATGGAATGGCCGGCGTGGTTGTCCGTTCACAGAACAACTTTCATCACAACGGCAGAATAATCGTTGTTGGGCCAGTATCTAAAGCCTGTCAGGAGGGCTGCTATGTCTGCTAACCATGCTGCGTTTAATCTGATATTTCGCTTTGTAGAAAATTATATAAGCCCTGTCGCCGGGCGAATCTCGTCGCAGCGCCACGTGATGGCTATCCGTGACGGTTTTATCTCGGCAATGCCGTTTATGATTGTCGGGTCATTCCTGCTGGTCTTTGCCTACCCGCCGTTTTCGCCAGATACGACCTGGGGGTTTGCGCGCGCCTGGCTGGATTTGGCGAAAGAGTTTGAAGGGCGGATTCTGACGCCGTTCGATATGACGATGGGCATTATGTCTATCTACATTTGTGCCGCGATCTCTTATAACCTCGGCAAGCACTATGAGAAGACCAATCAGCTCGATCCCTTTATGTGCAGCATGTTGTCCATTATGGCTTTTCTGCTGGTGGCAGCGCCAAAAACGAACGGCACCCTGCCGGTCGACAGCCTCGGCGGCACGGGGATTTTTACGGCGATTCTGGTGGCCGTGTACTGCGTTGAAATGATGCGTTTCCTGAAGGCGCACAATATCGGTATTCGCCTGCCGGATCAGGTGCCGCCGATGATCAAAAACTCCTTTGATCTGCTCATTCCGGTACTGGTGGTGGTGCTGACGCTCTATCCGCTCAGCCTGTTTATTCAGCACCATTTTGACATGCTTATTCCGCAGGCCATCATGGCCATCTTTAAACCCCTGGTATCCGCAGCGGACTCGCTGCCGGCGATTTTACTGGCGGTGCTGATCGGCCATTTGCTGTGGTTCGCCGGGATCCACGGCGCGGCGATTGTCTCTGGCATGCTGCAAATGTTCTGGCTGACTAACCTCGGGATGAACCAGCAGGCGCTGGCTCAGGGCGCGCCGCTGCCGCATATCTTTATGGAGGCGTTCTGGACTTTCTTTATTGTTATCGGGGGGTCTGGCGCCACAATGGGGCTGGTCTTCTGCTACCTGCGCAGCCGGTCGGCGCATTTGCGTTCAATCGGTCGACTGAGCGTCGTGCCAAGCCTGTTTAATATTAATGAGCCGGTTATTTTCGGCACCCCTATCGTCATGAACCCGGTCTTCTTTATTCCGTTCCTGCTGGCGCCGATGGTTAACGCCATATTGGCCTGGGCGGCGATGAAGCTGGATCTGATTGGGCGAGTGATTTCAGTTGTACCGTGGACGGCTCCGGCGCCAATTGGCGGCGCGTGGGCATTGGGCTGGGATTTCCGGGCGGCAATACTGGTGGTTATTCTGGCCTGCGTCTCGGCGATTATCTACTTCCCGTTCTTTAAGGTATATGAGAAACAGCTGCTGGCGCAGGAGGCTGAAGAAGCTCAGCGCATGGAAGAAGAGAGCCAACAGACAGCATAAGATAACCGGCGGGCGGTCCGCATGCCGCCCGCCGTGAATGGCATTATTTCAGCGTGCAGTCCCCGCACTGATGAACGTCTGGCAGACGATTACGTTGACAGCAGGTGCGGCGCACCAGCAATCCTTCGCGTAAAATCACCGTTCGCCACAGCGGATTGTCCTGGCCATCGGCAAACTGCTTTTCAAAGAAGCAGTGTTGACGCAGGGCTGTAACCTGCTCGTCACCCAGCAGCGCTTTCATTTCCCCCAGATACCAGTTGATCAGATAGCCGGTATTGCTCCAGATAAGCTTGCCATTGATATCTCCGGTTGCTTCCAGCGCCTGTACCACCGGCAGCAGGGCGTTGGTCACCAGCGTTTCCATACGCGTTTGCGGCGAATGGCTTCTGGCGGAGGAGTCTGCCTTGACATCGATCCAGAAGCAGGCCGCGCGGCCCGTTTCGTGAAATTCAACGCGAAAACGCTCCGGCGCGACGCTGATAGCGGTCTCTTCACTGAGCAGCGCCAGCATCAGCGGAGGCACCAGCAGGCCGATGTACCATTGCGCCCAAAGTGAGAGCAGCGGCTTTTGTTCACGCGGCATCGTCGGCTGGTTGCGATAGATATGATCGGACCAGGTGGCCAGCAGGGAGCTGAGTACCGTGGGCGCAGACCATTCAGCGAGCGTCAATGCGCATGGCGGGGCCTCTTCATCCAGGCGAAGAAAATCCAGCAGATGAGGACGAAGGGTGGTGATTTTTTCCCGAATCGCATTCGCCAACGCATCTTCGGCCGGCAGCAACGGAGCCTGCCAGATGATGTCGATGTCATTGCGGAATGAAGCAGAACGGTAAACCATCAAATCGCCAGATATGAATCTAAATGAGAATGATTAGTGATACTAGTTAGTTGTCCGGGCGATGGCAAGATATTTGTCTGCGCCGCGTGCGCTGTACCACGCGGCGGCGGGGCGGGATCAGCTGGCGAGAATAATGTTGCGGCCTTGGCCTTTGGCTTCGTAGAGCGCCGTATCGGCTCTTTTCAGGGCGCCATCGATATCGGAATCCATGAGAGGCGTCATGCCAATACTGATGGTGACATTGGTGGCGACGCTTTCATTAAACATATGGGGAATTTTCAAATCGTAGACCTGCTGGCGGATACGCTCTGCGGCCAGCGAAGCCGCTTCCGTGGTGCTGTTTGTTAACAGCACCATAAACTCTTCACCACCAAAGCGCGCGACAATATCACGCGATCGTACGGCATTGCGAATCGCGGCGGAGACCTGAATCAATGCCTGATCGCCCATCATATGGCCATAGTGGTCGTTGTAGGCTTTAAAGTGGTCAATATCCAGCAGCAGTACATGATGGTCACTGTCACTCACCGCCAGAAGGGTATCCAGGCGGTTCTGCAGGCCGCGCCGGTTATATAAGCCGGTGAGAGGGTCCAGCATACTCAGATCGTTCAGGGTGTTGCGTTCCTGCAGTAATTTATCCATCAGCCCCTGGGTAAAGGCATCGCTGCGTTTTTGAATGATGTTTTGCAACGTAATGCCGGCAATGGGGAGCGTGAGACAATACAACATACGTAACCACTGTTCACCTTCGGCAAGGAACAGACAGGCGATAAATGTGGGTAAAGAGTGCAGGGTAAAGGCAGTGATATTATTGGGGAATGCAATAGCGCCAATAAACAATATGCTTAATAACGCAATGACCAGAAAGTTAAAATGAGGCGCTGGCAGTAACAATGCTTTTTCCGTTATATGCGAGGCCCACAGCACACCAAATATCAGAGAAATAAAAGGAATATTTATTTTGCGCTGTGAAAACTTCCAGTGCCATAGCGCCAGGGCGGCGCTGAGAATAACGATCAGGACGCAGGGAAGGGTAAAGCTGACAGGGGTATACAGCGGACTGACTAGCGAGAAAACCGCAGAAATAAAAGTCAGCAGCAAAAAGAGCCGTAAGGAATATTGATATTTTTTGTCATAATGTTTTTGCCAGGATTGTGCAGTCATATTGGGCGTGTCGTTATTAGTCATTAAATTTCAAAATGATGGCTGCCAAAAATGAACGATAAAAAGCACTGCACACAGTGCGGTTTTTGCGAAATAATCAAATATTTTAATACATTAGTACGGCGCGTTTAATTTATCACCTTCACCGATCTATGTCATCAGGCCGAACGTAAAGAACGAAATATCCTGACAGGCAAAACATGAAAAATGATAAAGGCTATCATATGATATTGGTTATCATTATCGATTGGAAAGGTGAGAACATGTTGCAGCGAGCTTTGGGCAGTGGATGGGCAGTGCTGTTGCCTGGGATACTGGTTGCTGCACTGGGAGGGGCTGGTCTGTCGGTAGATGCCTGGCGTGGGCTGGTTACGGTCGGGCTATTGATGACGGCATTGATGATCTGGCACCGGCGCTTACGGCATTTCGTACTGTTACCGTCATGCGTGGCGTTAATCAGTGGAATCATGCTGATGGCGTTGAATTTGAAACTGATGGGGTAATACAGAGAAGGGTAAGAATATTGGTGCGAGGGGGGGGACTTGAACCCCCACGTCCGTAAGGACACTAACACCTGAAGCTAGCGCGTCTACCAATTCCGCCACCTTCGCACAGTATTCTTAATTTTTGATATCGCCTCGTTGGTGCGAGGGGGGGGACTTGAACCCCCACGTCCGTAAGAACACTAACACCTGAAGCTAGCGCGTCTACCAATTCCGCCACCTTCGCACAGTGCGAGCGATATCTGCGTGGTTTATGGTGCGAGGGGGGGGACTTGAACCCCCACGTCCGTAAGGACACTAACACCTGAAGCTAGCGCGTCTACCAATTCCGCCACCTTCGCATACCATCGACACTATGAAAGTATCGTTACCACGGAGGCGCATTCTAGTGGTTTTCAGCTATTCGTCAATAGTTAATTGTGTGGCCTGGATTGATTGTTGCAAAAATGGTCGAATTTGCGGAGGGAGAACCGGCGGCGGGGTTGCCCTGCCGCCGGAGAAGACAAAAAATTATTTTTTCGCCTGACGGGTCATGACGGTACGGTAAACCTTAAAGCGACCGGTTTGGGCAATCACTTCATGGAAGCCGAAGACTTCATCCAGCACATCCGGATACGGCAGGAAGGCGTTGGCGACAATACGCAGCTCCCCGCCGCTGTTCAGATGACGGACCGCGCCGCGAATCAGCGTTTGCGCAGCTTCCTGGCTGGTCTGCAGGCCATCATGGAACGGTGGGTTGGAGATAATCATGTCGAAGCGACCGTTCACTTCGGAGAACACATTGCTGGCGAACACGTCACCTTCAATGCCGTTGGCGGCGAGCGTTGCGCGGCTCGCTTCGACCGCTGGCGCGCTGACGTCGCAGAGCGTCAGGCGGACCTTCGGCGAGTGGCTGGCCAGTACGGTCGCCAGCACGCCTGCGCCGCAGCCAACATCGAGCACTTTACCTTTGGTGTGCGGCGTCAGCGTTGAGAGCAGCAGCTGGCTGCCAATGTCCAGTCCGTCACGGCTGAATACGCCTGGCAGCGTTTTAATGGTCAGATTTTCCAGCGCGTATTCGCCCCAGTACTGCTGCGGATCGAACGTCGGCTGTTTTTCCAGACGCCCGTGATACAGCCCGCAGCGACGTGCGCTGTCCACTTTCGTCAGGGGGACATATTCGGCCAGCATCTGTTCGGCGCTGCGAACGCCGCTGCGGTTTTCACCGACGACGAAAACGTCAATCCCGACCGGCAGCAGCGACAGCAGGTTCATCAATTGAAACTGCGCTTCCGGTTTGTTCTTTGGCCAGTAGTAAATCAGCGTATCGCAATCGGCAACGTCGCTGGCTTCGGCTACCAGACTAAAACGTACGTTTTCGCCCATCTGGCCGTTCAGGGCTTGCCAGTGGTGAAACTGTTGGGTGTGGGCGCGGCTGGCCGCGGTGTCCAGACGTGCGGGCAGGTCATCCTGCAGGTCACCGGCAAACAGAACGCGTGCGGGTTCGAAATCATCACTGTGGCGCAGCAAGACTTCACTTGCCGGGGTAAAAGCAGACATGAAACACTCCTTCATTAAGACTGGCGCCGATTATACACGTTATCCAGAATGCTGCCTCTTTGTTGGCGCTGCTGGGGCCGCCTGCGCGCGGATAACGCGATACACCTCATCTCTGACCGAGCGACAGGCACGTCGTACGTAGTTTGTTGGCGCAGATAAGCGGGATTTGCTATATTGCGCGCTTAATTAACAGGAGTGTTTCGCTATGACTTCCCGACGAGAGTGGCAATTACAGCAGCTGGGTATCACCCGGTGGTCGCTGCGTCGCCCCGGGGTGTTACAGGGTGAAATCGCTATCTCGCTTCCTGGGCATATTCGTTTGGTGATGGTGGCGGAAAACCCGCCGTCGCTGACTGAACCGCTCGCCAGAGATATTCTGCGTGCTCTGGCGCTGTCGCCGGATCAGGTACTGCAGCTCACGCCGGATCGCGTGGCTATGTTGCCGCAGGATAGCCGCTGCAACAGCTGGCGGCTGGGTACTGACGCACCGTTACCGTTGGCGGGCGCGCAGCTTTCGACGCCCGCTTTTGATGAACTCCAGACCAGCGCGCCTGCCCGTATGGCGCTCTGGCAACAAATCTGCGCTCATGAACACGATTTCTACCCTCAACACGGCTGATTTGCCCCGTGCATGGCAAATAGAACAACGCGCCCACGCTTTTCCGTGGAGCGAACAAACCTTTGCCAGTAATCAGGGCGAGCGTTATCTGAACCTTCAACTGACGGTTGATGGCGAGATGGCGGCCTTTGCGATTACGCAAATTATCCTCGATGAAGCGACGCTGTTTAACATCGCCGTCGACCCGGCTTTTCAGCGGCGCGGCCTTGGGCGAGCGCTGCTGGAGCAGGTGATTGATGAGGTTGAGAAACGCGGGGTCGTGACGCTGTGGCTGGAAGTGCGTGCGTCGAACGTAGCCGCTCTCGCACTGTACGAGAGCTTAGGTTTTAACGAGGCAACCATTCGTCGTGACTATTATCCCACGGCCGACGGGCGTGAGGATGCGATCATAATGGCGTTGCCAGTCAGTATGTAACAGCCTGTTCGCCAGGCTTTTTTAAGGGTAGGTCTGACGCTGCGATGCTCAGATCTGCTGTAACAAGACGCCTGTAGGGCGGGCAATGACAGGGTGATACGATGAAGTGGGACTGGATTTTCTTTGATGCCGACGAAACGCTGTTTACGTTTGATTCTTTTACCGGTCTGCAGCGAATGTTTCTCGACTATAGCGTGACCTTTAGCGCTGAAGATTTTCAGGACTATCAGGCCGTGAATAAACCACTGTGGGTGGATTATCAGAACGGTACGATCACTTCGCTGCAGCTGCAACATCAGCGTTTTAATAGCTGGGCGGAGCGCCTCAGCGTGCCGCCGGGCGAACTCAACGACGCCTTTATGAATGCGATGGCCGAGATCTGCTCGCCGCTGCCGGGGGCGATATCGCTGCTGAATGCCCTGCAGGGGAAGGTAAAAATGGGGATCATCACCAACGGGTTTACCTCGCTGCAGCAGATCCGTCTGGAACGCACCGGCTTACGCGATCACTTTGATTTATTGATTATTTCTGAAGAGGTCGGCGTGGCGAAGCCGGACGCGCGCATTTTCGAATACGCGCTGGCGCAGGCGGGTCATCCCGATCGTTCCCGCGTACTGATGGTCGGCGATACGGCAGAGTCCGACATCCGCGGCGGCGTGAATGCCGGCCTTGCCACCTGCTGGCTGAACGCTCATCAGCGTGAACTGCCTGCCGATCTTCACCCCGACTGGACGGTGACCTCTTTAAGCGACCTGGAGCAGCTCCTGTGTAAACACTGATTGCCTCCCCCCCATTGATGGGTAAAATAGCCGCAATTTTTCGTATTCCACATGCGTGGCCGGTTGCCGCGTTTACTAAGAAGAATCAATTATGACGTTGTCTCCTTATCTGCAAGAGGTGGCTAAACGCCGCACTTTTGCCATTATTTCTCACCCGGATGCCGGTAAAACGACCATCACCGAGAAGGTATTACTGTTCGGACAGGCGATTCAAACCGCCGGTACCGTGAAAGGCCGTGGTTCGAGCCAGCATGCAAAATCAGACTGGATGGAGATGGAAAAGCAGCGTGGTATCTCCATTACCACGTCGGTGATGCAGTTCCCGTATCACAACAGCCTGGTTAACCTGCTGGATACCCCGGGCCACGAAGACTTCTCCGAAGATACCTACCGTACCCTGACGGCGGTGGACTGCTGTCTGATGGTCATCGATGCGGCAAAAGGCGTTGAAGATCGTACCCGTAAGCTGATGGAAGTGACCCGGCTGCGCGATACGCCGATCCTGACGTTCATGAACAAACTCGACCGTGATATCCGCGATCCGATGGAGCTGCTGGATGAAGTGGAGAACGAGCTGCGTATTGCCTGCGCGCCGATCACCTGGCCGATTGGCTGCGGTAAGCTGTTTAAGGGCGTGTACCATCTCTACAAAGATGAGACCTATCTCTATCAGACCGGTAAGGGCCACACGATTCAGGAAGTGCGGATCGTAAAAGGGTTGAATAACCCGGATCTCGATCTGGCCGTCGGCGAAGATCTGGCGCAGCAGCTGCGTGATGAGCTGGAGCTGGTACAGGGCGCTTCAAACGAGTTTGATAAAGATCTGTTCCTCGCCGGTGAAATCACCCCGGTCTTCTTTGGTACGGCCTTAGGTAACTTCGGCGTGGATCATATGCTGGATGGCCTGGTTGAGTGGGCGCCGGCGCCGATGCCGCGCAAAACCGATACCCGTGAAGTGACGGCGGAAGAAGAGAAATTTACCGGTTTCGTCTTTAAAATTCAGGCCAACATGGATCCGAAACACCGTGACCGCGTGGCCTTTATGCGCGTGGTGTCCGGTAAGTATGAGAAGGGCATGAAGCTGCGTCAGGTCCGTACGGGCAAAGACGTGGTGATTTCCGATGCGCTGACCTTTATGGCCGGCGACCGTTCTCATGTGGAAGAGGCGTGGCCGGGCGATATTATCGGTCTGCACAACCACGGCACGATTCAGATCGGTGATACCTTCACCCAGGGCGAGATGATGAAGTTCACCGGTATCCCGAACTTCGCACCGGAGCTGTTCCGTCGTATTCGCCTGAAGGATCCGCTGAAGCAGAAGCAGCTGCTCAAAGGGCTGGTACAGCTTTCTGAAGAGGGCGCGGTACAGGTCTTCCGTCCGATCGCCAATAACGATCTTATTGTCGGCGCGGTCGGGGTGCTGCAGTTTGATGTGGTCGTGGCTCGTCTGAAGAGTGAATACAACGTGGAAGCGATCTACGAATCGGTGAACGTGGCGACCGCACGTTGGGTGGAATCCACCGACGTGAAAAAATTTGAGGAATTTAAGCGTAAAAACGAAATTCAGCTGGCCCTTGATGGCGGTGATAATCTGACATATATCGCGCCAACGATGGTTAACCTGAACCTGACGCAGGAACGCTATCCTGACGTTCTGTTCCGTAAAACTCGCGAGCACTAATCCCTTCCGGAGCGCGGCTCTCACCGCGCTCCACGCTATTTTGTTGTTGTTTCCTGCGTTATAGAAAGTTCTTAAAGATCCCGTCAGCGTGACTTTTTGTGCATATTTTCCGTCTCTTTCATGACCTTCTACTATATTTAATAAGTAATTTTTAAGATTCTGGCTTAATAAGCTACTTATTTTGCTTTAGCGATATAGAAATAACGAGGACAGAGAGATGACAAGACTAAAGGATGCCGGGACGTTGCTGGCTCTCTTCTTAGGCTCAGCCATGATAAGCGCCTCGGCATATGCAGAAAATCCGCCGGCGAACAGCGCACAATCGGTTGCCTCCAGCGCCGGGCAGGCCGTCGACAGCTCGCTGAACAAAGTTGGCGATTTTATGGATGACAGCACTATCACCGCCAGGGTGAAAGCGGCGCTGATTGACGATAAAAATATTCGCAGCAGCGATATCTCTGTGAAAACCGAGAATAAAGTGGTGACGCTGAGCGGCTCGGTTGACAGTGCGGAGCAAAAAGATCTGGCGGTGAATGCCGCGAAAACGGTCAAAGGCGTGACCACCGTGCATGACCAGTTGAACGTGGTCGCAGAGAAGTCTGCTAGCCTGAAGGGGTACGCAGGCGATACGGCCATTACCAGTCAAGTCAAAGCCAAACTGTTGGCGGATGACATTGTACCGTCGCGAAAGGTCACGGTTGAAACCCGTGCCGGGACCGTACATTTATCCGGAACCGTTGATTCTCGTCAGCAGGCGGATCGCGCGGCAGACATTGCCAAAGCCGTTTCGGGTGTAAAAAACGTAGAAAATAATCTTAGCGTTAAATAAACCCATTCATTTAATAACGTTATTTCCCGTTAACTATTCAACTCTTTGAATTGCGCGTTGAATGACATGCGGGAGGTAAACAAATGAATCCTCTGGCGCTTATTCAGGTCATTTTATCGAGGAACACGGGCATCGCCCGAGCACCAGCAATTCGACGTATGACGAGTTAAGAAAAAGAGCATGACAGGGTTGATTTATGCGCGGCCTGAGCGCGCAGAAAAGCGACCGTTATCCACTATGGTAAGGAGCACATTATGTTTCGATGGGGCATTATTTTTCTGGTCATTGCACTGATTGCCGCCGCGTTAGGATTTGGTAGCCTGGCGGGTACGGCTGCCTGGGCTGCAAAAATCGTCTTTGTCGTCGGTATTATTCTGTTCCTGGTTAGCCTGTTTACCGGGCGCCGGCGCCCATAGAAAGCGGTCTTTCCCTGCCGCGCAGGACGCGAAAGGCGTTTTAATGACATAGCGTTTTACATAAAGCCAGTCCTCAGGACTGGCTTTCGTGGTTTCAGGGGGGTAATAATTGCAGGACGGCGCGGCGATGGACGCCAGGATTTCAGATCCCTTGCGGGCGGTGAACGTCGCCCGACGGGCCGGGAGCGCTGGGGAGAGACCCCGCCGGATTATTTTGGGCTGGTACAATAAAACATAACAGGAAAGCAGGGTGGGACATCGAATTCCCGTAACGCTTGGCAATATTGCGCCGCTGTCGGTCAAACCATTTCTTCCGGGCAAGCTTGGCCTGGTGTGCGAGGGTGGCGGTCAGCGAGGTATCTTTACCGCCGGAGTACTGGATGAGTTCATGCGCGCGGGATTCAACCCCTTTGACATTATGCTGGGGACATCCGCCGGGGCGCAGAACCTGTCGGCCTACATGTGCAACCAGCAGGGCTACGCCCGCAAGGTCATCACCCGTTACACCACGGCCCGGCAATTTTTCGATCCTATGCGTTTTGTCCGCGGCGGCAATCTTATCGACCTTGACTGGCTGGTGGAGACCACGGCGCAAAAAATGCCGCTGGCGATGAGCTATGCGGAAGAGCAGTTCGCTCTGGGGAAAGAGCTGTGGATGTGCGCCTGCCGGGGCGATGATTATACGCCAGACTATTTTGCCCCCACGCAGACCACGTGGCTCGATTTGATCCGCGCTTCCAGCGCGATCCCCGGCTTTTATCGCAGCGGCGTCATGCTGGATGGCATCAGCTATCTGGATGGCGGCGTCAGCGATGCGATTCCCGTACAGGAGGCGGCCCGACGCGGGGCGCAAACCATCGTGGTTATCCGTACGGTGCCTTCACAGATGTTCTATACCCCGCAGTGGTTTAAACGAATGGAGCGTTGGCTGGGGGAAAGCAGCCTGCAGCCGTTTGTGAACCTGGTCCAGCATCACGAGGCCACCTATCGCACTACCCAACAGTTTATTGAGAAGCCGCCGGGTAAGCTGCGCATCCTGGAAATTTATCCGCAGAAACCGCTTAAAAGTATGGCGCTGGGAAGCCGTCTACCGGCGCTGCTGGAAGACTACAAGACCGGGCGGCAGTGCGGGCGTTATTTCCTGGCGACGGTCGGCAAACTGCTGGCAGACCGTCCACCGCTGGTGCGTCATTTGCCGCGAGTCACGCAGCCGGCCTCGGTTGTGGTGCCGGCGGCTTCCGTCGCCAACGATTCCCATCCGGCCACTTTCGTTACCGCCCCGCAGGCTAATGATGCCAGCTTTGATAACGAGGATCTGGCATGACGTGGACGTTTATCGATACGCATTGTCATTTTGATTTCCCGCCCTTCGCCGGCCATGTGGCCGAGAGTCTTGCCCGGGCGGCGCAAGCCGGGGTGACGCAGATAATTGTCCCGGCCATTGAAGCGGAAAATTTCCCCCGCGTATTAGCGCTGGCGGAGCAGCATGAAGCGATTTATGCCGCCGTAGGACTGCATCCCATTGCGATCGAACGGCATGATGAGCGCAGTCTTGAGCAGTTGGAAGAGTGCCTGCGCCAACGCTACCGAAAGGTGGTCGCCGTGGGGGAGACGGGGCTCGATCTGTATCGTGAAGATCCGCAGTTTGAGCGCCAGAAGAGCATGCTGGAAGCGCAGCTGCGGCTGGCGAAGCGGTACGATCTGCCGGTGATTCTCCACTCCCGCCGTACTCACGATACGCTGGCGATGCTGCTGAAAAAACATGCCCTGCCGAGAACCGGCGTGGTGCATGGTTTCGCGGGAAGCCTGCAGCAAGCGGAACGTTTTGTTCAGTCAGGTTATAAAATTGGCGTCGGCGGGACCATAACCTACCCACGTGCCAGTAAAACGCGTGATGTGATGGCGCGTCTGCCGCTATCGGCACTGCTGCTGGAGACGGATGCGCCGGATATGCCGCTCAATGGTTTTCAGGGGCAGCCAAATCGACCCGAGCAGGTGGCCCGCGTCTTTGCCTCGTTATGTGAACTGCGGCAGGAACCTGCGGATGTCATTGCGAATGCGTTGTTAGACAATACGAAAGCGTTGTTCTGTAACCTGTGACGTAGGCGTAGCGCACTGTCAGTGATGACGCTCGTGAGTCCGCCGCGGCTAAGAGGTTGCGGCATCATCGCCGGCAATGGCGTACTGCCTCGCTGCCCGGATCCCCTCCCTTTCATACTCCCTGTAAATGTTATAATTCCATCATCGTCTGTTTTCAGTAACCTGCTTATTTTTCAATGATTATTGCCTGTTTTTCAATTTTTAGCACAATATGCATTCGCTTTTGTCGAGGTGGCTTGTGGTTTTATGTTATTATATTAACATTCCCTTGTGTCTGAGGATTTTGATTATGCTTAAAGTAAACCTGGCGTCTTTCAGCGTAATACCGCAGCCATAAAGGTGATCACTGTCACATTACAGTAATGCAAATTCTCTATGAGTTTTCATTAACTGTGATGAATGTCGAAGTGTAACGGCGAGGTGATGTTACAATAGTAACAGACTCGCAAGGTGAACAAACTATTGAACCGGCAATAAGCCGTCGGAGTGTAAAATGACTGATTTATCTGCAAGCAGCCTGCGCGCGTTGAAACTGATGGACCTGACCACGCTGAATGACGATGACACCAATGAAAAGGTGATCGCTCTGTGCCATCAGGCAAAAACGCCGGTAGGGAACACAGCGGCTATCTGCATCTATCCGCGCTTTATCCCGATTGCGCGTAAAACGCTGAACGCGCAAGGCACCCCGGATATCCGTATCGCCACGGTCACAAACTTCCCGCATGGTAACGATGATATCGATATCGCGCTGGCGGAAACCCGTGCGGCCATCGCTTACGGCGCGGACGAAGTTGACGTGGTATTCCCGTACCGCGCGCTGATCGCGGGTAACGAGCAGGTTGGATTCGATCTGGTGAAGGCCTGTAAAGAGGCTTGCGCGGCGGCCAACGTGCTGTTGAAAGTGATCATCGAAACCGGTGAGCTGAAAGAAGAAGCGTTAATTCGCAAAGCCTCTGAAATTTCTATTAAAGCCGGGGCGGATTTCATCAAAACCTCGACCGGTAAAGTTCCGGTAAACGCGACGCCGGAAAGCGCACGTATCATGCTGGAAGTGATCCGCGATATGGGTGTACAGAAAACCGTTGGCTTTAAGCCTGCGGGCGGCGTCCGCAGCGCTGAAGATGCGCAGCAGTTCCTGGCGATTGCCGATGAACTGTTTGGTGCCGACTGGGCGGATTCTCGCCACTATCGTTTCGGCGCCTCCAGCCTGCTGGCAAGCCTGCTGAAAGCGCTGGGTCACGGCGACGGTAAGAGCGCCAGCAGCTACTAAGGCGTAACGGCGACAAAACCGTAGCCCGGACGCCGACCCCGGGAGATTCCCGGCGTCGCGACGCTCGGCCGGGCTACAGGATCTTAGCGCGGGCGCAGACAACGCCGCCCGCCGAATTTGACCTTATTCCTCAGGGGGTTACCTTGTTTCTCGCACAAGAAATTATTCGTAAAAAACGTGATGGCCATGCGCTGAGCGATGACGAAATTCGCTTTTTCATCAACGGGATCCGCGATAACACCGTTTCTGAAGGGCAGATCGCGGCGCTGGCGATGACCATCTTTTTCCACGATATGTCTATGCCAGAACGCGTCTCGTTAACCATGGCAATGCGGGATTCAGGAACCGTTCTGGACTGGAAAAGCCTCAATCTGAATGGCCCGATTGTCGATAAACACTCCACCGGCGGCGTGGGCGATGTGACTTCGCTGATGCTTGGTCCGATGGTCGCCGCCTGCGGCGGCTATGTGCCGATGATCTCCGGGCGCGGCCTCGGTCATACCGGCGGCACCCTCGACAAACTGGAAGCCATTCCAGGTTTCGATATTTTCCCGGATGACGCCCGTTTCCGCGGCATTATTAAAGATGTTGGCGTCGCCATCATTGGGCAGACCAGTTCGCTGGCCCCTGCCGACAAACGTTTCTATGCCACCCGCGATATTACCGCGACGGTGGATTCCATCCCGCTCATCACCGCCTCGATTCTGGCGAAAAAACTGGCGGAAGGCCTGGATGCGCTGGTGATGGACGTCAAAGTAGGCAGCGGCGCCTTTATGCCGACCTACGAACTCTCCGCAGCGCTTGCCGAAGCGATCGTTGGCGTTTCCAACGGTGCCGGCGTGCGTACTACCGCGCTGCTGACCGATATGAACCAGGTGCTGGCATCCAGCGCCGGTAATGCCGTCGAAGTCCGTGAAGCGGTTCGCTTCCTGACCGGCGAATACCGCAATCCGCGTCTGTTTGATGTGACCATGGCGCTGTGCGTGGAAATGCTGATTTCCGGCAAGCTGGCCCAGGATGACGCCGATGCGCGGGCGAAACTGCAGGCGGTGCTGGACAACGGCAAAGCGGCGGAAGTCTTTGGCCGGATGGTTGCCGCGCAAAAAGGGCCGACTGATTTCGTCGAGAACTACGATAACTATCTGCCTACCGCCATGCTGAGCAAAGCGGTCTACGCTGATGGTGAAGGGTTTGTCGCTGAAATGGACACCCGTGCGCTGGGTATGGCGGTGGTGTCGATGGGCGGCGGTCGCCGCCAGGCGTCCGATCCGATTGACTATAGCGTCGGCTTTACCGACATGGCGCGCCTGGGCGACAGCGTTGACGGGCAGCGTCCGCTCGCGGTTATCCATGCCAAAGATGAAGCCAGCTGGCAGGATGCGGCGAAAGCCGTTAAAGCGGCAATTAAACTGGACGATAAGGCGCCGAAAGAAACCCCGACGGTCTATCGCCGAATCACCGAATAACGGTATACTGATCTGATCGCTTTTTTGCAGCGCAAAAGGTACGGAGAATAATATGAAACGTGCATTTATTATGGTGCTGGACTCTTTCGGCATCGGTGCGACTGAAGATGCCGCTCGCTTTGGCGACGTCGGCTCAGACACGATGGGCCACATTGCTGAAGCCTGCGCTAAGGGCGAGGCTGACCATGGCCGTAAAGGCCCACTCAATTTGCCTAATCTGACCCGTCTGGGGCTGGTCAAAGCTCACGAGGGCTCGACCGGTAAGATTGCTGCCGGGATGGACGCCAGTGCGGACGTCATTGGTGCATACGCCTGGGCGCATGAGCTCTCTTCCGGTAAAGATACGCCGTCCGGCCACTGGGAAATCGCCGGTGTACCGGTTCTGTTCGAATGGGGCTACTTCAGTGACCATCAGAACAGCTTCCCGCAGGAACTGCTGGATAAACTGGTTAAACGTGCAAACCTGCCGGGCTACCTCGGTAACTGTCACTCTTCCGGGACGGTGATTCTGGATGAGCTTGGCGAAGAACATATGAAAACCGGCAAGCCGATTTTCTATACCTCCGCTGACTCCGTGTTCCAGATTGCCTGCCACGAAGAGACCTTTGGTCTGGATAAACTCTACGAGCTGTGCGAAATCGCCCGTGAGGAGCTGACTGAAGGTGGCTACAACATTGGCCGCGTTATCGCGCGTCCGTTCGTGGGTGATAAACCGGGCCACTTCCAGCGTACCGGCAACCGTCACGATCTGGCCGTTGAACCGCCTGCGCCGACCGTGTTGCAAAAGCTGGTTGACGAGAAAGGCGGCCACGTGGTTTCCGTTGGGAAAATCGCCGACATCTATGCCAACTGCGGGATCACCAAAAAAGTGAAAGCGACCGGCCTGGATGCGCTGTTTGACGCGACCATCAAAGAGATGAAAGAAGCGGGTGATAAGACCATCGTCTTCACTAACTTCGTGGACTTCGACTCTTCCTGGGGGCACCGTCGCGATATCGCCGGTTATGCTGCGGGTCTGGAACTGTTCGACCGCCGTCTGCCGGAGCTGATGGAGCTGGTGGGTGAAGATGACATTCTGATCCTGACCGCTGACCACGGCTGTGACCCGAGCTGGCAGGGTACTGATCATACGCGTGAGCATATCCCGGTACTGGTCTACGGCCCGAAAGTTAAACCGGGCTCGCTGGGCCACCGTGAAACCTTCGCGGATATCGGCCAGACCCTGGCGAAATACTTTGGTACGTCCGACATGGAATATGGCAAGGCCATGTTCTAAGGTCATTGCCCGGTGGCGCTATGCTGACCGGGCCTGTGGTTTTGTAGGCCGGGTAAGGCGTAGCCGCCGCCCGGCAAAAACAACAATATAAAAGGAACTGAAGATGGCAACTCCTCATATTAATGCAGAAATGGGTGATTTCGCTGACGTCGTGTTGATGCCGGGCGACCCGCTGCGCGCGAAGCACATCGCGGAAACTTTCCTTGAAGACGTGCGCGAAGTGAACAACGTGCGCGGCATGCTGGGCTTCACCGGTACCTATAAAGGCCGCAAGATCTCCGTCATGGGCCACGGCATGGGGATCCCGTCCTGCTCCATCTACACCAAAGAGCTGATCACCGATTTCGGCGTGAAGAAGATTATTCGCGTGGGCTCCTGCGGCGCGGTACGTGCTGATGTCAAACTGCGTGATGTGGTGATTGGCATGGGCGCGTGCACCGACTCCAAAGTTAACCGTCTGCGCTTTAAAGATCATGATTTCGCCGCTATCGCTGACTTCGGCATGGTGCGTAACGCGGTTGATGCTGCAAAAGCGCTGGGCGTTGATGCCCGTGTCGGCAACATCTTCTCCGCAGACCTGTTCTATACCCCGGATCCGTCCATGTTCGATGTGATGGAAAAATACGGCATCCTGGGCGTGGAAATGGAAGCCGCTGGTATCTACGGCGTAGCGGCGGAGTTCGGGGCGAAAGCGCTGACTATCTGCACCGTTTCCGATCATATTCGTACGCATGAGCAAACGACCGCGGCTGAGCGTCAGACGACGTTCAACGATATGATCAAAATCGCGCTGGAATCCGTTCTGCTGGGCGATAAAGAGTAAAGGTTGTATTGCCCGGTGGCGCTGCGCTTACCGGGTCAATCAAACCGTGCGAAATCTGTAGGCCGGATAAGGCGTAGCCGCCATCCGGCTTTTTTATCAGCGCACCGCGCCGGCAATCCATGCCGACAGCTCCCGCAGCTCTTTCTCCTGCTCCGGGAAATCCACTAATAATGCTTCACACGCCTGCTGTAGCACGTCAGCACGATACGGGCAGCCCTGCAATCGCGTAGCCAGCGTTTCCAGCGGTGCCGGATTCAGGCTATCGGTAAAGACCTGCGCACGGGTGATATGGCCTTTCTCAACGTCAAAGTGCAGCTCAACCCCACCCCAGACAAAGCGCTCATCCAGCTGGTGCGAGAAGGCCGGCGCCTGGCCAAAATTCCATGCCCAGCTGCTCTGGCGGGCGAAGGTTTCGGCAAAGTTCGGCAGATCCGGCGTCTTATCGGGCGAAATCACTTCCGCGGCGACGCGCTCGCCGTAGTAGGCGAAAAAGGCCTCTTCAATCGCCGAGCAGACCTGCTGGTGCGTAATACCCGGCAGCAGCTCAACCAGATTGGCTACGCGGCCGCGTACCGAAGTGATACCTTTCGCCTGTAGCTTCTTTTTATCCGGGTTGAGATAGTTTGCCAGACGACTTAAATCGGCATTCAACAGCAGCGTTCCGTGGTGAAAACCGCGGTCAAGGGTTTCTCGGTAGGCCGAACCGGAGATTTTACGATCGCCTTCGGCAGTTTTGACCACCAGGTCATTGCGCCCGGATGCTTCAGCCGTGACGCCCAGCGCCTCCAGCGCAGCCAGTACAATCCGGGTGGAGACGGTTTTATCGTACTCGGGTTTACCTGCCATGAAGGTAAAGCAGGTGTTGCCGAGATCGTGGAATACCGCGCCGCCGCCGCTGCTGCGGCGGGCCAGACGGACGTTATCCTCTTCCATCCGGCGGGTGTTGCACTCTTTCCACGGGTTTTGCGCCCGCCCAATGACCACCGTGTCGGCATTGCGCCACAGGAACAGCACGCGCTGGGTGGCGGGCATCTGGCGGAAAATACACTCTTCAACCGCGAGGTTGAACCAGGGAACCGTAGAATCTGAGAGCAGCAGGCGTAGCGTCGACATCAGCGATTTCCTTATTCTGATTCATCTTTGTCTTCGTCCTGCACCGGCTTATTGGCGGTGAGCAGGAAGGGCGATTGCTGCCAGCGGGTGCGCTTGCCCTGCAGCAGAGTGCGGGTCAGCACCACGCCGATAGCCAGTGACAGCAGCAGCATCAGACGTAAAATATTGGTGGTATTATCCACCTGTTTCGCCTCGGTGGCTAACGTATGGGTATCCAGCGTCAGGCGCAGGTAGCCCAGCGGCCCGTTTTTACCCTGAATCGGCTCCACGATCTGCTGATTGAAGTAACCGCCCGCTTTTTTGCCGTCCAGCGCCAGCCTGTCGCGCACGTTGACCCCTTCGCCCGAGCGAGCGACCAGATCGCCCTGGTCATCATAGACTCCGGCATCGAGGACCCGGCTCTGGCGGGTCAGCAGCTCCAGCAGCTCACCGATCCGTTTTTCATCAGGGGTCTCGCTGCGCATCATTGGCGCCAGATTCAGCGTAACCTGCTGCGCAAGGGTGCGAGCCAGTTCTTCTAACTGTGGATTACGTTGCTTTTGGCTGTTCTGGCTGAACCACGACGCTCCCTGCATCAGGGCAACGAGAAGCGCGAGGCAGATAAGAACAATGACGGCGCGATGCAGTCGGAATTTCAGTTTTGCGCGTACCATATTCCACCTTTAATATTTACAGCTTAATGTTGCCAGAAGCGCTGGTTACAAGGTAGCCTCATGCGTTATTTTCCTGGCCTGAATAAAGAAATGTGGAGCCGTAATGCCAAACAGTTTGACCTGGTGCGATCTGCCCGAAGATGTTTCCCTGTGGCCTGGATTACCGCTTTCGCTGAGCGGTGATGAGGTCATGCCGCTGGATTATCATGCCGGACGCAGCGGCTGGCTGCTCTACGGGCGCGGCCTTGATAAACGCCGGCTGACGGCCTGGCAGCGTGAGCTGGGAGCGGCGCTGGTTATCGTTGCCTCCTGGGTTGTCGAAGATTATCAGGTTATTCGTCTGGCGGGCTCTCTGACGCTGCGGGCAACCCGGCTGGCGCACGAAGCGGGGCTGGATGTCGCCCCGCTGGGGAAAATCCCGCATCTGCGCACGCCTGGGCTGCTGGTGATGGATATGGACTCCACGGCGATTCAAATCGAGTGCATTGACGAAATCGCCAAACTGGCCGGAACCGGCGAAATGGTGTCGGAAGTGACCGAACGGGCGATGCGCGGTGAGCTGGACTTCACCGCCAGCCTGCGTCAGCGGGTGGCGACGTTGAAAGATGCCGATGCCAATATTCTGCTGCAGGTGCGTGAATCGCTACCGCTGATGCCGGGGCTGGCGCAGCTGGTGCTGAAGCTGGAGACGCTGGGCTGGAAAGTCGCGATTGCCTCCGGCGGATTCACCTTCTTCGCCGAATACCTGCGCGACAAGCTGCATCTTGACGCCGTGGTCGCCAATGAGCTGGAGATTATGGACGGCAAGCTGACCGGAAACGTCATTGGCGATATTGTCGATGCCAAATATAAAGCCGCCACGCTGCGAAAACTGGCGGAAAAATATGCAATCCCGCCGGCGCAGACCGTGGCGATCGGCGATGGCGCCAACGATCTTCCGATGATCAAAGCGGCGGGGCTGGGGATCGCGTATCATGCTAAGCCAAAAGTGAATGAGCAGGCGGAAGTGACGATCCGTCACGCTGACCTGATGGGAGTCTTCTGTATTCTCTCAGGCAGCATGAATCAAAAGTAAGAGGTAACACGTGGCGAAAGCTCCAAAACGCGCATTTGTCTGTAATGAATGTGGTGCGGATTACCCGCGCTGGCAGGGGCAGTGCAGCGCCTGTCATGCCTGGAATACCATCACCGAGGTGCGTATTGCCGCTTCGCCGCAGGTGGCGAGAAACGAGCGTCTGACGGGCTACGCCGGGAATGCCGGCGCGTCGAAGGTGCAAAAGCTGTCGGAGATCAGCCTTGAGGCGCTACCGCGTTTCTCCACCGGTTTTAAAGAGTTTGACCGCGTGCTCGGCGGTGGCGTGGTGCCGGGCAGCGCCATTCTGATTGGCGGCAGTCCGGGGGCGGGTAAATCGACGCTGCTGCTGCAGACGCTGTGCCGCCTGTCGGAAAACATGAAAACGCTGTACGTCACCGGGGAAGAGTCGTTGCAGCAGGTGGCGATGCGCGCTCATCGCCTGGGGCTGCCGACCGCTAATCTCAACATGCTCTCCGAGACCAGCATTGAACAAATCTGCCAGATAGCCGATGACGAAAAGCCGCAGCTGATGGTTATCGACTCGATCCAGGTGATGCATATGGCTGACGTTCAGTCGTCGCCTGGCAGCGTCGCCCAGGTACGCGAAACGGCGGCTTATCTGACCCGTTTTGCGAAAACGCGCGATGTCGCGATCATCATGGTCGGTCATGTGACCAAAGATGGCTCGCTGGCCGGGCCAAAGGTGCTGGAGCACTGTATTGACTGCTCGGTGCTGCTGGATGGCGATGCCGATTCTCGCTTTCGTACCCTGCGCAGCCATAAAAACCGCTTTGGCGCGGTGAATGAGCTGGGGGTGTTTGCAATGACCGAGCAGGGGCTGCGTGAAATCAGTAACCCTTCGGCGATTTTTCTCAGCCGCGGCGATGAAGTGACTTCCGGCAGCTCGGTGATGGTGGTCTGGGAAGGCACCCGTCCTCTGCTGGTGGAGATTCAGGCGCTGGTCGATCATTCAATGATGTCTAACCCGCGTCGCGTCGCGGTAGGGCTGGAGCAGAATCGCCTGGCGATTTTGCTGGCGGTACTGCACCGTCACGGCGGCCTGCAGATGGCCGATCAGGACGTTTTTGTTAACGTCGTCGGCGGGGTGAAGGTAGCGGAAACCAGCGCCGACCTGGCGCTGCTGCTGGCAATGGTTTCCAGTCTGCGCGATCGTCCGCTGCCGCACGATCTGGTGGTGTTTGGTGAAGTGGGGCTGTCCGGCGAAATCCGTCCGGTGCCCAGCGGCCAGGAGCGCATCTCCGAGGCGGCGAAACATGGTTTTCGTCGCGCCATCGTCCCGGCAGCCAACGTGCCGAAAAAAGCACCAGAAGGGATGCAAATCTTTGGTGTGAAAAAGCTTTCAGACGCGCTAAGCGTGTTTGACGACTTATAATTAAATACCCGCCGCCTGTTCGGCGGCAGAGGGCTGGCCGCGTGGGGCCGTATGAATGGCTGAGTTGCTTCCGTTCATCGGGCTTCGCCCGCCTGCTTCCCGTAACCAACAGGGTATTTCTTCAGTTTTGCTAAAGCAGGAGGCTCTTGTGTCATCTTTCGACTATCTCAAAACCGCGATTAAGCAAAAGGGCTGTACGCTGCAACAGGTCGCGGAAGCCAGCGGAATGACCAAAGGCTATTTGAGCCAGCTGCTGAATGCCAAAATCAAAAGCCCAAGCGCGCAGAAGCTGGAAGCCCTGCACCGTTTTCTTGGCCTGGAATTCCCGCGTCGGCAAAAGAGCGTCGGCGTGGTATTTGGTAAGTTCTATCCGCTGCACACCGGACATATCTATCTGATTCAGCGCGCCTGTAGCCAGGTGGATGAGCTGCATATCATCATGGGTTACGACGATACGCGCGATCGTCAGCTGTTTGAAGACAGCGCGATGTCGCAACAGCCGACGGTATCCGATCGTCTGCGCTGGCTGCTGCAAACCTTCAAATATCAGAAAAATATCCGTATTCATGCGTTTAATGAAGAGGGGATGGAACCTTATCCCCACGGCTGGGATGTCTGGAGCCGCGGGATCCGCGCATTTATGAGCGATAAAGGGATCCAGCCGAACTGGATCTACACCTCGGAAGAGGCGGATGCGCAGCAATATCTGCAGCATCTGGCGATCGAAACCGTGCTGATCGATCCGAAACGAACCTTTATGAGCATCAGCGGCGGACAGATCCGTGAAAACCCGTTCCGCTACTGGGAGTACATCCCGACGGAAGTGAAACCGTTCTTCGTGCGTACGGTGGCGATTCTTGGCGGCGAATCGAGCGGGAAATCGACTCTGGTCAATAAGCTCGCGAATATCTTTAACACCACCAGCGCCTGGGAGTATGGTCGCGATTACGTCTTCTCGCACCTCGGCGGCGATGAGATGGCGCTACAGTATTCCGACTATGACAAAATTGCGCTTGGCCACGCACAGTATATTGATTTTGCGGTTAAATATGCCAATAAGGTGGCGTTTATCGACACCGATTTCGTCAGCACCCAGGCCTTTTGCCTGAAGTATGAAGGGCGTGAACATCCCTTCGTGCAGGCGCTGATCGATGAGTACCGTTTTGATCTGGTGATTCTGCTGGAGAACAATACCCCGTGGGTGGCCGATGGTTTACGCAGCCTCGGCAGTTCGGTGGACCGCAAGGAGTTCCAGACGCTGCTGGTGTCGCTGCTCAAAGAAAATGAGATCGACTTTGTGCATGTGAAAGAGTCGGATTACGACACGCGCTTTCTGCGCTGCGTTGATTTGGTCAAGCAGCTGATGGGTGAGCCGGGCTAACCACCGCCAGAGGAGTTCTGGCGCGCGCTGAGCATAAAAAAACGGGTGGCCTGGGCCACCCGTTTTTATTACTTCGCAATACGCTTGTACTTGATACGCTTTGGCTCCAGCGCATCGGCGCCGAGGGTGCGTTTCTTGTACTCTTCGTACTCGGTGAAGTTACCTTCGAAGAACTCGACTTTACCTTCATCCTGGTAATCCAGAATGTGGGTCGCGATACGGTCGAGGAACCAACGGTCGTGCGAGATAACCATCGCACATCCCGGGAACTCCAGCAGGGCGTTTTCTAACGCGCGCAGGGTTTCGATATCCAGGTCGTTGGTCGGTTCATCGAGCAGCAGCACGTTACCGCCAACCTGCAGCAGCTTCGCGAGGTGCAGACGACCGCGCTCACCGCCGGAAAGTTCGCCCACGCGTTTACCCTGGTCGACGCCTTTAAAGTTAAAGCGACCGACGTAGGCGCGGCTAGGCATTTCGGTGTTGCCGATCTTCATGATATCCAGCCCGCCGGAGACTTCTTCCCAGACGGTTTTGCTGTTATCCATCGCGTCGCGGAACTGATCGACGGAAGCCAGCTTCACGGTTTCACCCAGGGTAATAGAACCGGCATCAGGCTGTTCCTGACCGGACATCATGCGGAACAGGGTCGATTTACCGGCGCCGTTAGGCCCGATAATCCCGACGATTGCCCCTTTCGGTACCGAGAAGGTCAGATCGTCAATCAGCACGCGGTCGCCGTAAGACTTACGCAGGTTGCTGACTTCAACCACTTTATCCCCCAGACGGGCTCCAGGCGGAATAAACAGTTCGTTGGTTTCGTTACGCTTCTGGTATTCAACGTTGTTAAGCTCTTCAAAGCGCGCCAGACGGGCTTTGCCCTTAGACTGACGGCCTTTCGCGCCCTGGCGTACCCACTCCAGCTCTTTCTCGATGGATTTGCGGCGCGCCGCTTCCTGAGAGGCTTCCTGCGCCAGACGCTGATCTTTCTGCTCCAGCCAGGAGGAGTAGTTGCCTTCCCACGGAATCCCTTCGCCGCGGTCCAGTTCGAGGATCCAGCCGGCCACGTTATCGAGGAAGTAACGGTCGTGGGTAATCGCCACGACGGTCCCTTCGAAGTCGTGCAGGAAACGTTCCAGCCAGGCCACGGATTCAGCATCCAGGTGGTTGGTCGGTTCGTCGAGCAGCAGCATGTCTGGTTTTTCCAGCAGCAGGCGGCACAGCGCCACGCGGCGGCGTTCACCACCGGACAGGTTGGCGATTTTCGCATCCCAGTCCGGCAGACGCAGGGCATCGGCCGCACGTTCCAGCTGCACGTTCAGGTTATGGCCGTCGTGAGCCTGAATGATCTCTTCAAACTTGCCCTGCTGCGCCGCGAGTTTATCGAAGTCGGCGTCTGGCTCAGCGTATTTGGCATACACCTCATCCAGGCCTTTTAGCGCGTTAACCACTTCGGCTACCGCTTCTTCTACCGACTCACGTACGGTCTGCTCCGGGTTCAGCTGCGGTTCCTGCGGCAGATAGCCAATTTTCAGGCCAGGCTGCGGGCGGGCTTCGCCTTCGATGTCGGTATCGATGCCGGCCATAATACGTAACAGGGTAGATTTACCGGCACCGTTCAGACCGAGAACGCCGATCTTCGCGCCAGGGAAGAAGCTCAGGGAGATATTTTTCAAAATATGACGTTTCGGCGGAACCACTTTGCCGACACGATGCATGGTATAAACGAATTGAGCCACGGTGGACTTCGCCTCTTTTATTTTGATGAATAGTTTTCAAAGGCGAAGTGTAGCCTTTTTCACGCGTTAAGCCCAGAGAGGCGATGGGATTCACAGAAGAGTAAAAAAATGTCCAGGACGTGGCACGTTTGGCGTTGTCTGGTTAGCATATCTATAGCGACACTGGGACATTTAAAAAGCGGCATGATGCTGCTCTGATGTAGTGAGATGTACTTTTAACAGAGGAAGAGCTTGTGGAAAAAGCCAAAACGATGGCATGGCGTCTTCTGGCGGCCAGCGTGAGTCTGCTGACGCTCAGCCAGTTGGCACATGCGGATTCACTGGATGAACAGCGCAGCCGCTACGCTCAAATTAAGCAGGCATGGGATAGCCGGCAGATGTCCGTTGTCGAACAGCTTATGCCTACGCTGACCACCTATCCGCTGTACCCCTATCTTCAATACCGGCAGATCACCGACGATCTGATGAACCAGCCGACGCTGGTGGTGAAAAACTTCATTGAAGCGAACCCGACGCTGCCGCCGGCGCGCACCCTGAAATCGCGCTTTGTTAACGAGCTGGCGCGGCGTACCGACTGGAGCGGACTGCTGGCGTTTAGCCCGGAAAAACCCGCCAGCACCGAAGCGCAATGTAATTACTACTATGCGAAGCTGAGCGTGGGCCAGGCGCAGGAAGCCTGGGACGGCGCGAAAACGCTGTGGCTGAGCGGTAAAAGCCAGCCTAATGCCTGCGATGCGCTGTTTAGCGCCTGGCGTTCCTCCGGCAAGCAGGATCCGTTGGCATATCTTGAGCGTATCCGCCTGGCGATGAAGGCGGGTAACACCGGCCTGGTTAGCGTGCTGGCGCAGCAGATGCCGCCTGAATACCAGACGATTTCGTCAGCGGTGGTGGCGCTGGCAAACGATCCGAATACCGTGATGACCTTCGCCCGTACCACCGGGGCGACGGACTTCACCCGCCAGATGGCGGCGGTGGCCTTCGCCAGCGTGGCGCGCCAGGATGTCGAAAACGCCCGGCTGATGATTCCGTCATTGGTGCAGGCACAGAAGCTGAATGAAGATCAAACCCAGGAGTTGCGGGATATCGTTGCCTGGCGCCTGATGGGCAACGATGTGACCGAAGAGCAGGCCGTCTGGCGCGATGACGCTATTATGCGCTCGCAATCCACTGCGCTAGTAGAGCGCCGGGTGCGAATGGCGCTGGGCGCCGGGGACCGCCACGGGTTGAATACCTGGCTGGCGCGCCTGCCGATGGAAGCGAAAGAGAAAGATGAGTGGCGCTATTGGCAGGCGGATCTGCTGCTGGAGCGCGGGCGTGACGACGAAGCAAAAGCGATCCTCCGTTCGTTGATGCAGCAGCGCGGGTTCTACCCGATGATTGCCGCTCAGCGTCTGGGAGAGGATTTCACCTTCCGGATCGATAAAGCGCCAGAGAATCTCGATCCTGCGCTGACCTCCGGGCCGGAAATGGCCCGGGTACGCGAGTTGATGTACTGGAATATGGACAACACCGCCCGCAGCGAATGGGCAAATCTGGTGACCAGCCGGACGAAAGATCAGCAGGCGCAGCTGGCGCGCTATGCATTCAACCAGCACTGGTGGGATCTCAGCGTTCAGGCGACTATCGCCGGGAAGCTGTGGGACCAGCTGGAAGAACGCTTTCCGCTGGCCTACAACGATCTCTTCGCGCGCTATATCAGCGGCAAAGCTATCCCGCAGAGCTATGCGATGGCGATTGCTCGCCAGGAGAGCGCGTGGAACCCGAAAGTCCGCTCTCCGGTTGGCGCCAGCGGCCTGATGCAAATCATGCCGGGTACGGCGACCCATACGGTGAGTATGTTCAGTATCCCTGGCTACAGCAGCCCGTCGCAGCTGCTGGATCCCGAGACCAATATCAATATCGGCACCAGCTATCTGCAGTATGTTTACCAGCAGTTTGGCAATAACCGCATCTATGCTTCCGCGGCCTACAACGCCGGTCCGGGGCGGGTTCGGACCTGGCAGGGCAATAGCGCCGGGCGAATCGATGCGGTGGCATTTATCGAGAGTATCCCGTTCTCGGAAACGCGGGGTTATGTGAAGAACGTGCTCTCCTACGATGCCTATTACCGTTACTTTATGGGGCAGAAAGCCCCCATGCTGAGCGATGCAGAGTGGCAGCAGCGTTACTGATACTCAGCGGATTGCGCGGGACAAAACGGGCTGAACGCCGCGCTGTGACGCGAAACCCATAGAGTATTGACCGGAGTATGTTATGCTTTGTACTCGTTAATGAGTACATTCGACAGGCGGCCTTGGTCGCCTGTCTCAACATGGCGGCGTAACATGACCCAACAATCCCCTTATTCAGCGGCTGTAGCCGAACAGCGTCATCAGGAATGGCTTCGCTTTGTAGCGTTACTCCAGCAGGCGTACGCCGACGATCTGCATCTGCCATTGCTGCAATTAATGCTGACGCCCGACGAGCGCGAGGCGCTGGGCACGCGCGTACGGATCATTGAAGAGTTGCTGCGTGGCGAGATGAGCCAGCGCGAGCTCAAAAGCGAGCTCGGCGCCGGGATTGCCACCATTACCCGTGGTTCTAACAGTCTGAAATCCGCGCCACCCGAGCTGCGACAGTGGCTGGAGCAGGCGCTGCTTAACGGTAAATAAGGTTATGGAACGGGCTTAATGCCAGTACTACCGCCTGGTGGTAGACGCTGCTGCGCGTGAGCTTCCCGGCGGTAAAGACGCCGATAGCCCCTTCTTTACGACCAATTTCATCGATGCCGGTATGTTGTGACATCACCGGCCCTAGTGCTTCCCCGGCACGCACTTTTTCCAGAATCACCGCCGGCAGCGGCAGCGTCGCCGAGCGCGCTTCGCCGCGCTGATGATGATCTTCAATCACTACCCAGCTAAAGGTGCTGCCTTCGTCGATCCCGGCTTCAATGGCGACCCAGAAGTCGGCATTTGGCTGCACGGCGCGCGCATTGGCGACCCTGTTTCGTGCGCCAGCACGCGTTTCCTCGTTACCAAACGGCTGTTCCGGCACGCCACTCTCGACGGAGACGGACTCAATGTGGCAGGATCCTTCGCCGAAGATCTCGTTAAAAGCCTGTAGAATTGCCTGAATTTTGGCGGGATTAGTGGTAGCTGAGACAACATGGTGCATAATCAAACAACTCAGAATAAATTTACGTCATCGCAGTATACTCCAAATCGTTTTCGTTGCAGCGCGCGACGCCGGCAACCGAAATTGTGAAGAGCACAGAACGGAAAAATAGCATGTTACAGGTACACCTTGTTCGCCATGGCGAAACGCAGTGGAACGCCGAGCGGCGCATTCAGGGCCAGTCAGACAGCCCGTTAACCCCTCACGGCGAGCGCCAGGCCTGGCAGGTCGGCGAACGTGCCAGAACGCTGGGCATTACGCATATCATTGCCAGCGATTTGGGGCGCACGCGCCGGACGGCAGAGATTATCGCGGAAGCCTGCGGTTGCGATGTCATCCTTGATTCACGGCTGCGTGAGCTGGATATGGGGGTTCTTGAAAAACGTCATATCGACTCGCTGAGCGAGGAAGAAGAAGAGTGGCGTCGCCGGTTGGTTGATGGGACCCCGGACGGCCGTATCCCACAGGGGGAGTCGATGCTGGAGCTGAGTGAGCGTATGCACGCGGCACTGGCGTCCTGCCTGGAACTGCCTGCCGGAAGCAGGCCGCTGCTGGTGAGCCACGGTATTGCGCTGGGCTGTCTGGTCAGTACGATTCTGGGGCTGCCGGCACACGCGGAACGCCGCCTGCGTCTGCGTAACTGCTCAATTTCTCGCGTTGATTATCAGCAGAGTCTGTGGCTGGCATCGGGCTGGGTCGTGGAAACCGCGGGGGATGTGTCGCATCTTGACGCCCCCGCGATGGATGAACTACAGCGTTAACGACGAATCGGGATCAGGTATTCGCAACGCAGCTGAATCGGCGTTTCTTGATCCCGGCTTTCATCCTCAGGGAAGAAGCGTTCGATATCCAGACCTTTGCGGCGGGTAAGGTTCAGCATTGGCATGCAGGTGCCGTACACCGTCAGGATAAACTCCTGCAGTCCGCTTCCTAACCCTTCATAAGTGAACATCACATACTCGCCGCCTTCCAGAATGATCGGATGGGAGTTGTGCAGGTGGCCGTTGGCCATCTCCGGCGTCAGCGCAGTGGTGTAGAAGACCTCTTGCTCGTCATCTTTCTCGAGACTAGGACGCGGTTCGTGCAGACCGTACAGCGTGGGCGGAATCGACGGTGAATTGCCGAGGAAATCACGCCAGAACTGAACGCGCATCTGGTTACGGAAGTCGGAGATTTCCTCCAGCTTGCAGGTGTAGCTCTGAGTGATGCCAATCAGCTGGGTATTGCTCAGGGTGACGAACTCATGCTGCGGCATCGTGAATTCACCCAGGCGCAGCGGGGGACGCATCCCGTAAGAGCTCCAGTCAGGAGAGCGGCGGTACAGCGCCGGCGTTAACGAAAACTGCTTTTTAAACGCGCGGGTGAAGGTCTGCTGCGAGTCAAAACGATACTGTAGCGCAATGTCGAGAATCGGGCGGGCGGTCAGGCGCAGGGCGACCGCTGATTTTGATAAACGGCGAGCGCGAATATAGGCACCGATGGCTTGGCCGGTCACGTCTTTAAACATTCTTTGCAAATGCCACTTGGAATAACCGGCCTTGGCTGCCACATTATCTAGTGAGAGCGGTTGATCCAGGTGACCTTCCAGCCAGCTAAGGAGATCGCGAATAATCCCTGCTTGATCCATAAAATGTCCTCATCCTTAAACTCAGGTGCCTGCTACTAAGTAAGGTAGCGGATAATAGCATTTTTTGATGTTTTAGCATTCAGTGTTTTTTTTGCTTATAAATGCGATTTGTCAGCAGGTTTTTTAGCTGTTTTGGTAACGCTGTGATCTATAAACCTTTTCCGCTGAGTCTATAATCATCGCTCAGCAAAATTTTAAGAAAATGGTAACAATATGAAATACAAGAGGTTAGTTGCGGGGCTGCTTTTACTGGCGGGATGTCAGGTGGCACAGGCGGAACAAATTGGCTCCGTAGATACCGTATTCAAATTCTTTGGTCCGGATCATAAAATCGTCGTTGAGGCCTTCGACGATCCGGATGTGCAGAACGTGACGTGCTATATCAGCCGGGCGAAAACCGGCGGGATTAAGGGCGGTCTGGGTCTGGCGGAAGATACGTCAGATGCGGCGATTTCTTGCCAGCAGGTAGGGCCGATCGAACTGAACGATAAAATCAAAAACGGTAAGTCGCAGGGCGACGTGGTTTTCCAGAAACGTACTTCGCTGGTGTTTAAAAAGCTGCAGGTGGTCCGTTTTTACGATAGCAAACGTAATGCGCTGATCTACCTGAGCTATTCGGATAAAGTCGTTGACGGTTCACCGAAGAATGCGCTCAGCGCCGTGCCTATCATGCCGTGGAATAAATAACGCGGCGCATCGTAGCATCCGATTCGCACATAAAAAAAACGGCGCATTAAGCGCCGTTTTTACGTTGCGGGAGCAGGAAAACGAATGTTATTCCTGCAGGTCGCCGCAGAAGCGATAACCTTCGCCGTGAATCGTGGCGATGATTTCCGGAGTATCCGGAGTAGACTCGAAATGCTTACGAATGCGACGGATGGTCACGTCAACGGTACGGTCGTGCGGCTTAAGCTCACGGCCGGTCATTTTCTTCAGCAGTTCAGCACGTGACTGGATCTTGCCCGGGTTTTCGCAGAAGTGCAGCATCGCGCGGAATTCACTGCGCGGCAGCTTGTACTGCTCACCATTCGGGCTGACCAGCGAACGGCTATTGATATCCAGTTCCCAGCCGTTGAACTTGTAGCTTTCTACGCTGCGACGCTCTTCGCTCACGGTACCCAGATTCATGGTACGGGAGAGGAGGTTACGTGCGCGAATGGTCAGTTCACGAGGGTTGAACGGTTTAGTGATATAGTCATCAGCGCCGATTTCGAGGCCCAGAATCTTATCAACTTCGTTATCGCGGCCGGTCAGGAACATCAGCGCGACGTCAGCCTGTTCACGCAGTTCACGCGCTAACAGGAGACCATTTTTACCTGGCAGGTTGATATCCATAATCACCAGGTTGATATCATTTTCAGACAGGATCTGATGCATTTCCGCGCCATCGGTCGCTTCGAACACATCATAACCTTCTGCTTCGAAAATACTTTTTAACGTGTTGCGTGTTACCAACTCGTCTTCAACGATAAGAATGTGCGGGGTCTGCATGTTTGCTACCTAAATTGCCAACTAAATCGAAACAGGAAGTACCAAAGTCCCTGACCTGCCTGGTACATGTCGCAAATTAACATGCCCGGCGTAACATGACTAAAGTACGTAATTGCGTTCTTGATGCACTTTCCATCAACGTCAACAACATCATTAGCTTGGTCGTGGGTACTTTCCCTCTGGACCCGACGGTGTCAAAAACGGCTGTCATCCTAACCATTTTAACAGCAATATAACAGGCTAAGAGAGGCTGAACACCCCATAAAACTACGCTTCGTTGACATATATCAAATTCAATTGTAGCACGTTAACAGTCTTGTGAAATCATTGCATTGAAATGCTATTTATAGTCACAAATCTTACACTGCTCAAATGGTTGCGCTGGTAAATTGATAAACATGTTGAATCCAATGAACGTTCAGCGCGGTTGCGACAAATATCATTGGCAAACATATGGATAAATGCGTTCTGTTAACATACTCCGTCCCGTGGTTCGTTGGAAACAGTTTAGGCTTTTTTATGGGTAATAACGCGCAATTTTAGTGATTTTTGTTGCAAATTTGTAAATTTTCGCCGCGTAAAATGGGGATAATTTTCATTTTCGCCGCGTGAGAGAGTAGAAGAGAGCCAGCATGCACGTATCTATTGTATTAGTCGCCCCGGCCAGGGCAGAAAACGTTGGCGCGGCGGCACGCGCGATGAAAACGATGGGTTTTCGCGACCTGCGTATCGTTGACAGCGATGCCCACCTTCAGCCTGCGGCGCGTTGGGTTGCGCATGGTTCCGGAGATATTCTCGATAACATAAGCACTTATCCAACGCTGGAACAGGCGCTGCATGACGTTGACTTTACCGTGGCGACCACGGCCCGTAGCCGGGCGCGTTTCCATTACTACGCCACGCCGCAGCAGCTGCTGCCGCTGATGGCGGAGAAAGCCGGGTGGATGAACCATGCGGCGCTGGTCTTTGGTCGGGAAGATTCCGGACTTACCAACGAAGAGCTGGCTCTTGCCGATGTGCTGACAGGCGTGCCGATGGTGGCCGACTATCCTTCGCTTAACTTAGGGCAGTCGGTGATGGTCTATTGCTATCAATTGAGTACCCTGGTTCAGCAGGCGTCGGCCGTTTCTGCCAGCGTCGATGAAAATCAGCTGCAGGCATTGCGTCTGCGGGCGCTCGATTTATTGACCCGACTGGGCGTGGCTGAAGACCTCAAACTGACCGACTGGCTCCAGCAGCGAATTGGGCTTTTAGAGCAGCGAGACACGGCAATGTTGCACCGATTACTGCACGACATTGAAAAAAACCTGCCAGAGTAAAGTTCTGATATAAGTTTTAAGTATGGTTATATCTGCCAGCATCAAGCGCGGTGTATCGCAAATTCAGGTGAATTGTCAGGTCATTGTGGCGCATTGACCCGCTGCAGTGAAACGGGTGAAATGTAAAAATTCGTTGACTTAAACCGGCAGATACTTTAACCAATATAGGCACAGGACACAGACAGATAAAAATTACAGAGTACACAACATCCATGAAACGCATCAGCATGATGACAACCATTATCACCATCACCATTACCACAGGTAACGGTGCGGGCTGACGCGTACAGGAAACACAGAAAAAAGCCCGCACCTGAACAGTGCGGGCTTTTTTTTCGACAAAAAATCTAGGGGTAACAACCATGCGCGTGTTGAAGTTCGGCGGTACATCAGTGGCAAATGCAGAACGTTTTCTGCGGGTTGCCGATATTCTGGAGAGCAATGCCAGGCAGGGGCAGGTAGCAACCGTCCTGTCTGCCCCGGCGAAAATTACCAACCATCTGGTCGCAATGATTGAAAAAACCATCGGCGGCCAGGACGCGCTCACCAATATCTCCGACGCTGAACGCATTTTTGCTGAACTGCTGCAGGGCCTCGCCGACGCGCAACCGGGGTTCCCGCTGGCACAGCTGAAAGCCTTTGTCGCGCAAGAGTTTGCCCAGATTAAACACGTGTTGCACGGTATCAGCCTGCTTGGTCAGTGCCCCGATAGCGTCAACGCCGCGCTGATTTGCCGCGGCGAGAAGCTGTCTATCGCCGTGATGGCGGGGCTGCTGGAAGCACGCGGTCACAAAGTTAGCGTGATTAACCCCGTCGAAAAACTGCTGGCCGTTGGCCATTACCTCGAATCCACTGTCGATATCGCTGAATCGACCCGCCGCATTACCGCCAGCCATATTCCATCCGACCATATGGTGCTGATGGCCGGGTTTACCGCCGGTAACGAAAAAGGGGAACTGGTGGTGCTGGGACGCAATGGCTCAGACTACTCTGCTGCCGTGCTGGCCGCCTGCCTGCGCGCCGACTGTTGTGAAATCTGGACCGACGTCGATGGGGTATATACCTGCGACCCGCGTCAGGTTCCCGATGCGCGTCTGCTGAAGTCGATGTCATATCAGGAAGCGATGGAGCTATCCTACTTCGGGGCGAAAGTTCTGCATCCGCGCACCATTGCTCCTATCGCTCAGTTCCAGATTCCCTGCCTGATCAAGAATACCGGTAATCCGCAGGCGCCAGGTACGCTGATCGGCGCCAGCCTTGATGAAGACGGTCTGCCGGTCAAAGGCATCTCCAACCTCAATAATATGGCGATGTTCAACGTCTCCGGCCCGGGGATGAAAGGCATGGTCGGTATGGCCGCTCGCGTGTTTGCCACCATGTCCCGCGCCGGAATTTCGGTTGTGCTGATTACCCAGTCGTCATCGGAATACAGCATCAGTTTCTGCGTACCGCAGAGCGACTGCGCGCGCGCAAAACGGGTAATGGAAGATGAGTTCTATCTGGAGCTGAAAGAGGGCCAGCTGGAGCCGCTATCGATCATGGATCGTCTGGCGATTATCTCCGTGGTGGGTGACGGTATGCGCACGCTGCGCGGCATCTCGGCGAAGTTCTTCGCCGCGCTGGCCCGCGCTAATATCAATATCGTGGCGATTGCCCAGGGCTCTTCTGAGCGTTCTATCTCCGTGGTGGTCAGCAATGATGATGCGACCACCGGGGTGCGCGTGACCCATCAGATGCTGTTCAACACCGATCAGGTCATTGAGGTCTTTGTTATCGGCGTCGGCGGTGTCGGCGGCGCGCTGATTGAACAGATCAAGCGTCAGCAGGGCTGGCTGAAGAACAAACATATCGACCTGCGCGTCTGCGGCGTGGCGAATTCACAGGCCCTGCTGACTAACGTGCACGGGTTGAATCTCGAGAACTGGCGCGCGGAGCTGGCCGAAGCGAAAGAGTCGCTGAACCTGGGCCGTCTGATTCGCCTGGTCAAGGAGTACCATCTGCTGAACCCGGTTATCGTCGACTGTACCTCCAGCCAGGCGGTCGCCGATCAGTACGCCGATTTCCTGCGCGAAGGTTTCCACGTGGTGACGCCGAACAAAAAGGCCAATACCTCTTCGCTGGATTACTACCATCAGCTGCGCCATGCCGCCAGCAGTTCGCGACGTAAATTCCTCTACGACACCAACGTTGGCGCCGGTCTGCCGGTAATTGAAAATCTGCAAAACCTGCTGAACGCCGGCGATGAGCTGCTGCACTTCTCCGGTATTCTTTCCGGCTCCCTGTCGTTTATTTTCGGTAAGCTGGATGAGGGAATGAATCTCTCTGAGGCAACAACGCTGGCGCGCGAGATGGGCTATACCGAACCGGATCCGCGAGACGACCTTTCAGGCGTCGATGTTGCGCGCAAGCTGCTGATTCTGGCCCGTGAAACCGGCCGTGAGCTGGAGCTGTCTGACATTGTCGTCGAACCGGTACTGCCTGCACAATTTGATGCCAGCGGCGACGTTGAGAGCTTTATGGCGCGCTTGCCTTCGCTGGATAACGAGTTTGCCTCCCGGGTTGCCCAGGCACGTGATGAAGGTAAAGTCTTGCGTTACGTCGGTAACATCGAAGAGGATGGGACCTGTCGCGTGAAAATTGCCGCCGTTGACGGTAACGACCCGCTGTACAAAGTGAAAAATGGTGAAAACGCCCTGGCCTTTTACAGCCATTATTATCAGCCGCTGCCGCTGGTGCTGCGCGGCTATGGTGCAGGTAACGACGTCACGGCGGCCGGTGTGTTTGCTGACCTGTTGCGCACCCTGTCATGGAAGTTAGGAGTTTAAGATGGTCAAAGTATATGCCCCGGCTTCCAGTGCCAATATGAGCGTCGGGTTTGATGTGCTGGGCGCGGCGGTAACGCCGGTCGATGGCACCCTGCTGGGGGACAACGTTTCGGTCGAGGCGGCGGACAGCTTCAGCCTGCAAAACGTTGGCCGCTTTGCCAGCAAGCTGCCCTCCGTGCCGCAGGAGAACATTGTTTACCAGTGCTGGGAGCGTTTCTGCCAGGAGATCGGCAAAAAAGTTCCGGTGTCGATGGTGCTGGAAAAAAATATGCCGATTGGTTCCGGGCTCGGTTCCAGCGCCTGCTCTGTCGTCGCCGCGCTGGTGGCGATGAATGAATTCTGCGGTAAGCCGCTGAATGAGATGCGTATGCTGGCGCTGATGGGGGAGATGGAAGGGCGTATTTCCGGCAGTATCCACTATGACAACGTTGCGCCCTGCTACCTGGGCGGCATGCAGCTGATGATTGAAGAGAATGGCATCATCAGCCAGCAGGTTCCGGGTTTCGACGAATGGCTGTGGGTACTGGCTTATCCGGGAATTAAAGTTTCGACGGCGGAAGCGCGTGCCATCCTCCCGGCGCAGTATCGCCGCCAGGACTGTATCGCTCACGGTCGTCATCTGGCGGGCTTTATTCATGCCTGCTACACCCGCCAGCCGCAGCTGGCAGCGAAATTGATGAAAGATGTGATTGCCGAACCGTATCGCACCAAACTGCTGCCGGGCTTCAGCGAAGCGCGTCAGGCGGCGATGGAGATCGGTGCGCAGGCGTGCGGCATCTCAGGCTCTGGCCCGACGCTGTTTGCGCTGTGCGATAAGCCGGAAACCGCGCAGCGCGTTGCGGACTGGCTGGGCACGCATTATCTGCAGAATCAGGAAGGCTTCGTTCATATTTGCCGGCTGGATACGGCGGGCGCACGAGTAGTGGGATAACCAATGAAACTCTATAATTTAAAAGATCATAACGAACAGGTCAGCTTTGCGCAGGCCGTGACGCAGGGGCTTGGCAAGCAACAGGGGCTGTTCTTTCCGCACGACCTGCCGGAATTTAGCCTGACTGAAATTGACGACATGCTGGAGATGGATTTGGCCTCCCGTAGCGCCAGAATTCTGTCGGCCTTTATTGGCGACGAGATCCCGCAGGAGATCCTCAAAGAGCGCATCGCCGCCGCTTTCACCTTCCCGGCTCCGGTCAGCAAGGTGCAGGATGATATCGGCTGTCTGGAGCTGTTCCACGGCCCGACGCTGGCGTTTAAGGATTTCGGCGGCCGCTTTATGGCGCAGATGCTGACTCATATCGCCGGCGACAAACCGGTGACGATTCTGACCGCCACCTCCGGGGATACCGGCGCGGCAGTGGCGCATGCGTTTTACGGCCTGCCGAATGTCAAAGTCGTTATTCTGTATCCGCGCGGCAAGATCAGCCCGCTGCAGGAAAAACTGTTCTGCACCCTGGGCGGCAACATTGAAACCGTGGCGATTGATGGCGACTTCGATGCCTGTCAGGCGCTGGTAAAACAGGCTTTTGACGATGAAGAACTGAAGGTCGCTCTGGGCCTGAACTCGGCGAATTCCATCAATATCAGCCGTCTGCTGGCGCAGATTTGCTATTACTTCGAAGCGGTCGCGCAGCTGCCGCAGGAAGCCCGCAACCAGCTGGTCATTTCCGTGCCGAGCGGGAACTTTGGCGATCTGACCGCCGGTCTGCTGGCGAAGTCTTTAGGTCTGCCGATTAAGCGCTTTATTGCCGCCACCAACGCCAATGATACCGTGCCGCGTTTCCTGCAGGACGGCAACTGGGCGCCGAAAGCGACCCAGGCGACGCTGTCTAACGCGATGGACGTCAGTCAGCCGAACAACTGGCCGCGCGTGGAAGAGCTGTTCCGTCGCAAAGTCTGGCGTCTGAACGAGCTGGGCTATGCAGCCGTGGACGATGAAACCACCAAACAGGCGATGCGCGAGCTGAAAGCCATTGGCTACACCTCAGAGCCGCACGCGGCCATCGCCTGGCGCGCGCTGCGCGACCAGCTGCAGCCGGGCGAATACGGTCTGTTCCTCGGTACCGCGCACCCGGCGAAGTTCAAGGAGAGCGTCGAGGAGATCCTCCAGCAGACGCTGCCGCTGCCGAAAGAGCTGGCCGATCGCGCTGACCTGCCGCTGCTGTCGCATAATCTGCCGGCGGATTTTGCCGCGCTGCGCCAGCTGATGATGGGCAAAGCATAACGGGACTTTTATCGCCGTATGATGTTCTCAGGCCGGGCTTTAACGCCCGGCTTTTTTATCGGCGAAAAAGGAGGAATTATGCAGAAAAAAGGCAGGGAAAATGGATGAATTACCAATAAATGCCGGGAGGCAAAGATTAGGATTGCGGAGAATAACCCGCGGTGTTGCTCAGGGGTAATCTTTGGTTATCGCCCCCGTGCGGGGACTGTTAATGAAGGGGAAACCTATGTCAACGCTGAAGTCTGTGATCCTTGCGCTTTCGATGTCGCTGGTGGCTCCTGCGGTGGTCCACGCATCGGAAATAACGCTGGTGCCGGCAGTCAAACTGCAAATTGGCGATCGCGACAATTACGGTAACTACTGGGACGGCGGTCATTGGCGCGACCACGAATGGTGGGGCCGTCATTACGACTGGCGCGATAACCACTGGCGCGCACATGATGAACATCGCCATGATCATCATGATGACCACGATCGTGGCCGCGGCCCGGATCGTGACTGGCGCCATCACTAAATCTTCCGTCCCGGTCGCCGCGAGGGCGGCCGGGAAGGGGATTAGCGTTCGTGACGTTTAAAGACCATCTCATCTTTCTTAGCGGAGGCTTCGGCGTCGAAGAAATAGCCTTCGCTGTTGAAACGGGTTAGCTGCTCAGGCTGGGTTAAACGGTTTTCAATGATATAGCGGCTCATTAACCCGCGCGCCTTTTTGGCATAGAAACTGATCACTTTAAACTGACCGTTTTTCTCATCGAGGAACACGGGCTTAATGATTCTACCCTGCAACTGTTTTGTCTTCACCGACCGGAAGTATTCGTCAGAAGCCAGGTTAATCACGATATCGTCGCCCTGGGCTTTCAGCGCCTGATTGAGTTTATCGGTAATCACTTCGCCCCAGAACTGGTAGAGATCTTTGCCTCTGCTATTTTCCAGCTTAATTCCCATTTCCAGGCGATAGGGCTGCATCAGATCCAGCGGGCGCAGCACGCCGTAGAGGCCGGAAAGCATACGCAAATGCCGTTGAGCAAAATCGAAATCGTCTTCGCTGAGGCTTTCCGCCTGCAGTCCGGTATAAACATCGCCTTTAAAAGCCAGAATCGCCTGGCGCGCGTTTTGCGGCGTGAAGTCCGGGTGCCAGTCATGAAAGCGGGTCGCATTCAGATCCGCCAGCTTATCGCTGATGCTCATCAGTTTGCCGATCTGCGGCGCCGATAGCCGGCGCGCGACGCCGATGAGCTCCTGGGAATATTCCAGCAGCTCAGGCTGGGTGTAGCGTGCTGTGGCCAGCGGGCTTTGGTAGTCGAGTGTTTTGGCAGGTGAAATAAGAATCAGCATATCCGGTCCTTGCAGGGGATTTTCCGTGACTTTAACAAAAAAACACCGCGGTGGGATCGATAGCTGCGATTGCCGCGCTATTCACGCGGCAGCTCATCCCAGGCACCTGGCGCCAGCTGCTGGTTAATTTCCGGGTAGCGCGTGGCGTCAAAGGTCGGCCGCACGCCCAGCCGTCGCTGGTTGAGATAATCACTGGCCAGGATCCGTACCGTAGGCGACAGCAGTAAAATAGCGGTCAGGTTAGTGATGGCCATCAGCGCCATGATGGTATCCGCCAGCTGCCAGACAACCGGCAAACCGACCAGCGCGCCGGTGATGACCATGACCAGGGTGAGGATCCGTAGCGCCCAGACATGACGAGGGCTGTTAATACGTAGAAATATCAGGTTATTTTCAGCATAGATGTAGTTTGCGACGATAGAACTGAAGGCGAAGAGCAGCACGACGATTGCCACGAATCCCGCCCCCCAGCCGCCGACCAGTGATGTCATGGCATGCTGGATACTCTGGATACCATTCACGGCATCTTCCGCCTCGTCCAGCGGCGCCAGCATGATGATGACGGCGCTGGCGGTGCAGATAACTATCGTATCGATGAGGACGCCAATCATTTGCACGATCCCCTGCGCAGCCGGATGCGGAGGCCAGGAAGCCGCTGCCGCCGCGGCGTTAGGCGTTGACCCCATCCCCGCTTCGTTCGAGAACATACCGCGCTGAAAGCCACTGGTGAGCGCCTGGCTGATGGTATAGCCCACTGCGCCGGCGGCGGCCTCCTGCCAGCCGAACGCACTGCGGAAAATGGACTCGAAAATGGCCGGCAGCGCCGTAATGTGCCAGAGGCCAATCAGCAGGCTGGTGGTCACCCAAAGCAGAGCCATCAGCGGCACAATCCACTGCAATAGCTTCGCCACGCCCCGCAAACCCCGTACGATAACCAGCAGGATCACCAGTGCCAGCGCGCAGCCGGTAACGATAGCGGGAAGGTCAAAGGCATAGGTCATCGCTTTCGCAATAGAGTTGGCCTGCACGGTGTTAAAAATAACCCCATAGGCCAGCAGGAGCAGGATAGAAAACACGATGCCCATCCAGCGCATTCCTAAACCCCGTGACATATACCAGGCCGGGCCGCCGCGAAATTGCCCGTGGGCATCGCGTTCTTTGTAGAGCTGGGCAAGAGAACATTCGGCAAAGCTGCTGGCCATGCCGAGCAGCGCAGAAACCCACATCCAGAAGACGGCGCCGGGTCCGCCGGCGGAGATAGCCAGCGCGACACCGACCAGGTTGCCGCTGCCCACGCGCGCCGCGAGGCTGGTGCACAGGGCCTGGAAAGAGGTTAACCCGCCGGGCTGAGGCTGGAGGCTTTTCTTTAGACTTTTCCCAAACTGACGAACATAACGAAACTGAATGAATTTTGTTCGCCAGGTAAACCAGATGCCGGCGCCCAGTAACAGATAAATCATTACCGAGCCCCAGAGTATTTCATTGATAAAAGAGAAAAAATCAGGCATTAACCATCCTCTTGTCCATGCCGGAACGCTAGTGTAAGCGTTACCAATTCAAGTGACAATCCCTTAGCTTTCAGAGAATTAATTCATCCAGTTTATCACACTCTGCGCTCTTGCATGGTCCGCAGTTGCGCTGAACATGCAGCGTGTTATCATCTTGGCAGACCGGTTACATCCCCTTAACTGCTGTTTAAGAGAAACACTATCATGACGGATAAATTGACTTCTCTGCGTCAGTACACCACTGTCGTAGCTGATACCGGAGATATTGCGGCAATGAAGCTGTATCAGCCTCAGGATGCCACGACTAACCCTTCTTTGATTCTCGGCGCGGCTCAGATTCCTGAGTACCGTAAGCTGATTGATGACGCTGTCGAGTGGGCCCGCGGCCAGAGCAGCGATCGCGCTCAGCAGATTATCGATGCTTCCGATAAGCTGGCGGTGAACATTGGTCTCGAAATTCTTAAGCTGATTCCAGGCCGTATTTCGACCGAAGTTGACGCGCGCCTCTCCTATGACACCCAGGCATCTATCGCGAAAGCGAAGCGCATCATCAAACTGTACAACGATGCGGGCATCGGCAACGATCGCATTCTGATTAAACTGGCTTCGACCTGGCAGGGTATTTGCGCCGCCGAGCAGCTGGAAAAAGAAGGCATCAACTGTAACCTGACTCTGCTGTTCTCCTTCGCTCAGGCTCGCGCTTGTGCTGAAGCGGGTGTATTCCTGATCTCTCCGTTCGTTGGCCGTATTCTCGACTGGTACAAAGCGAACACCGATAAGAAAGAGTACGCGCCGGCTGAAGATCCGGGCGTCGTTTCCGTCAGTGAGATTTACGAGTACTACAAGCAGCACGGTTATGAAACTGTCGTAATGGGCGCAAGCTTCCGTAACGTCGGTGAAATCCTTGAGCTGGCTGGCTGCGATCGCCTGACTATCGCTCCGGCTCTGTTGAAAGAGCTGGCGGAAAGCGAAGGGGCTATCGAACGTAAACTGGCGTTCAGCGGCGAAGTGAAAGCACGTCCGGAACGCATCACCGAAGCCCAGTTCCTGTGGCAGCACAACCAGGATCCGATGGCGGTGGACAAGCTGGCGGAAGGTATCCGTAAGTTTGCTATCGACCAGGAAAAACTGGAAAAAATGATCGGCGACCTGCTGTAATCATTTGGGCGTGGCCGGGCTCCCGGTCACGCTACTTCTCCTGAACTCTGTCTGTATTTCCTTCCAGCGTGTATCATTCCGTCTAATTGTACAGTTTGAACGGAATAACGATGAATACCTTACGAATCGGCTTAGTTTCCATCTCCGATCGCGCCTCCAGCGGCGTCTATCAGGATAAAGGCATCCCGGCACTTGAAGAGTGGCTGGCGCGTGCGCTGACGACCCCCTTTGAGCTCGAGACCCGTCTGATCCCTGACGAACAGGTGATTATCGAACAAACGCTGTGTGAGCTGGTTGACGAGATGGCTTGCCATCTGGTGTTGACTACCGGCGGGACCGGTCCTGCCCGACGCGACGTGACGCCGGATGCCACCCTGGCCGTAGCTGACCGCGTTATGCCGGGGTTTGGTGAGCAAATGCGCCAGGTTAGCCTACACTTCGTTCCGACGGCTATCCTTTCTCGTCAGGTTGGCGTTATCCGCAAGCAGGCGCTGATTTTGAATCTGCCGGGCCAGCCGAAAGCCATTCAGGAAACCCTTGAAGGCGTTAAAGATGCGGACGGCAAGGTTCTGGTGCACGGGATCTTCGCAAGTGTACCTTATTGTGTACAGCTGCTGGAGGGGCCGTATGTGGAGACGAACGCGGAAGTTGTAGCGGCTTTTCGCCCAAAAAGCGCGAGACGCGAAACTTTATCCTGAATTTGATGCTTTCCTGACATAACCTGCATTGTCGGTGGTGTGCCGTTTTATTTACGATATAGTGTTTTTTACTTTACACATTCCGTGATGACACCTACACACCTCTGGATGAATTGCTCGTTATGTCACAACATACTCGACCTCTGAATCGACAAGATTATAAAACCCTGACGCTGGCCGCCCTTGGCGGCGCGCTGGAGTTTTATGATTTCATTATCTTTGTCTTCTTCGCCGCCGTCGTTGGCGAACTGTTCTTCCCGGCGGATATCCCGGAATGGCTGCGCCAGGTGCAGACCTTCGGCATCTTTGCCGCGGGCTACCTGGCGCGTCCACTGGGCGGCATTATCATGGCCCACTTCGGCGATCTGGTCGGGCGCAAGAAGATGTTCACCCTGAGCATTCTGCTGATGGCATTGCCGACGCTGGCGATTGGTCTGCTGCCGACCTACGCGTCGATAGGCATTGCCGCGCCGCTGCTGCTGTTGCTGATGCGCATTCTGCAGGGGGCGGCTATCGGAGGGGAGGTCCCCGGCGCCTGGGTTTTTGTCGCCGAACACGTGCCGGAAAAGCGCATTGGTATCGCCTGCGGCACCCTCACTGCCGGCCTGACGGTTGGCATTCTGCTGGGATCGGTGGTCGCGACGCTGATTAATACCAGCCTGACGCCGCAGGGGATTCACGACGGCGGTTGGCGTATTCCCTTCCTGTTAGGCGGCGTATTTGGTCTGGTGGCCATGTATCTGCGTCGTTGGCTGCAGGAGACGCCGATATTTCTCGAAATGCAGCAGCGTAAGGCGTTAGCGCAGGAGCTGCCGGTTAAATCGGTGGTGCTGAAACACCAGAAAGCGGTGGTGGTCTCCATGCTGCTGACCTGGCTGTTATCCGCCGGCGTGGTGGTGGTGATCCTCATGTCACCGGTCTGGCTACAAAAGCACTACGGTTTTGCCCCGGCGATCACCCTGCAGGCCAACAGTATTGCCACCATTATGCTCTGCATCGGTTGTCTGCTGGCGGGGCTGGCGGCGGATCGTTTTGGCGCCAGTCGCACCTTCATCGTCGGCAGTTTGCTCCTGGCGGTCTCCAGCTGGGCGTTCTATCACCTTTCCGGCAGCAGTCCCGAGCAGCTGTTCCTGCTGTATGGCACGGTGGGATTGTGCGTTGGGGTTGTGGGCGCCGTGCCTTACGTCATGGTGCGCGCTTTCCCGGCGGAGGTTCGCTTTACCGGCATTTCCTTTTCATATAACGTCTCTTACGCCATTTTTGGCGGCCTGACGCCGATTGCCGTGACCATGCTGATGGGGGTTTCGCCGATGGCACCTGCGTGGTACGTGCTGGCACTTTCGCTGATGGGGCTGGGATTAGGGATCTGGCTGCGCCAGGGGATGGACCGTGAAGTGGCTGCCGCAGGAGGGGAGTTGCAGCGCCTGCCTTAACGTTCCGCGAGCAATACCCTCGCCCGTCGGGACGAGGGTATCTTTTATCAATGAGGTGCGCCGATCGGCAGTACGGTGCGACCAAACTGTTCGTTCAGTACTTCACCCATCGCCAGATAAATAGCGCTACCGCCGCAGACTAAACCAATCCAGCCCGCGATTTTTACCAGACCTTCATTATCTGCCAGGTGGCCGATTGCCAGCAGCGCAAACAGAACGGTCAGGCTGAGGAAAACGAATTGCAGCATTCGTGCGGCTTTCAGAGTACCGAAGAACATAAACAACGTGAAGACTCCCCACAGACCGAGGTACATGCCCAGGAAGTGCGCATCAGGCGCTTCTGCCAGGCCCATTTTCGGCATGAGAAGAATAGCGACCAACGTCAGCCAGAAGGCGCCGTAGGACGTAAAAGCAGTTAAACCAAAGGTATTACCTTTTTTAAATTCCAGCAGGCCTGCGAAAATCTGCGCAATACCGCCGTAAAAAATGCCCATCGCCAGGATAGCTACATCAAACGCGAACAGGCCGCTATTTGCCAGATTAAGCAAAATAGTGGTCATGCCGAAGCCCATAAGGCCCAGCGGTGCCGGATTAGCCAACTTAGTGTTGCCCATAATTCCTCAGAATAATGATTAGAAAGGGAAGCATTACCCCGCCACTCGGGGACGGGGCGCGGCATCATAATGAGGCGCAGGGTAACTGTCTATGATCTGGCGGGGTATTTTTCGCCAATTTACGCTGGCGCGGATAAATGGCGATCGTTCGCTATCGGCAGGCGGGGACGGGGCGCCCGGCGGGACGCGGGTTATCGATAAAAGCCGCTTTTTTACCGGTTTATTCAGTCTGCCTTCTTTATTCCTCTCTTTACCCGGCAAGAAAGTGAAAAATTTTTTTGCTTGCCCCCTTGAGGAAGCGGTGGGCGACCCCATCTTGTAGTCAACCGCAGTGAATGAACCTGAAAAAAATGATGTCTGGGCAGTTGAAACCATAGGTTTCGCCCTTATTACAGGTTTACAACCACATGTTGATCGAATTTTTAGTGGAGACGTTTAGATGGGTAAAATTATTGGTATCGACCTGGGTACTACCAACTCTTGTGTAGCGATTATGGATGGCACTACTGCACGTGTGCTGGAGAACGCCGAAGGCGATCGCACCACGCCTTCTATCATTGCTTATACCCAGGATGGTGAAACTCTGGTTGGTCAGCCGGCTAAACGTCAGGCAGTGACAAACCCGCAAAACACCCTGTTTGCGATTAAACGCCTGATTGGTCGCCGCTTCCAGGACGAAGAAGTTCAGCGTGACGTATCCATCATGCCGTACAAAATCATCGGCGCCGACAACGGCGACGCATGGCTTGATGTGAAAGGTCAGAAAATGGCACCGCCGCAGATTTCTGCTGAAGTGCTGAAAAAAATGAAGAAAACGGCTGAAGATTACCTGGGTGAGCCGGTAACTGAAGCGGTTATCACCGTACCTGCATACTTCAACGATGCTCAGCGTCAGGCAACGAAAGATGCCGGCCGTATCGCAGGTCTGGAAGTCAAACGTATCATCAACGAACCGACCGCCGCTGCACTGGCTTACGGTCTGGATAAAGAAGTCGGCAACCGTACTATCGCGGTTTACGACCTCGGTGGTGGTACCTTCGATATCTCTATTATCGAAATCGACGAAGTTGACGGCGAAAAAACCTTCGAAGTTCTGGCAACCAACGGTGATACCCACCTGGGTGGTGAAGACTTCGACAGCCGTATGATCAACTACCTCGTTGATGAGTTTAAGAAAGATCAGGGCATTGACCTGCGTAACGATCCGCTGGCCATGCAGCGCCTGAAAGAAGCGGCTGAAAAAGCGAAAATCGAGCTTTCTTCCGCTCAGCAGACCGACGTGAACCTGCCGTACATCACTGCAGATGCCACCGGTCCGAAACACATGAACATCAAAGTGACGCGTGCGAAACTGGAAAGCCTGGTTGAAGACCTGGTTAACCGTTCTATCGAGCCGCTGAAAGTTGCTCTGCAGGACGCTGGTCTCTCCGTGTCTGACATCCAGGACGTTATCCTGGTCGGTGGTCAGACTCGTATGCCAATGGTGCAGAAGAAAGTGGCTGAGTTCTTTGGTAAAGAGCCGCGTAAAGACGTTAACCCGGATGAAGCTGTGGCGATCGGCGCTGCGGTTCAGGGTGGTGTACTGACCGGTGAAGTTAAAGACGTTCTGCTGCTGGACGTTACCCCGCTGTCGCTGGGTATCGAAACCATGGGCGGCGTGATGACTGCGCTGATCAACAAAAACACCACTATCCCGACCAAGCATAGCCAGGTGTTCTCTACTGCAGAAGACAACCAGTCTGCGGTAACCATCCACGTGATTCAGGGTGAGCGTAAACGCGCCTCCGATAACAAATCACTGGGTCAATTCAACCTGGATGGGATTAACCCGGCACCGCGCGGTATGCCGCAGATCGAAGTCACCTTCGACATCGATGCTGATGGTATCCTGCACGTGTCCGCGAAAGACAAAAACAGCGGTAAAGAGCAGAAAATCACCATTAAAGCCTCTTCTGGTCTGAACGAAGAAGAGATCGCCAAAATGGTTCGTGATGCGGAAGCGAACGCTGAATCTGACCGTAAGTTCGAAGAGCTGGTTCAGACCCGTAACCAGGGCGACCATCTGCTGCACAGCACGCGTAAGCAGGTTGAAGAAGCGGGCGACAAACTGCCGGCTGACGACAAAACTGCCATCGAGTCTGCGCTGACCGCGCTGGAAACTTCGCTGAAAGGTGAAGACAAAGCGGACATCGAAGCGAAAATGCAGGCGCTGGCTCAGGCTTCCCAGAAGCTGATGGAAATTGCTCAGCAGCAACACGCTCAGCAGCAGGCTGGCGGTGCTGAAGCTTCTGAAAGCAACGCGAAAGACGACGATGTCGTTGACGCCGAGTTTGAAGAAGTGAAAGACAAAAAATAATCGCCCTTTGAACGGGTAAAACACTGGCACGGGCGAAGAGGTTTCCTCTCCGCCCGTGCACGCATGTTAAGGGGCTGAAAAACACCAATGGCAAAGCAAGATTATTACGAGATTTTGGGCGTTTCCAAAACAGCGGAAGAGCGTGAAATCAAAAAGGCTTACAAGCGCCTGGCCATGAAATATCACCCGGACCGTAACCAGGGTGATAAAGAAGCCGAAGCGAAGTTTAAAGAAATTAAAGAAGCGTATGAAATCCTGACTGATGACCAGAAGCGTGCGGCCTACGATCAGTACGGCCACGCCGCCTTTGAACAAGGTGGCATGGGCGGCGGCGGCGGTGGTTTTGGCGGCGGTGCAGATTTCAGCGATATCTTTGGCGACGTGTTTGGCGATATCTTTGGCGGCGGTCGTGGCCGTCAGCGTGCGGCGCGTGGCGCTGACCTGCGCTACAACATGGAGCTGACGCTGGAAGAAGCCGTTCGCGGCGTGACTAAAGAGATTCGCATCCCGACGCTGGAAGAGTGTGACGTCTGCCACGGCAGCGGCGCGAAAGCCGGTAGCAAACCGCAAACCTGTCCAACCTGTCACGGTGCCGGTCAGGTGCAGATGCGTCAGGGCTTCTTCGCCGTTCAGCAAACCTGTCCGCATTGCCAGGGACGCGGTACGCTGATTAAAGATCCGTGCAACAAATGCCACGGTCACGGCCGGGTCGAGAAGACCAAAACCCTGTCGGTCAAAATCCCGGCGGGTGTGGATACCGGCGATCGTATTCGTCTTTCAGGCGAAGGCGAAGCGGGTGAGCACGGCGCTCCGGCGGGCGATCTGTACGTTCAGGTCCAGGTTAAGCAGCACGCTATCTTTGAGCGTGAAGGCAATAACCTGTACTGCGAAGTGCCGATCAACTTCACCATGGCTGCCCTCGGCGGCGAGATTGAAGTCCCGACGCTGGATGGCCGCGTCAATCTGAAAGTGCCTGGCGAAACGCAGACCGGTAAGCTCTTCCGCATGCGTGGCAAAGGGGTGAAATCCGTACGTGGTGGCGCGCAGGGCGATCTGCTGTGCCGCGTGGTGGTTGAAACGCCGGTAGGGCTGAATGAAAAACAGAAACAGCTGCTGAAGGATCTTCAGGAAAGTTTTGGCGGCCCAACGGGTGAAAAAAACAGCCCGCGCTCCAAAAGTTTCTTTGATGGCGTGAAGAAATTCTTCGACGACCTGACGCGCTAATCTACTGCGATTCTGAAAAGCCACTTTATTGTTAAAGTGGCTTTTTTGTTTCCAACCCGCTATCTGTTAATGATGACTGAATCCCTCCGGTCAGAGTCGCGCTTTGCCGTTTGCTTTATATCGTAAAAATCGAGCTATAACGCAATAATAATCTTATTTTTTCGAAGTGTTATGGCGACTAGAATAGTTTCATCGATGAATTAGCCTTATAGAGAGAGTAAAAGTGAAACATCTGCAGCGTTTTTTCAGTAGCGATGCTTCAGGGGGCGTTATCCTCATTTTCGCGGCCGCGTTGGCTATGCTGTTGGCTAATACTGGCGCAACCAGCGGTATTTACCACTCCTTTCTGGAAACACCCGTTCAGCTGCGTGTGGGCGCGTTGGAAATCAATAAGAACATGCTGCTGTGGATTAACGATGCGCTCATGGCCGTCTTCTTCTTGCTGATTGGCCTGGAAGTGAAGCGTGAGATGATTCAGGGGGCGCTGGCCAGCCGCCGTCAGGCCGTTTTCCCGGTCGTGGCGGCCTTAGGTGGGATGATTGTCCCGGCGCTGATCTACCTGGCGTTTAATGCTCAGGATCCGATTACCCGCGAGGGCTGGGCGATTCCGGCGGCGACCGATATCGCTTTTGCGCTGGGAGTGCTGGCGCTGTTGGGCAGTCGCGTACCGCCGGCGTTGAAAATCTTCCTGATGGCGCTGGCGATTATCGACGACCTGGGCGCCATTATCATCATTGCCCTGTTTTATACCAGCGACCTTTCCGTCCTGTCGCTGGGCGTGGCGGCAGGGGCGATTGCCGTGCTGGTCGCGCTCAATCTTTGCGGCGTCCGACGCACCGGTATCTATATCCTGGTCGGCGCGGTGCTATGGACTGCGGTCCTGAAGTCCGGGGTTCATGCGACGTTAGCCGGGGTGATCGTTGGCTTTATGATCCCGCTGAAGGAGCAGGGCGGTAAATCACCGGCTAAGCAGCTTGAGCATGTCCTGCATCCGTGGGTGGCTTACCTGATTCTGCCGCTTTTCGCCTTCGCTAACGCAGGCGTCTCGCTGCAAGGCGTAACGATTGAAGGACTGACGTCACTGCTGCCGCTGGGGATTATTGCCGGGCTGTTTATCGGCAAACCGCTGGGTATCAGCCTGTTCTGCTGGCTGGCGTTAAAACTGAAATGGGCATCGCTGCCGGAAGGGACGACCTGCAAGCAGATAGTGGCGGTCGGTATTCTGTGCGGGATTGGCTTCACGATGTCGATTTTCATCGCCAGTCTGGCCTTCAGCAGCGTTAATCCTGGCTTAATCAACTGGGCCAAGCTAGGCATCCTGATTGGATCAGTTCTGTCGGCCGTGACCGGGTATATGATACTACGCAGGCGTATTGCGGATACCACGACGGCTTAACATTCGATGGGGAGCCTGCAAGGGCTCCCCTGGCATTATCAGGGAGAGAAACATGTCGCATATTAATTACAACCACCTGTATTACTTCTGGCACGTTTACAAAGAAGGTTCTGTTGTCGGCGCCGCGGAGGCTTTGTTCCTGACGCCGCAGACCATTACCGGGCAAATTAAAGCGCTTGAAGAGCGTTTGCAGGGAAAATTGTTTAAACGCAAAGGGCGGGGGCTGGAGCCGAGTGAACTGGGCGAGCTGGTGTTCCGCTATGCAGACCGCATGTTCACGCTAAGCCAGGAGATGCTCGATATTGTGAACTACCGCAAAGAGTCTAACCTGCTGTTCGATGTCGGTGTTGCCGATGCTTTGTCGAAAAGGCTGGTGAGCGGGGTGCTGGATGCGGCGGTAGTGGATAATGAACAGATTCATTTGCGTTGCTTTGAGTCGACCCACGAAATGCTGCTTGAGCAGCTCAGCCAGCACAAGCTCGATATGATCATCTCAGACTGCCCCATCGATTCCACCCAGCAGGAAGGGCTGTTCTCTGTGCGTATCGGCGAGTGCAGCGTGAGCTTCTGGTGTATGAACCCGCCGCCGGAAAAACCGTTCCCCGCCTGTCTGGAGGAGCGTCGTCTGCTGATCCCCAGCCGGCGCTCGATGCTGGGACGCAAGCTTCTGAACTGGTTCAACTCGCAGGGGCTGAAGGTCGAGATTCTTGGTGAGTTTGATGATGCGGCGCTGATGAAGGCGTTCGGTGCGGCGCATAATGCGATTTTTGTCGCGCCGACGCTTTACGCGCATGACTTCTATCAGGATGAGACGATTATTGAGATCGGACGGATGGAGAATGTGATGGAGGAGTATCACGCCATTTTTGCCGAAAGAATGATTCAGCATCCGGCGGTGCAACGGATTTGCAATCGCGACTATTCGTCACTCTTCACGACGCCGCAGGCGTAACTGACAGGCATAAAAAAACCCGCTTTCGCGGGTTTTTTTACAAAGCGATAACAAGCAGGCGATTAAGCCAGTTTGTTGATCTGAGCGGTCAGGTTTGCTTTATGACGCGCAGCTTTGTTTTTGTGGATCAGACCTTTAGCAGCCTGACGGTCCACGATCGGTTGCATTTCGTTAAATGCTTTCAGTGCAGTAGCTTTGTCGCCAGCTTCGATAGCTGCGTATACTTTCTTGATGAAAGTACGCATCATAGAGCGACGGCTAGCGTTGTGCTTGCGGGCCTTTTCAGACTGAACGGCGCGCTTCTTAGCTGATTTGATATTAGCCAAGGTCCAACTCCCAAATGTGTTCTATATGGACAATTCAAAGGCCGAGGAATATGCCCGTTTAGCCTTCTTTTGTCAATGGATTTGTGCAAATAAGCGCCGCTTAAAACAACGACGCTTTATTACGTAGTGATGGCGCAAGATTCTACCAGCTTGTTGCTGGCGAATACAGCCTTTCCACCATAAAAATCGCTGGGCCCGGGTAGTTTTTGCCGCATTCCCGCGCTGAGTTGATGAATTCCCGGGATCTTTCGGTTAAGAGGTGCAATCGCTGGTTAACGTCGTCAGTTGTACAAGGTATACTCGGACGATTTTCACTGTTTTGAGCCAGACATGAAGCTGATACGCGGCATACATAATCTCAGTCAGGCACCGCACGGGTGCGTGCTGACCATTGGTAATTTTGACGGTGTACATCGCGGGCACCAGGCGCTGCTGCAGCGTTTGCGCGCCGAGGGCCGCCAGCGTGGTTTACCGGTGGTGGTGATGATTTTCGAACCACAGCCGCTGGAGCTGTTTGCCGCCGATAAGGCGCCAGCCCGTTTAACGCGTCTGCGGGAAAAGCTGAGCTATCTGGCTGAAAGCGGCGTCGACTATGTGCTGTGCGTGCGCTTTGACCGCCGCTTCGCCGCCCTGACCGCCCAGGATTTTATCAGCGAACTGCTGGTGCGCCGTTTAGGCGTGCAGTTCCTTGCTGTGGGTGATGATTTCCGCTTTGGCGCTGGTCGCCAGGGGGATTTCTTGTTATTACAGAAAGCCGGGGCGGAATACGGTTTTGACGTAACCAGCACCCAAACTTTCTGCGAGGGCGGCGTACGTATCAGCAGCACGGCGGTGCGCCAGGCGCTAGCGGATGACGACCTTGTGCAGGCGGAAAACCTGCTGGGCCATCCCTTTACGATCTCCGGACGCGTGGTCCACGGCGATGAGCTGGGGCGTACTATTGGTTTTCCGACGGCGAACTTACCGCTACGTCGTCAGGTTTCCCCGGTAAAAGGGGTCTATGCGGTGGAAGTGACAGGACTGGGCGACAAACCGCTGGTGGGCGTCGCCAACATTGGCACCCGTCCAACGGTTGCTGGCGTTCGCCAGCAGCTGGAAGTGCATTTGCTGGACGTTGTAATGGACCTTTATGGTCGCCATATAGATGTAATACTGCGTAAAAAAATACGTAACGAGCAGCGATTTGCGTCGCTTGATGAGCTGAAAGCGCAAATTGCACGTGATGAGTTAACGGCCCGCGAGTTCTTTGGGCTGGCCAGGCAGGCATAAGCCTGTTGGTGTTTATCAAACCGAAATACGGAACCGAGAATCTGATGAGTGACTATAAATCCACCCTGAATTTGCCGGAAACAGGGTTCCCGATGCGTGGCGATCTCGCCAAGCGCGAACCGGGAATGCTGGCGCGTTGGACCGATGATGACCTGTACGGCATCATCCGTGCAGCGAAAAAAGGCAAAAAAACCTTCATTCTGCATGATGGCCCTCCTTATGCGAATGGCAGCATTCATATTGGTCACTCGGTTAACAAGATTCTGAAAGACATTATCGTTAAGTCCAAAGGACTGACGGGCTATGACTCGCCTTACGTTCCAGGTTGGGACTGCCACGGTCTGCCGATCGAGCTGAAAGTGGAGCAGGAATATGGCAAGCCGGGTGAGAAATTCACCGCTGCTGAATTCCGCGCCAAGTGCCGCGAATATGCCGCTGAGCAGATCGACGGCCAGCGTAAAGACTTTATCCGCCTGGGGGTGCTGGGCGACTGGTCGCGTCCGTACCTGACCATGGACTTCAAAACCGAAGCCAACATTATCCGTGCGCTGGGTAAAATCATCGGTAACGGCCACCTGCACAAAGGCGCGAAGCCGGTGCACTGGTGTGTCGACTGCCGTTCTGCGCTGGCTGAAGCGGAAGTCGAGTATTACGACAAAACGTCTCCTTCTATCGACGTAGCGTTCCACGCGGTAGACAAAGCCGCTGTGCTGGCGAAATTCGGCGTTGCCGATGTCACCGGCCCGGTATCACTGGTCATCTGGACCACCACCCCGTGGACCCTGCCAGCCAACCGCGCCATCTCCCTGTCGCCGGAATTCGACTATGCGTTGGTGCAGGTCGCAGACCAGGCGCTGATCCTGGCGAAAGATCTGGTTGAAAGCGTGATGAAACGCGCGGGTATTGCGGATTACACCATCCTGGCGGCGGTGAAAGGTGATGAACTGGAACTGATGCGCTTTAAGCATCCGTTCCTCGACTTCGACGTACCGGCCATCCTCGGCGATCACGTCACTCTGGATGCCGGTACCGGTGCGGTCCATACCGCCGGCGGCCACGGTCCGGACGACTACACCATCAGCCAGAAATACGGCCTGGAAATTGCCAATCCGGTCGGCCCGGACGGTTCCTACCTGCCGGGGACCTATCCGGCGCTGGACGGTATTAACGTCTTTAAAGCGAACGACATCATCGTCGAAATGCTGCGCGAAAGCGGTGCGCTGCTGCACGTTGAGAAAATGCAGCACAGCTATCCGTGCTGCTGGCGTCACAAGTCGCCGATCATCTTCCGTGCGACCCCGCAGTGGTTCGTCAGCATGGATCAGAAAGGTCTGCGCGCGCAGTCGCTGAAAGAGATCAAAGGCGTGCAGTGGATCCCGGACTGGGGCCAGGCGCGTATCGAATCCATGGTTGCTAACCGTCCTGACTGGTGTATCTCCCGTCAGCGTACCTGGGGCGTGCCGATGTCTCTGTTTGTGCACAAAGAGACGCAGGAACTGCACCCGAATACCCTGGAATTGATGGAAGAAGTGGCGAAGCGCGTTGAAGTTGACGGCATTCAGGCGTGGTGGGATCTCGATTCCCGCGACATCCTGGGCGCTGACGCGGACAACTACGAGAAAGTGCCGGATACCCTGGACGTGTGGTTCGACTCCGGATCTACCCACTCCTCCGTCGTTGACGTACGCCCTGAATTCTCCGGTCACGCCGCCGATATGTACCTGGAAGGTTCTGACCAGCATCGCGGCTGGTTCATGTCCTCGCTGATGATCTCCACGGCGATGAAGGGCAAAGCGCCGTACCGCCAGGTGCTGACGCACGGTTTCACCGTGGATGGTCAGGGACGTAAAATGTCCAAATCCATCGGTAACACCGTCTCTCCGCAGGATGTGATGAATAAACTGGGCGCGGATATCCTGCGTCTGTGGGTCGCATCTACCGATTACACCGGCGAAATGGCGGTCTCTGACGAGATCCTTAAACGTGCTGCCGACAGCTATCGTCGTATCCGTAACACCGCACGCTTCCTGCTGGCGAACCTCAACGGTTTCGATCCGGTAAAAGATATGGTGAAACCGGAAGAGATGGTAGTGCTCGATCGTTGGGCGGTAGGCTGCGCGCAAGCGGCGCAGGAAGATATCCTGAAGGCCTACGAATCGTATGATTTCCACGAAGTGGTGCAGCGCCTGATGCGCTTCTGCTCCATCGAAATGGGCTCGTTCTATCTCGACATCATCAAAGATCGCCAGTACACCGCGAAAGCGGACAGCGTGGCGCGTCGCAGCTGCCAGACCGCGCTGTTCCATATTGTGGAAGCGCTGGTTCGCTGGATGGCGCCGATCATGTCCTTCACCGCAGACGAAATCTGGGGCTACCTGCCGGGTTCCCGCGAGAAATACGTCTTCACCGGTGAGTGGTATGAAGGTCTGTTCGGCCTGGCCGATGACGAAGCGATGAACGACGACTTCTGGGACGACCTGCTGCAGGTACGTGGCGAAGTCAACAAGGTCATCGAGCAGGCGCGTGCCGACAAGCTGGTGGGCGGTTCTCTGGAAGCGGCGGTCACGCTGTATGCCGATGCCGATCTGGCCGCGAAGCTGAACGCGCTGGGCAGCGAATTACGATTTGTCCTGTTGACCTCCGGGGCGACGGTTGCCGATTATGCACAGGCGCCGGCGGATGCCTGGCAGAGTGAACTGCTGAAAGGTCTGAAAGTCGTGCTGAGTAAAGCCGAAGGCGAGAAATGCCCACGCTGCTGGCACTATACCAGCGATGTCGGCAAGGTGGCGGAACACGCGGAAATCTGCGGTCGCTGTGTCAGCAACGTCGCCGGTGACGGCGAAAAACGTAAGTTTGCCTGATGAGTAAATCTGTCTGTTCAACGGGGCTACGCTGGCTTTGGGTCGTTGTAGCCGTGCTGATTATTGACCTGGGCAGTAAATTCCTGATCCTCCAGAACTTTGCTCTGGGGGATACGGTATCGCTGTTCCCGTCGCTTAATCTGCATTATGCGCGTAACTATGGCGCGGCTTTTAGTTTCCTTGCCGATAGCGGCGGCTGGCAGCGCTGGTTCTTTGCCGGCATTGCCATTGGTATCTGCGTGATTCTGGCGGTATTGATGTATCGCTCAAAAGCCACGCAAAAGCTGAACAACATTGCCTACGCGCTGATTATTGGCGGCGCGTTGGGGAATTTGTTTGATCGGCTATGGCATGGTTTTGTCGTCGATATGATTGATTTCTACGTCGGGGACTGGCATTTCGCTACCTTCAACCTCGCCGATACCGCAATTTGTATCGGCGCGGCGCTGATTGTGCTGGAAGGCTTCCTGCCAAAACCTTCGGCGAAAGAGCCGGTGTAAATGTAAATGTCGGGTGGCGCTGCGCTTACCCGGCCTACAGAATTTGTGCCCTTCCGTAGGCCCGGTAAGCGTAGCGTCACCGGGCAAACAGGCGGGCCAAAACAAGCGAGCAATTTGCATGTCTAAATCCGTACAGAGCAACAGCGCGATCCTCGTTCACTTCACGCTGAAACTGGATGATGGCTCAACGGCTGAATCCACCCGCAATAACGGCAAACCTGCCCTGTTTCGCCTTGGCGACACCTCCCTGTCTGAAGGTCTTGAACAACAGCTTCTGGGTCTGAAAGAGGGTGAGAAAAAGGTATTTTCGCTGGAGCCCGATGCCGCGTTTGGCGTGCCAAGCCCGGATCTTATCCAGTATTTTTCCCGTCGTGAATTTATCGATGCGGGCGAGCCGGAAATTGGCGCGATTATGCTCTTTACCGCAATGGATGGCAGCGAAATGCCCGGCGTGATTCGTGAAGTGAACGGCGATTCGATCACCGTGGATTTCAACCACCCGCTGGCCGGGCGCACCGTCCATTTTGATATTGAAGTGCTGGAAATCGATCCGGCGCTGGAGGAGTGAAATGCAGATCCTGTTGGCTAACCCGCGCGGCTTCTGCGCCGGCGTTGACCGCGCTATCAGCATTGTCGAAAACGCGCTGACGCTCTACGGCGCGCCGATCTATGTGCGTCATGAAGTGGTGCATAACCGCTATGTGGTCGATAGCCTGCGCAAGCGCGGCGCCATTTTTATCGAACAGATTAGCGAAGTGCCTGATGGCGCGATCCTGATTTTCTCTGCGCACGGCGTATCTCAGGCGGTGCGTAATGAAGCGAAAAACCGCGATCTGACGGTCTTTGACGCGACCTGTCCGCTGGTGACCAAAGTGCATATGGAAGTCGCCCGCGCCAGTCGTCGTGGCGAAGAGTCGATCCTGATTGGCCATGCCGGTCACCCGGAAGTCGAAGGGACGATGGGCCAGTACAGCAACCCGGAAGGGGGAATGTATCTGGTGGAATCGCCCGATGACGTCTGGAAGCTGGAGGTGAAAAACGACGCCCGGCTGTCGTTTATGACGCAGACCACCCTCTCGGTAGATGACACTTCGGATGTGATCGACGCGCTGCGCGAACGCTTCCCAAAAATCGTCGGGCCGCGCAAAGACGATATCTGTTACGCAACCACCAACCGTCAGGAAGCGGTGCGTGCGCTGGCGGAACAGGCCGATGTCGTGCTGGTGGTGGGGTCGAAAAACTCCTCTAACTCCAACCGTCTGGCGGAGCTCGCTCAGCGGATGGGGAAAGCAGCCTATCTGATTGACGACGCGACGGATATTCAGGAAGCGTGGGTCAAAGAGGCCGCGTGCGTTGGCGTGACCGCAGGCGCATCGGCCCCGGATATTCTGGTGCAGAACGTGATTGCGCGTCTGCAGGCGCTGGGCGGTGGAGAAGCCGTCCCGCTGGAAGGGCGTGAAGAGAATATCGTTTTCGAAGTACCGAAAGAGCTGCGGGTTGATGTCCGTGAAGTAGACTAAGTTCTTTCGCCAGCGAATGTGAGAAGATGCCAGACTTAACGTCTGGCATTTTTTTTGGGAGAAACGATGCGCTTACCGATCATTCTTGATACCGATCCCGGCATTGACGACGCGGCGGCGATCGCCGCTGCGCTGTTTGCCCCCGAGCTCGATCTGCAGCTGATGACGACGGTGGCGGGGAACGTGTCGGTGGAAAAAACCACCCGTAATGCCCTGCAGCTACTGCATTTCTGGCAGGCGAAGGTTCCGCTGGCTCAAGGGGCGTCGATGCCGCTTTTGCGCCCGCTGCGCGATGCGGCCTCCGTGCATGGTGAGTCCGGTATGGAAGGGTATGATTTTGTCGAGCATGACTGCCAGCCATTGCCGAAACCGGCCTTTCAGGCCATTCGCGACGCGCTGATGCATGCTCAGGAGCCCATTACGCTGGTGGCGATTGGTCCGTTGACCAATATTGCGCTGCTCCTGACGCAGTATCCGGAATGTCGCTTTAATATTCGCCGGCTGGTGATCATGGGCGGTTCTGCCGGGCGCGGTAACTTCACGCCCAATGCGGAGTTCAATATTGCTATCGACCCGGAAGCCGCGGCCAGCGTATTTCGCAGCGGTCTGGAGATCGTGATGTGCGGTCTCGACGTGACGAACCGGGCGATGCTGACGCCGGAGTACCTCGCCACGCTGCCCGCGCTGAACAAAACCGGAAAGATGCTCCACGCGCTGTTCAGCCATTATCGCAGCGGCAGCATGAGCAGCGGGCTACGTATGCATGACCTGTGCGCCATTGCCTGGCTGGTGCGCCCCGAGCTGTTTACCCTACAACCGTGCTTTGTGGCGGTGGAAACGCAGGGGACCTGGACATCCGGTACCACCGTCGTCGATATCGAAGGGCGGCTCGGGCAGCCGGCGAACGCTCGCGTTGCGCTGGAGCTGGATGTGGGCGGTTTTCAGCGCTGGGTGGCGGAAGTGTTGGCCCTGGCGCCGTAAGCGGCCTGGCGACCGTCAATTTTCTCGCTCAGATAATCAATCATGGCCCGCATTCTGGCGGGCATATGTTTATTGCCCGACCACAGCAGCCACAGCTGTCCGCTATAGCTACTGATAAACTCCCATTCTGCCAGAACCTGCACGATATCGCCCCGGGCCAGCGCGTCGCGAGCGGTAAACAGCGGCAGGCTGCCGATACCTAAATGCTGCTTCACCGCATCAAGGCGTACGGCAGTATGGTTGGCGGCGTAGCGTCCGTGAGTCTGGATAGTTTCCGTTTTACCCGCCCGTCGGAATTTCCAGCGTGAGTCGGCCGGCGTTTCGCCGAGGCTGATGCAGCTGTGGGCGCGCAGCTCTGCCGGCGTTTGCGGCGTGCCGTGCTGCAGCAAATAGTCCGCTGTGGCGCAGATCACGTGGGTCACCGGCATCAGCGGCTTGCCGTGTAGCCCGGGAGAGGGGCTGTGGGTAATACGCAGCGCCAGATCAATACCATCATCAATCAGATCCAGATAGCGGTCCTCAAGCCGCAGACAGACATCCACGCCGGGGTAGCGGGTGAGAAATTCCGTCATCAACGGGTGAATCACAAAACGCCCGACGGCTTTTGGCACGCTGAGGGTCAGTTTTCCCTGCGCCACCTCCTGCGTACTGCTGGCGGAGTCCATCGCCAGGCGCGCCGATTCCAGCATCTCCTGCGCGTGCGCATACACCGTTTTTCCGGCATCGCTCAGGCGTAATTTACGCGTGCTGCGGTGCAGCAGCTTACAGCCCAGTTCGTGTTCCAGTCGCGAGACGCTGCGACTGACCGCCGAAGGCGTTGCCCCGGAAAGGCGGGCGACGGCAGAAAAACTGCCCTGGTCGACAATTTGCACGAACAGGGCAAGGTCGGGGAGTAAATTGAGATTCATTTGTGCCCATAAAGCAAAAGTGCATTGATGGATGACGGGATTATCGTCATGCGTAATATCAATATACTGTCCTGACAGAGAAGAGGACAACCCCATGACTGAACGTCTTTATTACACCAGCGATGCGACCGAAGGCCGCGCGCGGGTACTGAGCTGCCTGGCCGAAGCCGACGGCCGCTATGCCATTGAGCTGGACCAGACCCTGTTTCACCCGCAGGGCGGCGGGCAACCGGCCGACCGCGGCTGGATTGACGGTATTGCCGTTGAAGGCGTGGTGGCGCGAGGCGACAGCGTCATGCACATTGTCGCACAACCGCTGCCGCCTGGAGAGGTGACGATTCGGGTGGATGACGCTGCCCGGCGTCTGCATTCGCGGCTGCACTCTGCGGGACATCTGATCGGCCTGGCGGGCGAAGGCGCCGGCTGGCATCCCATCAAAGCGCACCACTGGCCTGGAGAAGGGCGGATAACTTTCACCGCCACCGCGCCCGCCATCGTGCCGGAGGCCAGCGCGCTTCTGGCGACGATCGCGGGCTGGCAAGCGGAAAATCTGCCGCGGCATCTGGCTTATGAGGATGGGCTGCGGCAGGTCAAGTTTGGTCCATTACCGGCCTATCCCTGCGGCGGAACGCATGTTGCCAGCCTGTCTGAGCTGGGTGTGGTGACGATCACCCAGGTGAAAATCAAAAAAGGCCAGCTGATCGTAAGTTATACGCTGGAGTGAGCGGCGACGCTGCCGAACTTTTGTGTGATATCAGTTACAAAGTCACCCGGCCCCTCTGAGGTTAATCGATTAATCTGCTAATCTGATCCTGTTGTTCTCCTCGGGCCGGAGACAAATATGAATCCTTCCTTTATTCAGCCACCGCAGGTGGTCTGGGCCAGCGGCGCACTTGCCGATGGCCCGTTGTTACGTAAATCAACGCGCATTGCGGATCTTGCGCGGGTATTCGCCGATGAGCGCGCGCGTCAGGGAATGGTGGGCGAGCTGGTCGTTTATGATGTGGAAATGCTTGATACCTCTTCAGCGGAAGGGGCGCTGTATACCGGCGTCACCCATCTTTATCCCGGGAAGGTGGGCAACGAGTATTTTATGACCCGCGGGCATTTCCATGCCCGTCGTGAACAAGGCGAAGTCTACTTTGGTCTGCGCGGGAGTGGTTTACTGCTGCTGCAAGATGAGCAAGGACAAGCGCGCTTTGAGCAGGTTTTTGCCGGGTCAGTACATATTATTCCGGGGTTTACCGCGCACCGGTTGATTAATACCGGTGGCGATACGCTTTCCGCGCTGGCGGTCTGGCCCGGCGTGGCGGGACACGATTACGCTGCGCTGGCAAACGGCTTTGCGCTGCGGGTCTTTGAAGAGAATCGGACTCTCCAGGTCAAGGCGGTGCAGAATGGCGAAATCTGACGGTTGTTACGGGCTGGATATGGCGATTCATCAGCGGCCGCTGGGTTTTAGCTACGGCAATGATGTCACCGGACCGATGCCGGAAATCCGTCGTCTCGATCAGATTCGCGCTTCTCTGCGCGATCCCCACTGTGAAGGGCCGGAGGAGGTGTATGCCATCGCCATGGATGTGGCGCGGATGCAGGATCGTGAAGAGCTGAAAAAACGGATGCTGCTGTTTGGCGTGGTGACCTATGCCGCCGGGCGACTGGGGGAAGAACCGATTCGCAGTCAGGGACATGTCCATCGCATCAGCCAGCACAGCGGCTGGTCGCCGCCGGAGCTGTATGAAATCTGGCAGGGGAAAGCCATTATCTACATGCAAGAGTACGTGGAGGACGACCCCGGACGCTGCTTTGCGGTCATCGCCGGGCCGGGAGAAAAGGTACTGGTACCGCCCGGCTGGGGGCATGCCACCATTTCGGCGAGCCAGGATGAACCCTTAACTTTTGGCGCATGGTGCGATCGCGAGTACGGTTTTGAATATGATGCCGTGCGCGCCCGAAAAGGGCTGGCCTGGTATCCGCTGCTGCAGGATGAACAGATTATCTGGTTGCATAATTCGCACTATATTCCCGGGCGGTTGCAGGCTATTACCCCCCGGCAGTATACGGAGTTTGGCATTACCTCCGCGCCAGTTTATCAGCAGTTTATTGACGATCCTGCCCGCTTCCAGTTTATCTCCCGTCCGGATAAGACGGCGGAACTATGGCGGAATTTCCATCCATAGCACAACCGGGGCATAGCCCCGGTTTTTTTGACGTTGGGCGGATCTTCACGCGATCCGCTGCGTTCGCCCCGCTCTGCGCGACGCGAGCGGGGCGTTTTCACAACACCATCCGATATCAGCCGGCAAACAGACCGCTCATCACGCCGAGTGCGGCCAGTACCAGCAGCAGCACCATCGCTTTTACCGGTGAAACCCCGCGTTTGGCCATCAAATACCACGTCCCCAGCACCACCACCAGCGGCAGCAGCTGCGGGAAGATGCCATCCAGCATCTGCTGAACGTGAATATTGACCCCGTCTTTGGTGACGAATTCCAGCCCGGTTGCGAGTTTAACGTAGCTTGCCGCAACGCCGCCCATGACGAAAACACCCAGTAGCGACAAGGCTTCACGCAGGCGAGTAGACTGACTGCTGACCAGCATCTCTACCGATCCGGAACCCATTTTGTAGCCTTTGAGAAACAGAAACCACGAGCCGGGAATAATGATGCCCAGCCAGGCGACGGTATAGAACAGCGGCCCGAGAATGCTGCCGCCGGCCGCCAGCGCCATACCGATACTCAGCAAAATCGGGATAAGCATGCCGGGGATCATTGAATCACCGATCCCGGCGATCGGCCCCATCAGGCCGACTTTCAGGGTATTGATCGTTTCACCATCGATCGGTTCGCCGTTGGCTTTTTTCTCCTCCAGCCCCAGCGCCATACCGTTGACGATCGCGCCGATCTGTGGCTCGGTGTTATAGAACGATGCGTGACGGCGCAGCATTTCGGTGCGCTGGGCGGCATCGGGATAGAGTTTTTTCGCCACCGGCAGCATGCTCAGGCAAAAGCCGAAGGATTCCAGGCGTTCAAAGCTCATTGAGGACAGGTTGTGCATCATCCACGCGCGCCAGCAGCGGCGCAGGTCTTTGCGGGTCAGGGTACGTTCTTCCATCAGAATTCATCCTCATCATCGACGACCGGTTTTGCGCCAGTGCTCTGCTGCGGCTCCGGTTTGTAGTTGTAATGGATTAGCGCCAGCAGCGAGCCCACGATCACCAGCGCGACCATATTGAGCTTTAAAAAGACGATGCAGACGAAACCGACGAGAAAATAGATCAGCATGGTGTAGTTTTTGATGATCTGTTTGAGCAGGATAGCGATCCCCACCGCAGGCAGAATGCCGCCCAGCACATTCATCGTCGACAGAATGATTTTGGGCAAACTGTCCATAAAACTACTGATGTACTGCGCACCGAAATAGACGGCGATAAAAGTCGGTACGAAGCGTAAAACGAAGTTCGTGGCCTGGGGCCAGATGGCGCTGTTGAGATAAATTCCGCGTTCGTCGCCACGATCCAGCGCAACATCGGCCCGATGGTTCCAGAAAGAGTTCAGCACCATCATGGCGTTAAACAGAATGGTCCCGGCGATACCGATGGTGGCCGCCAGCGCTACCGCCACTTCCGGCCCTTTTCCTGACAGGATCCCGAGGGCGATGGCCGGGTAAGCGACAAAGTTAAGGTCGGCCGGCATCGACCCACCCGGTGTCACCATGGCGATATAGACGGCCTGGACCGCCACGCCGATCATAATGCCGGTTTTCACATCGCCGAGAATAAGCCCGACCAGCATGCCGGAAACCAGCGGCCGGGTGATCAGATACCAGCCGCCGGTCAGCCCTAAAAGCCAGGGGCTACTGAGGGCGCCCAGATAGCAAAGAAAGCCTATCAATGTCGCTTCGATAATCATCATCCGCTCCTTATTTCAGCTTCTGCCGGGCGTCCTGCCAGCTGTAACAGCCGGCATCCGGGACCAGGCGGAACTCAACAAGATGTCCGTGCTGCACCAGCCAGTCAAAGGCGGCTATCTCCTCCGCGTTGACCGATTGATTCGGGCCAATGGTTCGGGTATCGGCGCGGGCGCTCATTGGACCAACGTTAATTTTGCCGTTGGCATTTTTCAGGCTGATACCGGCTTCTTCGATGCGCTGGAGCGTAACGGGGGATTTGCCAATCACGAAGTAACGCTTATCGCTGGCGATCACTTTGGGCAATTTTTCGATAGCTGTCGCGGTATCGAACAGCCAGACTTTGGTGTCCTGGACCGCGCCTTTCATCACTGATGAGAGCAGCGGATCGGCCGCGACGGCGTCGTCAATGGCGACGATACCATCGCAGGGCAGCTCTTTGGCCCAGCGTGTCACGAGCTGCCCATGAATAACGCGGTCGTCGATACGTACAAAAGAGATACTCATAGCGGTTTCCTTTAAAAATCATCGGACTGAACGGATATCGTCGGGGCAGCCATGACCAGTGTCGGTACGGTTAACGCCAGCAGCTGTGCGGCAGCATCGTGCACATCCGTTAAATGGTGAACCTCGTCGCTTTGCAGCAGCATCGGGAAATTGACTCCCGCCACGACGGCGACCGGGGGGATCGTCTGAGTGGAAAACGCGTGCTGGCAGGCGATGTTCCACGGCGTACCGCTTTGCATATCGCACAGTACCAGCACGCCATCGGCGTTTTGCCCGGCGCTGGCCAGCGTGCGGGCGAAATCCTGTCTGAAGCCTTCAATGCCAGCCTGCTCGTCGAGCGTCACGGCGAAAACATGTGGTAATTCGCCGTAAACCATGCGGCCGCTTGCAAGCAGGGCGTTCGCCAGCGGGCCGTGGGTGGCAACAATTACGTTGATCATGCGCTTATCCTCTTACCCAGGCTTTAATGGTGGCGAGCGGCTGTCCTGTGCCTTTGCCCGACGGTGAAATGCGATACTCGCCCACTGCGGCGGGAATAATAAAGGTCTCGGCATAGTGGACGACGAAAGGCGCGAAGGCGCCGCTCGGGCTGTCAACGATGGCCTCATCACCTTCGACCAGGTTGAGAACGTTCACCCCGCCCTGAGTATGATGAGTCACCGGCGCGGTGAACCAGTGGCGGCGGGTTTCGATAAATTCACGCTCGTGCATCCCGGTCCGTTCTTCACGCCAGCCTTCGCCTTCGGCCACGGGTTCGACCTGGTTTACCAGGTTGTCGGCAACCCAGCGGGTGTCACGCTGCCAGTCGATAACCTGCTCACCGTGCTCCAGATGGACGGGGCGCGGCAGGCCATCTAAACCTAAACGTCCCCAGTCCCACAGCTTGAAGGTAAAAATGTACGGCGTGGCGCTGATTTCGAGGACCATCGTGCCGCTGCCCGAGCAGTGAACCGTGCCGGCAGGGATCAGGAAGTGATCGTGCTTACGGGCCGGGATCTGGTTAACAAAGCGGGCATCGTCGAAGGTTTTTTCCCCGCGGGCCGCGGCCTTAAGATCGTCCAGCATCGCCTGCGGTTCGGTTCCGGTTTTGGTTCCCAGATAGACCACCGCCTGCGGTTCCGCTTCGAGAATGTAATAACTTTCATCCTGGGTGTAGTGCATACCAAACTGCTGCTGGATGTACTCGGTGACGGGATGAACCTGGAAGCTCAGGTTCTGGCCGCCGATGGTGTCGAGAAAATCAAAGCGGATGGGAAATTCAGCGCCAAACCGGGCGTGAACCTTCTCGCCAAGCAGCGCGCGAGGATGAAGTAAGACCAGGTTTTGTGAGGGGATCTCGATCCGCACCTGACCAAAGCGCAGTAACAGGCTGTTTTCCTCGGGCACGCAATCAAAACACCATGCGTAATTGGGCGCGGCGGGATCGAGATCGAATTGCTGTTTCATCCACTGGCCGCCCCAGATGCCGGGATCGAAGAACGGGGCGACGCGGAACGGACGGGTGGTGGTTTGCTGGAGGGCGGCGCGCAGCGCTTCGCCGCTGACCAGCGTCGGTGACTCTTTTTGCGTGGTATCGAGCAGATAGTCGGCGCGTTTGAGCAGCGGTGTTTTGTGGCGATCGAAGACGCGCCATTCGATAAAAAAGGCGCGCTTATAGCGACGGAGGATGTCCTCGTCCTGGTTGTCCGCCCCCCAGTTCCCGAGGCCGTCATGGCGCATGCGCTGCTGAATTTCCCAGCGCGGCATATCGGCATAGACCAGCACATCGCCCGGATGAACGAGCGCGGCGCCGGGACCATAAATAACGATGAGGCCTTCGGTCACGGCATCGACCTGCTGGCGCAGCTGATGTAACTTGTCGGCGTTAAAAAACTCTTCCAGATGATGACAGGAGAGGACCCCAAAAACACGGTCGTCGGTCAGGTTACGCGCCAGCAAATCGTGGAGCGCCTGTTCATCGCGGCGGGCGGATTCGACGTTCAGCACCCGCGTAGCGTTCAGCGACGGCAGCAGTCGCTGCTCCAGTTCGTCAAGCCGGACGCCGGGATAGCAGTCCACAACCAGCACGGTTCTGGAGGCGGCTGAAGCCCTGAGGCGAAGCGTCGCAGAGAGGGATTCCCAGCCCTGCCAGGCCTGGTCGTCATAACCCTGAACCGTCACTTCAGGGAATTTATCATAGGTCGTTTGCATTATCTGTCTCCGTATTGGCTAAATAAAGATTAATCGATTAACCTTATTTTGATAGTGTGGTTAACGCGATTAACCCGCCATAATGCGCAAGTAAAGCGACAAAATGGGCGTTATTGTGAGTCCTGTCACAAGGAAAAATGCAATTTTTAGGTTATTCGATTAACCTTCGGTAAACGAACGGGAGAGATCATGACAACAGTGACGCTGGCACAGGTGGCTGAACGGGCAGGAGTATCTACGGCCACCGTTTCGATGGTATTGCGTAACCGCGGGCGGATTTCGCAAGCTACGCGCGAACGAGTGCTGAAGGCGCTGGATGAAACTGGCTATGTCTACAATCAGACCGCCGCCAATCTGCGTAATCGCAGCAGCAACCAGGTTGGACTGCTGCTGCATGACATCACCAACCCGTTTTACGGTGAGATGACGGCAGGCTTAAGCCATGAAATGGAGCGGCATGATTTGCTGTTATTCCTGGCAAACAGCGAAGAGTCAGGCGAGCGGCAGCAAAAGTTTGTCGACTCGCTGATGCGCAATAGCGCCTGCGGCATGGTGCTGTGCGCGGCGCGGGAAACGCCGGCCTCATTTTTTGATGCGCTGAAAAGACGCAATATTCCCGCCATTATGGTGGTGCGCCCGCTCAGCGATCCGGATTTTGATTTTGTCGGTACCGATAACTTTCTCGGCACGCAGATGGCCACGGCGCACTTGCTGAAAATGGGCCACCGACAGATTGCCTTTATCGGCGGCAGCCTGAGTTCTGGTACTCGGGCACAGCGTATTGGCGGATTCACCAGTACGCTCCTCGAGAGCGGGCTCTCGCCGCGGCCGGAGTGGATCGTCACGGCCCAGGCCAGCCAGATCGACGGCGCGAAAGTGGCCGAAGCGCTGCTGACCCGCTATCCGCAAATCACGGCCGCAGTTTGTTACCAGGACATTGTCGCGCTGGGCGTGATGCAGGCGCTGCGTAAAACCGGGCGTGAGCCGGGCCGTGATTTTGCGCTGGTGGGATTTGACGATATTACTGAAGCCGCGCTGGTTCAGCCGGCGTTGACGACCGTTTCGGTGGCGGCGAAGGAGATTGGCCGCAAAGCCGGCGAACTGCTGTATAGCCGCATTCAGGGCAATGATGAACCGCCGAAACGCATTATTTTGCCGCCGGCTCTGGTGGTCCGCGAATCCTGTGGTTTTCGGCACAGGGTTAACGCTCCGGGCGAGTGAGAAACGACGCCGGCGTATAGTTTTTACTGATATCGAACGCCGTTTGTCATAAATTTCTAATTATCGGTGTTTTACAGTAGCGGCTCATCGACGGGCTGGTTAATCTGGAAACAATTTACGTTAAGTTAACAAAAGAGAATAGCTATGCATGATGCACAAATCCGCGTGGCCATCGCAGGCGCGGGCGGCCGGATGGGACGCCAGTTAATTCAGGCCGTACAGCAGATGGACGGCGTGGCGCTGGGCGCGGCGCTGGAGCGCGAAGGTTCTTCCCTCCTTGGCAGCGATGCCGGTGAGCTGGCCGGTGCCGGTAAAGCCGGTGTCACGGTGCAAAGCAGTCTTGCGGCGGTCAAAGATGATTTTGATGTGCTGATCGATTTCACCCGCCCGGAAGGGACGTTAAACCACCTTGCTTTCTGTCGCGAACACGGCAAAGGGATGGTGATTGGTACCACCGGTTTTGATGAGGCCGGGAAACAGGCCATTCGCGATGCGGCGCAGGAGATTGCGATCGTTTTCGCGGCCAACTTCAGCGTTGGCGTCAACGTCCTGTTAAAGCTGCTGGAAAAAGCGGCGAAGGTGATGGGCGACTACACCGATATCGAAATTATTGAAGCGCACCACCGTCACAAAGTGGACGCACCGTCAGGCACCGCGCTGGCGATGGGCGAGGCGATTGCCGGCGCACTGAACAAAGATCTGAAGGATTGCGCGGTCTACAGCCGTGAAGGCCATACCGGCGAACGCGTCCCGGGGACCATTGGCTTTGCCACCGTGCGCGCCGGAGATATCGTCGGCGAGCATACCGCCATGTTTGCCGATATTGGTGAGCGTATTGAAATCAGCCACAAGGCATCCAGCCGGATGACTTTTGCTAATGGTGCCGTTCGTTCTGCATTGTGGTTAAAAGATAAGAAATCAGGCCTTTTCGACATGCGTGATGTGCTTGAGCTCAATGCTTTATAAGTTTTATTACCCATCGTGATGTGGTTATTGCATTCAATATGTAATTGATTGCAAAGGGCAATGTTTTATTGCCCTTTTTATTTTTTATCATTTCATCAATTAAAATTGATGAAATAGCTATAATCTTAAATTATCCATCCATTTTTTGTTGTGTTATTGTAAATTTTGACCATCCGGTCTACTTTTTTGTTCCTGCGCGCGCTGTTTTGCAATCTTCCTGGTCCGCAAGCGTTTTCTCTGCATAGTTTGTTGATCTTTTTACCTGCTAACGCAGTGCTGAGAGGTCAGTGACGTAAAAAGAGATAAAAAATATCGGCTTTAAGTTGACTTTTACCCGACATCTCTCCAGAATGCCGCCGTTTGCCAGAAATCCATAGGTAAGCAAATTTGCATTGATTCATGTCATGCACATGCATTAATATGCAAATAAAGTGAGTGAATATTCTCTGGAGGGTGTTTTGATTAAGTCAGCGCTATTGGTTCTGGAAGACGGAACCCAGTTTCACGGTCGGGCCATCGGGGCAACGGGCACGGCGGTTGGGGAAGTCGTTTTCAATACTTCAATGACCGGTTATCAAGAAATCCTCACTGATCCTTCCTATTCCCGCCAAATTGTCACTCTTACTTATCCCCATATTGGTAATGTCGGCACCAACGACAGCGATGAAGAATCTTCTCAGGTACATGCGCAGGGTCTGGTCATTCGCGACCTGCCGCTGATTGCCAGCAACTTCCGCAATACCGAAGACCTCTCTTCTTACCTCAAGCGCCATAACATCGTGGCGATTGCCGATATCGATACCCGTAAGCTGACGCGTTTGCTGCGTGAAAAAGGCGCACAGAACGGCTGCATCATCGTGGGTGATAACCTGGATGCGCAGCTGGCGCTGGAAAAAGCCAAAGCGTTCCCTGGCCTGAACGGCATGGACCTGGCGAAAGAAGTCACCACTTCAGAAACCTACAGCTGGACGCAAGGCAGCTGGACGCTGGCGGGCGACCTGCCGGAAGCGAAGGCGGAAAGCGAGCTGCCGTTCCACGTTGTGGCCTACGATTTTGGCGCTAAACGCAACATTCTGCGCATGCTGGTTGACCGCGGCTGCCGCCTGACGGTGGTGCCGGCGAAAACCTCCGCCGAAGAGGTGCTGAAGATGAATCCGGACGGTATCTTCCTGTCCAACGGCCCTGGCGACCCGGCGCCGTGCGATTACGCCATTACCGCGATTGAGAAATTCCTCGAGACCGATATTCCGGTATTCGGCATCTGCCTCGGCCATCAGCTGCTGGCGCTGGCGAGCGGTGCGAAGACCGTTAAGATGAAGTTCGGCCACCACGGCGGCAACCACCCGGTTAAAGATATCGATAATAATGTGGTGATGATTACCGCCCAGAACCACGGTTTTGCGGTCGACGAAGCCTCCATGCCGGCTAACCTGCGCGTGACCCACAAGTCGCTGTTCGACGGGACGCTGCAGGGCATCCACCGCACGGACAAACCGGCGTTTAGCTTCCAGGGCCACCCGGAAGCGAGCCCAGGCCCGCACGATGCCGCGCCGTTGTTCGACCATTTTATTGCATTAATTGAGCAGTACCGCCAGTCCGCGAAATAATCAGGAGAAAAGAGCCATGCCAAAACGTACAGACATAAAAAGCATCCTGATTCTTGGCGCTGGCCCGATCGTTATCGGCCAGGCTTGCGAATTTGACTACTCTGGCGCTCAGGCCTGTAAGGCCCTGCGCGAAGAAGGTTACCGTGTCATTCTGGTGAACTCCAACCCGGCCACCATCATGACCGACCCGGAAATGGCCGATGCGACCTATATTGAGCCGATTCACTGGGAAGTCGTGCGCAAAATTATCGAAAAAGAGCGTCCGGATGCGGTACTGCCGACCATGGGCGGTCAGACGGCGCTGAACTGCGCGCTGGAGCTGGAACGTCAGGGCGTGCTGGCCGAATTCGGCGTCACCATGATCGGCGCTACCGCTGACGCGATTGATAAAGCGGAAGACCGCCGTCGCTTCGATGTGGCAATGAAGAAAATCGGTCTGGATACCGCGCGTTCCGGCATTGCGCACACCATGGAAGAAGCGCTGGCGGTGGCCGCAGACGTGGGCTACCCATGCATCATCCGTCCGTCTTTCACCATGGGCGGCACCGGCGGCGGTATCGCTTACAACCGTGAAGAGTTCGAAGAAATTTGTGCCCGCGGGCTGGACCTCTCTCCGACCAACGAACTGCTGATCGATGAATCGCTGATCGGCTGGAAAGAGTACGAAATGGAAGTGGTGCGTGATAAGAACGATAACTGCATCATCGTCTGCTCGATCGAAAACTTCGACGCCATGGGGATCCACACCGGCGATTCCATTACCGTCGCGCCGGCGCAAACCCTGACTGATAAAGAATACCAGGTGATGCGTAATGCATCGATGGCGGTGCTGCGTGAAATTGGCGTGGAAACCGGGGGCTCTAACGTTCAGTTCTCCGTTAACCCGAAAGACGGCCGTCTGATTGTTATCGAAATGAACCCGCGCGTATCACGCTCCTCCGCGCTGGCATCGAAAGCGACCGGTTTCCCGATTGCCAAAGTGGCGGCCAAGCTGGCGGTCGGCTACACCCTCGATGAGCTGATGAACGACATCACCGGTGGCCGTACGCCGGCCTCGTTCGAACCGTCCATCGACTATGTCGTGACCAAGATTCCCCGCTTCAACTTCGAAAAATTCGTTGGCGCTAACGACCGTCTGACTACTCAGATGAAATCCGTGGGCGAAGTGATGGCGATTGGCCGCACCCAGCAGGAATCCCTGCAGAAAGCGCTGCGCGGCCTGGAAGTGGGGGCTACCGGTTTCGACCCGAAAGTCAGTCTCGACGACCCGGAAGCGCTGACCAAAATTCGCCGTGAGCTGAAAGATGCCGGCGCCGAGCGTATCTGGTACATCGCCGATGCGTTCCGCGCGGGGCTGTCCGTGGACGGCGTCTTCAACCTGACCAACATCGACCGCTGGTTCCTGGTACAAATTGAAGAGCTGGTCCGTCTGGAAGAGAAAGTGGCTGACCTCGGCATCACCGGTCTGACGCCTGACTTCCTGCGCCAGCTGAAGCGCAAAGGCTTTGCCGACGCGCGTCTGGCCAAACTGGCGGGCGTTCGTGAAGGCGAAATCCGCAAGCTGCGTGACCAGTACAACCTGCACCCGGTCTACAAGCGTGTGGATACCTGCGCGGCGGAATTCGCCACCGATACCGCCTATATGTACTCCACCTATGAAGACGAGTGTGAAGCGAACCCGTCCGTTGACCGCGATAAAATCATGGTCCTCGGCGGCGGCCCGAACCGTATCGGCCAGGGTATCGAATTTGACTACTGCTGCGTACATGCTTCGCTGGCGCTGCGCGAAGACGGTTACGAGACCATTATGGTTAACTGTAACCCGGAAACCGTCTCTACCGACTACGACACCTCCGACCGTCTGTACTTTGAGCCGGTGACGCTGGAAGACGTGCTGGAAATCGTCCGCATCGAGAAGCCGAAGGGCGTTATCGTCCAGTACGGCGGCCAGACGCCGCTGAAACTGGCGCGTGCGCTGGAAGCGGCTGGCGTACCGGTTATCGGTACCAGCCCGGATGCGATTGACCGTGCCGAAGACCGTGAACGTTTCCAGCAGGCGGTTGACCGTCTGAAGCTGAAACAGCCGGCGAACGCGACCGTAACGACCATTGAGATGGCCGTTGAGAAGGCGAAAGAGATTGGCTACCCGCTGGTGGTGCGCCCGTCCTACGTCCTGGGCGGGCGGGCGATGGAAATCGTCTACGACGAAGCCGACCTGAAGCGCTACTTCCAGACCGCGGTCAGCGTCTCGAACGACGCACCGGTTCTGCTGGATCGCTTCCTTGACGATGCGGTCGAGGTCGACGTTGATGCTATCTGCGACGGCGAAATGGTGCTGATTGGTGGCATCATGGAGCACATCGAACAGGCGGGCGTGCACTCCGGCGACTCCGCATGTTCTCTGCCGGCCTACACCCTGAGCAAGGAAATTCAGGATGTGATGCGTGAGCAGGTACAGAAGCTGGCCTTTGAACTGCAGGTCCGTGGCCTGATGAACGTCCAGTTCGCGGTGAAAAACAATGAAGTGTACCTGATTGAAGTGAACCCGCGTGCGGCGCGTACCGTCCCGTTCGTCTCGAAAGCCACCGGCGTCCCGCTGGCCAAAGTCGCGGCGCGCGTGATGGCTGGCCAGACTCTGGCACAGCAGGGCGTAACCAAAGAAATTATCCCGCCGTACTACTCGGTGAAAGAAGTGGTGCTGCCGTTCAACAAATTCCCGGGCGTTGACCCGCTGTTAGGGCCAGAAATGCGCTCTACCGGGGAAGTGATGGGCGTGGGCCGTACTTTTGCCGAAGCGTTCGCTAAAGCGCAGCTCGGCAGCAGCTCCACGATGAAAAAACAGGGGCGCGCGCTGCTCTCCGTTCGCGAAGGCGACAAAGAGCGTGTTGTTGACCTGGCGGCGAAACTGCTGAAGTTCGGCTTCGAACTGGATGCGACTCACGGTACTGCGATTGTGCTGGGTGAGGCGGGGATCAACCCACGTCTGGTGAACAAGGTGCATGAAGGTCGTCCGCACATTCAGGACCGTATCAAGAATGGCGAATACACCTACATCATCAACACCACCGAAGGTCGTCAGGCGATTGAAGACTCCAAGCTGATTCGCCGCAGCGCCCTGCAGTACAAAGTGCATTACGACACCACCCTGAACGGCGGTTTCGCCACGGCGATGGCGCTCAACGCTAACGCCATCGAGAAAGTGACCTCGGTTCAGGAAATGCACGCGCAAATTAAAAAGTAAGCCGCCTCGTTAATACCGGGTCGCGGAACAACAAGGGCTGACGAGAAATCGTCGGCCTTTTTTTATCCGCGCCATCTTCGGAGAGTTCTGCTTTTCACTGCCCGTCTGGTGAGGCTAACTATAGTTAGCATCATAACGATATCAATTGACGGAAAGACAGGAGGATACAATGCGGAACAAAATTCTGATGGCATCCGCGCTGGCGGCGACGGCAATGGTGTTTGTGGCGGGCTGTTCATCGAACCAGTCGCTGAAAACGACCGACGGTAAAACGATCGTCACTGATGGTAAGCCGCAGGTGGATGATGACACCGGTATGGTGTCATACAAAAATGCGGAAACCGGCCGGACTGAACAGATCAATCGCGATCAGGTGAAGTCGATGGACGAACTGGATAACTAAGGGTTATCCGGGGCCCCGCGAAGGATCTCGTGGGGCTGAGTACGGCGGGACAGCTACAGCAGAGCGTTATCTATCTTAACGATAATTTTGCGCAGCGGCGCGCCGGCATCCATCGCGCCCATCGGACGGTGCAGTTCGCCCGGAAACAAAATGGCCAGCTCTTCCGGATGCAGATGAATCAGCGTTTCGCTGCTGATTGCCTCACAAAAGCCAATATCGTGGGCCTCCTTGAACGGCCCATCCGGCGCGATCGGCAGGCCTTTGTTACCGGCACCGATTATCTCAACGCCCGCCAGGACAATATGGATATCAATATACTGACGATGAAATTCCGGGCGCTGCTCCGACAGCGGGCGCGTCTGGCCCTCGACGACGGTAAAGAACAGGTTATCGCCATCGACCGTATATTTGCCCGGAGGCAGGGTGTGGGGATCCTGCTGCGCAACGGCCTGTAGCGCTTTTTTAATCACCGCTGGATAGAACGCATTTTTGGCGGCGGCGCTTAAGGTATCGATAATCATGCCGGAACTCCCTGTGCTGATTGAGGCGTAAGTAAGGTGATGGATTGCGCGACGATAGTCGCCACGTCGGGGGCGATATCAACGGCGATGATATCGCGCTCGCTGGCGTCCGGCGTTTCCAGGGCGGCAAACTGGCTGCGCAGCAGCGCTTCCGGCATAAAGTGGCCTTTACGCTGCTGCATCCGCTGCAGAATGCACTCATAGTCGCCGGTCAGCCACAGAAAACGCAGATGACCGCTGCCTTCACGCAGGCGATCGCGATAGCGTTTTTTCAACGCCGAGCAGACCAGCACGCCGGATTCATTCTTTTGCTCCAGGCTGAAAATCACGTCGGCAATCCGCTCCAGCCAGGGCCGGCGATCGTCATCATCGAGCGGCTGGCTGGCGGCCATTTTGACAATATTCTGCCGTGGATGCAGATCGTCGCCATCGATGAACTTCGCGCCAAGCGCCTGGGCCAGCGCCTGCCCGACGGTGGTTTTGCCGGTGCCTGAGACGCCCATCAAAATAATGCATTGCCCTGCCATAATGCGCTCCTTAATCAGACGGCAACCAGCATGCCGCCGTCGACAAACAACAGATGACCATTGACGAAATCGGATGCTCTGGAGGAGAGGAACACCGCCGCACCGACCAGCTCTTGCGGATCGCCCCAGCGGTTAGCAGGCGTGCGTTTGCACAACCAGTCGGTAAAGGCGCGATCGTCCACCAGTGCCTGGGTCATGGCGGTTTTAAAGTAGCCCGGTGCGATACCGTTGACCTGAATGTTATAGCGCGCCAGCTCGACGCACATGCCGCGGGTCAGCATTTTGACCGCCCCTTTGGCGGCGGCATAAGGCGTAATGGTGTCGCGTCCCAGCTCGCTCTGCATGGAACAGATATTGACGATTTTTCCGCGCTGACGGCTGACCATGCGTTTAGCCACGGCCTGCGAAACCAGAAATACCGCGGTCTGGTTAACGGAAATAACATCATTCCACTCCTGGACCGGAAATTCGGTAAACGGATGGCGTCGCTGAATACCCGCATTATTGAATAACACATCAATAGCGCCGGTTTCTTCTTCGATTTTAGCAATCGCATTTTCGACCGCATCGGCATCGGTCACATTAAATACGGCCGAATGGGCAATCGCACCTTCATCACGTAATTTCATCACCGCATCATCTGCCCGGGACGCTGAAATATCGTTGATAATAATTTCTGCGCCATATTGTGCAAGGCCTTGCGCCATGACAAAACCAATGCCTTGTCCTGCGCCAGTAATTAAAATACGTTTGCCTTGTAAGCTGAAAAGATCTTTCATCTTGATATCCTGATTAACGGCTGAATATAAATGATGCTGGGCGTTTTAATTCCTGACTGGCAAAAAACAAACCGCAACAACCTGTGCTCTATATCACGGATTTTCGCCGCTTAAATCTGTGATGGAGATCACTCAAAATAGTGTTACGAAAAGGGGTTACGTTAAACGTGAAGCCGCGTGGAAATTACCGCTGCTCAAGGGGTTAACGGGGGAAGGGTTCGATTCTCTTTTTCTTCAGCGGCAGGCATAATGGCCTGATGCAGTGGATGTATTTGACGGGTCGATAGATGAAAGCACAACGCATTACGCTCAATGATATTGCAGCGCTGGCTGGCGTAACCAAAATGACCGTCAGCCGCTATTTACGTACGCCGGATAAAGTAAAACCGGAGACGGCGGAGCGTATCGCCAGCGTGATTGCGGAAATTGGTTACGAGCCCGATCCCGACAATCCGGCGATGACCAGCGTCGCCGTCCCGCGCATCGGCGTGCTGATTCCCTCTTTTCATAATCAAATCTTCGCCGACCTGCTGGCCGGCATCGAGTCGGTGACCGCGACTCATGGCTATCAGACGCTGGTGGTCAATTACGATTACGACCGCCAGCGTGAAGAGGAGCAGATTGCCGCCGTACTGGCCTTTCATGTCAAAGGCTTGCTGCTGACTGAGTCGCTCCATACGCTGCGGGCGGACAAATACCTCAATGCGGCGAAAATCCCGATCGCGGAGGTGATGGGACTGGCGGAGAACCCGGGGCGAATCAACGTCGGGTTTGACAACTTCAAAGCCGGTTTTGACATGACCACGATGCTGCTGGCGAGCGGCAAGCGGCACATTATCTATTTTGGGTCGATGTCCGATGTCCGCGATGAGCAGCGCTACGCCGGCTATTGTCAGGCGATGGAGAATGCCGGACTGCCGACGGGGCGCATTGCCCCCAATAAGGTGTCGTCGGTGTCGATTGGCACCGGCATGATGAATCTGGCGCGGCAGATGTACGCCGCTATGGACGGGATTCTCTGCACTAATGATGACCTGGCGGTGGGCGTGTTACAGGAGTGCCTTGCATCGGGTATCGCGGTGCCGCAGGAGCTGGCGATCGCCGGTTTTCATGGTCTGGAGATTGGCCAGATCGTCACCCCGCGGCTGGCAAGCGTTCTGACTCCACGCTATGAAATGGGTAAGGTGGCCACTGAAATTTTAATTAAGAAAATCAAAGGACTGCCAACCATAGAGAAAGTCGATCTGCACTATCGCCTGTCGATGGGCGAAACCATTTAATCCTGCCTGAACGGCGGCGCAGCCCTGTTAGCAGAACGTTAACGCTTCGTCGCTTGTCCCCGCGTAAAACCGGGTTTTTGTCTTAGCGATCACGGACACCGTAACAGCAATTTTTAACACGATTCAGCGTGATGCAGATCGCAAAACGTTCGGCTAAAAAACCGTTTGATAGTGGCTACCGTCGTAATGAACCGTCAAACAGGTGATCTGATGAAGAGTACTATTACCCGCGCCATCCTCTTAGTGGCCCCCGTTATTGATGCCTTGCAGGAACAGCTGGCGGCCGACTTCCCGCTGCTGCGTCTGTACGAGCAGGAGGATCCCATCGGTTTTCTGCGTGAGCAGGGAGAGAATATTGCAGCCGTTGTCACCCGAGGGGATATCGGAGTGCAGAACAGCGTCCTCGAACTGCTGCCGCACGTGGGTCTGATTGCCATTTTCGGCGTGGGCACCGATGCGGTGGATTTAGAGTATGTTCGCTCCCGGCAGATTCAGGTTTCCATCACTTCCGGCGTGCTGACTAACGACGTGGCGGACCTGGCAATGGGGCTGCTGCTGGCCGGTTCCCGCAATCTGTGTCAGGGCGATCGTTTTGTACGAGAAAGCCGCTGGGAAAAGGGGGGCATGCCGCTGGCCACCCAGGTGAGCGGTAAACGTATCGGCCTGCTGGGGATGGGCAATATTGGTCAGGCGATTGCCCGCCGCGCCCGCGGTTTCGATATGCAGGTGCTTTACCATGACCGTAAACCGGTTCCGGGGCTGGATTACCAGTGGTGCGCCGATCTGCATACCCTGGCCCATGAGAGTGATTTTCTGGTGCTTGCCGCCTCCGGCGGTGAAGCAAACCGCGGGCTGATCGATTTTTCAGTCTTCAACGTCATGCCGAAACATGCGTGGCTGATTAATATCGCTCGCGGTTCGCTGGTGGATGAAAAGGCGTTGATTCAGGCGTTACAAAACGGTGTTATCGCCGGCGCTGCCCTCGATGTTTTTGAAGATGAGCCTCATGTTCCGGCAGCATTGATCGCGCTGGATAATGTGGTGTTGCAACCGCACGTGGCCAGCGCCACCCATGAAACCCGACAGAAAATGAGCGAAGTGGTTTTTGCAAACGTCACCGCTTATTTCTCCGGTAACGTATTGCCGAATGCCATTAATTAATGTTCATCTCTTATTTCTGTGCCCGGCTCTAATTTAATGACAACAATAACCTCTGCATAGAGAGTACGAAATATGAATGATAAAATTCCCAGCACCCGCTGGCTACGTATTATCACGCCGGTGTTGATTGCCTGTATTATTTCGTTTATGGATCGGGTGAATATTAGTTTTGCTTTGCCCGGTGGCATGGAAGCTGATTTAGGTATTACCAGTCAAATGGCCGGTGTGGCCAGCGGAATATTTTTTATTGGTTATTTATTTCTGCAAATACCCGGCGGGCGTATTGCGGTAAATGGCAGCGGTAAACGCTTTATTGCGTGGTCGCTGATGGCCTGGGCGGTGGTGTCGATTGCCACCGGTTTTGTGACCCATGAATATCAATTGCTGGTGCTGCGCTTTATTCTCGGCGTATCCGAAGGCGGGATGCTACCGGTGGTGCTGACGATGGTCAGTAACTGGTTCCCGGAAAAAGAGCTGGGGCGGGCCAATGCCTTCGTCATGATGTTTGCTCCGCTGGGCGGCATGCTGACCGCACCGGTCTCCGGGGCGATTATTGCCGCGCTCGACTGGCGCTGGCTGTTTATTATCGAAGGCCTGCTGTCCGTGGTGGTGCTGGCGGTGTGGTGGTTTATGATCAGCGACCGTCCGGAAGAGGCGCGCTGGCTGCCGGAGGCAGAGCGCCACTATCTGGTTACCACGCTGGCCGCAGAGCGGGCGGCAAAGCTGGCGGAAGATGCGGTCAGCAACGCACCGGTCAAAGATGTTTTCCGCAATAGCGGGCTGATGAAACTGGTTATCCTTAACTTCTTTTATCAGACCGGCGATTACGGTTACACCCTGTGGCTGCCGACTATTCTGAAGGGCCTGACCGGCGGCAGTATGGCCAGCGTCGGCTTCCTGGCGGTGCTGCCGTTTGTGGCCACGCTGGCGGGCATTTATGTGATTTCGCTGTTCAGCGATCGCAGCGGCAAACGTCGCCTGTGGGTACGCTTCTCGCTCTACAGCTTCGCTGCGGCGCTGGTGGCCTCGGTGGTACTGCGTGAGCACGTTGTGGCGGCCTATATTGCGCTGGTGATTTGCGGTTTCTTCCTTAAGTCGGCGACCAGCCCGTTCTGGTCGATGCCGGGGCGTATCGCGGCCGCGGAAGTTGCCGGTAGCGCACGGGGTGTGATTAACGGCCTGGGCAATCTCGGCGGCTTCTGCGGTCCTTATCTGGTTGGGGTGATGATCTATCTGTATGGCCAGAACGTGGCGGTCTGCGCGCTGGCAGGATCGCTCATCATCGCCGGGACCATGACCTTCCTGCTGCCGAAACGCTGCGATCTTGAGATCGGCGAGCCCGCTGCCGTCGTCAGCAAGCAGCCGCGAAATGCCTGAAGGGTATTGAGATAAAAGCAGGTTGTGATTGTAAGCACTTCGATTAACTGACTACACTCTTGCTGATTACAACGAGAGTTAACGCAGGCTAATCAATGATTCTGATAATTTATGCCCATCCCTATCCGCATCACTCGCATGCGAATAAGCGGATGCTTGAGCAGGCAAGGACGCTGGATGGCGTAGAAATACGCTCCCTCTATCAACTTTACCCCGATTTTAATATCGACGTCGCCGCCGAACAGGCGGCGCTGGCGCGAGCCGAGCTGATTATCTGGCAGCATCCGATGCAGTGGTACAGTGTGCCGCCGCTAATGAAACTGTGGATGGATAAAGTGCTGTCGCACGGCTGGGCCTACGGGCATAACGGCATCGCCCTGCGCGGTAAATCGCTGTTGTGGGCGGTGACCACCGGCGGCGGCGAGAGCCACTTTGATATCGGCGCATTTCCCGGGTTTGATGTGCTTTCCCAACCGCTCCAGGCGACCGGTCTGTACTGTGGAATGAAGTGGCTGCCACCTTTCGCCATGCACTGCACGTTTATCTGCGACGATGAAACCCTTCAGGCGCAGGCGCGCCGCTACCGACAACGCCTGATCGAATGGCAGGAGACGCATCATGGATAGCCATACGCTGATACAGGCGCTGATTTATCTGGGATCCGCCGCGCTGATTGTGCCGATCGCCGTGCGCCTTGGTTTGGGGTCGGTGCTCGGCTATCTGATTGCCGGCTGTATTATCGGGCCGTGGGGGCTGAGGCTGGTGACCGACGCCGAGGCGATTTTGCACTTTGCCGAAATCGGCGTGGTCCTGATGCTGTTTGTGATTGGTCTGGAACTCGACCCGCAGCGCCTGTGGAAGCTGCGCGCGTCGGTGTTTGGCGGCGGCGCCTTGCAGATGGTGGTGTGCGGCGCGCTGATTGGCCTGTTCTGCATGTTGCTGGGGATGCGCTGGCAGGTGGCGGAGCTAATCGGCATGACGCTGGCGCTGTCGTCGACGGCGATCGCCATGCAGGCGATGAATGAACGTAATCTGACGGTCTCACAGCTGGGGCGGAGCGCATTTGCCGTCCTGCTATTTCAGGATATCGCGGCGATCCCGCTGGTGGCGATGATCCCGCTGCTGGCCGCCAGCGGTGGCTCCACGACGCTGGCGGCATTTGCCCTGTCCGCGCTTAAGGTGGCTGGCGCGCTGGTCCTGGTGGTGGCGCTCGGCCGCTATGTGACCCGTCCGGTACTGCGCTTCGTGGCCCGTTCCGGTTTGCGCGAAGTGTTCAGCGCCGTAGCCCTGTTCCTGGTCTTCGGCTTTGGCCTGTTGCTGGAGGAGGTTGGACTGTCGATGGCGATGGGGGCCTTCCTCGCCGGCGTGTTGCTGGCGAGCTCGGAATATCGCCACGCGCTGGAAAGCGACATCGAGCCGTTTAAGGGGCTGCTGCTGGGGCTGTTCTTCATTGGCGTCGGGATGTCGATTGATTTCGGTACCCTGATGAGCCATCCGCTGCGCATTCTGGTTTTACTGGTCGGCTTCCTGATCATTAAAGGCGCGATGCTGTGGCTGATTGCGAAGCCGCTCGGGGTGCCGCGCGCCCAGCGCCGCTGGTTTGCGGTTCTGCTGGGGCAGGGGAGTGAGTTTGCCTTTGTGGTCTTCGGCGCGGCGCAGATGGCCGACGTACTGGATAGCGACTGGGCGAAAGCGTTGACGCTGGCGGTGGCGCTGTCAATGGCGGCAACGCCGATCCTGCTGGTGCTGTTGACCCGCCTGGAGAAATCATCCGGCGGCCAGGAACGCGAAGCGGATGAGATTGATGAAGAGCAGCCGCGGGTGATTATCGCCGGCTTCGGCCGTTACGGGCAGATCGCCGGTCGTGTGCTGCTCTCCGGCGGGGTGAAGATGGTGATCCTCGATCACGATCCTGACCACGTGGATACGCTGCGTAAATTTGATATGAAAGTGTTTTACGGCGATGCCACGCGCGTGGATATGCTGGAGTCTGCGGGGGCGGCAAAAGCCGAGGTGCTGATCAATGCGATTGACGATCCGCAGGTCAGTCTGCAGCTGGTTGAGCTGGCAAAAGAGCATTTCCCGCATCTGCAGATTATCTCCCGCGCCCGCGATGTGGATCACTATATCCAGCTGCGTCAGGCCGGCGTGGAGGCCCCGGAGCGTGAAACCTTCGAGGCGGCGCTGAAATCCGGGCGAACGGCGCTGGAGGCTCTGGGCCTCGGCGCTTATGAAGCGCGCGAGCGCGCCGACCTGTTTCGTCGCTTCAACCAGAAAATGGTGGAGGAGATGGTGGCGATGGCGGAAAACGACGCGGCTTCCCGCCTGGCGGTCTTTAAACGCACCAGCGACATGCTGACCACCATTATTAACGAGGATCGCAATCATCTGTCGTTGGTTCAGCGGCATGGCTGGCAGGGAACGGAAGAGGGGAGACACACCGGAGATATTGCCGATGAACCGGAGAGTAAACCTTCTGCCTGAGTCGTGAGGCTGCCGTTACGTTTTGTTTACAGTTAACATTTTGTTTTCAATTTAGATCCTCAGCAGGCGGCTCACGTAGCTTACGTGGGCCCGCCTGCAAATCCGAAAATTTTCTTATTCTTTACTCTCCGCGCAGTCGACGAAGTATTACGCTTTACGTATAGTGGCGGCAATTTTTTGCATTCGGGAAATTTTCAATGATCAGTCTGATTGCGGCGTTAGCGGTAGATCGCGTCATTGGTATGGAAAACGCCATGCCATGGGACCTGCCTGCCGATCTCGCCTGGTTTAAACGTAATACCTTAAACAAGCCGGTGGTGATGGGGCGTCTGACCTGGGAGTCTATTGGTCGCCCGCTGCCGGGGCGTAAGAATATCGTTATCAGCAGCCAGCCGGGCACCGACGATCGCGTGCAGTGGGTGAAGTCGGTTGATGAAGCGATCGCCGCCTGCGGCGACGTTGAAGAGATAATGGTGATCGGCGGCGGTCGTGTCTATGAGCAGTTCCTGCCGAAGGCCCGGAAGCTTTATCTGACGCACATTGATGCCGAAGTGGAAGGGGATACCCATTTCCCGGACTACGATCCGGACCAGTGGGAGTCGGTATTCAGCGAATTTCACGATGCCGATGCGCAGAACTCGCATAGCTACTGCTTCGAGATTCTCGAACGTCGCTGATGGCATTCCGGGCAGCGCGTAGCGTTGGCCGGGGCAACATGATGATATCCCGGATAGCGCTTACCGTTATCCGGGATTTTTTTCAGGAGGCGACCGCCTCGCCTTCGTCCGGCTCTTTCTGCCGGTTTGAGGGCTGAGTAAAGTACTGCTTGTCTTCCCAGCGCAGGCAGGTGAGATCCCCGCCCCAGCAGCAGCCGGTATCGAGGGCGTATATCCCCTCCGGCGTACCGCGGCCTTCCAGCGAAGCCCAATGACCAAACACAATGCTGTACTCGTTGCTCACCGGGCCGGGAATGGCAAACCACGGTTTTAACGGCGCAGGGGCGTTTTCCGGCGCTTCTTTGGCATACATATCCAGCTGCCCGTTCGGGAAACAGTAGCGCATACGGGTAAAGGCATTGGAGATAAAGCGCAGGCGGGCGAGACCGCTCAGCTCAGGGCTCCAGTTATTCGGCATATCGCCATACATCGCGTCGAGGAAGAACGGATAGGAGTCGCTGGCAAGCACGGCTTCAACATCGCGCGCGCACTGTTTTGCCGTTTCCAGATCCCATTGTGGCGTGATACCCGCATGGGCCATCACCAGCTTTTTCTCTTCATCAACCTGCATCAGCGGCTGACGGCGCAGCCAGTTGAGCAGCTCGTCGGCATCCGGGGCTTCGAGCAGCGATTTCAGGCGATCTTTGGGTTTGTTGCGGCTGATGCCGGCGAAGACGGCCAGCAGGTGCAGATCGTGATTGCCGAGGACAAGACGCACATTATCGCCAAGAGATTTAACGTAGCGCAAAACCTCCAGCGAACCCGGGCCGCGTGCGACTAAATCGCCCGTGAGCCACAGCGTATCGTTCCCTGGGGTAAACTCCACCTGCTTTAATAATGCGAGCAGTTCATCGTAGCAACCGTGAACGTCGCCAATAAGGTATGTAGACATTGTTTTAGTGAATGAGCGTTGGTACTGCGAGACGGAAAACAGGGATATCGATCGAGAACGGCGCGCCGTTCACATCGATCATTTCATAATGTCCCTGCATGGTGCCCAGCGGCGTTTCAATGACGGCTCCGCTGGTATACTGGAATTCACCGCCTGCGGGAATATGTGGCTGTTCGCCGACAACCCCTTCACCCTGCACTTCAGTCTCACGACCGTGGCCGTTGGTGATAAGCCAGTAGCGGCCAAGAAGCTGAACCTGAGTCCGCCCCAGATTGCGAATCGTGACGGTATAAGCGAAAACGTAGCGCTCTTCTTCCGGGGAAGACTGCGATTCGATATAGACGCTTTGCACCTGCACGCAAACTCGAGGCGAATTAATCATGGTTAGCTCTCCTTGGTGGGCGAGTTGTCAGATAGCCAGTTAGCCAGCTGACAGTATTGCGCCACGGAAATATTCTCTGCACGTTTTGCCGGGTCGATGCCCAGCTCGGTCAGTACCTCAACACTGAACAGGTTGCCGAGGCTGTTACGAATCGTTTTACGACGCTGGTTGAAGGCCTCGGTAGTGATTCGGCTCAGCACGCGAACCTCTTTCACCGGGTGCGGCAGCGTGCGGTAAGGCACCAGACGCACAACGGCGGAATCCACTTTAGGCGGCGGCGTAAAGGCGCCCGGCGGCACTTCGAGTACCGGGATAATCTGGCAGTAATACTGCGCCATAACGCTCAGTCGACCATACGCCTTGCTGTTCGGTCCGGCAACCAGGCGATTGACGACCTCTTTTTGCAGCATAAAGTGCATGTCGGCGATGGCATCAGTATAGCTGAACAGATGGAACATCAGCGGCGTCGAGATGTTGTACGGCAGGTTGCCGAACACGCGCAGCGGCTGACCCATAGTCTGCGACAGCTCGCCGAAGTTCATGGTCATGGCATCTTGCTGATAAATGGTCAGCTTCGGCCCGAGGAACGGATGCGTCTGCAGACGAGCGGCCAGATCGCGATCCAGCTCGATAACAGTAAGTGCGTCCAGGCGTTCACCGACCGGCTCGGTCAGCGCCGCCAGGCCCGGACCGATCTCGACAATTGCCTGCCCTTTCTGGGGGTTAATGGCCGAGACAATGCTGTCGATCACGAACTGATCGTTGAGGAAGTTTTGCCCGAAGCGTTTACGGGCTAAGTGGCCCTGATGGACTCGATTATTCATTGCGTATTAACAATCATTTTGATGGCGAGATTAAGCGCCGTGATAAAACTGCCGACATCCGCTTTTCCCTGGCCCGCCAGTTCAAGCGCGGTACCGTGGTCAACAGAGGTGCGAATAAAAGGTAAACCGAGCGTAATGTTCACGCCACGGCCAAAGCCCTGGTATTTTAGCACGGGAAGGCCCTGATCGTGGTACATCGCGAGTACCGCATCGGCATTGTCGAGATATTTGGGCTGGAAAAGGGTATCTGCCGGCAGCGGGCCGCTCAGATTCATCCCCCGGGCGCGCATCTCTTCCAGCACGGGAATAATCGTATCGATCTCTTCCGTCCCCATATGTCCACCTTCGCCGGCGTGGGGGTTCAGACCGCAGACCAGCACGTGCGGCCGGGTGATACCGAATTTATGGCGCAGATCGTGGTCCAGAATCGTTATCACTTCACGGAGCAAATCCGGGGTGATCGCGTCGCTGATCGCTTTCAGCGGCAGATGAGTGGTTGCCAGGGCGACGCGCAGTTCTTCCGTCGCCAGCATCATGACCACTTTGCTGGCGTGGGCGCGCTCTTCAAAGAACTCGGTATGGCCGGTAAAAGCGATCCCCGCGTCGTTGATATTGCCCTTATGGACCGGCCCGGTAATCAACGCCGCAAATTCGCCGCTCAGGCAGCCGTCGCAGGCGCGAGCCAACGTCTCAACCACATAGCTTCCGTTGCGCACGTTCAGCACGCCGGGTTCGACGGGGGCGTTCAGCGCGACCGGGAGGAGCGTCAGAGTGCCAGCGCGTTGTGCCGCTGCGGGAAGAGAAGGATCGTAGGGCAGGAGAGATAAAGGAAGACCGAGCTGTTGAGCTCGGTCGGATAACAGGGCGCCGTCGGCGCAAATCACCAGCTCTACCGGCCAGTCGCGCTGCGCAAGCTGTACAACAAGGTCGGGGCCGATACCGGCGGGTTCGCCGGGAGTGATAACAACTCGATTCATACACTTCATCCTTCAGGACGTCTTTCTGTTGGCAACGCCGTCGGGTCCGCTCACATCGTGAGTTATCCGGGCTCGACGGCTTGCCGCCTCAATACACCCTGAGTGCCGTTGTGTATGAGGCCGTGATATTAGTTGCTCAGAATTTTGACGTAAGCGCTGGCGCGTTGTTCCTGCATCCAGGTTGCCGCTTCTTCAGAGAACTTACGGTTCATCAGCATCCGGTACGCGCGGTCTTTCTGCGCGGCGTCGGTTCTGTCTACCTGACGGCTGTCCATCAGTTGAATCAGGTGCCAGCCGAAGGAGGAGTGAACCGGCGCGCTGGTCTGGCCTTTGTTCAGACGCATCAGCGCATCGCGGAACGCCGGATCGAAGATATCAGGCGTTGCCCAGCCTAAATCACCGCCCTGGTTTGCGGAACCCGGATCTTCAGAGAACTCTTTTGCTGCTTTAGCGAAGGTGGTTTTTCCGCTCTTAATATCCGCGGCGATCTGCTCCAGCTTAGCCCGCGCCTGATCGTCATTCATGATCGGCGATGGCTTCAACAAAATGTGACGCGCGTGAACTTCGGTGACGGAGATGTTCTTGCTGCCGCCGCGCATATCGTTCACTTTCAGGATATGGAAGCCGACGCCAGAGCGAATCGGGCCGACAATATCACCTTTCTTCGCGGTGCTCAGCGCCTGGGCGAAGATCCCCGGCAGTTCCTGAATACGACCCCAGCCCATCTGGCCGCCTTTCAGCGCCTGCTGGTCGGCAGAGTAGGTGATAGCCAGTTTGCCGAAGTCAGCGCCGCTGCGCGCCTGCTCAACGATCGCGTTAGCCTGTTCCTGCGCTTTCGCTACGTCGTCGGAGGTCGGGTTTTCTGTCAGCGGAATCAGGATGTGGCTAAGATTCAGCTCGGTGCTGGCATCGTTCTGATCGCCAATCTGTTTCGCCAGCGATTCGACTTCCTGCGGCAGCACGGTAATGCGACGACGGACTTCGTTGTTGCGCACTTCCGCAATCAGCATCTCTTTACGAATCTGGTTACGGTAGGTGTTGTAGTTGAGACCGTCATAGGCCAGACGGCTGCGCATCTGGTCCATGGTCATGTTGTTCTGTTTCGCGATGTTGGCAATCGCCTGATCGACCTGATCGTCAGTGATTTTCATGCCCATCTTCTGGCCCATCTGCAGAACGATCTGGTCCATGATCAGTCTTTCGAGGATCTGATGACGTAAGGTCGCGTCATCCGGCAGCTGTTGACCGGCCTGGCCAGCATTGAGCTTAACCGATTGCAATAAGCCATCGACGTCGCTTTCAAGAACGACGCCATTATTGACGACAGCCGCTACTTTATCGACAACCTGTGGGGCAGCGAAACTGGTATTCGCGATCATGGCGATACCGAGAAGCAGCGTTTTCCAGTTCTTCATACTTTTTCCATTTCAATTAACCGCAAATGCGGATTACGTTTTAAACCAGCCACATCACAGGGAGTTCTGGTACGGTAAAATGTTCGAACGCAGCATCTGCTGAGTGCCGAGACCGTAGTTGGAGCTCAGGCCACGTAGCTCAATGTTGATGCCAAAGGTATTATCGTATTTGCTCTCGCCGTTGCCGTTACTATCCCAGCCGTTGATCTTGCGTTCATAGCCGAGACGAATCGCGTAGCAGCAGGAGTTATACTGGACCCCTAACATCTGGTCGGCGCTCTTTCTGGTATTGGTGTCAAAGTAGTATGCACCGACCACCGACCAGCGATCGACAACCGGCCAGCTGGCGGTCATGCCCACCTGAGAAATACCATTTTTGTACTGCTCAGCGGTGGAGTACGACGGCAGCGTGGCCTGAATGTATTCCGGGCTGGCATAACGATAGTTAAGCTGTATTAAACGGTTTTCATCGCGACGGTATTCCACGGTGCCGTTACCGGTAGCGACGTTATCCAGACGCGTATCGTACTGAATTCCCCCGCGTAAACCCCAGTTATCAGCGATGCGCCAGTAAGTATCGCCGGCCCATACCAGTGAACCCGTTGTGTCGTTGTTCTCCCAGTTGATGTTGTCATCACCGGTCCGGGACTCGGTGAAATAATAGATTTGACCAACGGAAATATTAAAACGTTCAACGGCGGCGGAATCATATACGCGCGAGGTCACGCCGGTAGTGAGCTGGTTCGCGGAAGCAATACGGTCCAGGCCGCTGTAGGTACGGTCGCGGAACAGGCCGCTGTAGTCTGACTGCAGCAGCGTGGAGTCATAGGAACCGATTTGGCTCTGATCGCGATACGGGATATACAGATACTGCATGCGCGGCTCCAGGGTTTGGGTGAACCCCTCCTGCAGATCGCGCTCGAAGACCATTTTACCGTCGACTTTAAACTGCGGCATGACGCGGTTAACAGACTCTTTTAAGTCCGCATTATTGGTGGAATTGTAATTGTCGAGGTTGCTTTGCTGGTAGTGGGTCGCCAGCAGTTTGGCTTCGGTATTAATACTGCCCCAGCCGTTAGACAGCGGCAGGTTGATGGTCGGCTCGAAGTGAACGCGCGTGGCTTCCGGCATGTTGCCGTTGGTGTTGACGAAGTGCACCGCCTGACCATAGAGATGGGTATCGAACGGACCGACATCGTTCTGGTAATAGTTCACGTCCAGCTGCGGTTGAGCGGCGTAGGAGTTGCTCGACTCACGGTTGAAGACCTGGAACTGTTTCGTTGACACGGTGGCGTCGAAGTTCTGGTTGACGTAGCCCGCGCTGAATTTCTGCGTGGCGTAGCCGTCGGTACTGGAGCCGTATTTCGAGCTGAAATCGTTAAAGTAGTCCGGATCGCTGACTTTGGTGTAGTCGGCGTTAAGGCGCCATACCTGGTCAATGACACCCGAATGATTCCAGTAGAACAACCAGCGGCGGCTGTTGCTGTCGCTGGAGTGATCGTCCTGGTAGACTTTATCGGACGGCAGGTAGTCAAATTCGAACAGACCCGCGCCCGCTTTGGTCAGATAGCGGAATTCGTTTTCCCACATCACGCCGCCACGCTTGCTCATGTAGTGCGGCGTCAGGGTGGCGTCGAAGTTTGGCGCGATATTCCAGTAGTACGGCAGTGAAAACTCTACGCCATTTTTGGTGCTGTATTTGGCGTTAGGAATCAGGAAGCCTGAACGACGTTTGTCGCCCACCGGCAGCTGCAGGTAGGGGCTATAAAAAACAGGGACCGAACCGAGTTTGAAACGGGCGTTCCAGATTTCTGCGACCTGCTCTTCGCGGTCGTGGATCACTTCGCTACCAACCACGCTCCAGGTGTCAGAACCCGGCAGACAGGAGGTAAAGCTGCCGTTTTCCAGAATGGTATAGCGATTTTCGCCGCGCTGTTTCATCAGGTCGGCGGTACCGCGGCCCTGGCGACCAACCATCTGGTAATCGCCCTGCCAGATATTCGTATCTTTGGTGTTCAGGTTTGACCAGCCTTTCGGGCCTTTCAGGATAACCTGATTATCGTCATAGTGAACGTTGCCGAGCGCGTCAACCGTGCGAACGGGTTGCGGCTGGCCAGCAGCCTGCTGCTGATGAAGCTGGACTTCATCCGCCTGGAGACGGCTATTACCCTGGTTAATATCAACATTACCGGTAAATACGGCATTATCAGGATAATTGCCCTTCGCATGATCGGCGTTGATCGTCACCGGCAGCTCGTTAGTTTGACCTTCAACGAGGGGACGATTATAGCTTGGTACGCCAAGCATACATTGCGTGGCGAGATCGGCGGCGAGGCCTTGTTGGCTATACAAGGCGCTGGCGATCATGGTGGCCAGGAGGCTGGGAATACGTTTTTTCATACGTTGTATTTGTTGTTCCGTCATCTTGTGGCAGCGGCTTGCAAACGGTCAGAGCCTAACGTACTCATCTTCATCGCGCTAGTGTTAATCCTGCCGGTTTGAATCCCGAGCGTTAGGCACCGTGTAGAATGACGAGTATGATAAAGCAAAATATAGGCTATGTCCCACAATTGACCTAAGCGTCAGCGCTTTGTAACGTGCGGTCATATATAGCTTAACTGGCGGCGTAAAGATTGGGGAGTCTATGCAGTATTTGGGAAAAATAATTGGGGTTGCGGTCGCGCTGATGATGGGCGCAGGCTTTTGGGGACTGGTGCTGGGCCTGCTGGTCGGCCATATATTTGACCGGGCGCGAAGCCGCCGTATCAATGTGTTTGCCAATCAGCAGGAGCGGCAGGCGCTGTTTTTCTCCACCACCTTTGAGGTGATGGGCCATTTAACCAAATCCAAAGGTCGCGTCACCGAAGCCGATATTCATGTCGCCAGCATCCTGATGGATCGCATGAATTTGCATGGCGAGTCGCGTACGGCGGCACAGCAGGCCTTTCGCGTGGGGAAATCCGATGATTATCCGCTGCGTGAAAAAATGCGCCAGCTGCGCAGCGTCTGTTTCGGGCGCTTCGATTTGATTCGGATGTTTCTGGAAATTCAGCTGCAGACGGCCTTCGCCGATGGCGAATTACATCCTAATGAACGTGAAGTTCTGTTTGTGATTGCCGATGAGCTGGGGATTTCCCGCGCGCAGTTCGAGCAGTTCCTGCGAATGATGCAGGGCGGTGCTCAGTTTGGCGGCGGTTCTCAGCAAGGCTCTTACGGCCAGGGCGGTGGAAATGCCGGCTGGCAGCAGGCGCAGCGCGGACCCACGCTGGAAGATGCATGCAACGTGCTGGGGGTGAAGCCTACCGATGATGCCGCGACGGTGAAGCGCGCCTATCGCAAGCTGATGAGTGAGCACCATCCGGATAAGTTGGTGGCAAAAGGGTTGCCGCCGGAAATGATGGAGATGGCGAAGCAGAAAGCACAGGATATTCAGAAGGCCTGGGAGCTGATCAAAGAGCAGCGCGGGTTCTGAGCCGCAGGCCTCTCCCTGGCGGGAGAGGCCTCATGATGCGCGCTGAGCGCGTCGGTACATCCGTCGCGGGTGACCAATCTTTCCGTACAACATCTCGACTTCGAGATAACCGATTTCCACACAGTGTTCCAGGTAACGGCGGGCGGTGGTTTTACTTAACCCGGCATCGTTTACCACCTCATCCACGGAAAAACTGTGCTCTTCCCGGCCGTTGAACAGATTCTGCACCAGCGCCAGCGTCTTCTCCTCGATCCCTTTACTGCCGCTATCGGCGCGATAGTTCTTCGCCTGCAGCTGGTACAGCGAATCAACGTTTTGTTGATCGACGATTTTCCATTCTCGCTGCTGATCGTAAAACTGCACAAAACGCTCCAGCGACTGGCTCAGGCGCTTCCAGGAGACGGGTTTAAGAATGTAGTCGAAGGCGCCGTTGCGAATCGCCTGGCTACAGGTTTCCATATCGCTGGCGGCGGTAATAAAAATCACCGAACAGTTGGCCTCTGCCAGAATCGGGTCGGTCATCAATGTGACCCCTTTACCGTCAGGTAAATAGTTATCGAGCAGTATCAGCTGCGGCGGTTGGCTATTGAGCATCTGCCGCGCCTGGGAGAGGGAGGCGGCCATGCCTGTCAGCCGCATACGCGGATGCTTCTGAATCAGCTCGGCATGCAGCCTCGCCAGTTCGCTTTCATCTTCGATGATCAACACATCGACCAGATCATGATGCATAGTTCGCCTCGTGTCGGGAATGAACAGGGCCGTCGGCGGGGATAAACAGGGTAAAGATCGCGCCGCGCGGTGAGTTATCGGCGACTTCAATGGTGCCGCCAGCCTGTGTCACATAATGTTCAATAAGATACAGGCCGATACCGTGATCGCCACGGGTTTTGGTGGTAATGCCGCGTTCAAAGATATGATCGCGGATAGCCGGGTCAATGCCGATGCCGCGGTCGGCAACTTCAATCATCAGCTCGCGGGCATTCAGTTGAATCAGTACTTCCACCGGTTCGTGCGGCAGCTCGGCGCGCTGGGTGGCTTCAATCGCGTTATCCAGCAGGTTGCCGATAATCGAAATCAGCTCCGATTCAATTAATGAAGGCAGCGGCCGGTCGAGCTGACAGGCGGGGTCAAAGCTGAGCGCCACCCCTTTTTCACGGGCGCGGGCCGCCTTACCCAGCAGCAGGCCGCAGAGCGTTGGCGAGCTGAAACGGGAAGAGATAAAGTCCAGCAGCTCCTGCGCGTGTTCTGACTGCGCCTGAATATAGCGAATCGCTTCGTCATAGTGACCCATATGCAGCAGGCCGGAGAGGGTGGTCATTCGGTTCAGCTGTTCATGGCGCATGATGCGCAGGTTATCAACATAGCGTTTAACCTGGCTTAGCTGGGCGCTGAGGGAGTTGATTTCATCACGATCGCGGAAAGTAATCACCCAGCCCTGCAGCGACTCCTCCAGCATGATACGCACCCGGCTGGCGAGTACGGTCAGCTGGTTGAAGCGACACAGCTCATCGTGAGTGTCGTTTTCCAGCATTTCACCGCTGGCGAAAAAGGGCTGCGGGGCGATGACGCTATCGATCGATTGACCGCGCAGCAGACGCGCGGGCTGGCTCAGTCCCAGCAGGCTGCGCGCGGCGTGGTTGATCACCTCGATACGCCGGTGGCGATCGATAACGATAACCCCCTCATAGATTGATTCCATCATCGCCTTTTGTTGACGCACCAGCAGGCCGATTTCTCGCGGTTCCAGCGAAAAAATCTGTTTTTTAATGCTGCGGGTAAAATACCAGGAAAAAATAAACAGCGCGATCAGCAGCAGCACGGCGGCGATGAAGATATTAATGACCTTTGTCAGCGTGATGCTATCGAGATAACTGGTCAGGTAGCCCACGGAGACGATGCCCACAACCCGGCCGGAGGGGTCGAAGATCGGCGCCTTGCTGCGCAGCGACACCCCGAGCCCTCCTTTACGGATAGTGGTGATACTTTTCCCTTCCAGCACCGCCTGGTTATCACCGCCCACCAGCCGGGTACCGACCCACTCCGGGTGGACGGAATGAAACAGATGTACGCCCTGCGCATTGCCAATGACAATAAAGCTCGCGTCGCTGCGGGCGGCGATTTTTTGCATAAATGACGTTAGCGACTGCGGGTCTTCCTCGATAACCTGCTGGCGTAAATCCGGCATCAGCGCGATCTCTTCAGCCTGTATTTTGGCGCGGGTACTCATTTCCTGATACAGCTGATGGCTGGCATCGATGTAGTAATAGACGCCCAGCAGCGCGAATAATACGGAGAAAAAGGCGACCAGCGAAATAAACAGCTTAAATTGAAAGGAAACCTTCATAAGTCGTGTGCAACGTCTCTACGGCGCCGGAACTGTCACATAGTCCTGGTGCCGACATGGGTTAGGCGGGAACGTGGTGAGCGTTACCGCAGGCGATGAGAAACCAGAATCATCTACTGACGATGATTTATCAAGACGCCACGGCAGGCCGCCCATTCCGCCAGATCGCCCGGCGGACGAGCAAGCCGGCGATCACTCAATCCGCCGGAGCCCGCTGTGGTCAGCGGTGGCGAGGCGTTGCCGAGCCGCTCTTTGTCCAATTCCGCACGGGCCTGGCGATAAAAACCATAAAAACCACGCTAATAAATCAGAGAGATATCACGCCCTGGAATAGAAACCATAAAAACCATAATGACCATTAAAACTTCATTTCTAATTCGTCACGCCTCACATTAAGTCTGCATCAGGCCCCCTAATCTCAAAAATGAATAATAACGAAAGGGCCAAACCTATGAGCACCACTGACAATGCATTCTCTGCGACCCTCGATCCCATCGACACCCCGAAAGCCACCTTGAAACAACGCTGGTGGCACGTGATGGATAATATGAAAGTCGGGATTATCCCGCTGCCTTTGTTCCTGCTGGCCGGTGGATTGATCGCCCTCGACTGTCTGGGCGGAAAGTTGCCGAGCGATATCGTGGTCATGGTCGCGACGCTGGCCTTTTTCGGTTTTGCCTGCGGTGAGTTTGGCAAGCGTCTGCCGATCCTCGGTAAACTGGGCGCGGCCGCGATCTGCGCCACCTTTATCCCTTCCGCGCTGGTACATTACGGTCTGCTGCCGGACGTGGTGGTGGAATCCACGACCAAATTCTACAAATCGACCAATATTCTTTATCTCTATATCTGCTGCATTATCGTCGGCAGCATTATGAGCATGAACCGTACGACCCTGATTCAGGGCTTTCTGCGTATCTTCTTTCCGATGCTGTGCGGTGAAATCGTTGGCATGCTGGTGGGCATCGGCGTCGGTACGGCTCTGGGGATGGAGCCGTTTCAGGTGTTCTTCTTTATCGTGCTGCCGATTATGGCCGGTGGCGTAGGAGAGGGGGCGATTCCATTGTCAATCGGCTATGCCGCCCTGATGCATATGGATCAGGGCGTGGCATTAGGCCGCGTGTTACCGATGGTGATGCTGGGCAGCCTGACGGCAATAGTGATTGCCGGTTGCCTGAACCAACTGGGCAAGCGCTTCCCGCACCTGACCGGTGAAGGCCAACTGATGCCGAACCGCAGCAATGAAACGCATCGTGCAGACGACGTTGAGACATCCGGCGGCAAGGCCGACGTGACGACGCTGGCCTCCGGCGCTCTTCTGGCGGTGCTGCTGTATATGCTGGGGATGCTGGGACAGAAAATGACCGGTTTACCGGCGCCGGTGGGTATGCTGTTTCTGGCGGTACTGCTCAAGCTGGTTAACGGCGTCTCGCCGCGCCTGCAGGAAGGGTCGCAGATGGTCTACAAATTCTTCCGCACCGCGGTGACCTACCCGATTCTGTTTGCCGTGGGCGTCGCCATTACGCCGTGGCAGGAGCTGGTGAACGCCTTTACGATAACGAATCTGCTGGTGATCGTCAGTACCGTCTCCGCGTTGGTGGCGACCGGGTTCCTGGTGGGTAAAAAGATTGGTATGCACCCGATTGATGTGGCGATTGTCTCCTGCTGCCAGAGTGGTCAGGGAGGCACCGGCGATGTGGCAATTCTGACCTCCGGCAACCGCATGAGCCTGATGCCGTTCGCCCAAATCGCCACCCGTATCGGCGGCGCGATTAATGTTTCATTGGGTCTGCTGTTCCTCAGTCATTTCCTTGCATGATTTAGCTCTGCGCTAACAGGAAAATCTGCAATTTTCCTCCACAGGACGAAGAAAATTTCTTTGTCCTGTGTCCTAAATTCTGTTCGTTTAGCGATACAATCAGCACCGTAATCCGCTATCGCGGCGGCGGCTTTGCCGCCGTCATTTTATCAAGTGAAGGAGAGGAATTAATGTCTGTGGATACTCCCGCCCGTGCGGGCGCCAGCGTAGAAACCGAGCTGGCGACGAAAGCGCAGCGTGCAGCCCGCCAGGCCGAGTGGCTCGGCCATTATCAACAACCGGTCATTGCGCTGACGCTGGTGACGCCGGGCGTGGTAAAAGACAGCATCCGCTATCGCAATATGATGGGCGTGGCGCTGCAGGCCTGCGACCAGCTGCTGTGGAAACGCCGCTGGAAAACGCTGGACCGTCAGGTGCTGTGGTTGCCAACCGGGCCGGAGGCACTGTGGTGCGTTGAGCATCCTGCCAGCGAAGTCAATGCGCTATGCACGGAGCTGCTGCAGACGCATCCGCTTGGCCGCTTATGGAATATCGAGGTGATTTGTCCGCAACAAGGGCGCCAGGTACAGGATGAAGGCACTCGTCGTTGCCTGCTGTGCGATGACGCCGCTCAGACCTGTGAGAGCCTGCATCGCCATGATGCCGAAGAGGTTGTCGCTCGCGTTGAGCAGATGATCGATGGGTGGTTTGCCCGCGATTAACGGATGAAATCGTGAATATGTCGCCCGGATAAGCCGCTAAGGCATCATCCGGGGTCATATCCCGGTCGCACGCGGCTTCCAGGGCTTACGGGTTAGGCTGCGCCGGGAATACCGGGATTCAGAAATCGACGGGCGCGCGAAAGGTCATCGCGTTGCCGAAGGCCGGATGGGTAATGGTCAGCGTTTCGGCGTGCAGCAGCAGCCGCGGCGCCATCGCCAGCGCCTCTGGCGTCGCATAAAAGCGATCGCCAAGAATCGGATGGCCCAGCGCCAGCATATGCACGCGCAGCTGATGAGAACGACCGGTAATCGGCTTCAGGCGCACGCGGGCGCTGTTATCGTCCGCATACTCCAGCACGTGATACTCAGTTTGTGCCGCTTTGCCGGTTTCGTAACACACCTTCTGCTTTGGCCGGTTCGGCCAGTCGCAGATGAGCGGTAAATCCACCAGCCCTTCCGCTTTTTCCGGATGTCCCCACACGCGGGCGACGTACTGCTTCTTCGGCTCACGCTCGCGAAACTGACGCTTCAGCTCGCGTTCCGCCGCTTTGGTCAGTGCCACCACAATCACGCCGCTGGTGGCCATGTCGAGGCGGTGCACCGACTCGGCCTGCGGGAAGTCGCGCTGAACGCGCGTCATCACGCTGTCTTTATGCTCCTCCAGTCTCCCCGGGACGGACAACAAGCCGCTCGGCTTGTTGACCACCATGATGTGCTCATCCTGATAGAGGATAACCAGCCAGGGATCCTGTGGCGGATTGTAGTTTTCCATCGCCATATTCGCGTTCCGTTACTGGTGGGTGACCACGATTAAGCGCAGCGCATCGAGACGCCAGCCCGCCTGCGCCAGCGCGTCCATCACCTGCTGACGGTTGCTCTCAATCGCAGCAAGTTCATCGTCGCGGATGTTCGGGTTAACCGCTTTTAATGCTTCCAGGCGAGAGAGTTCCGCCGACAGCTTGTCGTTGGCTTCATCGCGGGCCGCGTCGATCAGCGCCTGCGCGGCTTTGGCAACCTGCGCCTCGCCGAGCTGGAGGATCGCATGCACGTCCTGCTGCACCGCGTTGACCAGTTTGCTGCCGGTATGGCGGTTGACGGCGCTCAGCTGGCGGTTGAAGCTTTCAAACTCCACCTGACCGGCGAGGTTATTGCCGTTTTTATCCAGTAGCATGCGCACCGGCGTCGCCGGCAGGAAGCGGTTAAGCTGCAGCTGCTTCGGCGCCTGAGCTTCCACCACGTAAATCAGCTCCAGCAGCAGTGTACCGACCGGCAGCGCTTTGTTCTTCAGCAGTGAGATAGTGCTGCTGCCGGTATCGCCGGACAGGATCAGGTCCAGACCGTTGATAATCAGCGGGTGCTCCCAGGTGACGAACTGCGCATCTTCGCGGGACAGCGCGACATCACGTTCAAAGGTGATGGTGCAGCCGTCTTCCGGCAGACCCGGGAAGTCCGGAACCAGCATATGGTCGGATGGCGTCAGCACGATCAGGTTTTCGCCGCGATCGTCCTGGTTGATGCCGACAATATCAAACAGGTTCATGGCAAAGGCGATCAGGTTGGTATCGTCATCCTGCTCTTCAATGCTTTCGGCCAGCTTCTGCGCCTGTTCGCCGCCGTTGGAGTGAATCTCCAGCAGGCGATCGCGCCCCTGTTCCAGCTGTGCTTTCAGCGCATCGTGCTGCTGGCGGCAGGCTTTGATCAGCTCATCGAAGCCTTCGCTGGTTTCCGGTGCGGCAAGATAATTAATCAGTTCGTTGTGCACGCTGTCGTACACGGTGCGACCGGTCGGGCAGGTATGTTCAAACGCATCAAGCCCTTCGTGGTACCAGCGAACCAGTACGGACTGCGCGGTTCTTTCCAGATACGGAACGTGGATCTGAATATCGTGCGCCTGACCGATACGGTCGAGACGGCCAATACGCTGCTCCAGCAGATCCGGGTTGAACGGCAGATCGAACATCACCAGGTTGCTGGCAAACTGGAAGTTACGGCCTTCGGAGCCAATTTCAGAACACAGCAGCACCTGGGCGCCGGTATCTTCTTCGGCGAACCATGCGGCGGCACGGTCGCGCTCAATGATGGACATACCTTCATGGAAGACCGCTGCGCGGATCCCTTCGCGCTCGCGCAGAACCTGCTCCAGCTGAAGGGCGGTGGCCGCTTTCGCACAGATCACCAGCACTTTCTGCGAGCGGTGGCTGGTGAGATAGCCCATCAGCCACTCAACGCGCGGGTCGAAGTTCCACCATGTACCGGTATCACCTTCAAATTCCTGATAAATCTGCTCCGGGTAGAGCATGTCGCGCGCGCGCTCTTCCGCGGTTTTACGCGCCCCCATAATGCCGGAGACTTTAATCGCCGTCTGATACTGGGTGGGCAGCGGCAGACGAATAGTGTGCAGCTCGCGTTTCGGGAAGCCTTTGACGCCGTTACGGGTATTACGGAACAGTACGCGGCTGGTGCCGTGGCGATCCATCAGCATCGAGACCAGCTCCTGGCGAGCGGCCTGGGCATCGTCGCGATCGCTGTTAGCGGCCTGCAGCAGCGGTTCGATATCCTGCTCGCCGATCAGATCGCCGAGGGTGTTCAGCTCGGTATCGCTCAGCTTGTTGCCGGCCAGCAGCAGGGCGACGGCATCGGCCACCGGGCGGTAATTCTGTTGTTCTTCAACGAACTGCTCGAAATCGTGGAAGCGGTTGGGATCCAGCAGGCGCAGACGGGCGAAGTGGCTTTCCATACCCAGCTGTTCCGGCGTAGCGGTCAGCAGCAGCACGCCCGGCACACGTTCGGCCAGCTGCTCGATTGCCTGATATTCGCGGCTCGGCGCCTCTTCGCTCCACACCAGGTGGTGCGCTTCATCGACGATCATCAGGTCCCATTCGGCATCGCACAGGTGTTCCAGGCGCTGCTTGCTGCGGCGCACGAAATCCAGCGAGCAGATCACCAGCTGTTCGGTCTCGAACGGGTTATAGGCATCGTGCTGGGCTTCGGCATAACGCTCATCGTCAAACAGCGAGAAACGCAGGTTGAAGCGGCGCAGCATCTCGACCAGCCACTGATGCTGCAGGGTTTCCGGGACGATGATCAGCACGCGTTCGGCGGCGCCGGCAAGCAGCTGCTGATGCAGAATCATCCCGGCTTCGATGGTTTTACCCAGACCGACTTCATCGGCCAGCAGGACGCGCGGCGCGTGGCGACGGCCGACATCATGGGCGATATGCAGCTGGTGGGGAATCAGGCTGGTGCGCTGTCCGCGCAGGCCGCTCCACGGCATCCGATACTGCTCGCTCTGGTATTTGCGGGCGCGGTAGCGCAGCGCAAAACGGTCCATCCTGTCGATCTGACCGGCGAACAGGCGGTCCTGCGGTTTGCTGAACACCAGTTTGCTGTCGAGCAGCACTTCGCGCAGCGTGACGTTGGTTTCTTCGGTATCGAGACGGGTACCGGTGTAGGCCAGCAGGCCGTTTTCTTCATTAACTTCGTCAACCTGGAGCTGCCAGCCTTCATGGCTGGTGATGGTATCACCCGGGTTAAACATCACGCGGGTGATCGGGGAATCATTGCGCGCGTACAGACGGTTTTCGCCGATGGCGGGGAAAAGCAAGGTCACCATGCGCGCATCCAGCGCAACTACCGTCCCTAATCCCAGTTCGCTCTCTGTGTCGCTAATCCAGCGTTGACCAAGTGTAAAAGGCATATATGTTCAGCTCTTGTGTTCTTAAATTGCAGGCAATAGTTAATCTTCTCCAGGCAAGCCAGAGAGAGATCAAGATTGGGTCCAGGAATGGAAAGGGCGCTATATTACTGGATGGCAGCGCGTTCGTCACGTCCTCGTCGCCCTTCAATTTGCAGATATGGTGGCTGGAAATTGAAATGGCGAGGAAATCAAAATAGCCCCAGTTGCCCTGTTACTATTGTAGCAAAATCATCGTCGACAAAGGGAAGTATTCCTTCCGCGACCGGCTGAAGTTGCTTTGACAAATAGTGCTCATAATCGAGCGGCGACAGCTGATAATCCACCGGCTCCGGGCCGCTGGTGGTCCAGACATACTGGATGCTGCCGCGCTGCTGGTACTGCTGCGGCCTGCCCAGCCTGACGTTTTGCTCATCGGCCAGCCGTGCGGCACGGACATGCGGCGGCACGTTGCGCTGGTATTCGGCCAGCGGGCGGCGCAGGCGCTTACGGTAGATCAAGCGATCGTCGAGCTCACCGCTCATCAGCTTAGCAATGGTTTCCAGAATATAGTCGCGATAGGGCTGGTGGCGGAAAATGCGCAGATACAGCTCCTGCTGGAACTGCTGGGCCAGCGGCGTCCAGTCGGTGCGCACCGTCTCCAGTCCTTTGAAGACCATTCGCTGCGCCTCTCCCTCCTGAATCATTCCGGCGTAGCGTTTCTTACTGCCGGTATCGGCGCCGCGAATGGTCGGCATTAAAAAGCGGCTGAAGTGGGTTTCAAACTCCAGCTCGAGAGTGCTGGTGAGCTGGTCTTTACTCAGCTCAGCGGCCCACCAGTCGTTGACGAAAGCGACCAGCGAGCGGCCGATTTGCGTCGCCTCTTCTTCGCGATGAGGACGTTTAAGCCAGACGAAGGTGGAGTCGGTATCGCCGTAGATAACGTCATAGCCCTGCGACTCAATCAGCGCTTTGGTCTGGCGCATAATCGCATGCCCGCGCATGGTGATAGAAGAGGCCAGACGGGGATCGAAAAAACGACAGGCGCTGGTGCCGAGCACGCCATAGAAGGCGTTCATAATGATCTTCAGCGCCTGAGAAAGGGGTTTATTCTGGTGCCGTTTGGCATCATCGCGGCCGTGCCAGATTTGCCCGACAATCCCCGGCAGACAATGGCTCTGCCGCGAGAAACGGGCGCCGAGAAAACCCTCGGTGCTGTGCGCATTGTCCGGCTGCGCCATCCCTTCGATAAGCCCGACCGGGTCGATCAAAAAGGTGCGGATAATCGAAGGGTAGAGGCTTTTATAATCCAGAACCAGCACCGAATCATAGAGACCGGGGCGCGAGTCCATGACGTAACCGCCGGGACTGGCCTGCGGCGGCACTTCGCCCAGGTTAGGGGCGACGTAACCCAGCCGGTGCATGCGTGGAAAATAGAGATGGCTGAAGGCGGCAACGGAACCACCGTGGCGGTCGGCGGGCAGGCCGTTGACCGTGGCCCGCTCGAGCAGAAACGGCATGATCTCCGTTTTATGGAAGATACGCGTGACCAGCTCGCAGTCCTGCAGATTATAGGTCGCCAGCGCCGGTTTATCTTCGTTGAAGCGGCGGTCGATTTCGTCCATCCGATCCCAGGGATTATCTATCGCTTTCCCCTCGCCGAGCAGCTCACGCGCTACCGCCTCAAGGGAAAAAGAGGAGAAGTTCCAGAAGGCCGATTTCAATGCTTCGATACCGTCAATAATCAGCCGGCCGTTGGCCTGGGCAAAGAAGACGCCCTGCTTAAAGCCGTGCTCGCGCCACTCCAGTTCCGTATTCCCACGGCCGAGCATCAGCGGAATGCGATAGCGTTCGGCATGCTTTTGCAGGACCCGCAGGTCGAACTGGATAACGTTCCAGCCGATCAGGACATCCGGGTCGTGTTCGGCAAACCAGGCGTTGAGTTTTTCCAGCAGCTGCGGGCGGCTGGAGACGTACTCCAGCTGGAAATCGACGGCGGGAGAGGTCGCCGGTTCCGGCCCGAGCATGTAGACCACCCGTTGCCCGCAGCCTTCCAGCCCGATACAGTACAGCTCGCCGTGGCGGCTGGTTTCAATATCCAGCGACACCCACTTCAGCGGCGGCCGATAGTGCGGGTTGGGCTTCATGCGGGCGTTGACCAACTGCGCCCCGCGCGCGTCGCCTTCGACCCAAACCGGAGCGGTAATAAAGCGCTCCATCAGGTAGCGTTCCGGCGGGCGGATATCGGCTTCATAGACGGTGATGCCGTTTTCACGCAGCTTCTTTTCCAGACGCATCAGCTGACGATGCGCGCGGCAATAGAGGCCAAAAACCGGCTGACGGTGGAAGTCTTTTAAGCTGAGCGGGGCAAGGCGTTGGCCGTTTTCGCCCTGCAGCAGGCGTTCTGCCTGGGCGCGTTGCGCCTCGGGAATAAACGCCACCGACTCCTGCGGCGGGAGGGTGATCTGAAGCGGGCCGTCGTCTGTCGCCAGCCAGAAGGACAGTTCGGTGCCCTGCGGGGTATCCCGCCAGTGACGGGTCAGTAAGAAACCTTCTCGTGGCTGGGTCACGCCGTGTTCTCATCAAATAAACCAGGCCTGATTATAGCCTGGTTCAACTGATAATGCTGGGGTTTTATACAGGTATGGCGCGACCGGGGAAATCCCGGATGGCGGCGCGGGACGCCTTATCCGGGCTACGGGGTAGAATGAGGTTACCCCGGTAAACGCAGCGCGACCGGCGAGGCGAGGCTTACTGGCCGTAGTAGGCTTTGGCCCCGTGTTTGCGCAGGTAGTGCTTGTCCAGCAGCGTTTGCTGCATCGCGGGCAGCTGCGGCGCCAGCTGGCGGCAGAAAATCCCCATATAGGCGATCTCTTCCAGCACGATGGCGTTATGTACCGCATCTTCGGCGTTTTTCCCCCAGGCGAAGGGGCCGTGCGAATGCACCAGCACGCCGGGCATCTGCGCCGGATCAATGCCCTGTTCGCGGAACGTTTCGACGATGACGCGCCCGGTTTCCCACTCATATTCGCCGTTGATTTCCTCATCGGTCATCAGGCGGGTGCAGGGCACCGGGCCATAGAAATAATCGGCATGGGTGGTACCGGTCGCCGGAATCGCTTGCCCGGCCTGCGCCCAGATGGTGGCGTGGCGCGAATGGGTATGGACAATCCCGCCCAATGACGGGAAGGCCTGGTAGAGCAGGCGATGGGTCGGTGTATCTGAAGAGGGTTTCTTTTTCCCTTCGACCACCTCGCCGCTTTCAAGACTCACCACCACCATATCGTCGGCGCCCATTGCGCTGTAGTCGACGCCCGATGGCTTAATCACCAGCACGCCGCGCTCGCGATCGACGGCGCTAACGTTGCCCCAGGTGAGGGTGACGAGATTGTGTTTCGGCAGGGCCAGGTTAGCGTCAAGCACCTGCTGCTTTAAGGCTTCGAGCATTGCGTTCTCCTTGCCGATGGCGCTTCCCTGACCGGGCCTACCAAACCGCAGTTTGTAGGCCCGGCAAACGAAGTGCCGCCGGGCAATTGGCTGCCGTGGTTAACGTTTTGCAGCGTAATAAACTTCGTTCCAGCGCAGCGCGTCTTTAAAGGAAGGCAGACGGGTTTCGTTATCGATTACCGCCAGTTCGATATCCTGTAGCTCGGCAAACTGGCGCATATCATCGAGCGTCAGCGCGTGGCTAAAGACGGTGTGATGCGCGCCACCGGCGATGATCCAGGCTTCAGACGCGGTGCGCAGATCCGGCTGGGCTTTCCACAGCGCGTTGGCAACCGGCAGCTTCGGCAGATCGTGCGGCGTCGGTACCGTTTCCACGGTGTTAACCAGCAGGCGGAAACGATCGCCAAGATCGATCAGGCTGGCGACGAGGGCCGGGCCGGTCTGCGTATTGAAGATCAGGCGCGCCGGATCGGCTTTACCGCCGATGCCCAGCGGCTGAACGTCGAGGATCGGTTTGTCTGCCGTGGCGATAGTCGGGCACACTTCCAGCATATGCGAGCCCAGCACCAGATCGTTGCCGTTATCGAAGTGGTAGGTGTAGTCCTCCATAAAGGAGGTGCCGCCCTGCAGACCGGTTGACATCACCTTCATGATGCGAAGCAGGGCGGCGGTTTTCCAGTCGCCTTCGCCGGCAAAGCCATAGCCCTGCTGCATCAGACGCTGTACGGCGAGGCCCGGGAGCTGCTTCAGGCCGTGCAAATCTTCAAAGGTGGTGGTGAAAGCATGGAAACCGCCCTGTTCAAGAAAGCGTTTCATCCCCAGCTCAATGCGCGCGGCATCGAGCACATTCTGCCGCTTATCACCGTGGATTTGCGCCGCCGGGGTCAGGCGATAGCTGCTTTCATACTCATCAACCAGCGCGCTGATCTCCCCCTCGCTGATGCTGTTGACCACCTGAACCAGATCGCCCACCGCCCAGGTATTGACCGAAAAGCCGAATTTGATCTGGGCGGCAACTTTATCACCATCGGTGACCGCGACTTCACGCATGTTGTCGCCGAAGCGGCAGACTTTCAGATGACGGGTATCCTGCTTAGAAACCGCCTGGCGCATCCAGGAGCCGATGCGCTGATGGGCGCTCTGGTCCTGCCAGTGGCCGGTGACCACGCTGTGCTGCTGGCGCATGCGCGCGCCGATGAAGCCGAACTCGCGGCCGCCGTGCGCGGTCTGGTTCAGGTTCATAAAGTCCATATCGATACTGTCCCACGGCAGCGACGCGTTGTATTGCGTGTGGAACTGTAGCAGCGGCTTATTGAGGATAGTCAGGCCGTTAATCCACATTTTGGCCGGAGAGAAGGTATGCAGCCACACCATCATGCCGGCACATTTATCATCATAGTTAGCGTCGCGGCAGATATGGGTAATCTCATCCGGCGTGGTGCCCAGCGGCTTTAACACCAGCTTGCACGGCAGCTTTGCTTCCGCATTCAGGCTGTTCACCACATGCTCGGCATGCTTCGTGACCTGACGCAGCGTTTCCGGGCCATACAAATGCTGGCTGCCAATCACGAACCATACTTCGTAGTTATCAAAAATCGTCATTTTGGTGTCCTTAATGGGTGAGAGCTGCCTGAGAAAGCGGGGCTTTGTCCGCCTTCGCAGCCGAAGGGAGATACTGTTGCTCGGCGCTGACCGACCACTGCTGGTAGCGCTGATAAAGTTGTTCAAAGCGTTGAGCCTGGGCAGGACGCGGCTGCAGGGTGCTTTCGACCTCGCTTGCCATGCTGTGCTGGGCGGTCGGGATATCCTGGTGTACGCCTGCGGCGACGGCAGCGAAGATAGCCGCGCCGAGCGCGCAGCACTGATCGGAGGCGACGATTTGCAGCGGCCGGTTCAGCACGTCACAGCAGGCCTGCATAATGACCGGGTTTTTCCGCGCAATACCGCCCAGCGCCATCACGTTGTTAACCGGGATACCCTGTTCGGTGAAGCACTCCATAATGGCGCGTGCGCCGAAGGCGGTGGCCGCCACCAGACCGCCAAAGAGCGCCGGCGCATCGGTGGCGAGATTCAGATCGGTAATGACCCCTTTCAGGCGCTGGTTGGCATTGGGGGTGCGACGGCCGTTAAACCAGTCCAGAACCACCGGCAGATGTTCCAGCGACGGGTTTTTGGCCCAGGCCTCGGTCAGCGATGGCAGCAGCTGTTTTTGCTGGGCAGCAATCTGTGTTTTCAGCTCCGGATGCTGCTGTGCCAGCTGTTCCAGCGGCCAGCCGAGAATACGGCCAAACCAGGCGTAGATATCGCCAAAGGCGGATTGTCCGGCCTCCATACCAATAAAGTCAGGGACGACGCTGCCATCGACCTGGCCGCAGATCCCCTTGACCGTGCGATTGCCCACGCTCTGTTTATCGGCGATCAGAATGTCGCAGGTGGAGGTGCCGATGACTTTGACCAGGGCGTTAGGCTGCGCGCCGGCGCCGACTGCGCCCATATGGCAGTCGAAGGCGCCGCCGGACAGAATGACGGTTTCCGGCAGGCTCAGGCGCTGCGCCCATTCGGCGCAGAGGGTGCCGACCGGTACATCGGCGGTCCAGGTGTCGCTAAACAGCGGCCAGCTCAGGTGCCGGTTGATAATCGGATCGAGTTCATCGAAGAAGCTGGCCGGCGGCAGTCCGCCCCAGCTTTCGTGCCACAGTGATTTGTGGCCGGCGCTGCAGCGGCCGCGACGAATATCCTGTGGGCGGGTGGTGCCGGAAAGCAGGGCGGGAATCCAGTCGCACAGCTCAATCCACGAAGCGGCTGCCTCGGCGACGGCGCTGTCCTGACGGGTGACGTGGAGTATTTTGGCCCAGAACCACTCGCTGGAGTAGATGCCGCCAATGTAGCGGGAGTAGTCCTCTTTACCCGGCTGATGGCACAGACGAGTAATGGCTTCCGCCTCTTCGACCGCCGTGTGGTCCTTCCACAGCACGAACATGGCGTTGGGGTTATCGGCAAACTCTTCGCGCAGCGCCAGCACGTTGCCGTCGGCATCGACCGGCGCCGGCGTTGAGCCGGTGCTATCGACGCCGATACCCACGACCCCGGCACGCTGTTCGGCGCTTAACAATGCCAACACACTTTTCAGCGCGGCTTCCATCGATTCAATGTAGTCGCGCGGATGGTGGCGAAACCGGTTATTCGGGCCATCGCAAAACAGCCCCTCCTGCCAGCGCGGATACCACTCTACGCTGGTGGCCAGCTCCTCGCCGGTGGCGCATTCCACTGCCAGTGCGCGTACGGAATCACTACCAAAATCGAGGCCAATCGCAATTGCCATGCTGTTACTCCATGCAGAAAACCATTCATGGTGAAACAGTAGATATTCACGCCAAAAACCGTCAGGCCGTATTCGCTAATCTTATGGACTATTTTGCTATTGCATCGCAAAGTGTGACGCCGTGCAAATATTCAATGTGGACTTTTCTGCCGTATTTATAGACACTTCTGTTATGCGATAAAAGTGCTTTCATTGTGCGCTATCATCGATTTTTGCTGTGACGAGGCGGGTTTTGATCGAAATTTCAACCGCCGTCCCAGTACGGCGACCCGCGTTAGCAGTACAATGTTGAATATGGACAATTGGTTTCCATAATATATCCAGGAGAGCTGAGCCTATGGCTGAAACACAAAACGATCCGCTGCTGCCGGGCTACTCGTTTAATGCCCATCTGGTGACGGGGCTGACGCCGATTGATGCCGATGGCTATCTGGATTTCTTTATTGACCGTCCGCTCGGGATGAAGGGATATATTCTGAACCTGACGGTGCGCGGTGAAGGGGTGATTAACAATCACGATGAGCAGTTTATCTGCCGGCCGGGGGATATTTTGCTTTTTCCGCCGGGAGAAATTCATCACTATGGCCGCCATCCCGATGCCCGCGAATGGTATCACCAGTGGGTCTACTTCCGGCCGCGCGCCTACTGGCATGAATGGCTGAACTGGCCGACGATATTCGCCCAGACCGGCTTTTTCCGTCCTGATGAGCAGTGGCAGGCGCGTTTTTGCGAGCTGTTTGGCCAGATCGTTGAGGCGGGTCAGGGGGCCGGACGCTATTCGGAGCTGCTGGCGATCAATTTGCTCGAGCAGCTGCTGTTACGGCGCATGGAGGCGATTAATGAGTCTCTGCATCCGCCGCTGGACAATCGCGTGCGCGATGCCTGCCAGTACATCAGCGATCACCTCGCGGATAGCCATTTCGATATCGCCAGCGTCGCCCAGCATGTCTGCCTGTCGCCTTCGCGCCTGTCTCATCTGTTCCGCCAGCAGCTGGGAATCAGCGTGCTGGGGTGGCGGGAAGATCAGCGCATCAGCCAGGCGAAGCTGCTGCTCAGCACCACGCGTATGCCCATCGCCACGGTAGGGCGCAACGTCGGGTTTGAAGACCAGCTCTACTTTTCGCGGGTGTTTAAGAAATGCACCGGGGCCAGCCCCAGTGAATTCCGTGCCGGGTGTGAATAAAACGTAAAGAAAATGAAATGTTGCGCCGGATAATTGTCACAACCAGTAAACTATCCAGACAATTGATGACTTGACGAAGGCGCGACGGCTCCGGAGAATCCGTGCTTCGTTTTGATACCGGGCACATTATGCAAGCATTGCTGGAACATTTTATCACCCAGTCTACGGTCTATTCCCTGATAGCCGTGATGCTGGTCGCCTTCCTTGAATCACTGGCGCTGGTGGGGCTGATATTACCGGGAACGGTGATGATGGCCGGGCTGGGGGCGCTGATTGGCAGCGGAGACGTCAATTTCTGGCAGGCGTGGCTGGCGGGGATTATCGGGTGTTTACTCGGCGACTGGATCTCTTTCTGGCTCGGCTGGCGGTTTAAAAAACCGCTCCATCGCTGGTCTTTTATGAAGAAAAACAAGGCGCTGTTGGATAAAACGGAACATGCGTTGCATCAGCACAGCATGATCACGATTCTTATCGGCCGCTTTGTTGGCCCGACGCGGCCGCTGGTGCCGATGGTCGCCGGCATGCTCGATCTCCCGCTGGCGAAGTTTATTCTGCCCAATATTATTGGTTGCCTGCTGTGGCCGCCGCTGTACTTCTTGCCGGGTATTCTGGCCGGCGCGGCGATTGATATTCCCACCAATGAGCACAGCGGCAGCTTCAAGTGGCTGCTGTTGGCTGCCGCGCTGCTGGTTTGGCTGGCGGGCTGGCTGTGCTGGCGATTGTGGCGCAGCGCGAAAATGCGCGATCGCCTGACGCGGCTCTTACCTCGCTCGCGTCTGCTGTGGCTGACGCCGGTGACGGTGGTTCTCGCCGGCGCAGCGCTAACCCTGGTGATTCGCCATCCTCTGATGCCTGTCTATCTCGATATTCTGCACAAGGTTATCGCGCGCTAATACCTAACAGGTGAGAGGCGCTGCTGTTGCCGCTGAGCAACGTTTCGGTCGCGCCGTCCCAGGCTATCCGCCCGTCGGCCACCACCAGCGAGCGCGGCGCGATGCGGGCGGCATCTTCCACGCTATGTGACACCATCAGCAGCGTCAGATGCTGACGCTGACAGACATCGCTCACCAGCGTCAGCATCTCCTGGCGCAGTGCGGGGTCGAGTGCAGAAAAAGGCTCGTCCAGCAGCAGGACCGGCTGTTCCCGGACCAGACAGCGCGCCAGCGCCACGCGTTGGCGCTGTCCGCCGGAGAGCTCGCCCGGTAATCTGTCCAGCAGTGAATCGATGCTCATTTGTCCGGCTATCGTCTGCAGGCTGGCGGTCTGCGCCGGGTTAAGCTTCAGCCCCGGATGCATCCCGAGAGCGATATTCTGGCGGACGGTAAGATGATGAAAGAGATTGTTTTCCTGAAACAGCATCGATACCGGACGCCGGGCCGGCGGCGTAGTGGTATGAGGCTGGTCGTTAATCAGAATCGTGCCGCTCACCGGGGGGAGAAAGCCGGCGATCAGATTGAGCAGCGTGCTTTTGCCCGCGCCGCTGGGGCCGAGCACGGCGAGGCGTTCACCCTGCTGGACGGAGAGCGTGAAGCGCATCGGCAGATGCTGGTAAAGCCAGGTCACATCATTCAGTTTTAACATCACGTCCCGGAAGTCTCTCAATCACGGTAAAGAGTAAAAAGCACAGCAGTAGCAGCAGCAGGGCAGTGACGGCGCCATCCTGGCTACGATAAGAGCCAATTTGCTGGTACAGATAGAACGGCAGCGTACGGAATTGTTCGTTACCGAACAGCGCCACGGCGCCGAAATCGCCGATGGACAGGACGCAGGCAAACGCCAGCGCCTGGGCCAGCGGACGCTTTAATGCGCGCAGCTCGATAACCCTCAAGCGGGTAAAACCGCTCATGCCCAGAGAGTGACAGAGCATACCGTAGCGGACGGCAATATCGCGCATCGGGTTTTCCAGCACCTTCAGGGCATAGGGGATAGCCATCAGCGCATTGGTGAAGATCACAATCCCGTCGGCGGAAGCCGGCAGTCCAATACTGTTATTGAGCAATAAAAAGAAGCCGGTCGCCAGCACGATTCCCGGCATTGCAAGGATCAGCATACCGCTGAGTTCCAGCGTCTGGCCCGCCAGCGGTCGCTTACGAAGACGCAATTCACGGCTGCTCCACAGCAGCATCATCGTTAACATGACGCTGAGCAGACCGGCGGAAACCGCGATGCGTAACGAAGTGCAGAATGCCTGCCACAACGCGGGCTGCGCCAGGACGCTGAGCAGGTTGTTATTCAGACCGTCGACCACGACCGCCAGCAGCGGGGGCAGCAGTAACAGTAGCGTGAGAACGATCAGCGCGGTATCGCTCAGGCGACTGTGCAGGCGATCGTCCGGATCGCGCCAGCCGTGAACTTGCGTGGTGCCGATAGCAACGGCCTTGCTCAGGCGCTGGGCGAGAAGCACCAGCCCAAGACAGCAGACCATCTGGATCAGCGCCAGCATCGCCGCACGGGCCGGGTCATAATCAAAGTTCAGCGCCTGGTAGATTGCCAGCTCAATCGTTGTGGCCCGTGGGCCGCCGCCGAGCGACAGCACGGTGGCAAAGCTGGCGAAGCAGAGCATAAAGATCAGTGCCGCGACCGGGGGAATTTGCCGCCGTAGCCAGGGCCACTCCACCAGACGGAAAAAGTGGTAGCCGCGCATGCCCAGCTGGGCGGCGATCTGGCGCTGCTCTCCGGGGATATTCTCCAGCGCCTGCAGCAGCAGCCGGGTTGCCATCGGCATATTGAAAAAAACGTGCGCCAGCAGGATGCCTTGCAGTCCATACGGCGAGAAATCCCACTGCCAGCCGACGGCGTTAAACAGTGTCGCCAGCCAGCCCTGACGGCCATAGACGCTGAGAATACCAAAGACGGCCACCAGTACCGGCAGAATCAGCGTCATGGCGCACAGGCGCAGCAGCAGCGTACGCCCCGGGAAGCGACGACGATAGAGGGCGCGGGCGAGAAAAATCGCCGGTACGACGGAGAAGAGCGCGGAGAGAAACGCCTGCCAGAAAGAGAAACGGATAACGTGCCACAGATAGCTGTCGCTGAAAATCGAACGCCACGACGCCTCCGGCGCACTGCCCCAGAGCGCGAGGAATGCGGCCAGTGCGACGGCGACCAGCAGCGCAGCGGCCGTTAGACCCGGCTCCAGCCAGCCGATATTTAGCGGCTGACGGCGCGTTGCCATGCATTAATCCAGTTTTGACGTTCTGCGGCGACCTGCTGCGGGGTATATTCCAGCGTGGTTTGCGGTTTCGGTAATGTCTCAAAGCCCGCGGGTAGCGCAACCTGGGTGACCGGATACATCCAGTTGCCGGTCGGGATGGCATTCTGGAACGCCGGAGATACCATAAACTTGAGGAATTTCTCCGCCAGCTCCGGTTGTTTGCTGGCGGCGGTGCGCGCGGCGACTTCAACCTGCAGATAGTGGCCTTCGGCGAAACTGGCGGCCGCGTACTGGTCTTTTTTCTCTTCAATGATGTGGTAGGCCGGCGATGTGGTGTAGCTAAGAACCAGGTCGCTTTCCCCTTTAAGGAACAGACCGTAGGCCTCGCTCCAGCCTTTGGTGACGGTGACGGTTTTCGCCGCCAGTTTTTGCCAGGCTTCCGGCGACTGCTTGCCATACACTTTTTGCATCCACAGCAGTAGCCCCAGACCCGGGGTGCTGGTGCGGGGATCTTCGTAGATCACGCGCCATTTTTGATCGCTTTCCACCAGCTCTTTCAGGCTTTTCGGCGGGTTTTTCAGCTTGTTTTTGTCGTAGACAAAGGCGAAATAGCCGTAATCAAACGGCACAAAAGTGTCGTTATCCCAGCCGCCCGGGACCGTGACCGCGCTGGCCGGTACCTGGCTTTTGGCGAACAATTTGCTCTGCGTAGCCGCTTCCAGCAGGTTGTTATCCAGGCCGAGTACCACATCGGCTTTGCTATTCTTACCTTCCATCCGCAGACGATTAAGCAACGAAACGCCATCTTCCAGCGCCACGAACTTCAGTTCACAGTTGCAGTCGGCTTCAAAGGCTTTTTTCACTACCGGTCCAGGGCCCCAGTCTGCCGAAAAGGAGTCATAGGTGTAGACGGTGAGTACAGGTTTAGCAAACGCGGGAGCGGCGACCAGCGCCAGCAGCGGGAGTAATTTTTTCAACACTTTGCACCTCATAAACAAAGGGGGGGCAAAGGATTTTGAGTAGGCCTCAAATCCCTTCGCCGGCGTTATCCGGATCAGGTTCGACGGGTATTTTCTCAGCCTATACACTTCATCCTTCGCGCTGCCTCTGCGTTAGCATCGCGTGTTCACCCCAGTCACATAGTTTTCTATGCTGCTGGGGATTCACTTGCTTGCCGTCTTGATGCAACCCGAATGAAATTGTGTACGTATATCAGCACCCCGTTGAGAACGGCGATAGTGTAATGATTTTGTGAACTGACGGAAAGCGCTTCAGCGCCTGCCGGGAGGGCTATCAGGGATCCGGCGGCGCAAACCATGCGGATTTGAAATCAAACCAGCCGAGCGTATTCATTCTTACGCCACGCATACTGCGCTGCCCCTGGATCATCAGCCAGTGGTGGATCAGCGGCACGATGGTTTGATTGGCCAACAGTTGCTGGCTCCAGGTCGCCGGGTTGAGCTCGCCTGCGTGCCAGCGACGGGCATCCTGCTCCCAGTCGACAGGAATACAATGTCGTATCAGCGGGACCTCATACAGTAAGGCAAACAGAGAAAAATCAATCGGTAGGGTAAAGTTGGCGCTGTTTAGCCAGATATCGCTGACCACCTCGCCACGGTGCCACTCTTCGTATTCCAGCTCCTGAATCTCCAGCTTGACCTGATGCTCCGCCAGCAGTGTTGCCATGATCCCGCCCATCACGCGGTGTTCGACGTGATCCCGATAGTAGGTGAGGGTGACAGACTCCAGCCCCGGCGGTTTTTCACAGGCATGACTGCGAGCGTGGTGCCAGCGGGGCAGCAGACCATAGGCCGGGAACCAGTTGCCCTGGTACTGTTCACCGGCGTGATACAGCAGATTGGCGGGCTGTAGCAGATAGCTGAGCCACTGGCGAACCGCGAGATTGCTGCCGAGGGGAGTGCGGGCATCAAACAGCAAATAGTAGCACCCTTCCTCCAGCCGGCTCTCAACCGCTTTCTCACTTTGCGTGGTCCCCTGTAGCGTCAGGCCGCCGTTGGGCTCTTCGCTAATCTCTGGCAGGACCCAGACGTTAACTTCATCAATTAACGCCCGGTAACCGAAATAATCGTCAAAAGCATGGATCTTCAGCTGGTTTTGATTGTTGCGCACCACCGCATAAGGCCCGGTACCTACCGGCATTGCCGAGAAATTCTCCATCGACTGCCATTCACGCGGCAAGACGACGGCCGACACCTGGCCGAGCAGCCACGGTAGCCAGCGATCGGGTTGCGTCAGATGTATATCCAGCGTCCAGGCGGTGGGGGAGGCAATACGTTCAATATGTGAGTAGAGCGGCAGATTGTTGCTGCGCTGCAACGAAGCAATGACATCCTCCATCTCCAGCTCTCTCCCGTGGTGAAAATGAATGCCGGGGCGGAGAAAAAAACGCCAGTGGGTGGGCGCAAGCTGCTGCCAGTGGTGCGCAATATCGGCTTCCAGTTCCCCGTTTTCCTCATTTACCCGCGTCAGGGCGCTAAAGATCTGCCTGGCGATATGGTTTTCCGAGCGGCGCAGCGCGCTGCCGGGGAGCAGGTTTTTCATCGGCCGGTAGTAGAGAACGCGCAGAATATGCCGCCCCTGACGGAAGCTGCGGCCCAGATGCGAGACCAGCATCTGACGAACCGCGGCCTTATCGCCCACCAGCTGGACCAGCTGATCGATACGATCCTGTTCCAGCAGATCCTCGGCCCGCTGCTGCTGCAGCGCCAGGCCGGTATACAGGAAAGCCAGCTTTGAACGCTTGCCGCGCCCGGCTTCCGCTTCCCAGGTTAACCAGCCGCGTTCTTCCATCATATTCAACAGCGTACGCATATGGCGGCGCGAGCAGCAGAGCATCTCCGCCAGTTCGTTAAGGGTTGTCTCCTGCGATTTACCTTCGCAGCACTGCCATAAGCGGATGAACTGTTGTTGCAGACGAGCAGAAGACATAAAAGGGGAACTCCTGATGAAAACTCAGCAATTTATTAATCCCTATATTAGGCCAATAATGCATTCCGATGAAGCGAGGAGGTGAATATGATGAGGTCTACCGCGAAACAGTTCTACCAACGCTACTTTTCTGCGACGCAGGACGCGTCATGGCTGGCCCGCCTGATGGCAGGGAGACAGCAGAAGATTCTTGGCGAGCTGATGCAGTGGGGAGTTACGTCACAGACCTCTGATCATTGACTTGCCCACATCATGTGTGACTGAGTATTGGTGTGTACTTATCCTCTTTCAGACCCAGGCCAGTTGACTGAGCCATAACGTTTCGGTCGCCAGCCTGTCACTTGAAATAGATAGAGTATAAAATCACCCGCCAGCAGATGACTTCTGCTGGCTTTTTTCGTTTTCTTCGCGTGCTTTAAGGACATGACATGCTCTGGTTGATGACGATGGGACGGCGGCTTAACGGTGTATACGCGGCGTTTATGCTGGTCGCTTTTATGATGGGTATTGCGGGCGCGCTGCAGGCGCCAACCCTCAGCTTGTTCCTCAGCCGCGAGGTGGGCGCACAGCCTTTCTGGGTCGGCCTGTTTTATACCGTGAACGCGATCGCCGGTATTCTGGTGAGTCTGGCGCTGGCGAAACGTTCCGATAGCCGGGGGGATCGTCGGCGGTTGATCATGTTCTGCTGCCTGATGGCGGTGGGCAACGCGCTGCTGTTTGCGTTTAACCGTCACTACTTAACATTGATCACCTGCGGGGTGATGCTGGCGTCGATTGCCAATGCCGCGATGCCTCAATTGTTCGCCCTGGCGCGGGAATATGCCGATAGTTCGGCGCGGGAAGTGGTGATGTTCAGCTCGGTCATGCGTGCCCAGCTGTCGCTGGCGTGGGTGATCGGGCCGCCGCTGGCCTTCATGCTGGCGCTGAACTATGGCTTTACCACCATGTTCGCGATTGCGGCCGGTATTTTCGTGATTAGCCTGGCGTTAATTGCCGTTAAGCTGCCGTCGGTTGCCCGGGTGGAACAGCCCACGGAAGCGGCGGGCGTCGTAGCGCAGGCCGGCGGCTGGCAAGATAAAAACGTGCGTATGCTGTTTATCGCGTCGACGCTGATGTGGACCTGCAACACCATGTATATCATCGATATGCCGCTGTGGATCAGTAGCGATCTTGGCTTGCCGGATAGTCTGGCCGGGATCCTGATGGGGACGGCGGCCGGGCTGGAGATCCCGGCGATGATCCTGGCGGGGTATTACGTCAAGCGCTGGGGTAAACGTAAAATGATGGTCGCTGCGGTGGCTGCCGGCGTGCTGTTTTATCTTGGTCTGATCGTGTTTCACGATCGTAGCGCGCTGCTGGCGCTGCAGCTGTTTAACGCCATTTTTATCGGTATTGTCGCCGGGATTGGCATGCTGTGGTTCCAGGATCTGATGCCGGGGCGGGCCGGGGCGGCCACGACGCTGTTTACCAACAGTATTTCCACCGGGGTGATTCTCGCCGGCGTGCTGCAGGGAGCGTTGTCGCAAAACTACGGCCACGCCAGCGTGTACTGGGTCATTGCCGCCATCTCGCTGCTGACGCTGTTTTTGACCAGCAAAGTCAAAGATATTTAGCCAGACGCCGCACCGCAGACTGCTGTGATGCGGCGTGCTTTCAGGACAGAATATTCATCATTTCCCCCAGCTGACGCACGGCAATTTGTCCGGGCGCCGACGCCTGGCCCACGCTGCCAAACGTCATCGCTGAGCCGAACAGGCGCCCGGTGACCCGGCTGACGCCGCCCAGTTTGCCCATCGACATCGTGATTAACGGGCGAGTGGCGTACTGCTCTTTCATGACCAGCGTGGCGGACAGTAATGTCAGCACATCTTGTGGCGACTGAGGCATGACCGCTATTTTCGGCAGATCGGCGCCCAGCTCCTGCATGCGGCGTAGCCGGGCGATGATCTCTTCCTGCGGCGGTGTTTTTTGGAAATCATGATTGCTCATAATCACTTTCACCCCGGCAGTATGAGCTTCGGCGATCAACGCCCGGATCGGCGCTTCATCATTGAAGAGCTCAATATCAATGATGTCCACCAGCCCGCTGGCGACGGCCAGGCGGTTGAGGGCGAAGTACGCGTCATCGCCGAGCTCCGTTGCACCCCCCTCTTTGTGGCTACGGAACGTGAACAGCAGCGGTATATCGGTGAGCAGCCGGCGAATCTCCGTCAGCGCCAGCAGGACCTGCTGCTGGTCATGGACGCGGATAAAGTGGTCGACGCGCCATTCGATAAGATCGGCCCCGGCCTCCGCCAGCGTAAGGGCATGGGCTTTCAGCTCATCGAGCGTCTGGCCGATGAGCGGCACGCAGATTAACGTAGCGCCTTCCTGAAAGGTGATATTTTTAATGGTGACAGCTGTCGTCATGTGAGGGTCCATCGGTCAGGGCCGGGCGGGCGTATTTCGGGTCATCATCCGCGCGAAAAAAGCTAAAAAAATGCCCGGTCACAGGACCGGGCTCGGGTATCAACGGCGTGGTTAGTTCATAAAGGCCGGCAGTTTGTTTTCGTAGGCTGAAATCGCCTCTTCGTGCTGCAGCGTCAGGCCGATGCTATCAAGTCCGTTGAGCATACAGTGGCGGCGGAAGGCATCAATTTTAAAGCTGTAGGTTTTGTCACCCGCTTTCACCAATTCGGATTCCAGGTCCACTTCGAACGTCATACCGGGGTTTGCCTGGACCAGCTTGAACATCTCGTCGACCTGTTCATCGCTCAGCGTCACCGGCAGCAGCTGGTTGTTAAAGCTGTTACCGTAAAAGATATCGGCGAAGCTGGGGGCGATAACCACTTTAAAACCGTAATCGGTTAATGCCCACGGCGCATGCTCACGGGAGGAGCCGCAGCCGAAGTTTTCCCGCGCCAGCAGGATCGATGCGCCTTTATACTCCGGGAAGTTCAGGACGAATTCCGGGTTGGGCTGTTGTCCCCGATCGTCAAGAAAACGCCAGTCGTTGAACAGATGCGCGCCAAAACCGGTGCGCGTCACTTTCTGCAGGAACTGCTTAGGAATGATCGCATCGGTATCGACGTTTGCGGCATCCAGCGGAACCACCAGGCCCGTATGTTGGGTAAATTTCTCTGCCATGATGGTCTCCTTATTTGATGTCGCGGATATCGGCAAAATGGCCGGTCACGGCTGCCGCTGCGGCCATAGCCGGGCTGACTAAGTGGGTACGTCCGCCGCGGCCCTGACGGCCTTCAAAGTTACGGTTGCTGGTTGATGCGCAGCGCTCGCCGGGATTCAGGCGATCGTTGTTCATGGCCAGGCACATGGAGCAGCCCGGCAGGCGCCATTCAAAACCGGCTTCGATAAAGATCTTATCCAGGCCTTCGGCTTCCGCCTGCGCTTTCACCGGGCCAGAACCCGGAACCACTAATGCCTGTACGCCCGGCGCGACCTTACGGCCTTTAGCGACTTCGGCCGCGGCACGCAAATCTTCAATACGCGAGTTGGTACAGGAGCCGATGAACACTTTATCGATCGCTACGTCGGTTAACGGGATACCCGGCTTCAGGCCCATATAGGCCAGCGCTTTTTCCGCGCTCGCCCGCTCGACCGGATCGGCGAAAGAGGCCGGGTCGGGAATCATCTCGGTGACGGAGATGACCTGGCCGGGGTTGGTGCCCCAGGTAACCTGCGGGGCAATCTCTTCAGCCTGCAGGGTCACGACGGTATCAAAGGTGGCGTCAGCGTCGGTTTTCAGGGTTTTCCAGTATTCAACGGCAGCGTCGAAGTCCTGGCCTTTTGGCGCATGCAAACGGCCCTTCACATAGTTAAACGTGGTTTCATCCGGCGCGACCAGACCGGCTTTCGCACCCATTTCGATGGCCATATTGCACAGCGTCATACGACCTTCCATGCTCAGATCGCGAATGGCTTCACCACAGAACTCCACCACGTGACCGGTGCCGCCGGCGCTACCGGTTTTGCCAATGATGGCCAGCACGATATCTTTGGCGGTGATGCCCGGCGCCGCTTTGCCATTAACTTCAATCTTCATGGTTTTGGCGCGGCCCTGCTTCAGGGTCTGAGTCGCCAGGACGTGCTCAACTTCGGAGGTGCCGATACCGAAAGCCAGCGCGCCAAACGCGCCGTGAGTGGCGGTGTGGGAATCGCCGCAGACGATGGTCATCCCCGGCAGGGTGACGCCCTGTTCCGGCCCCATCACGTGGACGATACCCTGGTACGGGTGGTTCAGATCGTACAGCTCAACGCCGAACTCTTTGCAGTTTTTGATCAGCTCCTGCATCTGAATGCGCGCCATTTCACCGGACGCGTTGATATCTTTCGTCTGAGTGGAAACGTTATGGTCCATGGTAGCGAAGGTTTTCCCCGGCTGACGAACCTGACGGTTGTGCGCGCGCAGGCCGTCAAAGGCCTGTGGCGAGGTCACTTCATGCACCAGATGACGATCGATATACAGCAGCGGGGTTTCGTTTTGCGCCTCATAAACGACATGCGCATCAAACAACTTTTCGTATAAGGTCTTCGCCATGATTACACCCCTTCAGCGACATAGCGGGCAATGATATCGCCCATTTCATCGGTACTGACCGCTGCCGTTCCCCGCGCTAAATCGCCGGTACGCACGCCTTCTTCTAATGCACGGTTGATCGCATTTTCAATCGCGGTTGCCGCGTTATCGGCATCCAGGCTGTAGCGCAGCAGCAGCGCCAGAGAGAGGATCTGCGCGATAGGGTTAGCGATATTTTTACCAGCGATATCCGGGGCTGAGCCACCTGCCGGTTCATACAGACCAAAACCTTGTTCATTGAGGCTGGCCGACGGCAGCATGCCCATTGAACCCGTGATCATGGCGCATTCGTCAGACAGGATGTCGCCGAACAGGTTGGAGCACAGCAGAACGTCGAACTGGGACGGGTCTTTAATCAGCTGCATGGTGGCGTTGTCGATGTACATATGCGCCAGCTCAACGTCCGGGTATTCTTTGGCGACTTCGCTGACTACTTCGCGCCACAGAATGGATGACTGCAGAACGTTCGCTTTATCGATAGAAGTCACTTTATTACGACGTTTGCGCGCGGACTGAAACGCGATATGCGCGATGCGCTCGATTTCAAAGCGATGATAGACCTCGGTATCAAACGCTTTTTCGTGTTGACCGCTGCCTTCGCGGCCTTTCGGCTGGCCGAAGTAGATGCCGCCGGTTAATTCGCGGACGCACAGAATGTCGAAGCCGTTTGCCGCGATATCCGCGCGCAGCGGGCAAAACTCTTCCAGCCCCTGGTACAGCTTCGCCGGACGCAGGTTGCTGAACAGTTTGAAATGTTTACGCAACGGCAGCAGCGCGCCGCGCTCCGGCTGACCGGCCGGCGGCAGATGTTCCCATTTCGGGCCGCCTACGGAGCCGAACAGAATCGCATCGGCCTGCTCACAGCCTTCTACGGTTGCCTGCGGCAGCGGGGTGCCCTGACGGTCGATAGCGATGCCGCCGACGTCATACTGACTGGTAGTAATGCGCATATCAAAACGGTGACGAACGGCTTCCAGTACTTTCATCGCCTGGTTCATGACTTCCGGGCCAATGCCATCACCTGGCAAAACAGCAATATGGTAATTCTTCGACATTACACGGTTTCCTTCTTGTTCTCGTTATTTTGAGCTTTGCGTTGCAATTCTTTTTCGACTTCTGCTGCGCGCCAGATATTGTTCAGCACGTGAACCATGGCTTTCGCGGAGGATTCAACGATATCCGTCGCCAGACCAACGCCGTGGAAGCGACGACCGTTGTAGGTCACGACGATATCTACCTGACCCAGCGCGTCTTTGCCCTGACCTTTGGCGTTCAGGTCATATTTGACCAGCTCAACGTCATAGCCGGTGATACGGTTGATTGCCTGATAAATAGCGTCGACCGGACCGTTGCCGTTAGCGGCTTCCGCTTTGGTCTCTTCACCGCAGACCAGTTTTACCGAGGCCGTGGCGATATCGCTGGAGCCTGACTGCACGCTGAAGTAATCCAGACGGAAATGCTCCGGCTCTTCCTGCTGTTTGTTGATGAACGCCAGCGCTTCCAGATCGTAATCAAAGACCTGGCCTTTTTTGTCTGCCAGCTTCAGGAATGCGTCGTAGAGGTGATCCATGTTGTAGTCGGTATCTTTGTAGCCCATCTCTTCCATACGGTGTTTCACTGCCGCACGGCCGGAGCGGGAAGTCAGGTTCAGCTGCACCTGATTCAGACCGATGGATTCCGGGGTCATGATTTCGTAGTTTTCGCGGTTCTTCAGCACGCCGTCCTGGTGGATACCGGAGGAGTGGGCGAAGGCGCCGGTGCCGACGATGGCTTTGTTCGCCGGGATCGGCATGTTGCAAATCTGGCTGACCGTCTGGCTGGTACGCCAGATTTCATTGTGATTAATGCCGGTGCGGACATTCATAATGTCTTTGCGCACCTTGATGGCCATAATCACTTCTTCCAGCGAACAGTTGCCCGCGCGCTCACCGATGCCGTTCATGGCGCCTTCGACCTGACGCGCGCCGGCGTGGACTGCAGCGATGGCGTTGCCGACGGCCAGACCTAAGTCGTCATGGGTGTGCACGGAGATGATGGCTTTGTCGATATTAGGGACGCGATCGTACAGGCCGGTAATGATGTTAGAGAACTCGAACGGCATGGTGTAGCCGACGGTGTCCGGGATATTAATCGTCGTGGCGCCGGCGTTGATGGCGGCTTCTACCACGCGCGCCAGATCGGCGATCGGCGTACGGCCCGCATCTTCACAGGAGAATTCGACGTCGTCGGTATAATTTCGTGCGCGTTTAATCATATAGATTGCGCGCTCGATGACCTCATCCAGGGTGCTACGCAGCTTGGTAGCGATGTGCATCGGCGAGGTGGCGATAAAAGTGTGAATGCGGAACGCTTCAGCGACTTTTAAGGATTCTGCCGCCACATCAATGTCTTTCTCGACGCAGCGGGCCAGGGCGCAGACGCGGCTGTTTTTGATGGTACGCGCGATGGTTTGTACGGACTCGAAGTCGCCAGGAGATGAGACCGGGAAGCCGACTTCCATCACATCAACGCCCATCCGCTCCAGGGCCATCGCAATCTGCAGCTTCTCTTTCACGCTCAGGCTGGCCTGTAACGCTTGCTCCCCGTCACGTAAGGTCGTATCGAAAATAATGACTTGCTGGCTCATGGTTTAGATCCTTAATCGGTGTCCTGGGCGCCTTGCTGACGAGCATAAAAAAACCCGCGCAATGGCGCGGGTTTTATAGTCTTGCTGGAAGATGACTTAACGCTGAACGTCGCCCAACAGCCTACCGCGCATAGTGGATGCGTTTAGTAGTAGTAGGCCGGTGAAACGAGTGGTGCGAATCATTGCGTCATGCTCCAGATGAAATCGATATGCTTTTAGAGTTACTGGATACGCGTTTTGATGTCAACCCCTGATAAAGAAAAACACCTGTTTGCTGTCGGGAGGTATTAGCTAATTGTGCTGGCGATCGCGCATTTTTGCCGACGATAGTATCAGGAGGTGAAGTTGTCAGGAATGAAAGTAAACGGGCCACCGCTATTCTGTTTCATCCGGGAGGGGAAAAACGTGAATAAGTGGGAGTGTATATCGAAATGAAGTCGCCAGATTTATTGATTTTATGAACATTTTGTCTTGAGAGCATGTGAATCATCAATGATAACAGAGTATTCATTTAAAACAGACGGCGAAATAATGTGTTAATCATACTTAAATTAAAGTTAATTGCGGTGGGTATTGTTTGTTTTTGCTAATTATGGGTACACTTTACATTATCAAGTAACGGATAGGGTTTAAGTGAGTTAGGAATTTTCCCGATAATTTAGCGGATCTGGCTTCACTTATAATTTTGATAAATTCCTAAAATGCGCGCCTGCTCTTTTGTAAATGACATATGTATGGTAAATGATATTTCCTCTATTGATTGCCGCATTTTTAAAAGGGAATTAAACGTGATGGTGGAGCTGGATATGATAATTGAAAACTCTGAGAGGACACTCCCCTCCGGTGAGGAGGTCACCAAACCTCAGCTTAGAACGGTCGATCTTAATCTGCTTACCGTTTTTGATGCGGTAATGCAGGAACAAAATATTACGCGGGCGGCGCATTCGCTGGGGATGTCTCAGCCCGCGGTGAGCAATGCCGTAGCACGATTGAAAGTGATGTTTAACGATGAGCTGTTCGTGCGTTATGGGCGGGGGATCCAGCCGACGGCGCGTGCATTTCAGCTATTTGGCTCAATACGCCAGGCGCTGCAGCTGGTGCAAAATGAGTTACCGGGGTCCGATTTTGAACCGATAAGCAGCGAGCGCGTTTTTAATCTATGCATTTGTAGCCCGTTAGATAACTATCTTACTTCGGTTATATTTAACAAAGTTAACGAAGTTGCACCGAATATTCATTTAATTTTTAAAGCATCACTTAATCAAAACACCGAACATCAATTACGTTATCAGGAAATAGAGTTTGTGGTTGGCTATGAGGAGTTTCGCCGCCCCGAGTTTGCCTGTGTGCCGTTGTTTAAAGATGAAATGATATTAGTCGCCAGCTGTAAACACCCGCGTATTTCCGGACCGGTAACGGAAGCAGATATTTATCGCGAAGAACATGCGGTTGTGGCTTTGGATCGCTATGCTTCGTTTAGCCTGCCCTGGTACAGCTCTGTCAATAAGCAGACGCAAATTGCGTATCAAGGGAATGCGATGGTCAGCGTACTTAATGTGGTATCACAAACCCATATGGTGGCCATTGCCCCGCGCTGGCTGGCGAGTGAGTATGCAGAAAAGCTGAACCTGCAATTATTGCCACTATCGCTAAAAGTGAATAACCGTACCTGTTTTCTTTCCTGGCATGAGGCTGCCGGAAGAGATAAAGGTCATCAGTGGATGCAAGATCTGCTGGTGCGAATTTGCCAGCGCTAAATATAGCTGTGCCTGAGCGGGAGCGGTCGCTCTCGCTTTATGTGATCAAAACCACAAAATATAGAATTTTATCCTGTTTGCCGCTCTCCGCCTGCGCGTGCAGCAAGTGAAAAATGGATGAATTTCTGTCATCAGACAATTTGTCCGAGTAATTTCAGCGCTCGCATCTTATTTATGAAGCTTTCAACCACGTTTCATATCAAATTCTTATCTTTTATTCTTTTGGTGGCTCACATACGCCTGAGGTCGCTAATTGCCTGCCCGTTGGCGAGCAGTTATGGTAAGAGCACGCAGTCCATTCACCTCAATGGCCAGGAGCCGATTCCTGGCATTGTGCGAACGCGCGGAAATTGAATTCTGCTGTCGTTAGAAACAATAAGCCTGGAGGCAAACCATGGAGATGTTGTCAGGAGCCGAGATGGTCGTCCAATCGCTTGTCGATCAGGGCGTCAAGCAAGTATTCGGTTACCCCGGAGGCGCGGTCCTCGATATCTATGATGCATTACATACCCTGGGGGGTATCGACCATATTCTGGTGCGCCACGAGCAGGCGGCGGTGCATATGGCGGACGGCCTTGCCCGAGCGACCGGGGAAGTAGGGGTTGTGCTGGTGACTTCGGGTCCGGGCGCGACCAATGCCATTACCGGTATTGCAACGGCATACATGGATTCTGTTCCGCTGGTGATTCTCTCCGGGCAGGTCGCGACTTCCCTGATTGGTTATGACGCCTTCCAGGAGTGCGATATGGTCGGCATCTCCCGGCCGGTGGTGAAACACAGTTTTCTGGTCAAGCAGACGGAAGATATTCCCGGCGTGCTGAAAAAAGCGTTCTGGCTGGCTGCCAGCGGGCGTCCGGGTCCGGTGGTTGTTGATTTACCAAAAGATATCCTTAATCCGGCGAACAAGTTGCCGTACGCGTGGCCGGATACCGTCAGCATGCGTTCTTACAATCCGACGACCAGTGGTCATAAAGGGCAAATTAAACGCGCTCTGCAGACGCTGGTAGCGGCAAAACATCCGGTGGTCTACGTCGGCGGCGGGGCGATTAACGCTGGATGTGAAGAACAGCTGCGCACCCTGGTAGAAAAACTGAATCTGCCGGTTGCGTCATCGCTGATGGGGCTCGGTGCGTTTCCGGCCACCCATTCCCAGGCGTTAGGTATGCTGGGGATGCATGGGACGTATGAAGCCAACATGACGATGCATCACTCCGATGTCATCTTTGCCGTCGGCGTGCGTTTTGACGATCGCACAACCAACAATCTGGCGAAGTACTGCCCGAATGCGACGGTGCTGCATATCGATATCGATCCGACCTCTATTTCGAAAACGGTGCCGGCGGATGTGCCGATCGTCGGCGATGCGCGTCAGGTACTGGATCAAATGCTTGAACTGCTGGAGCAGGAAGAAGCGCAGCAGCCGCTGGATGAGATCCGCGACTGGTGGCAGCAGATCGAGCAGTGGCGCGCGCGCCACTGCCTGCAATACGATACGCAAAGCGGCAAGATCAAACCGCAGGCCGTCATCGAGACTATCTGGCGCCTGACCAACGGCGATGCCTACGTCACCTCCGATGTGGGTCAGCACCAGATGTTTGCCGCCCTTTACTATCCTTTCGACAAGCCAAGACGTTGGATTAACTCAGGTGGTCTCGGCACGATGGGCTTCGGTTTGCCTGCTGCTCTCGGCGTGAAGATGGCCTTGCCGGAAGAAACGGTCGTTTGCGTGACCGGCGATGGCAGTATCCAGATGAATATTCAGGAGCTTTCCACTGCGCTGCAGTATGAGCTGCCGGTGCTGGTGTTGAATCTGAACAACCGCTACCTCGGGATGGTGAAGCAGTGGCAGGATATGATCTATTCCGGTCGCCATTCACAATCTTATATGGAGTCGCTACCGGATTTCGTCCGGCTTGCGGAAGCCTATGGGCACGTAGGGATTCGCATCAGCGAACCGCAGGAGCTGGAGTCTAAGCTGGCCGAAGCGCTGGAACAGGTGCGTAATCATCGTCTGGTGTTCGTTGATGTGACGGTGGACGGCAGCGAGCATGTGTATCCCATGCAGATCCGCGGCGGCGGCATGGATGAGATGTGGTTGAGCAAAACGGAGAGAACCTGATTATGCGCCGGATATTATCTGTATTACTGGAAAACGAATCAGGCGCCTTATCACGCGTCATCGGCCTTTTCGCCCAGCGCGGGTATAACATTGAAAGCCTGACGGTGGCCCCCACCGACGATCCGACGCTTTCGAGAATGACTATCCAGACCGTTGGCGATGAGAAAGCGATCGAGCAAATTGAAAAACAGCTGCACAAGCTGGTGGATGTCCTGCGTGTCAGCGAGCTGGGGCAGAATTCGCACGTTGAGCGTGAAATCATGCTGGTGAAAGTCCAGGCGAGCGGTTTTGGTCGTGAAGAGGTGAAGCGCAATACGGAGATTTTCCGCGGGCAAATCATCGATGTCACGCCGTCACTGTATACCGTCCAGCTGGTCGGGACCAGCGATAAACTGGACGCCTTTATTGCTTCGTTACGCGACGTTGCGCGGATTGTCGAAGTGGCACGCTCCGGTGTGGTAGGACTCTCGCGCGGCGATAAAATCATGCGCTGAGTCCCTGAAACTGACGTAAAAATAGCCCGACACAATCTGTCGGGTTATTTTTTTGCGAAATCGGTGGGAACTGTAGACAAAACCGGTTGCTGCGCTAACTATTCTGCGTTTAGATGTTATGAAAATGAATCCATAGCTGAAGAAAGGTTATGTTCTGTACTCATTACCCAAGGGGCAATTGTGAAACTGGATGAAATCGCCCGGCTGGCCGGTGTCTCGCGTACCACCGCTAGCTATGTGATTAACGGTAAAGCGAAACAGTACCGCGTCAGCGACAAAACGGTCGAAAAGGTGATGGCCGTCGTTCGTGAGCACAACTACCATCCGAATGCGGTCGCTGCCGGCTTGCGTGCAGGACGCACGCGTTCTATTGGTCTGGTGATTCCCGATCTGGAAAATACCAGCTATACCCGTATTGCTAACTATCTTGAGCGTCAGGCGCGCCAGCGCGGCTATCAGCTGCTGATCGCCTGTTCGGAAGATCAGCCTGACAACGAGATGCGCTGCATTGAGCATCTGCTACAGCGCCAGGTGGATGCCATTATCGTCTCGACGTCATTACCTCCTGAGCACCCGTTCTATCAGCGCTGGGCCAACGATCCTTTCCCGATTGTCGCCCTGGATCGCGCGCTCGATCGCGAGCACTTCACCAGCGTTGTTGGCGCCGATCAGGATGATGCCGAAATGCTGGCCGCCGAACTGCGCAAATTCCCGGGGGAAAATGTCCTGTATCTTGGCGCGCTACCGGAGCTGTCGGTCAGTTTCCTGCGTGAACAGGGCTTCCGTACCGCGTGGCATGACGATCCGCGTGAAGTGCAGTATCTGTACGCCAACAGCTTTGAACGCGAAGCGGCAGGGCAGCTGTTTGAGAAATGGCTGGAAACGCATCCAATGCCGCAGGCGCTGTTCACAACCTCATTTCCGCTGTTGCAGGGGGTGATGGATGTGACGCTGCGTCGGGAAGGGAAGCTGCCGTCCGAACTGGCTATTGCGACCTTCGGCGACAATGAGCTGCTCGATTTCCTGCAGTGTCCGGTACTGGCCGTGGCCCAGCGCCACCGCGATGTGGCGGAACGCGTGCTGGAAATTGTCCTCGCCAGCCTTGATGAGCCGCGTAAGCCAAAACCGGGGTTAAGCCGTATCCGTCGTAATTTGTATCGCCGGGGAAGTTTGAACCGTCGCTGATGCGCCAGGTTTTCGATCGCCGCATCGGCGTGTGTTGAAAAGCCGGAAAAGAGTGGCACGACTCGCCAGACGAAAGTCGTCTGGCGATAATCCGTACAAATTACCATAAAAAAGTAAATTTGAATCGCTTTCAGACAAATCCCTAAACTTCTTTACGCATTATTTTGTTTTATTCTGGAGTCGCCGCTTTCCGGCGCCCGTTAGCTATAAAAAAAGTTAAATCAGTCTTTATTTGTATTATTTTGTTACATTCATTAAGTTAATCGCTGAATTAACACTCATTTTACGGCTCATCACCCGGCCATCTCCCTGCACCCCGCGACAAGAGTGCTTCTCTGACGATAACAGGCACTGTTAACGGACATCATAATCGCCTAAAATGCCGCTCGCGTCGCAAACTGACACTTTATATTTTCCCACCGAAGATATTTTGTTGCTTTTAACTGTTACGAATTTGTTGGTTGTTTTCTTACACGTATTCATAGCGTTAATTTGCCTCGTTTGTTGATGATTATTTCATCAGGCCTAATATCGGCTGCAAATAATGGGTTTTTGAGCTTCGTTGGTATTCGTGCTGGCTTGACAAGCTTTTCCTCCGCTCCGTAAACTCCTTCTGGTGGGAATTTGTGGGTTAAAGTGGCGAAAAGGGGTGAGGCTGGCATGTTCCGTGGGGCAACGTTAGTCAATCTCGACAGCAAAGGCCGTCTGGCCGTACCGACGCGTTACCGCGACGGGCTGATCGAAGACGCTTCCGGTCAACTGGTTTGTACCATTGACATTCATCACCCGTGCCTGCTGCTTTACCCCTTGCCTGAATGGGAAATCATCGAGCAAAAATTGTCGCGTTTATCGAGCATGAATCCCGTTGAGCGGCGCGTCCAGCGTCTGCTTTTGGGTCATGCCAGCGAATGTCAGATGGATAATGCCGGGCGTCTCCTGATTGCGCCGGTGTTACGGCAGCATGCCGGGCTGACAAAAGAAGTGATGCTGGTCGGACAGTTCAATAAGTTTGAACTGTGGGATGAAACGACCTGGTATCAACGGGTCAAGGAAGATATCGACGCTGAGCAGTCGTCTACCGACGCGTTGTCGGAGCGTCTGCAGGATTTGTCTCTATAACATGATGGAAAATTTTAAACACACTACGGTACTTCTGGATGAAGCGGTTAACGGCCTGAATATTCGTCCGGATGGTATCTACATTGATGGGACCTTTGGTCGCGGTGGACACTCGCGCCTGATCCTTTCCCAACTGGGAGCGGAAGGACGCTTGCTGGCTATCGATCGCGATCCGCAGGCTATCGCCGTGGCGAAGACCATCGATGACCCTCGCTTTTCCATCGTACATGGACCTTTCTCTGCGCTGGCTGATTATGTTAGTGAGCGCGGACTAACTGGCAAGATCGACGGTATTCTTCTCGATCTTGGTGTCTCTTCACCTCAGCTTGATGACGCAGAGCGTGGCTTCTCGTTTATGCGCGATGGTCCGCTGGATATGCGTATGGACCCCACACGCGGCCAGTCTGCCGCCGAGTGGCTTCAGACGGCGGACGAAGCGGATATCGCCTGGGTGATTAAAACCTTCGGCGAAGAGCGCTTCGGTAAGCGTATTGCGCGCGCCATCGTCGAGCGTAACCGTATTGAGCCCATGACCCGCACGAAAGAGCTGGCGGAAGTGGTGACGGCGGCGACGCCGGTGAAGGACAAATTCAAACATCCCGCGACCCGTACCTTCCAGGCGGTGCGCATCTGGGTGAACAGTGAACTGGAGGAGATAGAGCAGGCGCTAAAAAGCTCGCTCAGCGTGCTGGCCCCGGGCGGGCGGCTTTCGATCATCAGTTTCCACTCGCTGGAAGACCGTATTGTGAAGCGCTTCATGCGTGAGCAAAGCCGCGGTCCGCAGGTTCCGGCCGGGTTACCGATGACCGAAGAGCAGCTCAAAAAACTGGGTGGCCGTGAGTTGCGAGCACTAGGCAAGTTGATGCCGGGCGAAGAAGAGGTGGCAGAGAATCCACGGGCCCGTAGTTCAGTTCTGCGCATTGCAGAGAGGACGAACGCATGATCGGCAGAGTGACAGAAGCCTTAAGCAAAGTTAAAGGATCGTTAGGAAGCAACGAGCGCCATGCCTTGCCTGGCGTCATCGGGGACGATCTTCTGCGGTTTGGGAAGCTGCCACTCTGCCTGTTCATTTGCATCATCATTACGGCGATTACCGTGGTGACGACGGCTCACCATACCCGTCTGTTAACCGCGCAGCGTGAACAACTGGTTCTGGAACGTGACGCGCTGGATATTGAATGGCGAAACCTGATCCTCGAAGAGAACGCGCTCGGCGATCATAGTCGGGTTGAGCGGATCGCGACCGAGAAGTTGCAGATGCAACACGTCGATCCATCACAAGAAAATATCGTTGTACAAAAATAAGGATTATTGCGACGCATGAAAGCAGCGCCGAAAACGCTAAAACCAAAACGTCAGGAAGAACAGGCCAGCTTTATTAGCTGGCGTTTTGCGTTGCTGTGCGGGTGTATTTTAATCGCGCTGTGTTTCCTGCTGGGCCGCGTGGCCTGGCTACAGGTGATCAGCCCGGACATGCTGGTTCGTCAGGGTGATATGCGTTCTTTACGCGTGCAGGAAGTCTCCACCGCCCGCGGAATGATTACTGACCGCTCCGGCCGCCCGCTGGCGGTGAGTGTGCCGGTGAAGGCTATCTGGGCGGACCCGAAAGAGCTGCATGATGCCGGCGGTGTGACCCTCGATAACCGCTGGAAGGCATTGGCCGATGCGTTAAACATGCCGCTGGATCAGCTGGCATCGCGCATCAACACCAACCCGAGAATGCGTTTTATCTATCTGGCGCGTCAGGTCAACCCTGATATGGCGGATTACATCAAGAAGCTGAAGCTGCCAGGGATACACATGCGCGAAGAGTCGCGCCGTTACTACCCGTCAGGTGAAGTTACCGCTCACCTCATTGGCTTCACTAACGTGGATAGCCAGGGGATTGAAGGGGTCGAGAAGAGCTTTGATAAATGGCTGACCGGTCAACCCGGCGAACGTATCGTGCGTAAAGACCGCTATGGCCGCGTTATTGAAGATATCTCCTCTACCGACAGCCAGGCCGCGCACAATCTGGCGTTGAGTATCGATGAACGCCTGCAGGCGTTGGTTTACCGCGAACTGAATAATGCCGTGGCGTTTAACAAAGCGGAATCGGGGAGTGCGGTCCTGGTCGATGTCAGCACTGGCGAAGTGCTGGCGATGGCGAACAGCCCTTCCTATAACCCGAATAATTTCTCCGGTACGGCGAAAGACATCATGCGTAACCGCGCCATCACCGACGTGTTTGAACCGGGTTCGACGGTCAAACCAATGGTGGTGATGACGGCGCTGCAGCGCGGCATTGTGAACGAAAATACCGTGCTGAATACCATTCCTTACCGTATTAACGGCCACGAGATCAAAGACGTGGCGCGCTATAGCGAATTGACCCTGACCGGGGTATTACAGAAGTCGAGTAACGTCGGTGTCTCCAAACTGGCGTTAGCGATGCCGTCCTCAGCGTTAGTAGATACTTACTCACGTTTTGGGCTGGGAAAAGCGACCAATTTGGGGTTGGTCGGAGAACGCAGTGGCTTATATCCTCAAAAACAACGGTGGTCTGACATAGAGAGGGCCACCTTTTCTTTCGGCTATGGGCTAATGGTAACGCCGTTACAGTTAGCGCGAGTCTATGCCACGATCGGCAGCTATGGCATCTATCGTCCGCTGTCGATTACCAAAGTTGATCCACCGGTTCCCGGTGAGCGCGTGTTCCCGGAACCTCTCGTTCGTACCGTCGTGCATATGATGGAAAGCGTGGCGCTGCCCGGCGGTGGCGGCGTGAAGGCGGCCATTAAAGGCTACCGCATTGCGATCAAAACCGGTACGGCGAAGAAAGTGGGGCCAGATGGCCGCTACATCAACAAATATATTGCTTACACCGCAGGCGTTGCGCCCGCCAGCCACCCGCGTTTTGCGCTGGTGGTGGTGATCAACGACCCGCAGGCGGGTAAATACTACGGCGGCGCCGTTTCCGCGCCGGTCTTCGGTGCCATCATGGGCGGCGTACTGCGCACCATGAACATCGAGCCGGATGCGTTGGCAACGGGCGAAAAAAGTGAATTTGTGATTAATCAAGGCGAGGGAACAGGTGGCAGATCGTAATTTGCGCGACCTTCTCGCTCCGTGGGTGCCAAATGCGCCGGAGCGAATTCTGCGAGAGATGACGCTGGACAGCCGGGTGGCTGCTTCCGGCGATCTCTTTGTCGCGGTATTAGGTCATCAGGCGGACGGGCGTCGTTATATCCCGCAGGCGATAGCGCAAGGTGTTGCTGCCATTATTGCAGAGGCCAAAGATGAGGCTGCTGACGGCGAAATCCGTGAAATGCACGGCGTGCCGGTCATTTATCTCAGCCAGCTCAACGAGCGCTTATCCGCGCTGGCCGGGCGTTTTTACCATCAGCCTTCCGGGCAAATGCGCCTGATTGGCGTCACCGGTACCAACGGTAAAACCACGACCACGCAACTGCTGGCGCAGTGGGCCAACTTGCTTGGTGAAACCAGTGCGGTGATGGGAACGGTCGGCAACGGTCTGCTGGACAAGGTTATTCCGACGGAAAATACCACCGGTTCTGCAGTCGATGTCCAGCACGTGCTTTCTGGCCTGGCAGGGCAGGGCGCTACCTTCGCGGCCATGGAAGTCTCTTCCCACGGTCTGGTTCAGCACCGCGTAGCGGCGCTGCAATTTGCCGCCTCGGTCTTTACTAACCTGAGCCGCGATCACCTGGATTATCACGGTGATATGGAACATTACGAAGCGGCAAAATGGCTGCTTTATTCCACCCATCATTGCGGACAGGCTATCGTCAACGCCGATGATGAAGTGGGCCGCCGCTGGCTGGCGAAGCTGCCGGACGCGGTTGCCGTCTCGATGGAAGATCACATTAACCCGAACTGTCACGGCCGCTGGCTGAAGGCTACGGCGGTGAACTACCACGATAGCGGGGCAACCATTCAGTTTGATTCCAGCTGGGGCAAGGGCGAAGTTGAAAGCCGTCTGATGGGCGCCTTTAACGTCAGCAACCTGCTGCTGGCGCTAGCCACACTGCTGGCGCTGGGCTATCCGCTGGCTGAGCTGCTGAAAACCGCGGCTCGACTGCAGCCGGTCTGCGGCCGTATGGAAGTGTTCAGCGCGCCGGGCAAACCGACCGTGGTGGTGGATTACGCCCATACTCCGGATGCGCTGGAAAAAGCGCTACAGGCGGCACGTCTGCATTGTAACGGCAAGCTGTGGTGCGTCTTCGGCTGCGGCGGTGACCGCGATAAGGGCAAACGCCCGCTGATGGGCGCCATCGCCGAAGAATTTGCCGATATTGTTGTCGTGACCGATGACAACCCGCGTACCGAAGAACCGCGCGCCATCATCAACGATATCCTCGCTGGTATGGTTGATGCCGGACATGCGAAGGTCAAAGAAGGCCGGGCTGAAGCGGTGACGAACGCCGTGATGCAGGCTGCCGAGGGGGATGTCGTACTGGTCGCGGGCAAAGGTCACGAGGATTACCAGATTGTTGGCAATCGCCGTCTTGACTACTCCGATCGCGTCACCGTCGCCCGTCTGCTGGGAGCGGTAGCATGATTCGCTTGATGTTAAGCCAGCTCGCCGACGTGACGCGTGGCGAACTGCAGGGTCGCGATCTGGCCATCGATGAGGTCACGTCGGATACCCGTAAGATCACGGCAGGCTGCCTGTTCGTTGCCTTAAAGGGTGAGCGTTTTGATGCTCACGATTTCGCGGAGCAGGCGAAACAAGCCGGCGCCGGCGCGCTGCTGGTCAGCCGTCAGCTGGAGTGTGATTTACCTCAGGTAGTGGTGAAAGATACCCGCCTGGCCTTTGGCGAGCTGGCGGCGTGGGTTCGCCAACAGGTGCCGACCCGCGTTGTGGCGCTGACCGGTTCTTCCGGGAAAACCTCGGTCAAAGAGATGACCGCAGCGATTCTCGGCCAGTGCGGCAATACGCTCTATACCGCCGGCAACCTGAATAACGATATCGGCGTGCCGATGACGCTGCTGCGTCTGACCAAAGAGCACCAGTATGCGGTTATCGAGCTTGGGGCGAACCACCAGGGCGAAATTGCCTGGACCGTCAGCCTGACGCGCCCGGAAGCCGCCCTGGTCAACAATCTCGCTGCCGCTCATCTTGAAGGCTTCGGTTCCCTCGCGGGCGTCGCGAAAGCGAAGGGCGAAATCTTTACCGGCCTGCCGGAAAACGGCATTGCCATCCTGAATGCGGACAATAACGACTGGCTGAACTGGCAAAGCGTGATTGGCGCACGCAAGGTATGGCGTTTCTCGCCGAATGCGGCCAACAGCGATTTTGCGGCTACCCAGGTTCATGTTACCAGCCACGGGACAGAATTTACGCTGCAAACCCCGATGGGGAACGTGGATGTTCTGCTGCCGCTGCCGGGTCGCCACAATATCGCTAACGCGCTGGCGGCTGCCTCGTTGGCTATGGCGGTGGGCGCCGACTTAAATGCGGTGAAAGCCGGTCTGGCGCAGCTGAAAGCGGTGCCGGGACGGCTGTTCCCCATTACGCTCGCCGAAAATCAGCTGCTGCTTGATGATTCCTACAATGCCAACGTCGGTTCAATGACCGCCGCGGTGCAGGTGTTGTCCGAGATGCCGGGCTACCGGGTGCTGGTCGTCGGCGATATGGCCGAGCTGGGTACGGAAAGCGCAGCGTGCCATCGTCAGGTTGGCGAAGCGGCAAAAGCGGCAGGGCTTGACCGCGTACTCAGCACCGGCGTGCTGAGTGCAGAGATTAGCCGCGCCAGCGGCGTGGGCGAGCATCTCAGCGATAAAGCATCGCTGGTGGCTCGGCTCCGTGAGCTGACGGCGGAACACAAGATCATCACCATTTTAGTGAAGGGTTCACGTAGTGCCGCCATGGAAGAGGTAGTACGCGCATTACAGGAGAATGGAACATGTTAGTATGGCTGGCCGAACATCTGGTCAAATATTATTCCGGCTTTAACGTCTTTTCCTATCTGACGTTTCGCGCCATCGTCAGCCTGCTGACCGCGCTGTTCATCTCTTTGTGGATGGGCCCGCGCATGATCGCCCGTCTGCAAAAACTCTCCTTCGGTCAGGTCGTACGTAGCGACGGCCCGGAATCGCACTTCAGCAAGAAAGGCACCCCAACCATGGGCGGGATCATGATCCTGACCGCCATTGTGGTCTCTGTCCTGCTGTGGGCCTATCCGTCCAACCCCTACGTATGGTGTGTTCTGACCGTGCTGATAGGCTACGGCATCATCGGTTTCGTCGATGACTACCGTAAGGTCGTGCGTAAAGACACCAAAGGGTTGATCGCCCGCTGGAAGTACTTCTGGATGTCGGTGATTGCGCTGGGCGTTGCGTTTGCGCTGTATATGGCCGGTAAAGATACGCCAGCGACCCAGCTGGTTGTACCGTTCTTTAAAGACATCATGCCTCAGCTGGGGCTGTTGTACATTCTGCTGGCCTACTTCGTGATTGTCGGTACCGGCAATGCGGTCAACCTGACCGATGGTCTTGATGGCCTGGCGATTATGCCGACCGTATTTGTGGCGGCGGGCTTCGCGCTGGTGGCGTGGGCAACGGGCAACATGAACTTTGCCAACTATCTGCATATCCCTTATCTGCGTCACGCCGGGGAACTGGTCATCGTCTGTACGGCGATCGTGGGCGCGGGTCTCGGTTTTCTGTGGTTCAACACCTATCCGGCACAGGTCTTTATGGGCGATGTCGGTTCCCTGGCCCTCGGCGGCGCGCTGGGCATCATTGCCGTGCTGCTGCGTCAGGAGTTCCTGCTGGTGATTATGGGTGGCGTATTCGTGGTGGAGACTCTGTCGGTTATTTTGCAGGTCGGTTCCTTCAAGCTGCGCGGTCAGCGCATCTTCCGTATGGCGCCGATTCACCACCACTATGAACTGAAGGGCTGGCCGGAGCCGCGCGTTATCGTGCGCTTCTGGATTATTTCGCTGATGCTGGTGCTGATTGGCCTGGCGACGCTGAAGGTACGTTAATCATGGCAGATTATCAGGGTAAAAAAGTCGTCATTATTGGCCTGGGAATGACCGGGCTGTCATGCGTGGACTTTTTCATGGCGCGCGGCGTGACGCCGCGCGTGATGGATACCCGCGTCGCGCCTTCCGGGCTGGAGAAGCTACCGGAAGAGGTAGAACGCTACGTGGGGGGCCTGAATGAAGACTGGCTGCTGGCAGCGGATCTGATTGTGGCAAGCCCTGGTATCGCGCTGGCGCATCCTGCGCTGAGCGCAGCGGCGGATGCTGGCGTGGAAATCGTCGGTGACATTGAGCTGTTCTGCCGCGAAGCGCAGGCACCGATTATCGCTATTACCGGTTCGAACGGGAAAAGCACCGTGACGACGCTGGTAGGCGAGATGGCAAAAGCGGCCGGCATGAATGTCGGCGTTGGCGGCAATATCGGCCTGCCGGCGCTGATGTTACTCGATGCGGACCGCGAACTGTACGTTCTGGAGCTCTCCAGCTTCCAGCTGGAAACCACCTCCAGTCTGCGGGCGGTGGCCGCAACGATCCTCAACGTGACCGAGGATCATATGGACCGTTACCCGCTGGGTCTGCAGCAGTATCGTGCGGCCAAACTGCGGGTGTATGAAAATGCGAAAACCTGCATTGTGAATGCCGATGATGGGCTGACGATGCCGGTACGCGGCGCCGATGAGCGCTGCATCAGCTTCGGCGTTGATGTCGGCGACTATCACCTTAACCGCCAGCAGGGAGAAACCTGGCTGCGAGTGAAAGGTGAGAAGATCCTGAACGTCAAAGAGATGCACATCACCGGGCAACACAACTACAGCAACGCGCTGGCTGCATTGGCGCTGGCTGATGCTGCCGGTCTGCCGCGGGCCAGCAGTCTCAAGGCGCTGACCACCTTTACCGGTCTGGCGCATCGTTTCCAGCTGGTGCTGGATCATAACGGCGTGCGTTGGATCAACGATTCCAAAGCCACCAACGTCGGCAGTACCGAAGCGGCGCTGAACGGGCTGCATCTGGACGGTACCCTGTATCTGCTGCTGGGTGGCGATGGGAAATCCGCTGATTTCACGCCGCTGAAGCGTTATCTGGCAGGCGACAATATCCGCCTGTACTGCTTCGGTCGCGATGGCGAGCAGCTGGCGGCACTGCGCCCGGAAGTGGCGACGCAAACCGGGACGATGGAAGAGGCGATGCGCCAGATTGCCCCGCTGCTAAAGTCGGGCGATATGGTGCTGTTATCGCCAGCCTGTGCCAGCCTCGATCAGTTTAAGAGTTTCGAACAACGGGGCGATGTCTTTGCCCGCCTGGCGAAGGAGTTAGGTTGATGCGTTTATCCCTCCCGCGCCTGAGAATGCCTCAGTGGAGACTGCCGCGCCTGCCGGGGATGTTTATCTTCGCCTGGCTGTTTGCGGCGTTGAAAGGCTGGGTGATGGGCTCGCGGCAGAAAGATAACGATAGCCTGGTTATGTATGACCGGATGCTGTTGTGGTTGACGCTTGGCCTGGCCGCCGTAGGTTTCATTATGGTGACCTCGGCTTCCATGCCGGTAGGGCAGCGGTTGGCCAACGATCCTTTTCTGTTCGCCAAGCGCGACGGGTTATACATTCTTCTGGCGCTGGGCCTGGCTCTCGTGACGCTGCGTCTGCCGATGGAGTTCTGGCAGCGGCACAGTACGGCAATGTTGATTGCGTCGATCGTCATGTTGCTGATCGTCCTGGTCGTCGGTAGCTCGGTAAACGGGGCATCGCGCTGGATTGCATTGGGTCCGCTGCGTATTCAGCCTGCGGAATTTACCAAGCTGTCGCTGTTTTGCTACATCGCCAACTACCTGGTGCGTAAAGGCGATGAGGTCCGGAATAACCTGCGCGGCTTCTTAAAGCCGATGGGCGTGATTTTCGTACTGGCCATTCTGCTGCTGGCGCAGCCGGACCTCGGTACGGTAGTGGTGTTGTTCGTCACCACCCTGGCGATGCTGTTTCTCGGCGGTGCCAAGCTGTGGCAGTTCATTGCCATTATCGGCATGGGGATCTCGGCGGTGGTGCTGCTGATCCTTGCCGAACCGTACCGTATTCGCCGCGTAACGTCTTTCTGGAACCCGTGGGAAGACCCGTTTGGCAGCGGTTACCAGCTGACTCAGTCGCTGATGGCTTTCGGCCGCGGCGAAATGTGGGGTCAGGGCTTAGGCAACTCGGTACAGAAACTGGAGTATTTACCGGAAGCGCATACCGATTTCATCTTCGCCATTATCGGCGAAGAACTCGGTTATATCGGTGTGGTACTGGCCCTATTAATGGTATTCTTCGTCGCCTTTCGCGCCATGTCGATTGGGCGTAAGGCGCTGGAGATTGATCATCGCTTTTCCGGCTTCCTGGCCTGCGCCATTGGAATCTGGTTTAGCTTCCAGGCGCTGGTTAACGTCGGGGCGGCGGCGGGCATGCTGCCCACGAAAGGCCTGACGCTGCCGCTTATCAGTTACGGCGGTTCCAGTTTGCTGATTATGTCGACGGCCATCATGTTGCTGTTGCGAATTGATTATGAAACGCGTCTGGAAAAAGCCCAGGCGTTTACACGGGGTGTTCGATGAGCGGTCAGGAAAAGCGGCTAATGGTGATGGCGGGCGGTACCGGTGGACATGTGTTCCCGGGGCTGGCGGTCGCGCACCATTTAATGGATCTGGGCTGGCAGGTTCGCTGGCTCGGTACCGCCGATCGTATGGAAGCGGATTTAGTGCCGAAGCACGGCATTGAAATTGATTTTATCCGTATATCCGGCCTGCGCGGTAAAGGGCTGAAAGCGCTGCTGTTAGCACCGGTGCGGATCTTCAACGCCTGGCGTCAGGCGCGGGCGATCATGAAGCGTTTCCAGCCGGATGTTGTGCTGGGGATGGGCGGTTACGTTTCCGGCCCTGGCGGTCTGGCGGCCTGGTCGCTGGGTATCCCGGTGGTGCTGCATGAGCAAAACGGCATTGCGGGCCTGACAAACAAATGGCTGGCAAAGATCGCGAAGAAGGTGCTGCAGGCGTTCCCTGGTGCGTTTCCGCATGCTGACGTGGTGGGCAACCCGGTGCGTACTGATGTGCTTGCGCTGCCGTTACCGGAACAGCGTCTGGTCGGGCGCCAGGGGGCGATTCGCGTGCTGGTGGTGGGTGGCTCGCAGGGGGCTCGCGTGCTGAACCAGACGATGCCGCAGGTGGCGGGGAAACTGGGCACGGCGGTCACTATCTGGCATCAAAGCGGGAAAGGCGGCCAGCAGACGGTGCAGCAGGCCTATGCGGATGCCGGGCAGCCGCAGCATAAAGTGACTGAATTTATTGATGACATGGCGGCGGCGTATGCCTGGGCCGATGTTGTTGTGTGTCGTTCCGGTGCCCTGACGGTAAGTGAAATTGCCGCAGCAGGTTTACCGGCGTTGTTTGTGCCGTTTCAGCACAAGGATCGTCAGCAGTACTGGAATGCACTGCCGCTGGAGAAAGCGGGTGCAGCGAAAATTCTCGAACAGCCTCAGTTCACCGTCGATGCCGTCGTGCAGACGCTGGCTGGCTGGGATCGGGAAACGCTGCTGGATATGGCGGAACGAGCGCGTAGAGCCTCGATTCCGGATGCTACCGAACGGGTAGCAGAAGAAGTGAGCGCTGCAGCACTGGCGCGCTAATCGCGGTGAATCTCACCGCCCGTATAAAGAAGTTGATGGCGTAAAGAATGAATACACAAGATCTGGCGAAACTGCGTTCCATAGTGCCCGAGATGCGTCGCGTCCGGCATATTCACTTTGTTGGCATCGGTGGTGCCGGTATGGGCGGTATTGCCGAAGTTCTGGCTAACGAAGGCTACCAGATTAGCGGTTCCGACCTGGCGCCGAATCCGGTAACGCAGCAGCTGTCGCAACTTGGCGCCACGATCTATTTCAATCATCGCCCGGAAAACGTTCGCGATGCGAGCGTGGTCGTCGTTTCCAGCGCAATCTCTGCGGAAAACCCGGAGATTGTTGCCGCGCATGAAGCGCGTATTCCGGTCATTCGTCGCGCGGAAATGCTGGCGGAGCTGATGCGTTTTCGTCATGGCATCGCGATTGCCGGCACCCACGGCAAGACCACGACCACGGCGATGGTCTCCAGTATTTATGCGGAAGCAGGTCTTGATCCCACCTTCGTCAACGGTGGACTGGTTAAAGCGGCAGGCGTTCACGCCCGCCTCGGGCATAGCCGCTATCTGATTGCGGAAGCGGATGAGAGCGATGCATCGTTCCTGCATTTGCAGCCGATGGTCGCCATTGTGACCAATATCGAAGCCGATCACATGGATACCTATCATGGCGACTTTGAGAATCTGAAGCAGACCTTTATTAACTTTCTGCACAACCTGCCGTTCTATGGCCGCGCGGTGATGTGCGTCGATGATCCGGTGATTCGTGAACTGCTGCCGCGCGTTGGCCGTCAGATAACCACCTACGGTTTTAGCGAAGATGCCGACGTGCGCGTAGAGGATTACCGTCAGGTTGGCGCCCAGGGCCACTTCCGCCTGGTTCGTCAGGATAAAGAGGTGCTGCAGGTGACCCTGAATGCGCCCGGTCGTCATAACGCGCTGAACGCGGCGGCGGCGGTTGCGGTCGCGACGGAAGAGGGCATTGATGACAGCGCGATCCTGCGGGCGCTGGAAAGTTTCCAGGGAACCGGCCGTCGCTTTGATTTTCTCGGTGAATATCCGCTGGCTGAGGTTAATGGCAAAAGCGGCAGCGCGATGCTGATCGATGACTATGGTCATCACCCGACAGAAGTGGATGCCACGATCAAAGCGGCGCGCGCCGGCTGGCCGGATAAAAATCTGGTGATGTTATTCCAGCCACACCGCTTCACCCGTACGCGCGATCTGTATGACGATTTCGCTAACGTGCTGACGCAGGTTGATGCGCTGCTGATGCTGGACGTTTATTCCGCCGGTGAAGCGCCGATTCCTGGCGCCGACAGCCGTTCGCTGTGCCGTACGATTCGCGGTCGCGGCAAGGTAGATCCGATTCTGCTTTCCGATCCGGCACAGGCAGCGCAGATGCTGGCATCGGTGCTGACCGGCAATGACCTGATCCTGGTGCAGGGCGCGGGAAACATTGGAAAAATCGCCCGCCACCTGGCTGAAATCAAACTCGTGCCGCAAAAAACGGAGGAGGAGCGCCATGGCTGATAAAATCGCGGTTCTTTTCGGCGGTACCTCTGCTGAGCGCGAAGTGTCGCTCAATTCAGGGACTGCGGTACTGGCAGGTCTGCGTGAAGCTGGCGTGGATGCGCACCCTGTCGATCCGCGCGACGTGGATGTTACCCAGCTGAAAGCGCTGGGCTTTAAGAAAGCGTTTATTGCGTTGCATGGTCGCGGTGGGGAAGATGGGACCTTGCAGGGGCTGCTGGAGCTGATTCAGTTGCCTTACACCGGCAGCGGCGTGATGGCGTCGGCGATCTCCATGGATAAAGTTCGCAGCAAATTGTTGTGGCAGGGCGCGGGATTACCGGTCGCTCCATGGGTTGCGCTGACGCGTGCGCAGTTCAATGCCGGCCTGTCTGCTGAAGTGGAACAGCAGATTGCCGCACTGGGTCTGCCACTGATTGTTAAACCGGCTTGCGAAGGTTCGAGCGTCGGCATGTCGAAAGTCAGCGAAAGTTGTGCATTACATAATGCATTGACGCTGGCTTTTCAGCATGATGAAGATGTTCTGATTGAGAAATGGCTTAGTGGGCCTGAATTCACCGTCGCTATCGTCGGTGAAGAAATTTTACCGTCAATTCGTATCCAGGTGGCTGGAACCTTCTATGATTATGAGGCGAAGTATCTCTCTGATGAGACGCAATATTTCTGCCCTGGTTGTGAAGATCCTGCCCGCGAGTCAGAAATTCAGGCCCTGGTCGTTAAAGCCTGGAATGTTCTCGGTTGTAAAGGTTGGGGACGTATTGACGTGATGCTGGACAGCGATGGCCAGTTTTATTTGCTGGAAGCAAATACATCCCCTGGCATGACCAGCCACAGCCTGGTGCCGATGGCGGCGCGTCAGGCCGGGATGAGCTTCTCGCAGCTTGTTGTTCGAATTCTGGACCTGGCGGGGTGATATGTCGCAGGCTGCGCTGAATACGCGGAACCACGAAGAAGAGGAAGCCTCTTCTTCGCGTCGGAGTAATGGAACTCGTCTGGCCGGGATTGTCTTCCTGCTGACGGTGCTATGTACCGTGTTGGTCAGCGGGTGGATGGTTCTGGGCTGGATGGAGGATGCACAGCGTTTGCCTCTGTCCAGGATGGTTGTTACCGGTGAGCGTCACTACACGCGTAATGATGATATCCGCCAGGCGATTCTGGCGCTGGGTTCCCCGGGGACCTTTATGACCCAGGATGTCAATATCATCCAGAGTCAGATTGAGCGTCTGCCGTGGATTAAGCAGGCGAGCGTCAGAAAGCAGTGGCCGGACGAATTGAAGATTCATCTGGTTGAATATGTGCCGATTGCGCGTTGGAATGATCAACATATGGTCGATGTAGAAGGCAATTCCTTCAGCGTCCCGGCGGATCGGACCAATAAGCAGAATTTACCGATGTTGTACGGCCCGGAAGGCAGTGAGAACGAAGTGTTGCAGGGGTATCGCGACATGGGGCAGGTACTGGCAAAGGATAAGTTCACGTTGAAAGTGGCGGCGATGACCGCACGTCGTTCCTGGCAGTTGACGCTGAATAACGATATTAAGCTCAACCTTGGCCGAGGCGATACCATGAAACGGCTTCAGCGCTTTATGGAACTCTACCCGGTTCTACAGCAGCAAGCGCAGACCGACGGCAAACGGATAAGCTACGTTGATTTGCGTTATGACTCGGGCGCGGCGGTGGGCTGGGTACCTGCTCCCGCAGAGGAAACTAATCAACAACAGAATCAGGCACAGGCAGAACAACAATGATCAAGGCGACGGACAGAAAACTGGTAGTTGGACTGGAGATTGGCACCGCGAAGGTTGCCGCTTTAGTAGGGGAAGTTCTGCCCGACGGCGTGGTCAATATCATTGGCGTGGGCAGTTGCCCATCGCGTGGTATGGATAAAGGCGGGGTTAACGACCTGGAATCCGTGGTGAAATGCGTTCAGCGCGCCATTGATCAGGCCGAACTGATGGCGGATTGCCAGATTTCGTCAGTGTATCTGGCGCTTTCAGGTAAACATATTAGCTGTCAAAATGAAATTGGCATGGTGCCGATTTCAGAAGAAGAAGTCACGTTGGACGACGTTGAGAACGTGGTGCATACCGCGAAATCGGTCCGCGTACGCGATGAGCATCGTGTCCTGCACGTTATCCCGCAGGAATACGCTATCGACTACCAGGAAGGGATTAAAAACCCGGTGGGTCTGTCTGGCGTACGTATGCAGGCAAAAGTCCATCTGATTACCTGCCATAACGATATGGCGAAAAATATTGTTAAAGCGGTGGAACGTTGCGGCCTGAAAGTGGACCAACTCATTTTCGCCGGTTTAGCGGCCAGTTATTCCGTGTTGACGGAAGATGAACGTGAGCTGGGTGTCTGCGTCGTGGACATCGGCGGTGGTACAATGGATATCGCCGTGTATACCGGCGGTGCGCTGCGCCATACCAAAGTGATCCCGTACGCGGGCAACGTGGTCACCAGCGACATCGCTTACGCTTTCGGAACGCCGCCGAGCGATGCCGAAGCGATTAAAGTTCGCCACGGTTGTGCGCTGGGTTCTATTGTCGGTAAAGACGAAAACGTCGAAGTACCGAGCGTGGGCGGGCGTCCGCCGCGCAGTCTGCAGCGCCAGACGCTGGCAGAGGTGATTGAGCCGCGTTATACCGAGCTGCTCAACCTGGTGAATGAAGAGATTCTGCAACTGCAAGAGCAGCTGCGCCAGCAAGGGGTGAAACACCATCTGGCGGCAGGGATTGTTTTAACGGGCGGCGCCGCGCAAATCGAAGGTCTTGCCGCCTGTGCTCAGCGCGTGTTCCATACGCAGGTTCGTATTGGCGCACCGCTGAATATTACCGGTTTAACGGATTATGCCCAGGAGCCGTATTATTCGACGGCGGTTGGGTTGCTGCACTACGGGAAGGAATCTCATCTCAGTGGTGAAGCAGAAGTAGAAAAACGCGTAACTGCATCAGTTGGCTCGTGGATTAAGCGACTTAATAGCTGGCTGCGAAAAGAGTTTTAATTTTTTAAGAGAACGCAGAAAATTAGCGTTCTCAGGCGACAGGCACAAAACGGAGAGAAACTATGTTTGAACCTATGGAACTGACCAACGACGCGGTGATTAAAGTCATCGGCGTCGGTGGCGGCGGTGGCAATGCCGTCGAGCACATGGTGCGCGAGCGCATCGAAGGTGTTGAATTCTTTGCGGTGAACACCGATGCGCAGGCACTGCGTAAAACGGCTGTTGGCCAGACAATTCAGATCGGTAGCGGTATTACCAAAGGTCTGGGTGCCGGTGCAAACCCGGAAGTCGGTCGCAATGCGGCTGATGAAGACCGTGAAGCGCTGCGTGCTGCTCTTGATGGTGCAGACATGGTGTTTATCGCGGCAGGTATGGGTGGCGGCACCGGTACCGGTGCAGCGCCAGTCGTCGCTGAAGTGGCGAAGGACCTGGGCATCCTGACCGTTGCGGTGGTCACTAAGCCGTTTAATTTTGAAGGCAAAAAGCGCATGGCGTTCGCCGAGCAGGGGATCACTGAGCTGTCCAAGCATGTGGATTCGCTGATCACCATTCCGAACGACAAGCTGCTGAAGGTTCTCGGCCGCGGCATCTCTCTGCTGGACGCTTTCGGCGCAGCAAACGACGTGCTGAAAGGCGCAGTGCAGGGTATCGCCGAACTGATTACCCGTCCGGGTCTGATGAACGTCGACTTTGCGGATGTGCGTACCGTAATGTCCGAAATGGGCTATGCGATGATGGGCTCCGGCGTGGCGAGCGGTGAAGACCGTGCGGAAGAAGCGGCTGAAATGGCTATCTCTTCTCCGCTGCTGGAAGATATCGATCTCTCCGGCGCGCGCGGCGTTCTGGTCAACATTACGGCCGGCTTCGACCTGCGTCTGGATGAGTTCGAAACCGTGGGTAACACTATCCGTGCTTTCGCTTCGGATAATGCGACCGTGGTTATCGGTACTTCCCTTGACCCGGATATGAACGACGAACTGCGTGTGACCGTTGTGGCCACCGGTATCGGTATGGACAAGCGTCCGGAAATTACCCTGGTGACCAACAAACAGGTTCAGCAGCCGGTCATGGATCGCTACCAGCAGCACGGTATGGCTCCGTTAACTCAAGAGCAGAAACCGGTTGCCAAGGTGGTGAACGACAATACACCGCAAACTGCGAAAGAGCCGGATTATCTGGATATCCCAGCGTTCCTGCGTAAGCAAGCTGATTAAGAATTGGCTGGAAGTTGGGCATCAGCGCTCTTTGTGCTAAACTGCCCACCCGAATGTATTGTACACTTCGGTTGGATAGGTAACTTGGCGAGATTATACGATGATCAAACAAAGGACTCTTAAACGTATCGTTCAGGCGACTGGCGTCGGTTTGCATACCGGCAAGAAAGTCACCCTGACGTTGCGCCCTGCGCCGGCAAATACCGGGGTCATCTATCGTCGCACCGACTTGAATCCACCGGTTGATTTTCCGGCTGATGCCAAATCTGTGCGTGATACCATGCTCTGTACTTGCCTGGTGAACGAGCATGACGTGCGGATTTCGACTGTCGAGCACTTGAATGCCGCACTGGCAGGCCTCGGCATTGACAACATCGTTGTTGAAGTCGATGCGCCGGAAATTCCAATTATGGATGGTAGCGCTGCCCCGTTCGTTTATCTGCTGCTGGACGCCGGCATCGATGAACTGAACTGTGCCAAGAAATTTGTACGCATCAAAGAGACCGTTCGGGTCGAAGATGGCGACAAATGGGCTGAATTCAAACCGTATAATGGTTTTTCGTTGGATTTTACCATCGATTTTAACCACCCGGCGATTGATGCAAGCAGCCAGCGCTATGCGATGAACTTCTCTGCTGATGCATTTATGCGCCAGATTAGTCGCGCTCGTACTTTTGGTTTTATGCGTGATATCGAATATCTGCAGTCCCGCGGCCTGTGCCTGGGCGGCAGCTTCGATTGTGCCATCGTTGTTGACGATTATCGCGTATTGAACGAAGACGGTCTTCGCTTTGAAGATGAGTTTGTGCGCCACAAAATGCTGGATGCGATCGGTGACCTGTTTATGTGTGGTCACAATATCATCGGTGCATTCACGGCGTTCAAATCAGGTCACGCGTTGAATAACAAACTGCTGCAGGCTGTTCTGGCAAAACAGGAAGCCTGGGAGTACGTGACTTTCGAAGACGAAGCAGAACTGCCGCTGGCATTCCGCGCACCGTCAATGGTTATGGCATAAGCCTGACCATTCAGTAAAACAGACTGGTAACCTGGTACTCTCTCCGACCAGGGAGCCAGTCTTTTTTCTTTTTTTGCCTTCCCCTGCTGGTTCTGCCCTGATTCTGCGGCGCTGTTCATTGTTCGTTCGCTGATTTATTGAACGTTTTTGCCTTGTCGCAACCGTCATTCCTGCTGCTGTCGTGCAGTATTAATGGTAGTATTTGGGCGCAAAAAATATTTCCTGGGGTTGCTTCAACTAAAGGTAACGTACGTGAGTGGATTGCTGACGCGCTGGCGACAGTTTGGCAGACGGTATTTCTGGCCGCATCTCCTGTTGGGGATGGTCGCGGCTAGCTTTGGCCTGCCTGCGCTGAGCAATAGCCACGAAACGGCCTCGCCGACGAAAACCACGGCCAGCAACCACAGCCCGAATAAAGTCAATTTCTCCCAGCTGGCGCTGCTTGACGCCAGCCGTCGACCGAATTTTACCGTCGATTACTGGCATCAGCATGCGATCCGCACGGTTATTCGTCATCTCTCATTTGCGATGGCGCCGCAAGCGCTGCCGGTTGCCGAAGAGCCTTCGCCATTCCAGGCGCAGCATCTGGCTTTGCTTGACACGCTCAGCGCACTGCTGACGCAGGAGAGCAAACCGCCGGTGATCGTTCGCCAGGCGGCTTACACCCCGTCCCATTCTGCATTTTCTGTCTCGGCCTGGATTAGCCAGGTGGCAGGGATTCGCGCAGGACCTCAACGTCTCAGCTGAACTAAAAACGGATGATTCTTTTTTGTGACTCCGCATCGCGGGGCGTTTGAGATTTTATTATGCTAATCAAATTATTAACTAAAGTTTTCGGTAGTCGTAACGATCGTACCCTGCGCCGTATGCGCAAAACCGTTGGCCTCATCAATGCCATGGAACCGGAGATGGAAAAGCTCTCCGATGACGAGCTGAAAGGCAAAACCGCTGAGTTTCGTGCTCGCCTTGAAAAGGGCGAAAGCCTGGAGAGCCTGATCCCGGAAGCCTTTGCCGTGGTTCGTGAAGCCAGTAAACGTGTATTTGGTATGCGCCACTTCGACGTCCAGCTGCTGGGCGGTATGGTGCTTAACCAGCGTTGCATCGCGGAAATGCGTACCGGTGAAGGTAAAACGTTGACCGCAACGCTGCCGGCCTACCTGAATGCATTGTCCGGTAAAGGCGTTCACGTGGTTACCGTCAACGACTATCTGGCACAGCGTGATGCTGAAAACAACCGCCCGCTGTTTGAATTCCTCGGTATGACCGTCGGGATCAACATGTCCGGTTTACCGGCGCCAGCCAAACGTGAAGCGTACGGTGCGGATATTACCTACGGTACCAACAACGAATACGGCTTTGACTACCTGCGCGACAATATGGCATTCAGCCCGGAAGAGCGCGTTCAGCGTAAGCTGCACTATGCGCTGGTGGATGAGGTGGACTCGATTCTGATCGATGAAGCGCGTACCCCGCTGATCATTTCCGGTCCGGCAGAAGACAGCTCGGAAATGTACAAGCGCGTGAACAAAATCATCCCGCACCTGGTTCGTCAGGATAAAGAAGATTCCGACACCTTTACTGGTGAAGGCCACTTCTCCGTTGATGAAAAAGCGCGCCAGGTTAACCTGACCGAACGCGGTCTGGTGCTGATCGAAGAGCTGCTGGTACAGGAAGGGATCATGGACGAAGGCGAATCGCTGTATTCGCCGTCCAATATTATGCTGATGCATCACGTGACGGCGGCGCTGCGCGCGCACGTGCTGTTCACCCGTGACGTTGACTATATCGTCAAAGATGGCGAAGTGATCATCGTCGACGAGCATACCGGTCGTACGATGCAGGGGCGTCGCTGGTCTGATGGTCTCCACCAGGCCGTTGAAGCGAAAGAAGGCGTGGATATCCAGAATGAAAACCAGACGCTGGCCTCCATCACCTTCCAGAACTATTTCCGTCTGTATGAGAAGCTGGCGGGGATGACCGGTACGGCAGATACCGAAGCCTTCGAGTTCAGCTCTATCTACAAGCTGGATACCGTAGTGGTGCCGACTAACCGCCCGATGATCCGTAAAGATATGGCGGATCTGGTCTATATGACCGAAGCGGAAAAAATTCAGGCGATCATCGAAGATATCAAAGAGCGCACTGCCGCAGGTCAGCCGGTTCTGGTCGGTACTATTTCGATTGAAAAATCAGAAGTGGTTTCCCATGAACTGACCAAGGCCGGTATCAAGCACAACGTGCTGAACGCGAAGTTCCACGCCAGCGAAGCGGATATCGTTGCCCAGGCGGGTTACCCGTCAGCGGTGACCATCGCCACCAACATGGCTGGTCGTGGTACGGATATTATGCTCGGCGGGAGCTGGCAAGCCGAAGTTGCTGCGCTGGAAGATCCGACACCGGAGCAAATCGCGCAGATTAAAGCCGACTGGCAGGTTCGTCACGATGCCGTTCTGGCGGCGGGAGGTCTGCACATTATTGGTACCGAGCGTCATGAATCCCGTCGTATCGATAACCAGCTGCGCGGCCGTTCTGGTCGTCAGGGTGATGCCGGTTCTTCTCGCTTCTACCTGTCGATGGAAGATGCCCTGATGCGTATCTTTGCCTCCGACCGTGTCTCCGGCATGATGCGCAAGCTGGGGATGAAACCAGGCGAAGCGATTGAGCACCCGTGGGTCACCAAGGCCATCGCTAACGCACAGCGTAAAGTCGAAAGCCGCAACTTTGATATTCGTAAGCAGCTGCTGGAATATGATGATGTTGCTAACGATCAGCGTCGCGCAATCTACAGTCAGCGTAACGAATTGCTGGACGTTTCTGATGTCAGCGAAACCATTAACAGCATCCGCGAAGATGTGTTCAAAGCGACCATCGATGCCCATATCCCGCCGCAGTCTCTGGAAGAGATGTGGGATGTTGAAGGTCTGCAGGAACGTCTGAAAAATGACTTCGACCTCGAGCTGCCGCTGAAAGAGTGGCTGGACAAAGAGCCGGAGCTGCATGAAGAGACGCTGCGAGAGCGTATTCTGCAGAGCGCAATTGAGACCTATCAGCGTAAAGAAGAAGTTGTTGGCGCCGAAATGATGCGTCATTTCGAGAAGGGCGTGATGCTGCAGACTCTGGACTCCCTGTGGAAAGAGCATCTCGCGGCGATGGATTACCTGCGTCAGGGTATTCATCTGCGCGGCTATGCGCAGAAAGATCCGAAGCAGGAGTACAAACGTGAGTCCTTCTCCATGTTTGCCGCGATGCTGGAATCACTGAAGTATGAAGTGATCAGCACCCTGAGTAAGGTTCAGGTGCGGATGCCGGAAGAGGTTGAGGCAATGGAGCAACAGCGCCGCGAGGAAGCCGAACGTCTGGCGCAGATGCAACAGCTTAGCCATCAGGATGACGAAACTGCCGCCGCGGCTGCGCTGGCTGAGGAAACCGGCGAGCGGAAAGTGGGGCGTAACGATCCTTGCCCGTGTGGTTCCGGTAAAAAATATAAGCAGTGCCACGGCCGTCTGAACTAAGCTCAGAGCATGAAAATAAAGGCGCAGATATCTGCGCCTTTTTTATGGAATGATCACGATGAAACAACTGCAAATTTCCGTGGGTATTATCCGCAATCCACAAGGGGAGATCTTTATCACCCAGCGAGCCGCCGATGCCCATATGGCCAATAAACTCGAGTTTCCCGGCGGTAAAATTGAAGCCGGAGAATCTGCGGAACAGGCGCTGGTGCGTGAACTGCAGGAAGAGGTGGGGATTACGGTAAGCTCATCCCGCCTGTTTGATAAGCTGGAGTATCAGTTCCCTGACCGCCACATTACCCTGTGGTTCTGGCTGGTGGAAGAGTGGTCCGGCGAGCCGTGGGGGAAAGAGGGGCAGCCCGGGCAGTGGATTGCGCAACGGGCATTAGTCCCTGAGGCGTTTCCGCCGGCGAATGAACCCATTATTACCAAATTAGTGCAGGCGGCTTCCTGAATCAGCGTTCCCGGACAAGGCGTGATGTTGCCTTGTCCGGAAATCGGTCACGGTTGCTGTTCCTCGCTCCAGCCATCGCTATCGGACAGATCGCTCGCGCTGGGAATGCGTTTTTCTTCTGCAGCCCATTCACCCAGATCAATCAGCTGGCAGCGTTTAGAGCAAAAGGGCCGGTACAGGCTCTGTGCGTTCCAGACCACGGATTTACCGCAGGTGGGGCAATTGACGATCGTCTCTTCTGACATTATTTCTCCTTAACAACAGGCCAGTTCAAAATCAAAACGCTCAGGTACGACCCCGAGCTCGCTATCCAGCGGCAGGAAGCGGATAGCGAAACGGCTCTTATGGCCGGAGATTTGAGGATAGAGCTGGCTGGCAATATCCAGCCGCAGACGTAGCAGGTCGGCATCTTCGCCATTGTCCTGATAAAAGCCGTTGAGACTGGTCTGCTTACGGAATGGGGCGGCATTACGAATCAGATCGAGGATAAGCACCAGAGATTGCGTCAGCGGAGCAAGGCTGGCTATCCAGACTCCGACCTGTTCGTCACGGTATGCCTGCGGCATGTGCAGCCAGATATGCAGCGTGGGCAAATCAAAGCTGCAGCAGCCGCCGGGAATGCTCAGACGCTGGCGTACCAGCGCAATCAAACGGTCTTCACGCAGGAACTGTCCGATGCGCGGCGCGGACATCAGCGTGGCGCCGCACTGCTTCAACTGCTGACGCAAGGCGTCAATACGTTCGCCATCGACGCCGGGAATGTCTACCCATGACTGTAATTTCCGCTGCTGGCGCTCCAGCTCTTTTAGCAGGTCCGTCCTGACCTCTCCACGTTCCAGTACATCTAAAAGATCGCCCGCGTTGCGGAAAAAATGGAGTGCATCGGCGTAGCTGGAGATTGTCGGATGAACGGACAATTGCTGAGTCAAAAATTCAATACGCAGCCAGGTGCGCATTTTCTCGTTGAGTGGATGTTCAAACAGAACGGGGGTGTGCATTACGATTTTTCCTGTGAGGCGGCCTGCGATGCCAGCATTAGATACTTTTCATGCAGGCGGGCAACATCCGATGCGACGGCATCCGGAGGGCCCATGTTTTCAATGACATCATCCGCAACGGCAAGGCGCTGTTCGCGCGTCGCCTGGGCGGCAAGAATATGTTCTGCATGTTCACGACTGACCCGATCGCGAAGCATCGTACGCGCGATCTGCATCTCTTTTGGAACATCAACGACCAGCACGCGATCGGCATTCGCGGCCAGCCGGTTTTCTACCAGTAAGGGGACGACCCAGAGAAGATAAGGGGAGCTCGCGGCCAGCATCTGCCGGCGAGTTTCCTGCTGAATGAGCGGATGTAATAGCCCGTTAAGCCAGGTTTTATCCTCAGGGTGAGCAAAGATTTTTTCACGCAGAGCGCGGCGGTTCAACGTGCCGTCATCATTGAGCATCTGTGAACCAAAGTGAGTGGCGATGGCCTGAAGCGCGGTGGTTCCGGGTTCTACAACCTGGCGGGCGATAATGTCAGCGTCAATAACGTTAATCCCAAGCCGGGAAAATGCATCGGCCACGGTACTTTTGCCACTGCCAATGCCGCCTGTTAACGCTACCGTATACCTCATACGCTCCGATCCTGAACTGACCATATACACATTACTCTTCAGAGGCGCCCGTTTTGATAAGCACCACGACCCGGTGAACGCTATCCATCAAGGTGGCTACAGGCCAATAAAAGGCCATCACAGTATATACTGGATTGTTTTGTATATATAAATCAAGTGGTTAAAAATGATACGCCGGGCGTCAATTATTGCGAGCGCGCCATTCACTGTTCACCAGGTAAATTTATACGATTGTAGCGTAAAAAAAGTGAAAATCGCAGTCTTGCGCAGCCATGATTCGTGCGTATGATAACGTCACTGGAGTTGTGCTCTCACAATAATGCAATTAACCCCAGGAATTCGTACATGCGTATCGAAGAAGATCTGAAGCTTGGTTTTAAAGACGTTCTTATCCGCCCAAAACGCTCTACCCTCAAAAGCCGTTCTGATGTTCAGCTGGAACGTGAATTCACTTTTAAACATTCTGGCCTGTCCTGGTCTGGCGTGCCGATCATTGCCGCTAACATGGATACCGTCGGGACGTTTGGCATGGCGAAAGCGCTGGCCTCTTTCGGTATTCTGACCGCAGTTCACAAGCACTATACCGTTGAACAATGGCAGGAGTTTGTCCAGTCGGTGTCCGCAGAGGTGCTGAAATACGTCATGGTGTCCACCGGGACCTCGGATGTCGATTTCGAAAAAACCCAGCAGATCCTTTCTCAGAATCCGCAGCTTAGCTTCGTCTGCATCGATGTGGCGAATGGTTATTCTGAACATTTTGTTCAGTTCGTCGCTAAAGCGCGTGCCGCCTGGCCGCAGAAAACCATTATTGCGGGTAACGTTGTTACGGGCGAAATGTGCGAAGAGCTGATTCTGTCCGGTGCTGATATTGTGAAAGTGGGCATCGGCCCGGGTTCCGTATGTACCACTCGCGTGAAGACCGGCGTCGGTTATCCGCAGCTGTCTGCCGTTATCGAGTGTGCTGACGCGGCGCATGGCCTGGGTGGCCAGATCGTCAGCGACGGCGGTTGCACGATGCCTGGTGACGTGGCGAAAGCCTTCGGCGGCGGTGCAGATTTTGTCATGCTGGGGGGAATGCTGGCCGGCCATGAAGAGAGCGGTGGTACCGTCGTTGAAGAAAACGGCGAGAAATTCATGCTGTTCTACGGCATGAGCTCCGAATCCGCCATGACGCGCCACGTTGGCGGCGTTGCGCAGTATCGCGCCGCGGAAGGCAAAACCGTTAAGTTGCCGCTGCGTGGACCGGTAGAGAACACGGCTCGTGATATCCTCGGTGGCCTGCGTTCTGCCTGCACCTATGTGGGTGCCTCTCGCCTGAAAGAGCTGACCAAGCGCACGACCTTCATTCGCGTGCAGGAACAAGAGAACCGCGTGTTCAACAGCCTGTAATGTCAGATGCTGGCGCGTTTCGCGCCAGCACTTATCCACCCATTCCGCTAATGGCGTCACCCAGATGAAAGATGGGTAAATACATCGCCACCACCAGCACACCGACAATTGTTCCGGTTATCAACAGCAGGGCCGGCTCCAGTAACGTTGCCAGGTTTTCAGCCTGATAATGCGTCTGCTCGCTATGATGACGGGCGAGATTTTCCAGCATCGTATCCAGCGATCCGGATGCTTCACCGGTACGGATCAACTGCAGGCATAGCGTGGTAAAACCGCCGCTTCGTTCAAGAGCCTGCCAGATGGGGACTCCGTGGCTAATGTGCAGATGCGCCTGCTGGATCCGCTGGCGCCATAGCGGGCAGTTCAGCGTATCCTCGACGCTTTCCAGACCTTGCAGAAAGCTAATACCTGCACTCTGGGTGAGTGCGAGCACGGTAAAGATCTGGCTAAGCCGCTGTCCGCGTTTTAGTTTTCCCACCACTGGAAGCGCGTGAAGCATTTTTTGTCGCTGTAGCAGCCAGTGCGGGCGGCGACGGGCTATCAGGTTAAGGACTACGGGTAGCACAATCGGCAGGATCAGCATTGGCCAGCCATAGCTAAGGCTCTCGCTGGCGTGAATAACCAGGCGCGTCAGCAGCGGTAGCGGTGTGTTGAAGGTTTGGTAAATCGCCGCAAACTCTGGCAGGACGAAGCACAGCATCGCCACCACCACCATCAGGGCCAGGCCCAGAATAACGGCCGGGTAGCGCACCGCTTTTTTCACTTTGTCCGCCAGCTGCTGCTGTTCCTGCTGCTGACGCGCCAGCTGAAGACAACAAAAATCCAGTTTACCGGTGAGTTCGCCGGTACGAATCATCGCCAGACTAAGCGGTGCAAAAGCCTGAGGCCACTTTTCCAGCGCGACAGAAAGCGAGACCCCTTGCGCCAGATCCTGAGCCAGTGTGCGCAACAGCGCCTGCCATTGCGCGCTCGGTTGCTGCTGCGCCAGCAGCTCGAGTCCTTCAGCTAAAGAAAGCCCGGCCTGAAGGAGCACCGCCAGTTGGCGAACAACCTGACTGCCATAGCGCGGATGCCAGAGCGTGTTTTTGATCGCACAGCGGCGAATGGCCAGTGGAATAATGCGTTCATGCTGAAGCGCCTGGAATACTTCCAGTCGGCCAGGGTTCCACTGTGTCCCCTGACAAAATTGGCCCTGCATATCCACGCCTTGCCAGCGCCAGAGACGGTTAGCGGTCATGAGGGATCCCCAGTACGCGGATGATTTCTTCAAGGTTGGTCAGCCCTTGCTCGACCGCCAGACAGCCGCTTTCAAACAACGTCATCATTCCCGCTTCGCGTGCCAGAGATTCGATTTCCAGAGCGCTCAGGCCACGGGCAATCGCTTGACGTAGCGGGGCATTCACCGGCAATAGCTCAAATAGTGCCTGGCGACCATAGTAGCCGTGATAGCAATGCTGACAGCCTACGGCCTGCCAGCGCGGGAGAGGTCGGGGCCACAGGCGGCGCGGTATATCCATCGTCTTCCCGGTTTCACGGCGGCAGTGGACGCACAGTTTACGCACCAGGCGTTGAGCGATAACCAGAGACAGTGCAGAAGAGAGCATCCAGCCGGCAACGCCCATTTGCTGTAGGCGGGTGAGGGTTTCACTGGTGGAGTTGGTGTGCAGCGTCGAGAGGACCAGATGCCCGGTTTGCGCCGCTTTAATCGCAATCTCTGCGGTCTCCGCATCGCGAATTTCCCCGACCATCACAATGTCAGGATCCTGGCGTAACAGCGCGCGCAGAACGCTTTGAAAGGTCAGCCCGGCGCGGGGGTTGATTTGTGTCTGGTTCATTCCGGCTATCGGCATCTCCAGCGGATCTTCCACGCTACAAATATTGACCGCATCGTGGTTTCTGGTTTGCAGCGCGCTATAAAGGGTAACGGTTTTACCGCTACCGGTTGGGCCGGTAACCAGCAGCAGTCCCTGCGGCTGGTCGAGGGCCGAGCGAAACGCATTAAGCTGGTCTGACGAAAGTCCCAGCGCCCCCAGCTCGAGTGCCTGCTCGACCTGATGCAGTAAACGCAGCACGATTTTCTCCCCGTGGCGACAGGGAAGCGTGGCAATACGGAAAGAGACCGGTCGACCGGCAAGGGACAGGGTAAACTGGCCATCCTGTGGCAGGCGATGCTCGGCGATGTCCAGGTTGCCGAGCACTTTGAGCCGCGCGGCAACCGGGGCTGCGCGTTCAGGAGGAAGGGGTGAAAGTGCATGGAGCACGCCATCCACACGCAGGCGAATGCGCAGGTGATTTTCTTCGGGTTCAAAATGAATGTCGGAAGCCCGCTGGCGTAGCGCTTGCTCAAGGATCTGCTGGACCTGCCCGATAACATCGGTCGCGGTATCGCTGTGGGCAGGGGGCGAGTCGTGGGCTGCCGCCTGCTGACGCTTATGCATCTGCTCCTGGCTCCAGCATTCGATATCGATTCGTTTCTGCGTAGCGAAACGCAGCGCCTCCATCAGTTCAGGCGTAGGAGCATCGACAACCGCGATAGCGATGGTTTGCTCATCGCTGTTCAACAGCAGCGCCTGATGGCGCTGGCAAAGGGAGATTAAGCGATCGGTTTTCATCGTGGCGGCCTCAGTTTATGCGGAACACATCTTCACAGGCCTGCTGGAGTGCACTGTTGCTGGCTATGTTGCAGATGCGCTGCCAGCCGGTGATACCGCTTGCGTTGTCCCAGGACGGCGTCAGGGTGACGCTCAGTCCGTTCAGGCTTTCTTGTCCGTTCAGCGTGACAATACCTCTCGCGACGCTCATGGTGGCGACGTAGCGCGTGGTCGCTGGAGAAGGGATGCCGTTGGCGCCGGCGTCACAGCTTGTCAGCCCGCCGTGTTCGAGCGCGCATAGTTCAATGGCCGTGCGGTACGGGACAAAGGTTTGCAGCATGTCGGTCAGGGCCGCTTTGCGCAGGTAGTTCTGATAAGCCGGAATACCGATAGCGCTCAGAATGGCGATAATGCCGATGACCACCATCAGCTCGATCAGGGTAAATCCGCGTTGTCTGTCCATATATGCTCCTTGTGGTTAAGGAAGCACTGTGACGCGCTTGAGGGGCAGCGGCGAATGGCAAATGAAGAGGTGGGAAACAACCTTCCAGATTTTCTGGTGTTCTTGCACGCAGGAGAGTCAAAGATGCTTGCTGTCTCGCAAAAGAACGCCCCGGCGCATTGTCGGCCCCGGGGCGGGCGATCAGCGAAAACGCATGGAGAGGTCCAGGGCGTGTACGTGCTTGGTCAGGGCGCCCACGGAGATGTAATCAACGCCGGTTTCGGCAAATTCGCGGATGGTTTTAAACGTGACGTTGCCGGACACTTCCAGCGCCGCCTTGCCGTTGGTCCGCTTCACCGCTTCACGCATCAGGTCGGTAGTGAAATTATCGAGCATAATGATATCCGCGCCGGCTTTAAGCGCTTCGTCCAGTTCATCAAGCGATTCCACTTCCACTTCCACCGGAACGTCCGGGTGTAGCCAGAAAGCTTTTTCCACCGCCTGACGCACTGAGCCTGAGGCAATAATGTGGTTTTCTTTAATCAGGAAGGCGTCGAATAAACCCAGACGGTGGTTGGCGCCGCCGCCGCACAGTACGGCATATTTCAGTGCGGTGCGCAGGCCTGGCAGCGTTTTACGCGTGTCGAGCAGCTGGGTTTTGGTTCCTGCCAGCAGCTCCACGTAACGATGTACTTCGCTGGAGACCCCGGACAGGGTCTGCACGAAATTCAGCGCAGTACGTTCACCGGTCAGCAGCAGCCGGGAAGGCCCCTCCAGCTCAAACAGCGGCTGGTCCGCTTTGATGAGAGCGCCATCTTCGACGTGCCAGGTGATGCTGACATCGTCGCCAGCCAGTTGAATGAAGACCTCTTCCACCCAGCGCTTACCGCAAAATACGCCGTCTTCGCGCGTAATAATGACCGCATGTGAGCGTGCGTCTTCCGGCAATAATTGGGCGCTAATATCGTTGTTGGCATTGACCTCGCCACCCAGATCTTCCCGCAGGGATTGGGCGACGGCATCGGTGATATCCAGGTTAATGCGTTCCAGCAGCGCGTCACGGCGGCGGTCGGGATTGTAGCGACGAGGCGACATGATAAAGCTCCAGATAGATAAGATTCAGCAGTGGGAAACATGCTAACCTGAACAGCGTTTCTACACCATACAGACTTCGCGCTTCGGGGCACCGCTGTATCGGCTATGTCTCTGCTTTTCAGCGATGATTTGTGGGTCGCTGGGCTGCAGGCTGAACGATTTTGTGTATGATAATCAGCATCCTTTGGGCCACGGGCGGCCCGGGAGCATGAGTTAGCGAAAGGAGATTCCGCATGCAGTTGAATGGGGGATGGCTGGTGGATGCGCGTCGGGTTCCTTCGCCGCACCATGATTGCCGCCCGGATGATGAAGCCCCTTCCTTACTGGTGGTGCATAATATTAGTCTGCCGCCGGGGGAATTTGGCGGCCCGTGGATTGATGCTTTATTCACCGGAACGCTCGATCCCAACGCTCATCCTTTCTTTGCGGAAATCGCGCACCTGCGCGTTTCAGCGCATTGTCTTATTCGTCGCGATGGCGAAATTGTGCAGTATGTTCCCTTTGATAAGCGCGCGTGGCACGCGGGGGTATCCAGCTATCACGGGCGTGAACGCTGCAATGATTTCTCTATCGGCATTGAGCTGGAAGGAACCGACACGCTGGCCTATACCGATGCGCAGTACCAGCAGCTGGTGGCGGTGACGCGGCAGCTAATCGCTTTGTACCCGGCCATCGCACACCATATGACTGGCCACAGCGATATTGCGCCAGTCCGAAAAACGGATCCCGGTCCGGCTTTTGACTGGGCAAAATTTCGCGGCCTGCTGGCCGCTTCGTCAGAAAAGGAGATGCCATGACGTTGTTTACTACGCTGCTGGTTCTCATCGCTGAGCGGCTGTTTAAGCTGGGTGAGCACTGGCAGCTCGATCACCGCCTGGAAGTGCTGTTTCGCCGGGTAAAACACTTTTCACTCCCTGCGACCCTGTTGATGACGGCGCTGGCCATGGCGGTGGTCTATCTTATTCAGCGCGTGCTGCACGGGGTGCTGTTTAACGTCCCGCTGCTGGTCTTCTGGATCTTGCTCGGCCTGCTGTGTATTGGCGCGGGCAGGGTACGGCTGCACTATCATGCGTATCTGAAAGCCGCATCACGCAACGATCGTCATGCCTGCGACGCAATGGCCAGCGAGCTGACGCTGATTCACGGCGTGCCGCCAGGCTGTGACGACCGCGAGTTTCTGAGCGAACTGCAAAATGCCCTGCTGTGGATTAACTACCGCTACTACCTGGCTCCGCTGTTCTGGTTTGTGGTTGGCGGGCCATGGGGACCCATTACGCTGATTGGCTACTGTGTGCTGCGCGCCTGGCAGACGTGGCTGGCACGTTATCAGACGCCGCGCCATCGCCTACAGTCGGGGATTGATGCCATTCTGCACGTGGTAGACTGGCTGCCGGTGCGTCTGGTCGGCGTGGTCTATGCGCTGGTGGGGCACGGTGAAAGGGCGTTGCCGGCCTGGTTTGCTTCTTTGGGCGATCGTCACTCGTCGCAGTACCAGGTTCTGACCCGACTGGCTCAGTTTTCGCTGGCGCGCGAACCGCATGTGGATAAGGTCGAGACGCCTAAAGCGGCGGTCTCAATGGCCAAAAAAACGTCGCTGGTGGTGGTCGTTATCATGGCGCTACTCACCATTTACGGTACCTTGATTTAAGCCCCGCCCGCCGCCGGGCGGGGGAGGGGATCAATACGTATCGGCAGGCGGGATGCCGAAGTCAGGCATCCCGTTTTCTTGCCAGCGAACCCGCTTGAGCCGCGTATGGCGATTCGGATCGTACAGCGGATCGCCTTCAATCCCGGTATAGTTCCGCGCATGGTAGACCAGCACATCTTCCCCTTCCGGCGTTTGCGTAAAACCGTTGTGGCCGGGGCCATACTGATGATTCTCATCGCTGGTGCGAAATACGGGCTCCGGCGATTTATGCCAGTTCTCCGGGCGCAGCGGGTCGGCCAGCAGGTCTATCCACAAGAGTCCCATGCAGTAGTTTTCATCGGTCGCGCTGGCGGAATAGCTGACAAACAGCTGCTCCCCGTGAACCAGAACCGCCGGGCCTTCATTGACCCGAAAACCACGACATTCCCAGTCAAACTCCGGTTTGCTCAGCATGACAGGCTCACCTTTTAGCGTCCACGGGTTTGCCAGCTCCGCCAGATAGAGGTTGGAATTGCCTGCAATATGTGGGGCTTTCTGCGCCCACAGATACCACCGCCTGCCCTGATGCTGAAAGGTGGTGGCATCCAGCGCAAAGGTATCGAAGGGCGTTTTTACCTGACCTTTTTCAACCCACTGGCCGCTGAGCGGGTCGCTGTCGGCACATTCGAGGACAAACATCCGGTGCTGGAACATCCCGAGTTGGTCCAGGTCGTGGGTGTGAGCGGCGGCAAAATAGATATACCATTTCCCGTCAATTTCATGCAGTTCCGGTGCCCAGATGAGCTGGCTCATCGGGCCGCTCTCCGGTTTACGCCAGACCACCACCGGCGGCGCTTCGCGCAGGCCTTCCAGCGTCGCCGCGCGACGAATCTCCAGCCGGTCATATTCCGGGACCGAGGCGATAAAATAGTAGTGATCCTGATGGCGCAGAATATAGGGGTCCGCGCGTTGTTCAATAAACGGATTAGGCCAGTTGCTCATCAAGCTTTCCTTATGTGTTCACTGGTTTTGAGATCCTGCCAGGTATTGAGTTCCTCATAGTTAGCGCGACGTTTTTCCAGGTCCGCCTGGATTTGGCACATAAACTCGCGGTTGACCTTCAGCATCCGCACGACGCCTGCGGTAATCAGGTAGCCAATACCTGGAATGATGCTGAACAGCAGCACGATACCGTTTACCGCCGAGGCGCTCTGCTCTTTAGCACCGGCATCGTAACCGTACCAGGAGAGCAGGAAACCGACCATCGCGCCCGCTACCGCCAGCCCGACTTTCAGGAAGAAAAGATTACCGGAGAAGCTGATCCCGGTGATGCGTTTGCCGGTTTTCCACTCGCCGTAATCATCGACGTCAGCCATCAGGGACCAGTGCAGCGGCGACGGGATCTGATGCAGGATGTTGAGCAGGAAGTAGAGCACCATAATCATCATGGTGGCATGTGGGTCAAAGAAGTAGAACGCGCAGGAGAAAATCGCCAGGGCGATATTGGTCCAGAAGAAGACCTGCAGCTTACACCAGCGATCGGTCAGCACTTTTGCCAGCATACTGCCGATCATCATCCCGACGACGCCGAGGCTGATAAACAGCGTCGCAAAGTGGGTGCTTTGCTGCATGACCCAGGTCACGTAGTACATGGTGGCGGCCATGCGGATAAACCCGGGGCAGACGTTGCACAGCGTTAACAGCAGGATGCGAACCCACTGATCGTTTTTCCAGACGTCCTTAAAGTCTTGCTTCAGTTCATCATGGGTCTGCACCGCCGGGCGCACGCGTTCACGGACGGTGGCGAAGCAGAATAAAAACATACACATACCAATTGCAGCCAGTACGGTCATCGCCATCTGATAACCTTTGGCTTTATCAGCGCCACCGAACCAGTCGGCCATCGGCAGCAGCGTCAGCGACAGCAGCAGCGTGGCAATACCGACCATAACAAAACGATACGACTGGCAGGCGACGCGCTCCTGCGGATCGTTAGTAATCACGCTGCCTAACGAGCAGTAGGGAATGTTAATCGCGGTATAGGTCAGCGAGAGCAGGAAGTAGGTGACGAAGGCATAGATAACTTTGCTGTGATAGGTCCATTCCGGCGTGGTGAACATCAGGACGCTGAACAGCGCGTAGGGGAAGGCCATCCACAGCAGCCACGGACGGAAGCGGCCATATTTACTGCGCGTACGATCGGCCATGGCGCCCATGATCGGGTCGGTCACAGCATCGATGACGCGTACTGAGAGTAACAAAATGCCCACTAACGCTGGCGCGAGGCCAAAAATATCGGTGTAAAAGTAGTTAACAAACAGCATGATGGCGCCAAATATGATGTTGCATCCGGCATCGCCCATCCCATAGCCAATCTTTTCTCTCACTGAAAGTTTATTGCCTGCCATCTGGAGATCTCCCCGTTGCGGTATGGAGAGAATTATTTGCGCAATCACCGATAAATGCGTTGCAGTATCAGGTCGACGATATGGATAGAACGACTGTGGAAGGGAAAGTGTGAACCAGATAACAATGCTCTGTGCCCGCCATGACGGGACGGGCACAGAATAGTGAGATGTATTATTGTGCTTTTAGTGCGCTGGCGCTTTTCTGTTTAAACAGATAGCCGATACCCAGAATCGCAATCCATACCGGGATCAGGTAAACGGAAATCGCCATGCCCGGCGTCATCAGCATAATCACCAGCACCGCCACCATGAACAGCAGGCAGACCCAGTTGCCGACCGGGTAAAACAGCGCCGGGAAGCGTGAAACCACGCCCTGCTGCTGCTTAGCGCGACGGAACTTCATATGCGCCAGGCTAATCATCGCCCAGTTAATCACCAGCGCGGAGACCACCAGCGCCATGAGCAGGCCAAAGGCCGACTCCGGTGCGAAGTAGTTAATCAGGACGCACAGCGCGGTGACCACGGCAGAGACCAGAATGGTATTGACCGGCACGCCGCGCTTATCAACGCTCATCAGCGCTTTCGGGGCGTTCCCCTGCTGGGCCAGACCGAACAACATGCGGCTGTTGCAGTATACGCAGCTGTTATACACGGACAGCGCAGCGGTCAGCACCACGACGTTCAGGGCGTTGGCCACAAAGGTATCACCCAGCTCGTGGAAGATCAGCACGAACGGACTGGTGTCTGCGGTGACGCGCGTCCACGGCAGCAGTGAAAGCAGAACGGCCAGCGAGCCCACATAGAAAATCAGGATACGGTAGATAACCTGGTTGGTGGCTTTCGGGATGCTCTGTTCCGGATTATCCGCTTCAGCAGCCGTGATCCCGACCAGCTCCAGACCACCAAATGAGAACATGATAATCGCCATCATCATCACCAGCCCGGTGAAGCCATGCGGCAGGAACCCGCCCTGGTCCCACAGGTTGCGTACGGTTGCCTGCGGGCCGCCGTTGCCGCTGAACAGCAGCCAGCCGCCAAACAGAATCATCGCCACAACGGCCACCACTTTAATAATGGCGAACCAGAACTCCATTTCACCAAACACTTTCACGTTGGTCAGGTTAATAGCATTGATGGCAATAAAGAACACCGCGGCGGATACCCAGGTTGGGATCTCGGGCCACCAGAACTGAATATATTTCCCGACGGCGGTCAACTCGGCCATGGCCACCAGAACGTACAGTACCCAGTAGTTCCAACCGGAAGCAAAGCCGGCAAAACCGCCCCAGTATTTATACGCAAAATGACTGAATGAACCTGCCACCGGCTCTTCTACAACCATCTCACCCAGCTGACGCATGATCAGGAAGGCGATAAAACCGGCGATCGCATAGCCCAGAATAATCCCGGGGCCGGCGGACTGAATAACGGATGCACTGCCCAGAAACAGGCCGGTGCCGATAGCGCCGCCCAGAGCAATAAGCTGAATATGGCGGTTTTTCAGGCCGCGCTTGAGCCGATCGCCATGCTGTTGACCTTCCATCATGAAACCTCGTGTGTGGTTATTATGTTTATACGCGTCGTCCTTCAGGCTACTGCTTCGTTGTCTGTCCCTGCCAGATAGCATAGCTATCTAAATTCAAGGGCGTTTTGGTCAGCTCTGTCCTGATTGATTCAGCTTACATATTGTTGTGTGGTGTAATTGCGAAATTCCGTTTTCGTATTGATTTCTTTACGGAAGGCGAAACATAAAAACACCAAAAGGCCTTTCGTCTCACCGAGAATAGTGATAAGCGCGAGTGAATGCACCTGCTTTATGAAGGGATGATGACGAAGCGAGCAAAAAGAAACCATTTGTAAATAGCAGGCCGGTGAAAGCAATTCGCCTGAGGTGGCTGGATATTCACTATTTATGAATAATTAATTGAGTTTTGCTGAGTTGAATCGGTTCAGATAGCCTAATTTTTCGTTTCATAAACGTTAACGCTACCTCTTATGGGGTAAACACATCATTTGTGTGAAGTTACAATTCTGAAATGTTATTTCTGTAAGGTTGTTAAAATGTGCGTGGTTTCCTGATTTCAATCAAAACCTGTATGGACAGAAGGTGAATACTTTGTTACTTTACCGCTACGAACTGCGAATTGGTAAGACCAATTGACTACGGGCTAATGGCAGAGACAGGGAATATGGCCTACAGCAAAATCCGCCAACCAAAACTATCTGATGTGATAGAGCAGCAGCTTGAGTTTTTAATCCTTGAGGGGACCTTACGCCCCGGTGAAAAACTCCCGCCTGAACGCGAACTGGCCAAACAGTTCGACGTTTCCCGCCCCTCGCTGCGTGAGGCGATTCAACGCCTCGAAGCCAAGGGCTTGTTGCTTCGTCGCCAGGGCGGTGGAACTTTTGTACAGAGCAGCCTGTGGCAGAGCTTCAGCGACCCGCTGGTCGAGCTACTGTCCGATCACCCTGAATCCCAATTTGATCTGCTGGAAACCCGCCACGCGCTGGAAGGCATCGCGGCTTATTACGCGGCGCTACGCAGCAATGATGCTGACCGCGAACGTATTCGCGAGCTGCATCAGGCTATCGAACGGGCTCAGCAGTCTGGCGACCTTGACGCCGAATCTGACGCCGTCGTCCAGTATCAAATTGCCGTCACCGAAGCGGCGCACAATGTCGTGCTGCTCCATCTGCTACGCTGCATGGAGCCGATGCTCGCGCAAAACGTTCGTCAGAACTTTGAATTGTTGTATGCCCGTCGGGAGATGCTTCCGCAGGTCAGCAATCATCGCACTCGTATTTTCGAGGCGATAATCGCCGGAGAGCCGGAGCAGGCGCGTGAAGCGTCGCATCGACACCTGGCGTTCATTGAAGAAATTTTGCTGGATCGTAGCCGTGAGGAGAGTCGTCGAGAACGCTCACTGCGTCGTTTACAGCAACGGAAAGATGAGAACTCCGGTTCTTAAGCGCCATTTTTAGAGCGCGGCAACTAAACGCAGAACCTGTCTTATTGCACTTTTAGTTGTTCAAAATAATTTTGGATGTATCGCGGCGGCAAGCGCGCGAATTCCCTGGAGCATAGTGAACTATGTGACAGGGATGAGGAAGCGCAGCCAACAAAGATACAGCCGGAAGTATGAAGAACAAAGAGTGCAATGGGACAGGTTCCAGATTAATCAACGATTAGATAGATAAGGAATACCCCCCATGTCAGAACGTTTACCAAATGACGTGGATCCGATCGAAACTCGCGACTGGCTACAGGCGATCGAATCGGTCATCCGTGAAGAAGGTGTTGAGCGTGCTCAGTATCTGATTGACCAACTCCTTTCTGAAGCCCGCAAAGGCGGGGTGAAGGTTGCTGCTGGCACATCTACAGGCAGTTACGTCAACACTATTGCCGTTGAAGACGAACCGGAATATCCGGGGAATCTGGATCTGGAACGTCGAATTCGTTCTGCGATTCGTTGGAACGCCATCATGACCGTTCTGCGCGCATCGAAAAAAGATCTGGAACTGGGTGGCCACATGGCTTCCTTCCAGTCCTCCGCAACGTTCTATGAAGTGTGCTTTAACCACTTCTTCCGTGCGCGCAACGAGCAGGATGGCGGCGACCTGGTTTACTTCCAGGGCCACATTTCTCCGGGCGTATACGCACGTGCGTTCCTCGAAGGCCGTCTGACCGAAGAGCAGATGAACAACTTCCGTCAGGAAGTTCACGGTAACGGTCTGTCCTCTTATCCGCACCCGAAACTGATGCCGGAATTCTGGCAGTTCCCGACCGTCTCCATGGGTCTGGGCCCAATCGGCGCTATCTATCAGGCGAAATTCCTCAAGTATCTGGAACACCGCGGTCTGAAAGACACCTCTAAACAAACCGTTTATGCCTTCCTGGGCGACGGCGAGATGGACGAGCCGGAATCTAAAGGCGCTATCACCATCGCGACCCGTGAAAAACTGGATAACCTGGTCTTCGTCATCAACTGCAACCTGCAGCGTCTGGACGGCCCGGTCACCGGTAACGGCAAAATCATTAACGAGCTGGAAGGTATCTTCGCCGGTGCCGGCTGGAACGTTATCAAGGTTATCTGGGGCGGTCGTTGGGATGAGCTGCTGCGTAAAGACACCAGCGGTAAGCTGATTCAGCTGATGAACGAAACCGTTGACGGTGACTACCAGACCTTCAAATCCAAAGATGGCGCGTACGTTCGCGAGCACTTCTTCGGTAAATATCCGGAAACCGCCGCGCTGGTTGCCGACTGGACTGACGAGCAGATCTGGGCTCTGAACCGCGGTGGTCACGATCCGAAGAAAGTCTTTGCTGCACTGAAAAAAGCGCAGGAGACCAAAGGCAAAGCGACCGTTATCCTGGCACATACCATTAAAGGGTATGGCATGGGCGATACCGCTGAAGGTAAAAACATCGCTCACCAGGTGAAGAAAATGAACATGGACGGCGTTCGCTATGTTCGCGATCGTTTCAATGTTCCGGTTGCCGATGCGGATATCGAAAAACTGCCGTACGTGACCTTCCCGGAAGGCTCCGAAGAGCATACCTATCTGCACGCTCAGCGTCAGAAACTGCACGGCTATCTGCCGAGCCGTCAGCCGAACTTCGATGAGAAGCTGGAGCTGCCGACCCTGGAAGATTTTGCTCCGCTGCTGGAAGAGCAGAACAAAGAAATTTCTACCACTATCGCGTTCGTTCGTGCCCTGAACGTGATGCTGAAGAACAAGTCCATCAAAGACCGCCTCGTGCCGATCATCGCCGATGAAGCGCGTACCTTTGGTATGGAAGGCCTGTTCCGTCAGATTGGTATCTACAGCCCGAACGGCCAGCAGTACACCCCGCAGGACCGTGAGCAGGTTGCTTACTACAAAGAAGACGAAAAAGGTCAGATCCTGCAGGAAGGGATCAACGAACTGGGCGCAGGCGCATCCTGGCTGGCGGCGGCAACGTCTTACAGCACCAACAACCTGCCGATGATCCCGTTCTACATTTACTACTCCATGTTCGGCTTCCAGCGTATCGGCGACCTGTGCTGGCAGGCTGGCGATCAGCAGGCTCGCGGCTTCCTGGTCGGCGGGACTTCCGGTCGTACCACGCTGAACGGTGAAGGTCTGCAGCACGAAGATGGCCACAGCCATATTCAGTCTCTGACTATTCCGAACTGTATCTCTTACGATCCGTCTTACGCGTACGAAGTTGCGGTCATCATGCACGATGGTCTGGAGCGTATGTACGGTGAGAAACAAGAGAACGTTTACTACTACATCACCACGCTGAACGAAAACTACCACATGCCGGCGATGCCAGCAGGTGCCGAGGAAGGTATCCGTAAAGGTATCTATAAACTCGAAACCGTTGAAGGTAGCAAAGGTAAAGTTCAGCTGCTGGGCTCCGGTTCTATCCTGCGTCACGTTCGTGAAGCAGCGCAGATCCTGGCGAAAGACTACGGCGTGGGCTCTGACGTGTACTCCGTCACCTCCTTCACCGAACTGGCCCGTGATGGTCAGGACTGTGAGCGCTGGAACATGCTGCACCCGCTGGAAACTCCGCGCGTTCCGTACATCGCTCAGGTGATGAACGACGCTCCGGCTGTAGCATCAACCGACTATATGAAACTGTTCGCCGAGCAGGTCCGTACTTATGTACCGGCTGACGACTACCGCGTGCTGGGTACTGATGGCTTCGGACGTTCCGACAGCCGTGAGAACCTGCGTCACCACTTCGAAGTTGATGCTTCTTATGTGGTGGTAGCGGCACTGGGCGAACTGGCTAAACGTGGCGAAATCGATAAGAAAGTGGTGGCAGATGCCATCATCAAATTCAACATCGATGCAGAAAAAGTTAACCCGCGTCTGGCGTAAGAGGTAAAAGAATAATGGCTATCGAAATCAATGTACCGGACATCGGGGCTGATGAAGTTGAAATCACCGAGATCCTGGTCAAAGTAGGCGATAAAGTTGAAGCCGAACAGTCGCTGATCACTGTAGAAGGCGATAAAGCTTCTATGGAAGTCCCGTCTCCGCAGGCTGGCGTCGTAAAAGAGATCAAAGTCTCTGTCGGCGACAAAACTGAGACCGGCAAACTGATCATGATTTTCGATTCCGCCGACGGTGCAGCTGATGCTGCACCTGCCAAGGCAGAAGAGAAGAAAGAAGCGGCCCCGGCAGCAGCACCTGCTGCAGCGGCGGCAAAAGACGTTCACGTACCGGATATCGGCGGCGACGAAGTTGAAGTCACTGAGATCATGGTTAAAGTGGGCGATACCGTTGCGGCTGAACAGTCCCTGATCACCGTAGAAGGCGATAAAGCCTCTATGGAAGTTCCGGCGCCGTTCGCGGGTACCGTGAAAGAGATCAAAATCAACACCGGCGACAAAGTGTCTACCGGCTCGCTGATCATGGTCTTCGAAGTGGCTGGTGCAGCACCTGCTGCGGCCCCGGCACAGGCAGCCGCTCCGGCCGCTGCCGCGGCACCGGCAGCAGCAGCTGGCGCGAAAGACGTTCACGTACCGGACATCGGCGGTGATGAAGTCGAAGTCACCGAAGTGATGGTAAAAGTGGGCGACAAAGTTGCCGCTGAACAGTCCCTGATCACCGTAGAAGGCGACAAGGCTTCTATGGAAGTGCCGGCACCGTTTGCAGGCACCGTAAAAGAAATCAAAATCAGCACCGGCGACAAAGTCTCTACCGGTTCTCTGATTATGGTCTTTGAAGTGGAAGGCGCTGCGCCTGCCGCCGCTCCGGCTGCTGCTCCGGCACCGGCTGCCGCTCCGGCAGAGAAGGCTAAACCGGCCGCTGCTCCTGCGGCGAAAGCGGAAGGCAAATCTGAGTTTGCTGAAAACGACGCTTACGTTCATGCGACGCCGCTGATTCGTCGTCTGGCGCGCGAATTCGGCGTCAACCTGGCGAAAGTGAAAGGCTCCGGTCGTAAAGGCCGTATCCTGCGCGAAGACGTTCAGGCTTACGTGAAAAACGCGGTGAAACGCGCTGAAGCTGCGCCTGCCGCTGCCGCCGGTGGTGGTCTGCCGGGCATGCTGCCGTGGCCGAAAGTGGACTTCAGCAAGTTTGGTGAAGTGGAAGAAGTTGAGCTGGGCCGTATCCAGAAAATCTCTGGTGCGAACCTGAGCCGTAACTGGGTAATGATCCCGCACGTTACGCACTTCGATAAAACTGATATCACCGATCTGGAAGCCTTCCGTAAGCAGCAGAATGCTGAAGCTGAGAAGCGCAAGCTGGACGTGAAATTCACCCCGGTTGTCTTCATCATGAAAGCGGTTGCCGCTGCGCTTGAGCAGATGCCACGCTTTAACAGCTCGCTGTCCGAAGATGCACAGCGTCTGACGCTGAAGAAATACATCAACATCGGGGTGGCGGTTGATACGCCGAATGGTCTGGTTGTTCCGGTCTTTAAAGATGTGAACAAGAAGAGCATTACCGAGCTGTCTCGTGAACTGACGGTTATCTCTAAGAAAGCGCGTGATGGTAAGCTGACTGCGGGCGAAATGCAGGGCGGTTGCTTCACCATCTCCAGCATCGGTGGCCTGGGGACAACCCACTTCGCGCCGATTGTCAACGCGCCGGAAGTGGCGATCCTCGGGGTGTCTAAATCCGCGATGGAACCGGTGTGGAATGGTAAAGAGTTTGTACCGCGTCTGATGATGCCTATCTCTCTGTCCTTCGACCACCGCGTGATCGATGGTGCTGATGGTGCGCGCTTTATCACCATCATCAACAACATGCTGAGCGATATTCGCCGCCTGGTGATGTAAGCGAAAAGCCGGCCTGACGGCCGGCTTTTTTCTGGTAATCTTGTCTTCGTTTCGGGGTTATCAGCAACAAAGGACAAAATCGTTTGCCGTTTGTTGTTTCAAAATTGTTAACAATTTTGTAAAATGCAGGCGGATAGAACGTCCCGGTGGACATGGGCGTAATTTACACAAAAAAATTCGAGTTGCGTCAAGGCGGCAAGGGAGTGAATCCCTGGAGCGTACAAGCGGTACGTAACCGGGGTGAGCGAGCGCAGCCAACGCAGAGGCGGCTTGAAGGATGAAGTGTATAACAATAGCGTCAGACCCGCCGGATACAAACTACAGAGGTCATGATGAGTACTGAAATTAAAACTCAGGTCGTGGTACTTGGGGCAGGTCCTGCAGGCTATTCTGCTGCCTTCCGTTGCGCTGATTTAGGTCTGGAGACCGTCATCGTAGAACGTTACAGCACCCTCGGCGGTGTTTGCCTGAACGTCGGCTGTATCCCTTCTAAAGCACTGCTGCACGTTGCTAAAGTTATCGAAGAAGCGAAAGCGCTGGCCGAGCACGGCATCGTTTTTGGCGAACCGAAAACCGACATTGACAAGATCCGCACCTGGAAAGAAAAAGTCATCACTCAGCTGACCGGTGGTCTGGCTGGCATGGCCAAAGGTCGTAAAGTGAAGGTGGTTAACGGTCTGGGTAAATTCACCGGCGCTAACACCCTGGAAGTGGAAGGTGAAAACGGTAAAACCGTGATTAACTTCGACAATGCGATCATCGCCGCAGGTTCCCGTCCGATTCAGCTGCCGTTCATTCCGCACGAAGATCCGCGCGTATGGGACTCCACTGATGCGCTGGAGCTGAAATCCGTACCGAAGCGTATGCTGGTTATGGGTGGCGGTATCATCGGTCTGGAAATGGGCACCGTGTACCATGCGCTGGGTTCAGAGATCGACGTGGTTGAAATGTTCGACCAGGTGATCCCGGCTGCCGACAAAGACGTGGTTAAAGTCTTCACCAAACGCATCAGCAAGAAATTCAACCTGATGCTGGAAACCAAAGTGACTGCCGTTGAAGCAAAAGAAGACGGTATCTATGTTTCCATGGAAGGCAAAAAAGCCCCGGCTGAAGCACAGCGTTATGACGCGGTGCTGGTTGCTATCGGTCGCGTACCGAACGGTAAAAACCTCGACGCAGGCAAAGCGGGCGTTGAAGTTGACGAACGCGGCTTTATCCGTGTTGACAAGCAGCTGCGTACCAACGTGCCGCACATCTTCGCTATCGGCGATATCGTCGGTCAGCCGATGCTGGCGCACAAAGGTGTTCACGAAGGTCACGTTGCCGCCGAAGTTATCTCCGGTCTGAAGCACTACTTCGACCCGAAAGTGATCCCGTCAATCGCCTACACCGAGCCAGAAGTTGCCTGGGTTGGCCTGACCGAGAAAGAAGCGAAAGAGAAAGGCATCAGCTATGAAACTGCCACCTTCCCGTGGGCAGCTTCTGGTCGTGCGATCGCTTCAGATTGCGCAGACGGTATGACCAAACTGATCTTCGACAAAGAGACCCACCGTGTTATCGGCGGCGCGATTGTCGGCACCAACGGCGGCGAGCTGCTGGGTGAAATCGGCCTGGCTATCGAAATGGGTTGTGATGCAGAAGACATCGCTCTGACCATCCACGCGCACCCGACTCTGCACGAGTCCGTTGGCCTGGCGGCAGAAGTGTTCGAAGGTAGCATTACCGACCTGCCGAACGCGAAAGCGAAGAAAAAGTAAGTTTTTCTTTCCGGCAAAATGTAAAAGCGGCTCTGAGAGCCGCTTTTTTTATGCCCGATGTTTAGAACTGTGTCTGCGTTAATAAATCGGCACATCTTATAGATACATTGAAAATAATTACGTCATAAACTTATAGGCAGTTAACTATCTGTGAGGTGTGTTATGAAACTCGTTTTAACAACTGCCCTGTTTGCTGCCACCCTGGCTTCTGCGGTGGCTTGCGCCGCAGATCCTTCCATTCCCTGGGCCGACAATAGCGGTGGCACGGAAAACACCCATATCGCCGCCATGGGTCAGAACCTGAATGCGCAGCATCAGGCGATCAGCAAAACTACGGAAGGCGTGTGGGCGGCGAACTCAGGCAGTATTCACAATGATGAGGCGGCCTTAAGCAGCAGCAAGCCAGCCTTCAGCGGCTATCCACAGCTGATGCCGCATCAGGGCTAAACATCGTCAGATGAGGAAACCAGCCCGGCGGCATACGGATGCGCCGGGCAGGGGGTTATTGCTCGATAGCCTGCCATTTTTCATCTGGCGTAAAGCGGGTAATCGCCTGAACTAACGTCTCCGTATCCTTACCTAAATTTGCCTGATAAACGCGATCGTTCTGGTCGATCATAAAGCTCATCACGCCGGTTTCACCCCATGCAACGGGCCACGCCAGCAGGGCGACCGTCTGCTTGTCACCGTCATGGATAATGCGGAAACGGTATCCGTGATAGCCTTCGCCCGGTTCGACGGGGCTAAAGGCTGGCCCCAACGGGCTCGGCTCTTCACCGGGCTGAGTTGGCCAGTACAGACCGTCTTTTTTCCCCGTGCTACTGAACAGCTTTTTGGCGTAACGCTGGAAGTGCTGATAATACTCATTTTGCGCATCAACGTAGGCGTGCATCGCCTGGATTGCCGACAGCTCGTTACGGCCGATTTCTCGCGTCTGGATCTCATCTGCCGCCTGCGCCATATCGAAGTGCCAACCCTCGGCGCTTTTCAGCATCGGCAGCGGCAGCTGCCACTCTTCACGGCCTACGTTGAGGTGTGCCATATCCCCCTGTTCGACAATCTTATGGCCGACTTTCCAGTCGCGAAGAAAACGGGCGACGGCTTGCGGATCTGCCTCCCGCTGCGGCAGGTACTGACGCCAGTCCTCCCCCAGCAGGTCGTTGAGCGCGGGCTCATTTTGCGTCGAAATGGCCTCCGCCAGCGCAGTGGCGGCCTTCTCCGGGGTGGCAAAATACTGTTGGGCAAAAACGGGCAGGGCAAAAAGCGCCAGCCAGCCGGAAATCAGGACTTTTTTCATGACCGCTCCTTAGCGATGACGCAGTTCGCGATGTTGGCCCGTGCGCTGTTGCGCCGCCGCACGCTGGTTAGTGTTGAGGTGCGCTGTACTCCGGCTCTGCGCGCCCCGCTGGCGCTGGGCCTCCCATGATGGCGAGCGGCTGTCGTTGCCGCTGAACGCATTCGAACGAACATTCTGCACTCTCTGCTGGCGCTGCTGCGGCGGGCGCTGTTGAACCTGCGACTTCGCCGCGTCGCGATGCTGTTGCTGCTGCGTCGTCGGGTTCTGGAGGTGCGAGTTTGCTTTGTCCCGTCGCTGCTGTTGGGGCGCCGGATTTTGTTGCTTTTGCTTCGCCGCCGCGCGGTTTTCCGGGGTGTCATAGCCCCGGTAGTTGCTGCGCTGGGTGATTTTGTTGAGCTGCTGTGAGGCCGCCTGGCGTTGGGTATCCCTGTTGCCTGCCGCCGCCGTTACTCCGCCCGCGGTCAGACCTTTTGCCGCGCCGTTGTGAGTGCTGTGCTGGAACTGGTCGAGCGCCGCCTGACGCTGACTGGTCAGGTTCGCCGGAGTGTGCTGCGTGGCGCTCAGGCCGCCGGGAACGTTGGTCTGGTGGAAACGCTGCGCCACGTTATTGTTCGGGTACGGCACATTGTTGCGGAACGCCGGGTTGTGCTGCCAGCTAGCGTTGTTGCCGTCAAAACGCTGCTTGTTGAAATGGTTGTAGTTATCGACGTCGATATTGATATTGTTGTTCCCGCCGCCATGGTAGCCGCCGTGATCCCAGTCATCGTCGTGATGATAGTCATCATCCCAGTCGATGCTGCTGAACAGCGCATAAGTGGTGGCTACCCCGAGGCTGAAACCGAGGCCGTTGACGAAGCTGTTGGTAAACTGTTCACCCGGCGTTGGCGGCAAATAGACCGGCGGGTACGCGGTGTTCGGCCAGGTGCCATAAACCGTATTGGGGTTGTAGGTTGGCACATACACCACCTTCGGATCGGTAGATTCAATCTTGATGATTTCTGTGGTGGGCGCAGGCTCGACCACCGTGGTGGTTTTCGTCGTTGACGTGGCGGTGGAAGTCGCCGGTGGCGGCGTCGCTTTGGTTGTGGTCACCTTCTGCTGCGGCGACGATTTTAGCGTCCCGGTTTGCTGGGCGATGGCACGCAGTTTCTGCACCGAATTCATCACGTCCTGCGGCTGTGCGAGAAACGCGTTACCCAGGTCCTGCACCCACTGCGGATTTTCACCCATCAGCGACAGCAGCGCCGGGAAGGCGACCAGCGATTTCACGCTGGGGTCCCACGGCTGGTTCGCCACGGCCTGCACGGCGGCGTCACCCTGCATCGTTGGGTTATCCTGCGACCACTGGACGGCCTGCAGGACGTTGCTCGGGTAGGTTGACGCCATTAACACCTGCGACAGCAGGTTATCCGGATAAAGGGCGACGGGGGCGACCCACCGATCGATTTGCGGCGCCGTGTAGGTGGCCGTGACCGGTTGCGCCGTCGGAGCGGCGGACTCAACGGCAGCGGCGGTGGGTTGGGGGGCAGGAGCGGGCGCGGGCGGCGTTTCTGCGGCGCGGCTTGTCACGTACAGGGCCCCGGAGGCGGCTAATAGCCCGGCACTGCACACCAGGGCAATCACGTGGGGTTTCAAAGGTCGTATCATGTTAGCTCCCGGCGCTATAGTTTGGCCCGTTTCCACTGAGTATCGCCGAAAATAGCGCTCGCGACGGAGTATAAGCCGGTCTATTTTTGATTTTTGATGATTGTTGGGATTTTGCTCAGTTATGTGTAACAGAATTAAATTTATATCCCGGGAAATGTACGTAAAGCCTGTAAAATCCTGCCCTTAACGATTCAGCTAAATTTTAATGTTGCTTTTTTGTAAACAGATTAACACCTCGCCAAAATCCTGCTATGCTGCCGACGCGGTATCGGGCATTTACCCTACAAACTGCTGTCTCACAGGAGCGTGAAGAGAATCGCCTACCGCATTTTACAATGAGAGCGAGGAGAACCGTCGTGCTAGAAGAATACCGTAAGCACGTAGCTGAGCGTGCAGCCGTTGGGATTGTTGCCAAACCCTTAGATGCAACCCAAATGGCCGCGCTGGTAGAACTGCTGAAGAGCCCGCCTGCGGGTGAAGAAGAATTCCTGTTAGACCTGTTAATCAACCGTGTACCGCCGGGCGTCGACGAAGCCGCCTATGTTAAAGCCGGATTCCTTGCCGCTATCGCCAAAGGCGAAGCGACCTCCCCACTGGTTACCCCTGAAAAAGCCGTTGAACTGCTGGGCACCATGCAGGGCGGTTACAACATTCACCCGCTGATTGATGCTCTGGACGATGCTAAACTGGCGCCGATCGCCGCCAAAGCGCTGTCCCATACCCTGCTGATGTTCGATAACTTCTACGACGTAGAAGAGAAAGCCAAAGCGGGTAACGAGTACGCTAAACAGGTCATGAAATCCTGGGCTGACGCCGAGTGGTTCCTGAACCGTCCGCAGCTGGCTGAGAAAATCACCGTCACCGTATTCAAGGTCACCGGCGAAACCAACACCGATGACCTGTCTCCGGCCCCCGATGCCTGGTCCCGTCCGGATATCCCGCTGCACGCGCTGGCGATGCTGAAAAACGCCCGCGAAGGTATCGAGCCGGATCAGCCGGGTTCCGTTGGCCCGATTAAGCAAATTGAAGCGCTTCAGCAAAAAGGTTTCCCGCTGGCCTACGTCGGTGACGTAGTTGGTACAGGCTCTTCGCGTAAATCCGCCACCAACTCGGTGCTGTGGTTTATGGGTGACGATATCCCGAACGTGCCGAACAAGCGCGGCGGCGGTCTCTGCCTGGGCGGCAAAATTGCACCTATCTTCTTCAATACCATGGAAGATGCCGGCGCGCTGCCAATTGAAGTGGACGTCAACAACCTGAATATGGGCGACGTGATTGACGTTTACCCGTTCAAAGGCGAAGTGCGTAACCACGAAACCAACGAACTGCTGGCAAGCTTCGAGCTGAAAACCGATGTGCTGGTTGATGAAGTCCGCGCCGGCGGCCGTATTCCGCTGATCATCGGTCGCGGCCTGACCACGAAAGCGCGTGAAGCGCTGGGTCTGCCGCACAGCGACGTATTCCGTCAGGCAAAAGACGTGGCGGAAAGCAGCCGCGGCTACTCGCTGGCGCAGAAAATGGTTGGCCGCGCCTGCGGCGTTGCCGGTGTTCGTCCGGGCGCTTACTGTGAACCGAAGATGACCTCCGTCGGTTCCCAGGATACCACCGGTCCGATGACCCGTGATGAACTGAAAGACCTGGCGTGCCTTGGTTTCTCCGCCGATCTGGTGATGCAGTCCTTCTGCCACACCGCGGCCTATCCGAAGCCGGTTGACGTCACCACGCACCATACGCTGCCAGACTTCATTATGAACCGTGGCGGTGTCTCTCTGCGTCCGGGCGATGGGGTTATCCACTCCTGGCTGAACCGTATGCTGCTGCCGGATACCGTCGGTACCGGTGGTGACTCTCATACCCGCTTCCCGATTGGTATCTCCTTCCCGGCAGGTTCTGGTCTGGTGGCCTTTGCCGCCGCGACCGGCGTCATGCCGCTGGATATGCCGGAATCGGTGCTGGTTCGCTTCAAAGGCAAGATGCAGCCGGGGATCACCCTGCGCGATCTGGTCCATGCGATCCCGCTGTACGCGATTAAGCAGGGGCTGCTGACCGTTGAGAAGAAAGGGAAGAAAAACATCTTCTCTGGACGCATTCTGGAAATTGAAGGTCTGCCGGATCTGAAAGTTGAGCAGGCGTTTGAGCTGACCGATGCGTCCGCAGAGCGTTCTGCTGCCGGCTGTACCATTAAGCTGAATCAGGAACCGATCGTCGAGTATCTGAACTCCAACATCGTCCTGCTGAAGTGGATGATCGCAGAAGGCTACGGCGATCGTCGTACGCTGGAGCGTCGCATCCAGGGGATGGAAAAATGGCTGGCGGATCCGCAGCTGCTGGAAGCCGATGCCGATGCCGAGTATGCCGCGGTGATCGATATCGATCTGGCGGATATCAAAGAGCCTATCCTGTGTGCACCGAACGATCCGGACGATGCGCGTCTGCTGTCCGATGTGCAGGGTGAGAAGATTGACGAAGTCTTCATCGGTTCCTGCATGACCAACATCGGTCACTTCCGTGCGGCGGGTAAACTGCTGGACAGCCACAAAGGCCAGCTGCCGACTCGTCTGTGGGTGGCTCCGCCAACCCGTATGGATGCGGCGCAGCTGACTGAAGAAGGCTACTACAGCGTGTTTGGTAAGAGCGGCGCGCGCATTGAAATCCCTGGCTGTTCCCTGTGTATGGGTAACCAGGCGCGCGTGGCGGACGGTGCGACGGTGGTATCCACTTCAACCCGTAACTTCCCGAACCGTTTAGGCACCGGCGCTAACGTCTATCTGGCCTCTGCGGAGCTGGCTGCGGTCGCTTCCCTGCTCGGCAAACTGCCGACGCCGGAAGAGTACCAGACCTTCGTCGCTCAGGTGGATAAGACTGCGGCGGATACCTATCGCTACCTGAACTTCAACCAGCTGGAACAGTACACTGATAAAGCTGACGGTGTGATTTTCCAGACCGCGGTATAAGCGAATCTTGCTGCTCAAAGCCACTCTTCGGAGTGGCTTTTTTATTGCTGCGCTAAACGTACTCCGATAACCATCGGCATCTGGTAAAGGCGCAAGGGATTTGACGCCGACAGACCGGCAGCGGGCAAAGAATGGTGGAATAATGCCCGCCAGTTGGCGGCAAGACGACCGGTTAACCAACTGAGGCGCTTTTATTTACTGTTGCTCTATCTGGTCCACTTTTTTTCTGCCCGGGGGCTGCGATAATTACCCTATGGGTACAATGTAGCGGTGACGCATTGCCCTTGCAGAGGAAGACACTATGGATTACGAGTTTCTGCGCGATATTACCGGAGTGGTAAAGGTGCGAATGTCGATGGGCCACGAGGTGGTGGGGCACTGGTTTAACGAAGAGGTGAAAGATAACCTCGCCCTGCTGGATGAAGTGGAACAGGCCGCGCGCACCGTAAAAGGCAGCGAGCGTTCCTGGCAGCGTGCCGGACATGAATACACGCTATGGCTGGATGGCGAAGAGGTGATGATTCGCGCCAACCAGCTGGAGATTTCAGGTGATGAAATCGAAGAGGGGATGAGCTACTACGACGAAGAAAGCCTCTCTCTGTGCGGCGTTGAGGATTTTTTACAGGTGGTGGCCGCGTACCGCGAGTTTGTCAGCAAAGCGTAACCCCCTTCATGCATTCACGCCGGGAGCCGAACTCCCGGCTTTTTTTTGCCCTGAATGATTAATTGATTTTATTTAATCATTTTAAAACTGTGATCGCGCGTGTTTATCGTTTGTTGTTGATTAAATATAATCAATGTGATTTCATTTAATCATATTAATGACAGGCGGCACGACATGAACATCAAAAAAGCAATAGAGCGAGTACCCGGAGGCATGATGGTTGTGCCACTGGTCATCGGTGCGGTCATAAATACGTTTGCACCTCATGCGCTGGAGGTCGGCGGGTTTACAACCGCGCTCTTTAAGAACGGTGCTGCACCGCTGATTGGCGCATTTTTGCTGTGTATGGGGGCGGGGATTAGCATCAAAGCCGCTCCTCAGGCGTTGTTACAGGGGGGGACTATCACGCTGACCAAACTCCTTATCGCCATCGCGCTAGGGCTGGGGGTTGAACATCTTTTCGGCGCCGAGGGGATCTTCGGTTTGAGCGGCCTGGCGATTATTGCCGCCATGAGCAATTCCAACGGCGGGCTTTATGCGGCGCTGGTTGGGGAGTTTGGCAATGAACGTGATGTCGGCGCTATCTCTATTTTGTCACTGAACGATGGTCCTTTCTTCACCATGATCGCGCTGGGGGCGGCAGGTATGGCCAACATTCCGATCATGGCACTCGTTGCGGTACTGATTCCTCTGATTGTTGGCATGATCCTTGGCAACCTTGACGTGCACATGCGCGACTTCCTGACGAAAGGCGGACCGCTGCTCATTCCATTTTTTGCTTTTGCTCTGGGGGCTGGTATCAATCTGGAAATGTTGCTCCAGGGCGGGCTGGCGGGCATTCTCCTCGGCATTCTGACCACCTTTATTGGCGGATTTTTTAATATTCGCGCCGATCGGCTGGTCGGAGGAAGTGGTATCGCTGGCGCTGCAGCATCCAGCACGGCCGGTAACGCGGTGGCTACACCGCTGGCGATTGCCCAGGCCGATCCTTCGCTGGCATCCGTCGCTGCCGCGGCGGCCCCGCTCATAGCGGCCTCGGTTATCACGACCGCAATCCTGACGCCGATACTGACTTCCTGGGTGGCAAAAAGGCAGGTGCGTCAGCTTCCGGAGGAAAAGAACACATGAAAATGATCGTGATTGCCGATGATTTTACGGGATCGAATGATACCGGGGGGCAGCTGGCGAAAAAAGGCGCACGAACGGAAGTGATGCTCAGTACCTCGCAGAAGCCTTCACGTCGCGCCGATGTGCTCATCATCAATACCGAGAGCCGGGCTGTTTCCGCAGAGCTGGCCGCAAAGGCCGTGCGTCGCGCACTCGCGCCGTGGTGTGAAACGATAGCCCCGCCGCTGGTGTACAAAAAAATTGATTCTACCTTTCGTGGTAACGTCGGGGCTGAAGTTGTGGCGGCGATGCAAGCCAGCGGTAGTCGCATGGCGGTGATTGCCGCGGCTATTCCTTCCGCCGGCCGCACTACGCAGAACGGCCTGTGTCTGGTCAACGGTGTTCCGCTTCTGGAGACCGAATTTGCCAGCGATCCGAAAACGCCAGTTACGTCGTCCCGAATTGCTGAACTGATCGCGCTGCAAAGCGGTATTCCTGTTTACGAAGTTCATCTGGATGAGGTCCGACACGGAGGACTCAGCGCCGTTTTGAGCGCCCTGGACGCCGAAGGCGAGTGCATGGTGGTCGTTGATGCCGTTGAGGATCGCGATCTGATGCTGATCGCTCAGGCTCTCGGGGAACAAGAACGGCTTCCGCTGATGGTCGGAGCGGCGGGCCTTGCAAATGCCTTGCCTGTCAGCTTCTTTATGCAAGAGCAGCAGACTCTGCCTGTGCTGGTGGTGGCTGGCTCAATGAGTGAGGCCACGCGCCGACAGGTGGATCGTGCGCTTTACGAAGGGAGAGCAGAGGTGGTGGATATCGACGCCTCCCGCCTGATCTCTTCCTCATATGCCCTGGAGATAGCCTCGGTGGCAGAGCAAGCCTGCGCCCAGCTCAGTCGCCAGCATCATACGATCTTGCGTACCAGTCGCAGCGCGGAAGATCGACATCTGATCGAGAGTTTGTGTGGTTCCGCCGCGATAAGTCGCCAGCAACTGGGGGAGATGCTAAGCCAACGGATCGGGGCGATCACATTGCAGATCCTCGGGCAGGCGCGAGTCGGCGGCCTGTTTCTGACTGGGGGCGACATCGCCACTGCGGTGGCCAGCGCGTTGGGCGCGGAGGGATATCGGATTCAGAGTGAGGTTGCGCCCTGTATTCCTTGCGGGACATTTATCAACAGCGAACTGGATGATTTGCCGGTGATCACTAAGGCCGGGGGATTTGGATCGGACAGCACGCTGTGCGATGCGCTTTATTATATTGAGGAGATGTATAGTGGGCATTAAGACTATTGCTATCACGATGGGCGATCCCGCGGGGATTGGGCCAGAAATTATTGTTAAAGCCCTCGCGGAAGATTCACTGAACGGTACGCCTGTGGTGGTGGTCGGTTGCCTGCAAACCCTGAAGCGGTTGCAGGAAAAAGGTCTGGCAGCGGATGTCGAGTTTCGCGCTATCAACGAGGTGGCCGCTGCGCGCTTTACGCCCGGAGTAATCCATGTGATTGATGAACCGCTGGCGGATCCACAGGCGCTGGTGCCGGGAAAAGTTCAGGCCCAGGCGGGCGATCTGGCCTATCGTTGTGTCAAGCGGGCGACGGCGCTGGCGTTGAAAGGTGACGTTCAGGCGATCGCCACGGCGCCTCTGAACAAAGAGGCATTGCATCTCGCCGGACATAACTATCCCGGGCATACCGAACTGCTGGCGACGCTGACCGAAAGCCGCGATTATGCCATGGTGCTGTTCACGGAGAAGCTGAAAGTTATCCATGTGTCGACGCATATCGCCCTACGCACATTCCTGGACACCCTGAATACGTCCCGCGTCGAAACCGTTATCGCGATTGCAGATACTTTTCTCAAGCGCGTCGGCTATGCGAAACCGCGCATTGCCGTCGCCGGAGTCAATCCTCATGCGGGTGAGAATGGCCTGTTTGGTGATGAAGAAGGTCGGTTTCTGGTGCCGGCCATTGCCAGCGCAAAGGCCAAAGGGATAGCGGTTTACGGCCCTTGCCCTCCGGATACGATTTTTCTTCAGGCCTATGAAGGGCAATACGATATGGTGGTCGCCATGTACCACGATCAGGGACATATTCCATTGAAATTATTAGGTTTCTATGATGGCGTTAATATTACTGCCGGCCTGCCGTTTATCCGGACGTCAGCCGATCACGGGACCGCTTTTGATATCGCCTGGACGGGAAAAGCAAAATCTGAGAGCATGGCTATATCGATAAAACTGGCAATGCAACTGGCGTAATTCCCTGTTATGAAAGGACAACACCGTCTGGATAAAATAGTGGCGTATCTGAAAAACCATACGCTGGTTACGGTAGAGCAACTGGTTGAGGCGGTGGATGCATCCCCGGCCACTATCCGACGTGACTTGATCAAACTGGATGAACAGGGCGTTATCAGTCGAAGCCATGGCGGCGTAGCGTTACGCCGCTTTGAACCTGTACAGCCCACTACGAATGAAAAGCAGCTGCGATCGCCTGCCGAAAAAAGAGCCATTGCGCGCTATGCTGCCTCTCTGGTACATCCTGGGGATGCGGTGGTTCTGGATGCCGGGACGACCATGCTGGAGCTGGCAAAGTGCTTAACCCATCTGCCGCTGCGGGTTATAACCGTCGACTTGCATATTGCCCTGTTTTTATCCGAATTCAGGCAAATTGAAGTGACCATCGTCGGCGGACGAATTGATGACAGCAGTCAGTCTTGCATTGGTGAGTATGGCCGCAAAATGTTGCGTAGCGTTTTCCCGACTATTGCCTTTATGAGCTGTAACTCATGGAGTGCGGAAACCGGAGTGACTACACCGACGGAAGAGAAGGCTGGATTGAAGCAGGAAATCATTGCCAACGCCCAGCGTAAAGTGTTGCTGGCCGACAGCAGCAAGTATGGCGCACATTCATTATTTACCGTGGCGCCGCTTGCCGGTTTTAGCGAAGTGGTGACCGACGTTAATCTCTCGCAGGCGGTTCAGAACACGCTCAAAGAGCAGAACGTTACCCTCAAACTGGTTCAGCCCGAGTAACGGCGCCCGCAGGCGCCGTCAGATGTTCAGATGGAAGGGATATTTCTGGCGTAGTAAATTTCCCGCATCTCTTTCCACAGGAGGTCGGTGATGGACTTGCGCTCTGCGGCGCTGAGATCTTCGGGTCTGGTGTGGAACATGTAGTGCTTCAGATCGAACTCTTTCAGCAGCATCTTGGTGTGGAAGATATTTTCCTGGTAGACATTGACGTCCACCATGTCATACAGCGCTTTCATGTCCTCGGACATAAAGTTCTGAATTGAATTGATTTCATGGTCAATGAAGTGCTTCATGCCATTGATATCACGGGTAAAACCGCGGACGCGATAATCAATAGTGACAATGTCAGATTCCAGCTGGTGGATAAGATAATTCAACGCGTTAAGCGGTGAGATAACCCCACAGGTAGAGACTTCGATGTCGGCACGGAAGGTGCACAGTCCGCCTTCCGGATGGCTTTCCGGGTAGGTATGCACGCAGATATGGCTTTTGTCGAGATGGGCGACGACAGCTTCCGGGAGCGGGCCCGGGTGTTCGGTCTGGTCGATAAGCTGTGGGTCAACGGGTTCTTCACTGACCAGAATCGTCACGCTGGCGCCCTGAGGTTCATAATCCTGGCGAGCAATGTTCAGAATGTTGGCGCCGATGATTGAGCAGGTCTCTGACAAAATCTCGGTCAGACGGTTGGCGTTATAGAGTTCATCGATATAGGCGATGTAGCCATCGCGCTCCTCTGCCGTTTTGACATAGCAGATATCGTAAATACAAAAACTCAGGCTCTTGGTCAGGTTGTTAAAGCCATGCAGCTTCAGTTTTTTCAATTTAGTTCACCCCCTTACTGAAGATCGCTGGCGGACAGCGCATCCTGTAAATATTGCGGTAGGGCAAATGCCGCCTTGTGAATAGCCGGATTATAGTAACGGCACTTCAGGTTCGCTTTGTGAAAACGCGCCTGGATAATTTCATTGGACAGGTCGCGCAGGGCATCATTATCGGTCGCCCACGCGAAGGTCATAATGCCGCCATAATAGGTCGGAATCGCGGCCTGGTAGAAGCTGACATCGCTGAAATAGTGGCCGAGCTTGCGGTGGCTGTCGATCGCTTCATCCTGCTGCAGAAAGCAGACCCCGTTTTGGGCCACAAAAATGCCGCCGGGATTCAGGCAGCGTTTGCAGCCTTCGTAAAAGGCCGAGGTGAACAGGCTCTCGCCGGGACCAATAGGGTCGGTGCAGTCGGAGATGATCACATCAAACGTTTGCGTCGTCTGGTTAACAAAATTGACGCCATCGTCAATCACCAGCGTAAAGCGCGGATCGTCATAGGCGCCGGCGTTGTGATTTGGCAGATACTGGCGGCAGAATGAGACCACGCCAGCGTCGATTTCGACCATGGTGATGGTTTCGATGGTGCGGTGACGAGAGACTTCTCGCAGCATCGCGCCGTCGCCGCCGCCGATAATCAGCACATGTTTCGCCTGGCCGTGGGCCATCAGCGGCACATGGGTCATCATCTCATGATAGATAAACTCATCGCGTTCGGTGGTTTGGACCACGCCGTCCAGCGCCATCACGCGGCCAAAGGCGGCGTTCTCAAAAATGATCAAATCCTGGTGATCGGTCTTTTCGTGATACAGCACATTATCAACCGCAAAATACTGACCAAAATGGTCGTGCAGCGTTTCATGCCACAGATTGTTATCAGCCACGGGCGGATTCCTCCATTGTGAACGTCCGGTTCACTCGAAAAAACGAGCGCAACATCATAGCCAACTATAGATGATGATGCACGGTGGATATTTCAGCAATTCGCATGGCGCAGGGCTGAATGGCAGGAATATTGCCGGGCTGCGGGATGGGGAGACCAGGCCACCTTGTACAGGCGGCGGGATGGCGTCCGGGCCGGCGGGTGGACTATTTAACGTAAGCGAGCAGGCTCAACGAATCGCGGGCCAGCGCTTTGCATTTTTTGGTCGTGGGGATTTTGATACCGCTGAGATCGCGGTAGCTGTCTTCACCGAGCGCCTTCATATTGAAACTGTCATAGTTGCTCAGATCCCATTGGTTCTGTTGAGCAAAAAAGACCAGCGCGCGACGAATTTGGGTATTCGGCAGATTCTGGTAACCGCAGTCGTTTTTCAGGAAGACAAATACCGCCGTTAAATCAGCCATATCTTCCGCTTCGGACTCGCTTAACGCATAGCTATTGGCGGACAGAGCAAGCAGGCTGCCGAGCACTATTGTTCTGAAAAGCGTCTTCATTTTCTCTACCATTGAATCACGGACGCTCAAAGTTAGCATACTTCTTTACACTACGTAGAGCTTTATTCTTACTCTTCTGCTTGACCTTCCTGTTGGTGGAAGGTTTAAGCTCAAAAGTTCACCAGCAGAATAAAAAGGATGTGAAAATGCAACGTCGTGAATTTATCAAATTAACCGCGGCGGCCGGCGTATTCAGCGCGCTGCCGCTCTGGAGCCGTTCGGTTTTCGCCGCCAGCCGTCCGGCCTTGCCGGTGCCCGATCTTCTGACCGCCGACGCACGTAATCGCATCACATTAACCATCCAGACCGGAAAAACGCAGTTTGGTCCGCATCAGGCGACCACCTGGGGTTATAACGGAAATCTGCTGGGGCCGGCGCTGAAGCTCAAAAAAGGGGAGGCGGTGACCGTGGATATTCACAACCGCCTGGCCGAAGAGACGACCGTACACTGGCATGGGCTGGAGGTGCCGGGTGAGGTCGACGGCGGTCCGCAGGGGATCATTGCGCCTGGCGCCACCCGCAGCGTGAACTTTACCCCCAGCCAGCGGGCCGCGACTTGCTGGTTCCACCCGCACCAGCATGGAAAAACCGGTCGTCAGGTGGCGATGGGGCTGGCGGGACTGGTACTGATTTCTGATGAAGAAAGCGAGCAGCTGCTGTTGCCGAAGCAGTGGGGGATCGATGACGTACCGGTGATTGTGCAGGATAAGCGCTTTACCGCTGCCGGGGAGATCGATTATCAGCTCGACATCATGAGCGCGGCGGTCGGCTGGTTTGGCGATACCTTGCTGGCAAACGGGGCACTTTACCCGGAACACGCCGCGCCGCGCGGCTGGCTGCGTTTGCGTTTACTCAACGGTTGTAACGCCCGCTCGCTGAATTTCTCCACCAGCGATAATCGGCCGATGTACGTTATCGCCAGCGACGGTGGACTGCTTGCCGAGCCGGTGAAGGTGAATGAACTGCCGATGTTAATGGGCGAGCGCTTTGAAGTGCTGATCGATACCCGCGACGGTAAAGCTTTCGATCTGATCACGCTGCCGGTGAGCCAGATGGGGATGGCGATCGCGCCGTTTGATAAGCCGCAGCCGGTCTTGCGCATCCAGCCGCTGACTATCCAGGCCTCCGGCAAACTGCCGGATTCTTTGGTCAGTATGCCGGCGCTGCCGTCGCTGGAGGGGCTGACTCAGCGTACGCTCCAGCTGTCGATGGATCCGATGCTGGATATGATGGGAATGCAGGCGCTGATGCAAAAATATGGTAACCAGGCGATGTCCGGCATGAACCACGGCAGCATGATGGATCACGGCAATATGGGCCATTCCATGATGGGTAATATGAGCGACAAGGGTCAGATGAATCATGGCGATATGGGGAACATGAACCACGGCGGCATGGGGCAGATGAACCACGGCGCTGACGGTTTCGATTTCCATAATGCTAACCGGATCAATGGCAAAGCCTTTGATATGAATCTGCCGATGTTTGCCGCAGCAAAAGGGCAATATGAGCGCTGGGTGATTTCCGGCAAAGGCGACATGATGCTGCACCCGTTCCATATTCACGGTACCCAGTTCCGTATCCTGTCGGAGAATGGCGCTGCGCCTGCCGCGCATCGTTCAGGCTGGAAAGATACCGTACGGGTTGAGGGTGGCGTCAGTGAAGTGCTGGTGAAGTTCGATCACGAGGCGTCGAAAGAGCATGCCTATATGGCGCACTGCCACCTGCTGGAACATGAAGATACCGGCATGATGCTCGGCTTTACGGTCTAGTTTTCCCCTCGCCGGGGAGATTGTGCTCGCGTAAAAAAGGCCCGGTTTTCACCGGGCCTTCTGTTTTGTTACTGCGTTTTTACTCAGGGCTTATTTCGCTTCATCAGGCAGCGCATAGGCGACGATATAGTCGCCCATCTTCGTGCCAAACGAGCCGTGGCCGCCAGCGGCGATGACCACATACTGTTTGCCATTCACTTCATAGGTCATTGGCGTAGCCTGGCCGCCTGCCGGCAGACGGGCCTGCCACAGTTTTTCACCATTACTCATGTTGTATGCGCGCAGGTAGTTATCGGCGGTAGCGCCAATAAACAGCACGTTGCCCGCGGTGGAGATTGGGCCGCCCAGCATCGGCATACCCAGGTTAAACGGCAGCTGGATCGGCATCGGGAACGGCAGGCTATCCTGCGGCGTACCGATACGTTTTTTCCATACCACTTCGTTGGTTTTCAGATCCAGCGCGGAGATGTAACCCCAGGCCGGCTGTTTGCACGGCAGGCCAAACGGCGACAGGAAGGCGTTGAGGGTCACGCCGAACGGTACGCCATACTGCGGCTGGATACCGGATTCGGTACCGGAACCTTTCGCATCTTTCGGCGGTTCCATCGGGTTGCCCGGGCCGCGCGGGATCAGTTTCGATACGAACGGCAGCGCCATCGGGTTGGCAATCGCCACCTGACGGTTCGGGTCGACGGAAATCCCGCCCCACTCAAACATCCCCAGGTTACCCGGGAAGACCAGAGTGCCCTGCTCTGACGGCGGAGTGAAGATGCCTTCATAACGCAGCTGATGGAAGATAACGCGGCACACCAGCTGATCGAACATGGTGGCGCCCCACATATCCGCGCCGGTCAAATCTTTCTTCGGACGGAAGCTCAGGTCGGAGAATGGCTGAGTTTTAGAGACATAATCGCCTTTGGCTGCGCCCTGAGGAACCGGTTTTTCCGGTGCCGGGACGACCAGTTCGCCGTTACGACGGTCAAGGACGAAGATATTCCCGGTTTTGGCCGGTGCGTAGATGACCGGAACGGTTTTGCCGTTAACGTCGATATCCGCCAGCGTAGGCTGAGACGGCATATCCATGTCCCACAGATCGTGGTGAACGGTCTGATAGCTCCATACCAGTTTACCGGTGGTGGCGTTCAGCGCCACGATCGAGCTGGCGTAGCGTTCCTGTTCCGGCGTGCGGTTGCCGCCCCAGATATCCGGAGTGGTCACGCCCATCGGCAGGTACACGAGGTCCAGCTTCGCATCATAGGCCGCCGGCGCCCAGGAGTTAGGGGAGTTCAGCGTGAAGTGATGTTCATCGTCCGGAATGGCGTTCGGATCTTTCGCGCCCGGATCGAACACCCACAGCAGTTTACCGGTGTTGACATCAAAACCACGAATGACGCCTGACGGCTCGCGGGTAGAGAAGTTATCGGTGACCGCCCCGGCGATGATAATGGTGGTGTCGGTAATAATCGGCGGCGATGTCGGTTCATACATCCCCGGCGTGGTAACCGGCATATTGGTCTGCAGATTGAGAATCCCTTTGTTGGCAAAGGATTCGCACAGCTGGCCGTTGTCGGCATTAATGGCGAACAGGCGGCCATCGTTGACCGGCAGAATAATCCGGCGCGGGCAGTTGGCGACGACGTCAGCCGGCGCGTTATCCGCTTTCGCTTCGTGGTAAGAGACGCCGCGGCAGGTGACGTGCTGGAAGGACGGATCCGCATTCAGCTGCGGGTCAAAGTGCCATTTTTCTTTCCCGGTAGCCGCATCAAGGGCGAACAGACGCTGGTGGGCGGTACACAGGTACAGCATATTGCCGACTTTAATCGGCGTCACTTCGTTGGTGATTTCACCCGGATCGTTCGGCTGCTTCAGGTCGCCGGTGCGGAACACCCAGGCTTCCTTCAGGTTTTTCACGTTATCGGCATTGATTTGCTTCAGCGGTGAATAACGTTGGCCTTCCTGGTTACGGCCGTACGCCGGCCAGTCGCCATCGGCTACCGCGGAGATCGGCGCCGCAGGCGTCGCATCGGCATTCAGGGTACCGTTCACTTCCTGCGGATCATGAAAACCGGCCCAGGTCAGGATACCGCCGCTGATCAGCAGGGCAACGACCAGACCGGCGACTGCGCCGCCCGATGGGATCGGCAGACGACGCCAGACAAAAGGCAAAATGAGCCAGATGCCGAAGAAGACCAGAATATCGCTACGCGGCGTCAGCGCCCAGAAGTCAAAGCCGACTTCCCAGACGCCCCAGATCATGGTGGCGAGCAGCAGTGCGGCATAGAGCCACAGCGCTGAACGTTTGCCGCGCCACAACATTACGGTGACGCCCAGCATGACCAGGCCCGCAATAGGGTAATACCAGGAGCCGCCAATGGCTGCCAGCCATACCCCACCAATAAGAAGATACAGGCCGCAGAACGCTGCAAAGAGAGCTGTCAGCGTCACGAGAAGCCGTGATTGTTGAGACTTTGTTTCTGCCATAGAAAGACACTCGTTGTTTGTTAATTTTTTAATTGCAATTAATTATAGGATTTAACAAGTGTGATCGGAATCACAAAATGGGCTTTATTATTCCCTGCATCGCATATTTCTTTTTACTGGTATACTGCATAGCTTGCCGGTCAATGTCGGTGCATTCGCAGCGGTGTTGATGATTTATCTTAAGAATCAAATGGTTAGTTTAATGAAACATACTGTAGAAGAAAAAAACTTCGTGTTTTCATGCTTTTATATGATTTCGTGAATTCTCCATTTTGATTTTTATTATCAGTAAGATACGCTTTTTTTTGTTCGTATGTTTATGCGGTTTTTTTGACTGTAGCAACGAACGGTATATCAATCGGTGTATCAATCGCAATCACGAATCCAGGCGGGGCGGGCTATGGCGGGCACTAACAAGCTAAGTGATAAAAAGCTCAAGGCACTCCAGGGGGCCAGCCGTGATGCGCCAGAAATGTATGCAGATGGTGAAGGTTTAAGCGTCAGGGCATCAAAACAGGGTCAACTGAGTTGGGTATTCTCGTACCGGTTGGGTGGAAGGGGTAGCAAACTCGAACGTTTAACGCTTGGCCGTTACCCTGATTTGTCGCTAAAAGCTGCGAGAGAAAAGCGGGAAAAGTGTCGCCAGTGGTTGGCCGGTGGTCTTGATCCAAAAACAGAGCTTGAACTGAGCACCGAAGAAACGCTTAAACCTGTGACAGTACAGGATGCTCTCGAATACTGGCTGGTGAATTACGCCAGGAGAAAGCGCAGTGATGAGGAACTGGTAAGGGCACAGCTACGCAAGCATATTTACCCGCGCCTTGGTCGTTATCCACTGACCAGATGCGAAACCCGCCATTGGGTAGCCTGTTTTGACGAAATAAACCAGACCAAACCCATGACCGCCGGTCGCATGTTCCAGATTTCTAAACAGGCGTTACGTTTTTGCAAGGTTCGCCGCTATGCCGCCAGTGATGCTCTGGCCTTTCTCACCATTCAGGATGTAGGCCAGCCATCCGGCCAACGTGACCGCGTATTGTCAGACAGCGAGCTGGCTGATGTGTGGCGCTGCACAGACAGTGATGATCAGCAGCCGTATTATTCACGTCTTCTCAAAATGCTGGTGCTGTTTGGCGCTCGAACGATGGAAGTTCGCCTTTCTCGATGGTCAGAGTGGGATTTTACATCTTGGATTTGGACAGTACCGAAAGAGCACAGCAAAACTCGCGAGAAAATAGTTAGATCGATACCTGAAGCAATACGTCCGTGGCTGGAAGAGTTAAAACGCGAGACAGGCAAAACGGGGCTACTGCTTGGAGAAGATCGCACCCGTCAGGCTGTATCATTGAAAGGGCGCAGGCTTTTTAAAGATTTCCACCATAACGAGCCGTGGACTCTTCACGATCTGCGTCGCTCGTTCTCCACAGGGCTAAACAATATGGGCATAGCACCGCATATTGTAGAGCTGCTGCTGGGTCATGCTCTACCGGGCGTGATGGCTATTTACAACCGTAGCCTGTACTTGCCGGAGAAGCTCGATGCTCTGAACAAATGGCATGAACGTTTGGAGCTTCTTGCGGGTAATCATCAAAATGTGGTTCTGTTACCTGTAGCGAATAGAGATTAAACTGATATTGCGGGTCTAGGTCGGCCAACCGAAAAGCGGGAAACCCTACCCGCCTGGCCCGCAAGTTATTTAGGGCGTTGAGGGTGACGATATGGGAATGCCATTACGGGAATATTACTCAGTAGTTCGCGCTGCTGAGTTGCTCGGATGTAAAGTTGAAGATTTGTTTCATTGGGCTTCGATTGGAGCAATCAAGTTGTTTGTTTCTTTTGAGGAAGGACATGGATATGTCCGTTTTATTGGTGATGGTGTAAAAAAAGAAAAAAGGAATTTAGATAGATTCACAGAGGAACAATTTGAATCTGCCCAACTTCTCAGAGATGAACTTTTTAAAGAAAAATATACCATCGATAAATTTTCCAGAGTTGTCTCATTAATGAGATATGAAGATATAGATTTAGACAGCCTCCCACGCGAAGAAAGATTTTATCCCTGCTCATTTAGCGGATTATGGGCTTTGCCGCAAAATGCATACGGAATGACCGTGCTTTATAGTTTTCAGCCAAGTATGGATGATTTTTGGCTTTCGGCAGAAAGCAAGATGTTTGTTTCTTTTGAAACGGATGAATTTCTTAATTTCGAGGTTGAAGATCTCTATATTTCTAAATCTGATTTTGTTTCAATTAAAAAATGTAATGATGGTGATGAATTTCCAAGTTATATTAATGGTGGAAAAGAAAAGATAGAACCGTCAAAAAATCCCGATGAAGCTCACTCAGCAAAAACCATAAATAAACGTGCTCAGTTTATAAAGTCGCTTTTGCGCATTCATTATGGAAACGAGGTGGCAGAAAATCCGCGCCGATTTCTTGATAAAAATGACAGTGATATAAGCAAAGATTTTAAAAATCTTAACATCGTGGCACCCTCAGGAAGGGCTGTTCAGGGATGGGTTGATAATGTTGATATCCCTTTCTCTGTCGATGAGTAATCTGCGGAAATTCCGTTAATTTTCCGGAATATTTCAGACAAGTTCTTTTTGATTGATAACAATAACCTCCACAAACCTAGAAACAGTGGAGGCAGTATGAACAATATTATCTTTACCCCACCTAACCCCGAACAACGCCGTAACCTTCTTGAGGAGTACGGCTTCAAGTTTGATCGCCGGATTCGTGAAGATGAATGTGGCGAAATCACAAGCCTTTCCCGCTCCAGTCGTTGGAAGATGGAGCAAGAGGGCCGCTTTCCTCCGCGCTGCCACTTTGGCCGCAATAGCTGCGCTTGGCTTTTGTCCGATGTGCTCTGGTGGGTTCGTAATCCCCCTGCTGTACCTAACGTCAATAACCCATATAGCCGTAAATCGGCCTAACAGAAAACCAATGCAACCACACGCAACTTCGTCTGATCAGCGAAAAGAGAATTTGTTGCGTGGCGTTGCGTTAAAAATATTGCAGCATACCTAACGCTGTCGCGGCGGCTCTGAATAACAACTTTTTGGAGCGATAGAAATGACTCGGAAAAAATTAACTGCCTTAACTGGCAGCGGAAAGACTCACCCTGAAGCCAGCAAAAAGGCTAATTTCACGGCAAATGAAAATGATATTTCTGTAATTAAATTTGAAGGACGCACGGTCAGGATTGTGAATGTTTTCGGTGAGCCGTGGTTCGTTGTGTCTGATGTGTGCCAGGCATTGGAAATCAGCAACCCAACCAGTGCCGTTACCTCTCTGGATGGTGACGAGGTAATGACCCTAACTTTAACTGAGGGTCATTCCGGTAAGCGTGGCGGAGCGCGTAGCTGGAATATGGCTGCTGAGTCCGGCTTCTACAAACTGATCGCCCGCAGCCGTAAAGCCTCCACGCCCGGTACGTTCGCCCACGGCTTCAGCAATTGGGTGTTCCGCGAAGTTATCCCGTCCATACGTAAAACCGGTTCATACGGCGTCCCGTTCTCATTCCTGAATGACTTCAGTCGTCGTAAGGATCAGTACACAAAGAAAGCCAGTAAGTGCGGTAGTGACCTACAGGCGTGCAAAGGAGAGAAAGCCCGCCTTGAGATGGAAGAAATTGGATTATGGAGAAAGTATCAACCCGGCTTACTGGAGGGAATTGAAGATGATGCATAAAACAAAGGCAGCTTTGCAGAGCTGCCAATGTCACTACGGAATATTCAAGCAGAGCCAGCATACCAGGATTAGTGCTGGTGGTCAAAGTATAGACGGAGCACAAAAATACGAGTTGCCACGTAATCAAAGAGTTAAAAAATTTATCATATCGAAAAAACAGTGTTCGTTACTTGATACGGTTTTCCTTAATAAACTCTATTCCTTTGATGAGTCTTTCCTCGTTTATAAAATCTGTGCGATTTATGGAAAAAGGCCCAATACGCTTATCATTATTTTCGGAGAGATAAATACAAAAGGAAATTGGATCACCCTCGTTTGTATTTCCATCATCAATAACTTCAAGTGGAAGGTAATAAGCTTTAATAATTTCAATTGCTTGATTACGGGTAATCTTAATCATTTTATTATTTACTCCGTTATAGATTTTTTCGGCAACTTGCGTTGGCGTCGCTTGATCTCGCCTTTGATTGAGGCGACAACAAAACCGGCGGTGCTTTCACCTTCCTCTTTAACTTTTTCAAGTTCATCAATCAAGTCTAATGGTACTCGTGAGACGATTTGTTGTGATTTGTTGTTTCTTGAACCTGTTGCCATGACTGTGTTTCCCTTTGATTGGTGGCATTCAGTATATGCAAAAATAAAACACAATCAAGGCTTGAAAGTGGCATTCACTTTGTTCTATGTTAAGTGCATGCCACCTTTCAGGGTGAAGCATGAATGTCAACGCCCCGGAGTGCTTGGAACCACTGCCGAGGCGTCTAACCACAAACCGTTAATTGGAGTAACAGTTATGGCTGGATCACAGCATACCCAAACTCACCCTAAATTTACATGGCTCTTTCTTGGCACTCCTGCCGGTACGTCATGCACACCCGTTGTGCTACGCACGACCGCAGCAACCGAAGATGATGCCCGTGCCGAGTTCAGCGGCTGGAAGTTAACCTTTGCCGCGAAGATCCGCACTGAAAGCTCGATTAGTGCATCGTGGACTTGCCCAGACAGCATGACGCTCTGGAGCCTCCTTGGAACTGATATTTCATACCTGAATGAAATGGTAGGGGGTAGCCATGCGTGAACATATCACCTTAGACCAGGCCGAATATAAATCCGCACTGGCCGCCTCACTGTTCAAAACCATTTTGGAGAAAGCCTGTGCTGAGTGCTCAGAGACCCTCCTTAATCACATCTCTCTGGCATGTGACCTTAATCAGGAAATTCACAAGGCATTAATCGCTGTAACGGGCAAGGGAGACACCAAATGAGACAAGTTCCTTTTGAAGTCCTGATGCACGCTGAGAATGCGCTTTCTGAGAGCGAAGGCGCTTATGAGATCCTGAGTATGTGGCTTGACAGCATACCCAATGGCGTTGAGTTCCACGGTGAAGCGTGCCGGGTGAGTGCGATCATGACGCTTTTGCATAAATCTATCGGTGAGCTGCTGAAAGCGCAGGAGGCCTACAGTGCGAAACCCTGAAATCAATGACCGCTGGAAGGATAAGCGCGGCGAAATGGTCACGGTGAAAGATATTGCCTTTAACCGGGTAACGTTTGTTCGCGAGGGTTACGAATTTCCCTGCATCTTCCCACAGGAAAGGTTTGTTAAAGAGTTCAGTTTTATCAGTTGGGGTATGCCTGATGCGAAATGATTTTGTTAACGATGTGCGCAGCAGGGCGAATGGTTATTGGCCGTCAATACTGGAACGGCTTGCTATTCCGACGAACCGAAGTGAGGGGGCGTGCCCGGCATGCGGAGGTAAAACTCGCTACCGTTTCGACGACAAAGACGGGCGTGGCACTTACTACTGCTCACACTGTGGTGCGGGTACCGGTCTGGATTTGGTGATGAAGGTCAATCAATGTGGTGCCAGAGAAGCGGCGGAGCTGGTGGCCGACGCAATGGCACTGCCGTTACCTGAACCGAAGCCAGCCGGAGAGAAGCCTCAAACGGATATCGCCGGGAAAGTTGCGGCGCTGACCGCGAAAGCTTCTCCGGGGCAGTCTGCCTACCTCACATCAAAGGGGCTTCTGTGTTCCTTCCCGATGCTGTCAGATGGATCGCTGCTGCTGGTGCTGAAAAACGGCGCTGGCACAACGACAGGCGCACAGGTGATTAAACCTGATGGCAGTAAGCGGCTGGTGGCCGGAACGGTAAAGAAAGGCTCTTTTTGCGTGGTTAATTCCGGTGAAACGCCGGAGACGGTGATTATCGCCGAAGGACTGGCAACGGCGCTTTCAGTTCAGCAGTTCCGCCCTGATGCGACAATTATCGCAGCAATTGACGCCGGGAACCTGCTGCCAGTTGCGCAGGTGATGCGACAGCGTTACCCGGGTGCGCAGATCATCATCGCCGCAGATAACGATATTAAGCCCGGCGAACCAAACACGGGAAAATCAGCCGCAGAAAATGCCGCTAAAGCTGTCTCTGGCTGGGTGGCTTTACCTCAGACCGAGGGAAAGGCCGACTGGAATGATTTTCACCAGCAACATGGGCCGGAAGCAGCGGCAGCAGCATTTAATGATTCGATGTACCAGCCGGAGGGCGAGAAGGTGGTGGTAAAACTCAAGGCAATTGACGGCGGAAAAGAGAATCAACACGAAGCTGTTACACCTGCACTTAATCAAATGGGGGCTAGCCAGCGCGGAGAAGTCCTGCTGGCTCACTACGATGGCGACCTTGCGATCCATGCAGATTCCGACACGGTACACCATTACAACGGTGTGGTATGGGTTCCTCTGACAGACAAAGAATTGCAGCGAGAAATGGCGCAGATCTACATCGATGCGGAGGTGGCGTATTCACAGAACGCTATCAAATCAGCAGTCGATACAATGAAGCTGGGACTTCCGGTAATGGGTACAACAGCCCGTAACCTGATTGGTTTCAGCAATGGGGTTTTTGATACCCGCTCAGGACAGTTCCGGCCTCACAACCGAAAAGACTGGCTTCTCGTTGCGAGTGATCTGCCGTTCAGCGAACAAGCAGAAGGCGAGACCCTCGCAACCCATGCGCCAAACTTCTGGAAATGGCTTCGCCGTTCTGTGGCCAGTAATGACCGAAAGACCGATCGTGTATTGGCTGCGCTGTTTATGGTTCTGGCGAACCGGTACGACTGGCAGCTGTTTCTTGAGGTCACGGGACCCGGCGGCAGCGGTAAAAGCGTCATGGCGGAGATCTGCACGATGCTGGCGGGCAAGGCCAACACCGTATCGGCGAGCATGGCGGCGCTGGAGAACCCAAGGGAAAGGGCGCTGGTGGTGGGCTATTCGCTAATTATCATGCCTGATATGACCCGGTACGCTGGCGACGGCGCAGGGATTAAAGCGATCACTGGCGGGGATAAGGTGGCTATCGACCCAAAACACAAAGCGCCATATTCAACCCGTATCCCGGCGGTGGTGCTGGCCGTCAATAACAATGCTATGACGTTCAGTGACCGCAGCGGCGGTATTTCACGGCGACGGGTGATTTTCAACTTCACCGAAGTAGTGCCGGAAAACGAACGCGATCCGATGCTGGCCGAGAAGATTGAAGGAGAGCTTGCGGTAATCATCCGGCATCTTCTTGTGCGATTTTCCAGCCAGAACGAAGCCAAACAGCTTTTGCATGAGCAGCAGAAATCAGAAGAAGCGCTGGCCATCAAAAGAGAAGGTGATTCACTGGTGGATTTTTGCGGCTACCTGATGGCGCTTGTTGAGTGCGAGGGAATGATTGTTGGCAATGCTGAGATGGTGCCATTCAGCCCGAGGCGTTATCTGTACCACTCATACCTTGCCTACATGTCAGCGCATGGCCTGGGTAAACCCGTATCATTGACGCGGTTCGGCACTGATATGCCGGGGGCAATGTCTGAGTATGGCAAAGAGTACAAGCGCAAACAGTGCACCCGGGGGCCGGATAAAGGGCGTACGATCTCAAATGTCCTGTTAGGTGATGATGCTGATGGGTGGCTACCAGCAGCAACAGGAAATAATAATGGTGAGCAGGGGTAGAATTTAAAAATTATCGATAAAGTGTCTACCGTGTCTACTGTTATGAATAATATATTAAATAACAATTGGTTAGATGGGTAGACACTTGGTAAACAGTGTTTGGTAAGGTATCTACCGTGTCTACTTTCGGTTTGTTTTTTGCACAATGGTAGAGAGTCTGGTAGACAGTAGTAGACACTTTAAAAGGTAACTCTCTACCGTGTAACATAATGAATATTAAAGTAAAAAATCAAAGAGTAGACAGGTAGACAGTTTAAGGTACAAATTTTAATTTATAACTGTGGGGAGTATTAGAATGACAGCACAGATATCAGCATACGGGCGTCTGGTGGCCGATCCGAATACCAGAACAACGGGCAAGGGTACAAATATGGCAATGGCGCTGCTGGCAGTATCACTGCCCTGTAATGCCGCTGAGGATGGACAGGCTACTTTCTGGCTGGGTGTTCTCGCATTTGGTAAGCAGGCTGATGCGCTGGCGCGGCATGTGAAAGGCGACCTTGTCAGCGTGGCGGGCAATATGCAGCTCAACCAGTGGACGGGCAAGGATGGCGGCACACAGCAAGGCTATCAGGTCATTGCGGACAGCGTACTCAGTGCCATAACGGCACGCCCAGGCGGTAAAGCAGGTCAACAAGGATAGGCTACTGATGCCCTACGACGGGCTCACGAACATCAAACGCCCACTACCGAGTATGAAGGATTCGACCAGACCACGCCGTATGACGATGATTTTTAGATAGTAAGCTGAATGCTAGGCACTTGAGTGTTTCCTGACTTCCGCAAACTGTTAATGTACTCCCCTAACGGGAAAAAGACGGCATCTAGATCATCCCATTCTCAGAGGTGGCAGCAAAGGATGCATTTATGAATATCAAAACGTCAGCCGGGATGACGTGATGGCGGCGCACCGCGTGCCACCGCAAATGATGGGGATTATGCCGAATAATGTTGGGGGGGGGGGATATATTGAAAAAGCTAGCCATGTCTTTGTACGTAACGAATTAATTCCATTACAAAAAAGAATATCGGAGTTTAATGAATGGATACAAGATGATGTCATTACCTTTTCATCGTATATACTTGATATGCAAAGCTGATAAACAAATGCCAACCTATCGGGATGAACCCTGAATGATTTCAGGGTTCATCTTCTTCTTTAGGCATCCAGCACAGAAAATCCAGTGTAAGTTTTCTTGTTTGAATTTGGTTTTCCATTGAAAATTCATTCGGCATTAATACATAGTCACTTAATGCAGCATCATGCAGAACATTTCCTGAAGCCTGCATCATATTTAGCTTTGCATCTTGTTTATTAATTTCACCTATAATTAGTTCTAGTTCATTTGAAATTACACCCCCTTGCTCTTCTGTACATGTTTGGCTAAGTAGTGCAGTCAAAGTGACGTCATACTCAGGTGCGTCCTCTTCATCCATAGGATGGACGAAAGCATAAACATCTAAGATCTCGTTATAATACTTAATCAAAAAGTTCTGTAACGGATGTCCTTCAGGATTTTTAATGTATTTATCAAAAAGCGAGCGATTAAACCCATCAGGCAATGGTCTCCTCGCATAATAGTTCACCAACCATGACAATAAGATGCTTTTATTATTTTCAACATTAAACTCACACAAGTGGAGTTCATCATTCCGTTTCAACCTTTCTAACTCTTGAATAAAAATTTCTTTTGATAAGAGACTAACCTCTTCTTTTTTTAAGACGTATTCGTCAGTATCTTTCAAGAAAATCTTATGGACATTCCTAGCATATTCAATGGATTTTGCTCCCCGACGCTCTCTAGATTTAGCTTTTCTGAAAACAAGCACCTCAATATAATCAAAAGAATGGCTATCTATATCACAATCCTGACTGATTATTAAAAGGAAATCTTCTTTCTTTGCAGTCTTACTACGAAATGACTCTGTCGCGCGGCATTGCGATAGAGAGGCGATGAAGTCGGCATCACAACACTCCAACGACATAAACTTAAATTGCCTAACTCCCAAGTCAATCAAAACGCTCATAATTAACCTCTAATTATCTATTGCTAATTATTGATGTTAATTTTTGATCATAAATAGTCGCCGCTCGAGCGGTATTCATGTTTTTTAGTTTAAAAGAAACAACCTTACAGATTTCAATGAGTTTTTCAAATTCAAAAGTTTCTGTAGTTAAATGCTTCAACAAAGTTTTCCCCTCGACAGAAACAGATTTCAGCCCTTTAGAAACATTATATCCTCTATCCTCAACAGCTTTTGCTAAGTGAAAAAGATTTAAGTACTCACTGACATCTACTGAAGATGAACAAGAAATATGGTTATAGATCGTAGCCCTTGAGACACCAACTATTATGGCAATATTTGAAGTTGACAAACCAAAAGTTTTTTTAATTTTATCAACCATATCCGAAACGGTGTAACAGTCTAAATCGATAGCAGAATCTGAAATTAAAGACTCTATTAAATAAAGATAGTCTCCATAAGGCACACGTTTATCGCCTGAAGTATAATTTTCAATCAACGGAAGTACATGCTTATCATGATTATGATGGCGCAATATTCTATCCAAGCTCATGTTTTTGAAAAAACGTTTTCTATTAACTGTGTCATCACGCTCTGCGGTATAGGAATACAAATAAATCTCTTCTCTATTAATATTACCGTGTGCAATATTAATACTCTTCCCTGCAAACGGGCTATAGCTATCACTAAAATCATCATAAAACATTGCTGACATATGCCCCCCTTATTCCTCTGAGTATTCCCAAACAATGTTACAAACTTCTTTATTCAACATTTCTTTAAATGCATTGCCACAATTTAAATGAGAATCACTAAACAATTGTTGAGCGCTCATTTCTTCCAAAATTTTTCCTGCATGTAACTGAGCCGCTTGCGTGGTCAATATAATATACGGTTCATGGCTTTCTTTTTTTGGCTCATACGTAATGGATATAGGCATTACAAATTTAGGTTCAGGCTCCATCATAGCATCAGGAACAAATCTTCTTACGCGCTGAGGCAACTGTTCCAATGAAATATAAATTCTGTGTGTTGCATCAATGATCTCATTTAATTCTGTTTTTGCGACAGCAAATATATTATTTCTTTTACCGAATGAAGTCATTGGTAAAGTATTTTCTCCGCAATTGAAGAAATCACTTAGCTGGTATTTATCCACAGGCACAATGACATCTACATAGGCTAAAATAGCTTCATTAATAGCGGCCTTTCCGTAAGCAGGAACCGAATCAATAAAAGCTTTTAATACAGAATTAAACTCTTCCATGAAATAATCATATTTTATATAAGAAGTGATTCTAAATTCTATTGAATCAGAATCAAAGATAATAATTTTAGTACTATCAATATTTAAAAATGCAGTCCTCTTCACTTGATTGAAAGATGCACCGATATCCAGACTTGGATTTAATGCTGCAAAATCCAACTCATGAGCAGTAGAGATCTCCTTGTTAATGAAACCAAGCATAGTTAAACTTTGCTGCAATTCAGCCATCTGTTCTGACTTTAAGTCAGCCAAAGCACTGGTTGTAATTCTCCCTACAACATACGATAGGGGGGCTTTTATGTATCTTCCACTCATTCATCATGCCTCATTTGGTTAGACACTTTTTTAGACATAATATAGCTCATAAGTTCCATTCAGCCTAAACATTATGTTTACCTTTGAGGTAGCACTATATGTAGGAATGCGCCTTAAAAAACACACAACATATAGACTTCTACATTTAAGCGCGCGATCGTATCCCCGCCACGCCTGCCCGCTTTGTGTAGTGGTTTTCATGCACCTGCATGAGAGGCGAAAAAGCCCGCAAGAAATGGATGGAAAGGCGGTTAATGGGACCAGTGGAGAGGCTTTTGGCAACCTGAATGCGGGCTAGGGGGCATGATACAAGGCTACCTGCTGGCCTACCTGACGGCGATTGCCGCTTGGCCAGTCACACTGTCGTTAATTGGTCTCTCTGCAACAGGGGCATTCTTTACGCAGCGCAGGGGGCTGAGTGTAGTCCTTGTCGTTCTGTTCATGCTGGTGGCCATCACTGCGTGGCAGTTTCAACACTATATGTAAAATCAAAAGCCTCATCAAAATGCCCATATTTTATTTATAGGCAGAAACGGTGTGTTCTGGCTATGTATGGCAGGAATGATGTGTTCTGCCTATAAGGGCAGATTTATGGTCCATCTGGCAAGGACAAGGGCCCAGCTCGCCATCATATCCGCAAATCTCTTCCTCAGTCCTGAAGGCTGCTTAATTTTTCCCCTCCATTTTGTAACGCAATCAGCACCCCTCATGTAGTCCGTAATTCTTTTGATTAAAATATTTTATCTTGACGATTTATTTTATTGATCATAAGTTAAGCGTATACAGAAGAAGTCTGTATGTTTAACCAGTGTCAGGAGGTCAGGAAAATGGCAGTAACCAGCAAAAAGCCGATTCTTGTCGATCAGCCGATTCTCGAAGGCTTACAGCGCCTTCGGGATGATGAATGCCGACGTTCTACCGTAGGCGCAGCGCCAAGCATTCAGGAGCTGGCGCGTCACCTTTTGCGCCAGGGCATCCACCGGCATGAGGCGGGCAAGAAGTAACGCTACCACCCGAAAAGGAGAAACCAATGCCGTTAATGAAATTACCCACATGGGCGCTAACAGCGTTCGGTACGAAAGGTAAGAAAAAACAGCCCCAACTATCTGAGGAAAACCCATCCATGTTCGATTTCTCGCATCTGTCAGGAAAAACCAAAACGAAAGGCGAGTCCGATAACGGGAATGCGCCGCTGAAACTGGACAATGACGACACCCAGATCACCCGACCTAAGCAGCACAGTCGCGGCCACAATGTCGCGGTATCGACTGAAGCTAAAGATAACCCGGTTCTGGCGGTTCGTTTGCTGAAGGAGACCGAGCTTTCTTCGAAGAAAATTAAGCTGAAACTGGCATCGTCACCGGCGGCCCTTTCTGTCTTTACCATGAAATTTATGGAAGAGAACGATCCAACCTGGGAATTTCAGGACGATGAAGAAAAAGCCCGCACGGCGCTGATGTTTTCGACGCAGAATCGCGACGCAAATGGTTATATCGCTGCCAAAACCAGCGCTCTCAAAGCATTGAAGAAAATGGAAGAGCCTCTGACAGAGGATGAGGTCAAGGCATTAGCCGACATAGCATCTAAAATGCAAAACGATTACGACCCGATGTCGCCTGACAACGTGAGAGCCCGCCGTAAGGCTGATGAAGAGTATCGTGAGGAAGTCGCACAGGCGGCCGCACGCCGCAATGATCGTATCCGGGCATCTGGTGTGAGCTTGCCGGGAGATACTCGTCGCGTTAATGGCAAGATTGAAGGACCAAACGGCGAAGTCGAGCTCCTGAAATCACAGGTCCCTCTTTGATTGGGCGCTGAGGTAGTTATGATTAACTTTCAGCATCTCACTCCGCCGCAGCACGATGCGCAGGCATATGGCTTTTCCGGGCGCCGTATGCAGCGCACGCACCGGCTTCAGCAATCTGTTGAAGATGAGCAATCCCCTGAATGCCGCCATTCTGATGCACATCTGATCGCTGTGAGCAGGGAGGCAAAACAAAACCCGATACTGGCATTTCATCTTATCGCCGATGGGCTCCCACACCAGCGGGCCATCGCCAGATTACAGGTCCGTGCTCGCCAGCTTAGTCAGTTTACCCGGCGAGTTATGGAGAACGTTTACCCTGGCTGGGAGCTCCTTGATGCCGAAGACCAGAACATGGCGGCATTCCAGCACAGCATGATTAACGGCGACACCAACGGCTATCGGGCTGGTTTTAACGCTGCTCTGTCGGCGCTGGAGAAGTTTGTAGAGCCAGTTACGTTTGACGATATCGCTGATTCGCTCATAGAAAAAGGGAGGCAAGGACATGGGAATGCTGGCCGACATCAACCTCTTCGGAGGTGAGAACCATTATCAAATAAAAAATGGGTCCTTCCTGAGACTTTTGTAAGGCACGGGCATTGCGCGCCGCAGTGTTTTTGTAGCTACAGGTTTTGAATTTGATTCACACTTGCGCACTTTCACACTTGTCACTTTTTGTTATTGGTTTGTTAATTGTGAGTGGTGGCAAGGTATAGCGGGAAGTTTCGGTAATTTTTGATTCACAGTTTGATTTACACATTCAGTCTAAAAAGTGTGAACCCTTCACACTTTGTGTGCACAGTCGGTGTGAAGGGTTCACACTCCGTCAGCGAGGTAGGTTGTTATGTTAATGTCAGTAAGTCAGTACGCCGAGCATAGCGGCATGAGTCGCCGGTCATTTTACAACTGGGAAAGTAAGCAGGGATTCCCGGCGCGGGTTGACGGGAAGATTGACCAGGAGGCTTGCGATGCTTACCTGTCCCGTTACCGTGACAGCCATGATCCGCGCGCTCAGAACGCGAAAAGCAAAGCGGTGGTATCCGATGGCCGCACTGTTGCTGGTAGCGCTCTGGTAGAGATGAGTGTTGCGGAGATTAAACGCATCATAGCGTCAGGCGTCACCAAGCTGGCCGGGATGGATCCGGACGAACGAGCCCTGGTTGCTGCAAAGGCCGTAGAGCTGTTTGTAAGCGAAGGCCCCTATAACCCGCCAGTGACATTTGGCAGCTACCGGCTGTCGATTGTTGAAACGCCAGATGATGAAATCGGGCAGATCATCGCCGGTGGCGCGTTTGGCCTGTCTGCTGATGATGTGGTTTACGAGTGCCGGGATTACACCCTGACTCTCATGAGTGATGAAACCGAAGAAACAGCCATGCGGAGGGTTATCCCTTCGTTACTGTACGCCCTGGCCGACGATACCGACTAAACCAAAGTGTGCCAGCGGGCTCCTGTTATTCCAGCCCTTCGGGGCTGGCTTTTTATATATTTGCTCAGGGCATAGCCGGTGGGGCCTGTAGGGCAGGAGGATATCACTATGTTAAAACAGAAGAAGATCGAGGCGGTAATTGAAGCGCTGGCCCGCCTGCAGGGACATGAGTTGAACTCTGCCGATATGCTGGAGTTACGGTGCAGGGTGGCAGCAACGCTCGCAGCAAAAGAACGGCACCGCCGGCGGATGACGGCACCAGCTTATCAGTGGAAGAAACCGGATAATCCGCGACGCTGAATGATATGCACATATTTGCCTTCTATTGCGTCTATGTCACCTGCGCCATCCGTATAACGCACTACCAATATGGTACTTGGCAGGCTATAGCGGAGAGTTAACTCAATTCTGGCTCCGGTGGAGTTTGAGAGCTCAGTTCTTTTACCTTTAACCATAATTGCCCAGATACCACAATTTTTCCTAACGCATTAACCAAAGCCTCTTGATCCCAGCAGTCGGTACGCTCACCCAAGAATTCAATGGTAAAAGGATAGCCGTCTTGATGTTGCTCCCAACGGGCTACGGAGGCATTCAAACCATTTTTTAATACTATTTTTAATGTTCCGGAGTCAGGGGTTTTATTAATCTCCAATACCGGCTCAGACCCTTGAGTTACCATAGTGTAGGTATTTATTATATCCACTAACACGTTTTTTTGTTTATTATAACGTTCAATGGTGATAAGCCCCTGGGTCTCTTTCTTTAATTCATCATTCAATGAGGAAAAAACATCATCAACGCTTTTACGATTCTGCTCAACATTGCTTGCGGACTCCATGCCTGTTTGAATAAGCTCTTTAAATTGAAACATTTTTAGCCTCTCTTTTACTAATGCATCCGATCACTGGTATGTGGTCAAAACAATGTTTACCGTCCATTATGGCAGCGCGTAGTTTATCAGTCAAAACGATACCGGTGGCTGATTCTTGCAGATACCATGGGCCAGAATTTAGGAAATGACCTGAGAAAATAATTTGATCAAATGTAGACCAATGGTTACGATTTCCTGACTTACTGTAACAGGTACCGAAGTCATGCTGTTGCTCATTAAATGTAAATGGCATTCTGGCTGCTAGGGTTTTCCAATAGGGGTTGTAGAGCCAAAAATCGGGATTTGAAAGCACTAAAGCTCGGTCGTTCGTGGCGCGGATATTCTTAAATAAACTATGGGAGTATGGTTCGTCGTTATAATCCCCCATCAGTATAACCTGTTGATTATCTTTAATTAGACTCTCTACAAAATGGCGTAAGCCTTTCGAACACTCCTCCCTAAAATCTTCTGCGATCTTAAGTAGTTGACCAGACCAATGTGAGACGAGAACGTTTATGACAGTGGGGCACTCTTCGTTGACAACCATAAACAACTGTTGAGCAATTTTTACAGAAGACGTACCTAGGCTACCGGCATGTGCGAGTCCATGCTGGACGGCAACGCGAGTCGAATCATAGAAATAACCAATGTCAAATTCACTTCCAGTTGAGGTCTTATCCGGCATAAATTGTGCTGAAAGAGATAATCCAAAGCCAGTAAGTGCATTTGAAATGTATTCAAATGACGTTTTGTTAACCTCACATAGCGCTAAAAAAAATATCTCGTGCTTCGTAAACAGATCGGCGATTATCTCAACCGCATCAGCCATATTAGCTGGCGATTGCATTTCCTTTCGACCTGGTGGTGACATCGCGCAATTCCAGAATGCGAAACGAAAATCCAAGGAACCCCTCCACCATTCAGATAATGACACCCTGAATTATACCCACAGGTACGATAGTATGAGAAATAATTAATATCATCAGGGTTGCGGCTTGCCTCGCTACGAATGAACGGCATCCCAACAGGATGAATACTGGTGTAATTTGAGTGGAGAAATCTGAGGAGTCCACGTCGATAACTCTCTTCATCGTTCGTTGTAGTTCAGTCTCATGTGTAGCTAGTTGTGTAGTCATTTCAATAAAAAAAGCGAATTCCCATGCAGAAGATCGCCTTTCTAATCAAAGCCTAACTGATTAGTGTCAACCTGCTAACCGCCAGCGGCCTCAACTCCGGCTTTGTATCCTTCTTCATAGGGATCTGAGCCTAATGGGGTCATTGGGCCAATTGGCGCGATTGGAGGAATGACGTTTCCTTGTACTGATTTGTAGCCATCGCTGTACCCACGAGCGTAGTCTTCTTGGTGGCTCATCTTGCTACTCCTTTCCCATTTAACAGATCTCCAGAATACGATGCCTTGCCTAAGATTTACAGTTTGAAGTGATAGCCAGTGCTGCATTTTTCTTCTCTGAACATAATACTGTATACTCGCCGCCTTTCTTCGGTACTCATGCTTTCGCATCATTTCGGGGTTGTGTGATAGTCCGTATATCAATCGGTGTATCAATATTTACTGAATTGCATAGCATGGGATTGAATTTAACTGATTAAAATCAGTGAGATATATAGATAATGAAACATATTGTAGAAGTGATGATCCCGGAAGCCGAGATCAAAGCGCGTATCGCCGAACTGGGTCGTCAAATCAACGAATGCTACAAAGACAGCGGCAGCGAAATGGTGCTGGTGGGGCTGCTGCGCGGCTCATTTATGTTTATGGCCGATCTGTGTCGTGAAGTGCAGGTGCCGCATGAAGTCGATTTTATGACCGCCTCCAGCTACGGCAGCGGCATGTCGACGACCCGTGACGTTAAAATCCTCAAAGATCTGGATGAAGACATTCGCGGTAAAGACGTCTTGATTGTGGAAGACATTATCGATTCCGGCAACACGCTGTCTAAAGTGCGTGAAATTCTCAGCCTGCGTGAGCCGAAATCTCTGGCGATTTGTACGCTGCTGGACAAGCCGAGCCGTCGTGAAGTGAACGTGCCGGTAGAGTTTGTTGGCTTTGCTATCCCGGATGAGTTCGTGGTCGGCTACGGGATTGATTACGCTCAGCGCTATCGCCATCTGCCGTACGTCGGCAAAGTGGTGCTGCTGGACGAGTAAGGTTTTATGCAACCCCGGACGATGGCGCACTGCGCTGCCGGGGTTTTCTGAAGCGGGCGGGTTACTTGTGGTTGATGTGTTTGCTCTTGAGGTTGGAAATTCCCTGACGGTAGCGCTGTTCAAGGGTTTCGCGGCTGACGGCAGTCACATCAAGATCGCGTAACAGCCCGTCATGGATACCGTAGGCCCAGCCGTGGATGGTGACCTTCTGCCCCCGCTTCCACGCCGACTGCATAATGGTCGAGTGGCCCAGGTTATAAACCTGCTCCATCACGTTCAGTTCACATAACGTATCCAGCCGGCGCTCTTCGGGCATTTCGCCCAGCAGCGAGCTGTGTTTGAACCAGATATCGCGAATATGCAGCAGCCAGTTGTCGATAAGCCCCAGCTCGGTGTTTTCGACCGCCGCCTGCACGCCGCCGCAGCCGTAGTGGCCGCAGATGATGATATGCTCGACTTCCAGCACGTCGACGGCATACTGCACCACGGAAAGACAGTTCAGGTCGGTATGAATCACCAGATTGGCTACGTTACGATGGACAAACAGTTCACCGGGCTCAAGGCCGGTTAAGCGTTCCGCAGGAACACGGCTATCAGAACATCCAATCCACAGAAAGCGTGGCTTCTGCGCTTGCGACAATGTCGCGAAAAAGCCGGGGTCTTCTTCCACCAGCATTTTTGACCATAGTGCATTATTGCTGATGAGTGTATCTATATCATTCATGGACGTTTACGGCCTGTAACCAAGTAAGTGCGTTGGGCTAATATAGGTTAACCTCACTTTATTTAAAACAACCCATCGCGTGTCATGACACGAGAAGAGATATTTAATGACCATTGCTCTGGAATTAAAACAGCTCACCAAGACCTACCCCGGTGGGGTTCAGGCGCTTCGGGGAATCGATCTGCAGGTGGAAGCAGGGGACTTTTATGCGCTGCTCGGCCCTAATGGGGCGGGGAAATCCACCACGATTGGCATTATCAGTTCGCTGGTAAATAAAACCTCCGGCGAGGTCAACGTCTTTGGCTACGACCTGCAAAAGGACGTGGTAAATGCCAAGCGTCAGCTCGGACTGGTGCCGCAGGAGTTCAACTTCAACCCGTTTGAAACCGTCCAGCAGATCGTCGTTCACCAGGCCGGCTACTACGGCGTTGAGCATAAAGAAGCGCTTCTGCGCAGCGAAAAGTACTTAAAACAGCTCGATCTGTGGGAAAAGCGCAACGAACGTGCACGGATGCTCTCCGGCGGGATGAAGCGACGCCTGATGATTGCCCGCGCGTTGATGCATGAACCCAAACTGCTGATCCTTGATGAACCTACTGCGGGGGTGGATATCGAACTTCGCCGCTCGATGTGGGGTTTTCTCAAGGATTTGAACGATAAAGGCACCACCATCATCCTGACCACTCACTACCTGGAAGAGGCGGAGATGCTGTGCCGCAATATCGGGATTATTCAACGGGGAGAGCTGGTGGAAAACACCTCAATGAAGGCGCTGCTTGCCAAGTTGAAATCAGAAACGTTCATCCTCGATCTGGCGCCGAAAAGCCCGCTGCCGACGCTGGAAGGTTATCAGTATCGGCTGGTGGATACCTCCACGCTGGAAGTCGAAGTGCTGCGCGAGCAGGGGATTAACAGCGTATTTGCCCAGCTGAGTGCTCAGGGTGTTCAGGTGTTAAGTATGCGTAACAAAGCCAACCGGCTGGAAGAGCTGTTTGTCACGCTGGTGCATGACAGAAAAGGAGAATCAGCATGATGCAGCTTTATTGGGTCGCGCTGAAAAGCATCTGGGCCAAGGAAATTCATCGCTTTATGCGTATCTGGATCCAGACGCTGGTACCGCCGGTGATCACCATGACCCTCTATTTTGTCATCTTTGGCAATTTGATCGGCTCGCGGATCGGCGAAATGCATGGCTTTACCTATATGCAGTTTATTGTGCCGGGTCTGATCATGATGGCGGTGATCACCAACGCCTACGCCAACGTGGCCTCCTCGTTCTTCAGCGCGAAATTTCAGCGCAATATCGAAGAGCTGCTGGTGGCACCGGTGCCGACGCACGTGGTTATCGCCGGCTATGTTGGCGGCGGGGTCGCGCGCGGGCTGTGCGTAGGGATTCTGGTTACCGCGATATCGTTATTCTTCGTGCCGTTCCAGGTGCATTCCTGGCTATTCGTTGGACTGACGCTGATTCTGACTGCGGTCCTCTTCTCGCTGGCGGGTTTGCTGAACGCGGTTTTTGCCAAGACCTTTGATGATATCAGCCTGATCCCCACCTTCGTGCTGACGCCGCTGACTTACCTCGGCGGGGTGTTTTACTCCCTGACCCTGCTGCCGCCATTCTGGCAGGCGCTGTCGCACCTCAACCCGATTGTTTACATGATCAGCGGCTTCCGCTACGGATTCCTCGGCATCAACGATGTTCCGCTGGTTACGACCTTTGGCGTACTGGTGGTCTTTATTGTTCTGTTCTACGCGCTGTGCTGGTATCTGATCCAGCGTGGACGCGGTCTGCGCAGCTAACCGCGCGTCGGCAAATAGCGTCTGGCCTGAAGACCAGGCGCTATTTGCTAATCTTGACTGCCATCACTCATCTGCCTCATCCCCTTTGTTACAGTGTTTCTCTGCTAAGGAGGCTGTCTATGTTGGGTTGGGTGATTACCTGTCATGATGAGAAAGCGGAGGAACTGCTGGATCGTCTGGAAAAAAAGTTTGGCCCGCTGGCGCAATGCCGGGCGGTAAATTACTGGCGTAACCTTAGCAGCAATATGTTGAGCCGGATGATGTGCGATGCGCTGCACGCCACGGACAGCGGCGATGGCGTGATTTTTTTGACTGACCACACCGGGGCACCTCCCTATCGCGTGGCGGCCCTGATGAGCCATAAACATACTCATTGTGAAGTGATCTCTGGTATCAGCTATCCATTACTGGAGCGGATGTATCTTCTGCGCGACACCCTGAGCAGCGAAGCGTTTCGCGACGCGATCGTGAGCAGCGGAGGCCCGGTCGTCAGTAGCCTCTGGCACCAACAGCAAAAAAATCCGCCTTTCCGCCTGCGCCATGATGCGTTCGGCAATTAAGCATTGGTATTGATGCCGCTTTTGTTACAATGGCGGCTGATTTCTCTAGCGGTCCGACCTGCATGTTTGCCCGAATTGTTGCCCTGTTCCTTTTGCTGACATCGCTCAGCGCTTCAGCCAGCCTGCTTAGCCAGCAGGGCACCCCCGCCCGCTATATGCAGACGACGGAAGATGCGGTTATCTGGGCGCAGGTCGGGAATGACGTGGTGAGCGTGGGGAACATTCGGGGCGGGCAAATTATCGCCGTGGTGCCGACGTCCGCCGATTATTACGAATTCAGCTTCGGTTTCGGCACCGGCTTTATCGATAAAGGCCACCTCGAACCGGTGCAGGGCAAGCAGCGGGTTGAAGACAACCTCGGCGATTTGCATAAACCGCTGAGTAACCAGAACCTGCTCACCTGGAAAGATACGCCGGTGTACGATGCGCCTTCCGTCGGCAGCGCGCCGTTTGGCACCCTGGCGAATAATCTGCGCTATCCCATTATCAGCAAGCTGAAAGACCGTCTCAACCAGACCTGGTTTCAAATTCGCATGGGTAACCGGCTGGCGTGGGTCAGTAGCCTGGATGCTCAGGAAGATCGCGGTATCCCGATGCTGACCTACCATCACATTCTGCGCGATGAAGAGAACACCCGTTTTCGCCACACCTCTACCACGACTTCGGTACGCGCCTTCAGCAACCAGATGACCTGGCTCCGCGATCGGGGCTACACCACGCTGACGATGTATCAGCTGGAAGGCTATCTGCGTAATAAAATCAATCTGCCGGCCCGCTCGGTGGTGATTACCTTTGACGATGGTCTGAAGTCGGTTAACCGCTACGCGTACCCGATACTGAAGCAGTATGGCTTTCACGCGACGGCATTTATTATCTCATCGCGTATCAAACGTCACCCGCAGAAGTGGGAGCCGAAATCGCTGCAGTTTATGAGCGTTTCCGAGCTCAAGCAGATTCAGGACGTTTTTGATATACAGTCCCATACGCACTTCCTGCACCGGGTTGATGCCCAGCATCATCCGATTCTGTTAAGCCGCAGCTACCATAATGTGCTGTTCGATTTTGAGCGTTCGCGGCGCGCGCTGGCCCAGTTTAATCCGCACGTGCTGTATCTCTCTTATCCGTTTGGCGGCTATAACGCGACGGCGGTCAGGGCGGCGAACGACGCCGGTTTTCATATGGCGGTGACCACGGTGAGAGGCAAGGTGAAGCCGGGCGATAACCCGTTCTTACTGAAAAGACTCTATATTCTGCGGACCGATTCGCTGGAGACGATGTCACGGCTGATCAGCAACCAGCCGCAGGGATAAATGGTGGCTGGTCCGGGGCTGAAAACTCGTACGATAGCGGAAAATGCAGGCGCAAAGTTCTGGCTGCACGTACTCACGGAGCGGCAAAATAGCGCTAAGAATAAGATTCCATTGCCGGTGATGTGATATCAGATACCCTACAGGTGAGTTTCTGAGCAGGCTCTTTATTATATCATGCAATTAATAATCTTATTTATTTTTAGAATTTATTCGATAGCATAAAGTCCATCTTTTATTTATGGTTATTCGATCTAATCATAGAAAAAGGATGTGCAGAATGGCAATTCCGGCTTATTTATGGATGAAAGATGATGGCGGTGCTGATATCAAAGGCGCGGTTGATGTTCAGGATCGTGAGGGGAGTATTGAAGTTCTCGGTTTTAGTCATGGTTTACATCTTCCAACCGATAACAGCACCGGTAAGATTACGGGGACACGTTTACATTCACCATTAATATTTCAAAAAGAGTTTGATTCATCAAGTCCATATATTTATAAAGCCGTCGCAAAGGGGCAAACGCTGAAAAGCGTAGAAGTTAAATGGTATAAAATTAACGACTGTGGACAGGAACAAGAATACTTTAATATGTTACTTGAGAACGTTAAGGTTATCTCTATTTGTCCAATGATGCATGATTGTAAAAATCCGGCAACTGAAAAATATAATCACCTGGAAGCAGTTTCATTACGTTATGAAAAAATTACATGGAAACATTGTGATGGCAATATTCTCTTTTCTGACGCATGGAATGAGCGATGATTCGATGTACTTTCTGTCTCAACGGAAATCAGCTAAGTAACCTGAGTTGCCCGGGAATCGGTTTTTTCCCTGCCTATTCGGGTACCGGAACATCACGTAACGATCCTGATGCGGTGGCTGTACCCTCTATTGGACCATTACCGACTGGCCTGTACTATATCGTTACGCGTGGTACCGGAGGAGTCGTTACGATGGTCAGCGATTCTTTAGCATCGTTTATTTCTGGTTCGGATCGTTCAATATGGTTTGCGCTGTATCGACATGATTCACAGATTGATGATCATACTTTTATTGGTCATGTTCGAAGAGGAAACTTCAGACTTCATCCTGCCGGTTATCAAGGTATAAGTGAAGGTTGTATTACTCTACCCCGTTTATCTGATTTCATGTTGTTACGTGCTGCGTTGCTTAATACGCCCACAATACAGGTAACAGCGTCATTAACTGCTTTCGGTACCATACAGGTGTACTAATGAAACCAATACAATACGTACTATTATGGTTTGGACAAGCATTACTGTTTACCGTTGTGTTTGTCCTGTTATACGTGCTGATACCAGAAATAAAGATGTACAAATGGATTACAGAATTAACAGGATTTATGTCCGATTTTACGTGGGATAAGTATTACTTTCTGTCGCTTTGTATTGCTTCACTGTTCATCGTAGCAATAGTGGTTTATATAACGGCTGCGATTAAAAGACGTTTATAAATAAACGGTGCCCCGTCTGGGCGGCGCACCGTCAGCGATTGGCTATCAGGCAACCTGTACCGGAATGGCTTTTGCCTGGCGCTTCATTTCGTTGTCGCCTTCGAAATAGGCCACTCTCGGCTGCCAGCGGCGGGCTTCTTCATCAGGCATGGTGACGAAGCTGGCAATAATCAGAATATCACCCACGCTGGCGCAGTGCGCGGCAGCGCCATTCACCGAAATAATTCGCGAGCCACGTTCGGCGAAATGGCATGATAGACGATCTAACATGGGGGGGAGAAGTACAGAGGGGACATTTTAGACTTCATCCCGCAGGTTATAAGGGAGTTAGTGAAGGTTGTATTACTCTACCCCGACTATCTGATTTTATGTTGTTACGTGCTGCATTACTTAATACGCCCACAATACAGGTAACAGCGTCATTAACTGCCTTCGGGACCTTACAGGTGTACTAATGAAACCGATACAATACGCGCTATTATGGATTGGCGAAGCATTACTATATACAGTAGTGTTCGTACTGCTGTTTTTATTTATGCCGGAAGTCAAAACCTACTATCTGATCAGACGCTATACAGAAGTTATACCTGGTGATATATGGGATAAGTATTACTTTCTGTCGCTTTGTATTGCTTCACTGTTCATCGTGGCAATAGTGGTTTATATAACGGCTGCGATTAAAAGACGTTTATCTTGAGTATTCTGTTATAAATAAACGGTGCCCCGTCTGGGCGGCGCACCGTCAGCGATTGGCTATCAGGCAACCTGTACCGGAATGGCTTTTGCCTGGCGCTTCATTTCGTTGTCGCCTTCGAAATAGGCCACTTTCGGCTGCCAGCGGCGGGCTTCTTCATCAGGCATGGTGACGAAGCTGGCAATAATCAGAATGTCACCCACGCTGGCGCAGTGCGCGGCAGCGCCATTCACCGAAATGATTCGCGAGCCACGTTCGGCGGCAATGGCATAGGTGGAGAAACGGTTGCCGTTAGTCACGTTCCAGATGTGGATCGCTTCGTTTTCAAGAATACCGGACGCATCCAGAAAATCCTGGTCAATGGCGCAGGAACCTTCATAGTGCAGGTCGGCCTGCGTGACTTTAACGCGGTGGAGTTTGCCCTGCAGCATATTACGAATCATGATGTCTACCTTTCTTCCCGTCCTGCTTCAGAGTGCAGGGGCGTGGCGGGCGAGCGACTTTCCCCTGATGGGGGACGGTAGTGCTCTTGCCTGCCGCCGGTCTGCAAGCGGATTAGTCAGGGTCTATACCTTAAATGATACGAAGCGGACATGACATCCGCTTTGAGTAAATGTCCGGCAATATTGCCAGATTTTTAACCCTTGTCTACTGACCCAGTTCGACGATTTGGTTATCGATCAACCGCGCCTGTCCCAGCCATGCGGCCATCAGGATCACCGCACGTTGACTGGTTTCCGTCAGCTCCAGCAGCGTATCCGCATCCCGGATCTGGATATCGTCGGCGCGGAAGCCTTTCTCGTTCAGCTCCTGCCCGGCAAGGGTAATGATTTCATCCAGGTTACGTTCACCGGCGGCAAGCTTATCGGCGACGGCGCTCAGCACTTTGTACAGGCCCGGCGCAATTTTACGCTGCTCTGCGGTGAGGTAGCCGTTGCGTGAGCTCAGCGCCAAACCATCTTTAGCACGAATAATCGGCACGCCGATTATCTCAATATCGTAACCCATGTCGGCGACCATTTTACGAATCAGCGCCAGCTGCTGGAAGTCCTTCTCGCCAAAGCAGGCGACATCCGGCTGGACCAGGTTAAACAGCTTGCTGACGATGGTCGATACGCCGCGGAAGTGGCCCGGACGACTGGCACCCTCAAGCATGGTCGACAGCCCCGGTACATCCACACAGGTCTGGTTTTCGGTGCCGTGCGGATAGATCTCTGCCGGCGCGGGGGCGAAAACAAAATCCACCTTACGTTTGTTCAGCTTTTCGCAATCATCCTGCAGCGTACGCGGATAGCGCGACAGATCGTCAGGACGATCGAACTGCATCGGGTTGACGAAAATACTGACCACCACGACATCGGCGCTGGCTTTTGCGGTATCCACCAGCTGCATATGACCGTCGTGCAGGTTGCCCATAGTGGGAACCAGCGCGATACGCTTACCTTCCTGGCGCAAACGGCGGATATGCTGGCGCAGCAGCGGCAGGGATTCAATAATCAGCACAACAAGACTCCTTAATGGAAACTGTGTTCTTCGCCCGGATAAACGCCGGACTCCACGTCGGCAATATACTGCCGCACTGCGGCGCGCATGTCGCCCGCTTCAGCGAGGAAATTTTTAGCGAACTTAGGGATATGGCCGCCGGTGATCCCGAAAGCGTCATGCATCACGAGGATCTGGCCGTCGGTGACGTTACCCGCACCAATGCCGATAACCGGAATGGTTAACGCCTCGGTGATACGTTGAGCCAGCTCGACCGGGACGCACTCAAGGACCAGCAGCTGTGCGCCAGCCGCTTCCAGTGCCAGCGCGTCGTCGAACAGCGCCTGCGCCGCGTCGCCGCGGCCCTGCACTTTATAGCCGCCGAAAATATTGACCGACTGTGGGGTCAGACCAAGGTGGCCGCAAACCGGCACCGCGCGTTCCGCCAGCATTTTCACCGTTTCCGCAAGCCAGGCGCCGCCTTCAAGCTTGACCATGTTGGCGCCTGCGCGCATCACAATGGCGGCGTTAGCGAAGGTCTGTTCCGGGGTGGCGTAGGCCATAAACGGCAGGTCAGCGAGCAGCAGGCAATGGGGGGCGCCGCGACGTACCGCCTGGGTGTGGTAGGCGATATCTTCCACGGTCACCGGCAAGGTCGAATCGTGCCCTTGCACCGTCATGCCCAGCGAGTCACCTACCAGCATCACGTTGATCCCTTCATCGGCAAACAGCTTCGCAAAGCTGTAGTCATAGGCGGTGATGGTGGCGAAGCGCTGCTTCTCCTGTTTGCATTTCTGCAGCAGGGCGATAGTGGTCGGTTTCATAACGTTTCCTGATGATGAAAGTCATATTAACCGGCATTCTAACAGCAGCATTCAGAGGGGCAATGGTTTTAGGCGACCGATAACGACGATCGCCGTAATGGCTAAAAATGGGGAAGGGGGAACTACCAGATCGCCGGCTTTTCGGCGCCGAGGTTTTCCAGCACCTGGCGCAGAGTGGCGCCGTCGGGGAAATGAAGCGTCGGGGCAATCTCATACAGCGGCCACAGCATAAAGCCGCGGTTTTTCATATCGTAGTGCGGTACCGTCAGGCGCTCGCTGTTAATCACGGCATCGCCAAACAGCATGATATCGAGATCCAGCGTACGAGGGCCCCAGCGTTCGGCTTTGCGTTGACGGCCCTGCTGCAGCTCGATGCGCTGGGTATGATCCAGCAAGGCTTCAGCCTGCAGTTCCGTCTCCAGGGCGACGGCGGCATTGAGGTAGTCAGGCTGATCCTGCGGCCCCAGCGGCGGCGTGCGGTAAAAAGAGGAGACCGCAACCATCCGGCTGTCTGGAATGGCAGCCAGCGCCGTCACGGCAGCGTTGACCTGCTCCAGAGGAGAAGCCAGATTGCTGCCGATCGCGATGTAGACGCGGGTCATGCGCCACCCTGACGCGGGGTGCGTTTACGCGGGCGACGATGGCGGCGGCGCGGTGCGGGTTCGTCATCGAGCTCGTTAAGCATCTCTTTTTGATCTGGCGGCGCGGCAACCTGGAACTCGCCCCACCATTTGGTCAGACGCTGCAGTTCGCCATTTTTCTCGGCGCCGGCACGCAGCTCCAGCAGATCGTAGGCGGCGCGGAATTTCGGATGTTCCATCAGCTTCCAGGCGCGTTTGCCCTGGCGGCGGGACATGCGCAGCTGCAGCTGCCAGATATCGCGTACCAGAGTGGTAATACGCTTCGGAATGGCCAGCGTACGGCAGGCTTCATCCAGCACATCGTTCATCGCCAGCGCGAAAGCGTCGTTGTAGGCCAGACCGCTCTCCTGGGTGATTTTCTGCGCCATTTCCAGCAGCGGATACCAGAACATGACCGCAAACAGGAACGCCGGGTTAACGCGCATATCGTTATGGATGCGGTTATCGGTATTCTTCAGCACCTGGGTAATGATGTGTTCCATCGGGCTATCGCCGCGCTCGGTAAAGTAGCGGGTGATGGTCGGGAACAGCGGCTGGAACAGGTTATATTCGCGCAGCAGCATGTAGGTATCATAGCCATAGCCCGCCTGCAGCAGCTTCAGCACTTCTTCGAACAGACGCGCCGGGGGAACGTCATGGAGCAGCGCGGCAAGACGCGGAATCGGCTCGGCGGTTTCCGCGCTGATGTTCATATTCAGCTTGGCGGCAAAGCGCACAGCGCGCAGCATGCGGACCGGATCTTCGCGGTAGCGGGTTTCCGGATCGCCAATCAGGCGAATCATGCCCTCCTGCAGATCTTTCATGCCGCCGACGTAGTCGCGCACGGTAAAATCGGCCACGCTGTAATACAGGCTGTTAATGGTGAAGTCGCGACGCTGGGCATCTTCTTCGATCGAGCCGAAGATGTTGTCGCGCAGCAGCATCCCGTTCTGGCCGCGCTGTGAAGTCACACGATCGGTGGTGTGCCCTTCATGGTGGCCGCGGAAGGTGGCGACTTCGATGATTTCCGGCCCGAACATCACGTGCGCCAGGCGGAAACGACGACCCACCAGACGACAGTTGCGGAACAGTTTACGAACCTGATCCGGCGTCGCGCTGGTTGTTACGTCAAAATCTTTAGGTTTTTTACCAAGCAGAAGGTCACGTACGCCACCGCCGACGAGATAGGCTTCATAGCCCGCCTTGTTCAGTCGATAGAGCACCTTGAGGGCATTATCACTGATATCTTTGCGGGAAATTGCATGCTGTTCACGCGGGATAACCGTCATATGCGTTTGTTCAACGGCGGCTTCTGCGTCGCGCTCTTCACGGCTTAGCACCTTACGGCAAAAATTAGCGACTCGGGTAAAAATGTTGCACCTCGTAGTGTCAGACGGACTTCAGGACAAAAAATAGCGGCTAATCATAGCTCAGCGAGAGTCATTTGAGAATGCTGGATTTTTTGCGGGTCCCAGTTGGCTACCGCATTCTTCAGTAAATCCTCAATACTTAACGCTCGCCATTCCTGCTCAATATCCTGATTAAGAAACATTAACGCCCGCATAATTTCGGGACGCGGATCGCCCTCCGGCAGCGCCGGGGCGTGGTTTTGTTTGGAGAGTTTATTCCCCTGGGCATTCACCGCCAGCGGCAGATGGACATAGTCCGGAGCCTGCCAGCCAAAATGCTGATACAGCGAAATCTGGCGCACCGTCGGTTCGATAAGATCCGCCCCGCGGACGATTTCGCTGACTCCCTGGAAATGATCGTCCACGACCACCGCAAGATTATAGGCGAACAGACCGTCGCGGCGGTGGATAATGAAATCTTCCCGCGCCAGCGCCTCATCGGCGACGAGGGTACCGCGCAGACGGTCATAAAACGCGAGGACCGGCCGCGTCTGACGTAAGCGCAGGGCGGCGTCGTTGGCGCCGAGTCGTAAATCGCGGCAGTGGCCGTCATACACGCCGCCGACGGCGTGAATACGGGCCCGGGTACAGGTGCAGTAATAGCAAAGCCCCTGTTCATGCAGCCAGGCCAGCCGCTCGCGGTAGGCTTCGTGACGCTGCGACTGCCACAGCACTTCGCCGTCCCAGTGCAGGCCGTAGTGCTCCAGCTGGCGCAGAATCGTACTGGCGGCGCCGGGGACTTCACGCGGCGGATCGATATCTTCAATGCGTACGCGCCAGATACCGTTTTGCGCACGGGCCTGAAGATAGCTGCCGAGTGCGGCAATCAGAGAGCCGAAGTGGAGTTCGCCGGAAGGTGAGGGGGCAAAGCGGCCAATATAGTGTGAGTCATTCATGGGTGACTAATAAAACATGTAGGCGGGAGAGACTCCCGCCGGAGATACGATAGCGAAGCGGATTAGCCAGCCATCTGCTTTTCGCGAATTTCCGCCAGCGTTTTGCAGTCGATGCACAGGTCAGCGGTCGGACGCGCTTCCAGACGGCGAATGCCAATCTCAACGCCACAGGATTCGCAGAAGCCGAAATCCTCGTCTTCGACTTTCTTCAGCGTTTTCTCGATCTTTTTGATCAGTTTACGTTCGCGGTCGCGGTTACGCAGTTCCAGGCTGAATTCTTCTTCCTGAGCGGCACGGTCTACCGGATCCGGGAAGTTAGCTGCTTCATCCTGCATGTGCGATACGGTGCGATCCACTTCATCCCTGAGTTGATTACGCCATGCTTCAAGAATACGCCTGAAGTGCGCCAGCTGGGCTTCGTTCATATACTCTTCGCCCGGCTTCTCTTGATATGGCTCCACCCCAGCGATGGCGAGAATACTCAGGGACGATGTTTTACGGTTTTGCCCTTCTTGCATGTTGCTTCTCCTTAACACGCACTATCGATCCCCATGTTGGGGGAAAAATCAGGCCGCTATAAATAGCAGATGCTTTTCCGGATAGCAATTATCTAAACGTTACACTTGACAACCCTGTGAAGAAAAGCGTATTTGCGCTCGCGACCCGGACACAATTTAGCCGTTTATTTACCGGGGGTTAACACCGCGGTAATCGGCTTATTCAGAGTCATCATTTCAGTAGAAAGTTCCGCTTTATAAACGAGAATTTCTACCCCCTTGGTTTGCGCCTCAATCAACAGCTGTGCGTATCTGGCATCAATATGATGCGCGGGTGAGAAACGGTCGATCGCCGAATGGAGCACGGCGAACAAGATTACGGCCCGGTCGCCTGCCGCCGCCACGCTCATCAGCTCCCGAAGGTGCTTTTGACCGCGCTCGGTCACAGCATCGGGGAAATAACCGCTGTCATTTTCCGCCAACGTAACCGATTTCACTTCAATATAGCAGTTTTGTCGCTCTTCTGCCTGTAACATAATATCGATACGACTCTTTTCCTCGCCGTATTTTACTTCACTTTTCAGCGTGTTATATCCAGAAAGTTCGACAATGCTCCCCGCAAGTATCGCCTCTTTTGCCAGTATATTCGCGCGTAAAGTATTAACACAAATTATTGCGCCCCGCTGGGTTTGCGTTAATTCCCAGGTATGGGCGTATTTGCGTTTCGGGTTATCCGACGTGGAGTACCAGACGGTATCGCCGGGGGTTGCGCAGCCGGTCATCGCGCCGGTATTCGGGCAGTGTAGCGTAAGCTCCCGACCGTCGGGGGTGACCACATCCGCCAAAAACCGTTTGTAACGCTTAATCAGGATGGCGGATTGTAAAGGTGGAGTGAACTGCATCAGTTTTCCTTGTTAAAGGGATAACGTTCCAGCGCGGTATAGCGGGTGCGTCCGCGGGAAAAACGGGATTCATAAAGCACAAACTCACTGACGGCAAAAGTCCAGCTGAAGCCCGGCGGCGGAATGGGCACCGCGTGGCGGGCTTCGCGCAGCAGGGTGATATGCGGATGAAACGGCTGCGGGCTTTGATAGCAGCCGCTACGTGCCGCCTGGGCGCGCAGCATGTTAGCCAGCTGTAGCAGGCCGCGCGGAGGCCGGCGGGTGCCGAGCCACACCACGCGGGAACGCAGCCACTGGCCGGCATCGTCGAGCGTGAGCGTAAAACCGGGCTGGCGGATGCGCCCGGCCAGCGCCGCCAGCGCACGCTGCTTGTCCGCGCTGACTTCGCCGAGAAAGGCCAGCGTCAGGTGCAGGTTATCTGCGGCCACCGGCCGTCCGGCATCTTCCGGAAAGTTCGCCGCGCGCCAGTGAACGATTTGCCGCTGGGCTTCAGCAGGCAGCTCAAGGGCGAAAAACAGCCTTTTCGGCTCGGACATGATAGAGACTCGGTAATGAATTATCAGGATGCTACAATGCTTGCCCTCAAATGTTAACCTCCGGAGCCATTCGTGTCCCAATTGCCGGTTGCCGCCGTCCTCCCTGAACTTCTTTCTGCACTGCAGCAGGCGCCGCAGGTATTGCTCAATGCGCCAACCGGCGCCGGGAAATCGACCTGGCTGCCGCTGCAAATACTCGCCGATGGCCATATCGACGGGCGCATTATTCTGCTGGAGCCGCGGCGATTAGCCGCCCGCAACGTGGCACAACGTCTGGCGGAGCTGCTGGGTGAGAAACCGGGGGCGACCGTCGGCTACCGGATGCGCGCGGAAACCTGCATCGGACCGAATACGCGACTGGAGGTAGTGACTGAAGGCATTCTGACGCGGATGATCCAGCACGATCCCGAACTGAGCGGCGTCGGGCTGGTGATCCTCGATGAGTTCCACGAGCGCAGCCTGCAGGCGGATCTGGCGCTGGCGCTGCTGCTGGATGTCCAGCAGGGGCTACGGGAGGATCTTAAACTGCTGATTATGTCAGCGACGCTGGATAACGATCGTCTGCAGCGGCTGCTGCCTTCGGCGCCGACAATCTGCTCTGAAGGGCGTGCGTTCCCGGTGGAAAAACGCTTTCAGGCGCTTGCCGCGCATCAGCGTTTCGATGAAGCGGTCGCCATCGCCGCTGCGGAACTGCTGCGCCAGGAGCGCGGCTCGATGCTGCTGTTCCTCCCGGGCGTGGGGGAAATTCAGCGGGTGCAGGCGCAGCTGGCCGAACGGGTGGCCGACGATGTGGTGCTCTGTCCGCTGTACGGGGCGCTGCCGCTGAGCGAGCAGCGTAAAGCGATTCTCCCGGCCGCCGAAGGTCAGCGCAAAGTGGTGCTGGCGACCAATATCGCCGAGACCAGCTTAACCATCGAAGGCATCCGGCTGGTGGTCGATAGCGCCCAGGAGCGCGTCGCCCGCTTTGACGCCCGTACCGGCTTAACCCGACTGATTACGCAACGCATCAGCCAGGCGTCAATGACCCAACGCGCCGGTCGCGCCGGCCGTCTGGAGCCGGGGATTTGTCTGCATTTGATCGGCAAAGAACAGGCGGAACGCGCGGCGGCACAGAGCGATCCTGAGATACTGCACAGCGATCTCTCAGCGCTGCTGCTGGAGCTTTTACAGTGGGGATGCCGCGATCCGGCGCAGCTGCACTGGCTCGATTTACCGCCTGAGGCAAACCTGGCAGCGGCCCGACGCTTGCTGACGACGCTATCGGCGCTGGAGGGCGACAGGTTATCGGCGCGCGGGCGCCAAATGGCCACCCTGGGTAATGACCCGCGTCTCGCGGCCATGTTGACGGCGGCAACCGATCCGGATGATGCGGCGACCGCGGCGAAACTGGCGGCGATCCTCGAAGAGCCTCCGCGCGGCGGAAACAGCGATCTCGGCGCGGCGTTTGCCCGCCAGCAGCCGAACTGGCAGCAGCGGGCGCAGCAGCTTTTGAAGCGGCTGGGCAGCCGCGATGCACAGCCCGATGCACAGCGCCTGGCGCCGCTGCTGGCGCCGGCATTTGTCGACCGGATCGCCCGTCGCCGCGGTCAGGAAGGGCGCTATCAGCTCGCCAACGGGATGGGGGCGATGCTGGACGCCGACGATGCGCTCGGGCGCCACGAATGGCTGATTGCGCCTCTGCTCCTGCAGGGAAGCGCCTCGCCGGACGCGCGGATCCTCCTGGCGCTGCCGCTGGATGTCAATGCGCTGCTGGCGCAGTGCCCCGGGTTGGCGCAGCGTTCCGATACCGTCGAATGGGATGAAGCGCAGGGGACGCTGAAGGCCTGGCGACGTACCTGCATCGGTCAACTGGTGTTAAAAACCCAGCCGCTGGCGAAACCCTCGGAAGAGGAGCTGCATCAGGCGATGCTCAACGGCATCCGCGATAAGGGCCTCGGCGTGCTTAACTGGACGCCGGAAGCCGAACAGCTGCGTCTGCGTCTGCTCTGCGCGGCACAATGGCTGCCAGAAGAGGCGTGGCCGGCCGTCGACGACGCCTCGCTACTGGACTCGCTTGAAGCCTGGCTGCTACCGCAGATGAGCGGAGTGCACTCGCTGCGCGCGCTGAAAGCGTTGGATGTACGCCAGGCGCTACAAAACTGGCTGCCGTGGTCATTGCGACAGAAGCTGGACAGCGAACTGCCAACCCATTACACGGTGCCGACCGGGAGCCGGATAGCGATCCGCTACCATGCCGATAATCCGCCCGCGCTGGCGGTACGTATGCAGGAGATGTTCGGCGAAGCCGCCACGCCGACGATAGCCCAGGGCCGGATCGCGCTGGTGCTGGAGCTGCTGTCGCCTGCGCAGCGTCCGCTGCAGATTACCCGCGACCTCAGCGCTTTCTGGCAGGGGACCTATCGCGAGGTGCAAAAAGAGATGAAGGGGCGTTATCCCAAACATGTCTGGCCGGACGACCCGGCCAATACCGCGCCGACGCGGCGCACCAAAAAGTATTCGTAGCCGGGCTTGTCGAGCTCCGGTTACAGCGTCTGAGTCCACAGAAACAGGCCGCTGCCCGCCAGCGCCAGCCAGGGGCCGAAGGCCAGCGGCTGATCCAGGGACTGGAGGGTGATCCGCCGTTGCAGCAAGGTCCAGATCAGGCCGCTGGCCGAGGCGCACAGCAGCGTCTGCGGCAGGATCTGCCAGCCTGACCATGCGCCGAGTGCCGCCAGCAACTTAAAATCTCCGTATCCGAGCGCCTCTTTGCCGGTCAACAGGCGAAACAGCCAGTAAACCGTCCACAGCGATAAATAGCCCGTCATGGCGCCGATCACCGCTTCGCTGAGCGGGACAAATGTGCCGTTGAGATTAAACAGCAGACCGGCCCACAGCAGCGGCAGAGTCAGCCGATCCGGCAGGAGCTGAGTCTGGCCGTCGATGATCGCCAGCACCAGCAGCGTGGAGAGCAGGATCAGCCCCCCCAACAGCGGCAACCCCGGCGTCAGCAGATATCCGGCCAGCACAAATAGCAGTCCGCTGGCCAGTTCCGTCAGCGGATAGCGCTGGGAAATGGGCGCCTGGCAGCAGCGGGCGCGTCCTTTGAGTGAGAGATAGCTGAGCAGAGGAATGTTATCCCGCCAGATGAGAGGCCGCTGGCACTGGGGGCAGAAGGAGGCGGGAACGCACAGGTTGAATCGTGCGGACTTTTCCTGCCGCATCATCAGCGGCAAACGGTGGATAACCACGTTAAAAAAGCTGCCAAACGTCAGGCCGAAAATAAACAAAAATCCGCCCCATAACAGGGGGAACTGCAACGAAAATGCGCTAAGTAGCGTCATGATGTCTCCTGTGATTACCATTTCCCCTGCAGCTGCCAGGGGATGCGTCCCTGCTCATCCTGGCGCTGATGTTGGGCAACGAGCAGGGTGAGGAGGGCTGGGGTTGACTGACGTGTCTGCAGCTTGCCGTGAAAGGCGTAGCGACCATCGGGGCTCAGGGTGCCCTGGCCAGTGAGGCTGAGCTGATGAGAGTCCTGGCTGAGGGTGAGCGCCAGCGCCCCTGCGGGCGTGCAGCTAAATTTGCCGCTTACGCGGGCCAGCTCGAGGGAGCCGGCCGGGGAGCTTAGCTGCGCTTCCTGCCACTGCAGGCGGCCGCCGGACACCTGCTGGCAGCCGGCCTGGTTAAAGCGACCTTCCGACAGGTTCAGGGCGATCTGGCCGCTGGCCTCGGCCGGCAGCGCCGGCGTGAGCCAGCGCCTGGCAAGGTTGGCGGGGATGGTCAAAAGGCCGTTCTGCAAGCGGAGCGTGGTCATTCCATAGAGCGAGACGTGTCCGCGTAAGCCGTCGGGATCGTCGAGCGTGACCCGCCAGCCGGGAAGGCCGGAAGAGAAGGTCAGCGTCCAGCGAAGGTGGGCGAGGCGAACGCCGCGCCAGGCTAACTGCCGGGCCTCACCGTGCCAAACGGTTCCGCTGAGCTCGCCGACTCTGACGCCGTCCGGCAGGGCGAAAGTCAGCAGACGGGCCGGCGCAGTCAACAGCAGCCAGCACAGATACATTCCCGCGAGCAGCAGGCCGAACGCGACTTTACGGGGCATGCGGACGCTCCAGCACCAGGGTCGTCACCGTCACCCAACCGGGTTGCGTCGGTTGAGCGCTGACGGCCAGAGAAGAGGCGAAGATGCCCTGGCGGGCGAGGGCGTCCAGCCATGTCATCAGCGCCTGAAAAGTACAGGCCGGCAAGGTCACGTTCACCCGGGCGCCCTGCGGCTGTAGCCGGACAATCGCCAGCTCCAGGCGGGTGGCTTCACGCATGATGGCGGCGGAGAGATCCTCCTTCGTCGCGGTCGCGGCCCCCGGTGTCTGGCGGGCTAGCTGCTGGAGCCGGGGCGTTTGCTGCTGCATCCAGCGCAGGGTTGCCTGCTCTCTGATGAGCGTTTGTTGCCAGCGGGCTTCCCGACTGAGCCACGGCTGCCAGAGCGCGTACCAGATGATGCCCACCGACAGCAGCAGGCCCATGCCGATTAACAGGCGCTGTTCGCGACGGGTGCGCTGTTGCCATAACATAACCCAATCAGCCATCGTTGCCCTCCAGCGTCAGACGCCCTTCAATTCCGTCGGGGCGGGGTTTCATTTCTCCTGTCCGCACGCGAAAACCGGCCTGTGCGCGGGTGGTGAACTGCTCCAGCGCCCGTGAAGAAACCGCCGAAATATCGAGCTGAAGCGCATTGCGCGCGGCATCCCAGGTCAACGACCGCAGCTGAATCCCCGGGGTGTCGGAGACCATATTTTGCAAGCTGCGAATATGGGCGACCAGCGGTGAGGCGGCGGTTGTCGCTTCCAGCTGGTGCAGGTGCTGCTGCATCTGCAGGCGCGGGTTGATAACGTTTTTATCGTTTTTGAACCACTGGCGATAAAACGCCCGGCTGGCCTCCTGGGCCGCATCCGCCTGGCGGCTCAGGGCAAGGTGGTCAAGCACGGCATTGGTGCTCCACAGCAGCATCAGCGCTGCCGCCGCGGCGAGCGTCGGGCGCCAGCGCCGGCCGGCCGGCTGCCAGCGACGCTTTGGTGCAAAGGTCCCCTGACGTAAACAGATCTGCCGGGCCGCCGGGTTCGCCGCCGCCAGAGCGAGCACATCCTGCGGTGCGAGCGCGCGCCAGGGGGCGGAGATGGCAGGCGGTGGGGAATAGCAATCGATCGGCGGCAGCGTTTCCCAGGCCGCGAGTACTTCCGCAAGCCACGGGGTTTCTACCGCCATCCCGCACCAGGCGTCCTGGCGAATCAGCCATTGGTCATCGGCCTGTACCGCGCTCCAGCGATCGGGGAGGCAGGGCAGCGTCAATACATCCGGCGTCAGCGCGAGAATATGAAGCCGTAGTTCGTCGCAGCGGGCGAGCCAGGCGGCCATCTTCTGCCGCGCTATCGCCGCGACGGCACAGCGCTCACGCTGACGGTGGAGCAGGGCGAAGTGGGTCTCGTCGACGTCGGTGGCCAGCTGCTCTTCCAGTAAAAACGGCACCACCTGTTGTGGAGCTTTGCGCAGACCCGCCGGGAGCGTGACGTGGTGGAAGGCGCAGTCGCTGGCCGGGACCAGTACCCAGGCGGGATAGCGTTGCGCCAGTTCGGGGAGCGTAGCGTCAGCGCCGGTGGCGGACCACTCGCCGCAGGCTTCCCGTTGCGGGTCACCCGGGCAGACCAGTCGCCAGGCGACGGGGCGCTCGGGGGCAGCAAGACGCACAATGAGCATCTCTCGCTGTGCGGTTTTATCGTGATTCATCGGCCACCCTATAGAGTCCATAATGCCGCTGGATAATACGGAAAGTACGACCTTCTTTTTGCAGGACACTCCGCTGCTGATAACGCGTGCTGCCCATCACCACGGTGAAGGCGGCCACAAACCGTTGACTGTGAACCGTCAGCCACGGGCGGGCGGCGGCGGTATCGCTTTGCTGTAAAGCTGGCAGGGCCAGGAAAGCGGCAACGCTGTTCCAGCCGCTGCGCGGGCGATCCTGCAGCAGCTGGCGCGCCTGCTGGAGATTGACTCCGGTAGGAAAGAGCGCCATCAGCAGCGGGGCCTGGTCTACCCTGAGCGTATTGACGTTGAGCTGCAGGGCGTCGTCCGGCAGGGCGCAAACAAAGGGCAGCAGGCGCAGATACAGCGCGGCGTCCATTCCGGCAATCAGCCGCAGTTCGCTGACGTCCTGGATCTTCTGATTCGCGGCGAGGTATCCCGGCGAGCGCGCCATGTATACCTCATCTTCGCCGCCGTTGAGGCGCGGCTCCCGGTCGCCATCGATCCAGTCGCGCAGCGCGGCGGTGAGCTGAAGCGCCCGTAGCGGCTCTTCGCCGAGGTTTTCCAGCAGGCGGGTAAAGGCGCGCGCCGGCCAGGGGATCGCTTCGCTTTCCTCGCCGCTGCCGTGGTTGATAGCATTGAGGTTAAAGCAGGCCTGGCCATCGGTGATGATCGCGTTAATCTCGCCGTCGTTGACCGTGAAGCGGCGTCCTTCCTGCGCCCAGTTTTGCGCCAGATGGGTTTGGTTCGGGGAGTCCAGCGCATCGCGCTGAAGCAGCGCGGCGGCCATGGTTTCCGCGCCTAGCGCATACCATTTCGCCTGCAGGTTATCGAGGGTGGTGGCGGTTTGCTGATAGAGGCGCGCCGTACGCTCGGTCATCGCGCTTGCCAGCACCATCATCAGGGCCAGGATCAGCAGTACCATCAGGAGCGCGACGCCGCGCTGTCGGTGGTTCATTGGCTGGCTCCGGGCGTTATCAGAAACAGGCGCGTGATATCCCCGTAGCCATCCAGCGTCAGGGTGACTTCGAGGCCCTGGGGCAGGCTTTGCGTGTTGTCCCAGCGCTCCTGCCAGCGGCCATTGGCATAGAAGCGTAGACGGAAGGCCTGGATGCCATCTTGCAGGACGTCCACCGTCGGTTCGACGCCGGTGAGCGGGTCCTGCTGATCATAGCTCAGCCGTTCCAGCTGCTGCTGGCGCAGACGGTAGCTGACGTTCTGGATCTCGGAACGCGGCAGCATCCCCAGCGGATTCGGCCAGCCGTTGCGGCTGAAGGCTATCGCCCAGTCATCGCTGTTGAGCTGAAAACGTCCGGCAAAAAAGAGGCTGGCGCTCTCGCGGCTGCGACGCGGGATAATCTGATTGAAGTCGGCGGCCATCTGGCTGAAGGTGCGTTGCAGCGCCTCAACGTGCAGCGTTTTTTCCCGGGTCAGGCTATCGGCGCGGAGGACGTTTTGCAGAACCGCCATCGCAGCGATGCTCAGCGCCGCCAGAATCGCCAGCGCCAGCAGCATCTCCACGAGAGTAAAACCGCGCATCGTGCGTATCATCATGGCTGAGTCACGTAGGTACGTAGCGAAGCGATCGGGGTCTTATCACGCTTATCGTGACGGACCTCGACATCCAGCGCGCGTAGCTGCGGGATCTCCGTTTCCACGCCTTGCCAGCGGATATACCAGCGGCTTCCCGCCGCCTGTACCTCGGTTTCCGAGCTGCTCAGCGCCGGCCAGCGGTTTTCCAGCTTCAGCTGCACCAGCTGGTTATCGGCGAGCCAGCCGGCGAGGGTTTTCTCTTCCATCCGCCCCATGTGGCGGGTCTGCTGGAGGGTCGCCTGCATGACGGAGAGCCCGGCCAGGGCGAAGACCACCAGGGCGACCATGACTTCGATGAGCGTCATTCCGGATTGTGCTTTCATCGTCCATCATCCTGTCGGGCTGAGCGGATTGCGCCGCGGGCATCGACGGCAATCCCTTCGGCGCTGCCGATCTGCAGCTGAAACGGCGTGACTTCGCCGCCGGGAAACAGCAGGACATCGGGCTGTTCGCCCGGCGTCCATTGGGCATCATGCGGGAAGCTCAGGGTCAGTTTTCCCGATGCGACCTGGCCTGCGGTGGCGACGCGGCCCGGCGGCAGCGGCAGCCAGCGATAACCGTACCAGCTCTCCTCCGTAGCGGGATTCGCCGCAGCGTCATCGCGCGGTTGCAGCAGCATAAACTGCCAGCGATCGGGGTGAATCGAGATGCCAAAGAACTGGCCGGTCTGGAGCCCGCGTTCGCGGATAAAGCGCAGCTGCGTCTGAAATCGCTCAAGAGTGTGCGCCGCGTCATCCTCGCGTGATGTCGGAAACGCCAGCATCACCATGCCCGCGCTGACGCCCATCAACAGCAAAATGAGCATCATTTCCAGTAACGTGAAGCCGCGCTGTCGCACTATTTTTTCCCGATATTCCAGTTGCCAATATCGTCATTGGTATCCGGCATCCCGTCAGGGCCAACGCTAAACACGTCGATCTGACCGTGCTGGCCGGGGCTGAGCAGCTGATAGTCGTTGCCCCACGGATCCTGAGGCAGACGGCGGATATAGCCGCCCTCCGGGTAGTTACGCGCCTGCGGCTCGGCGGCAGGCCGGCTGACCAGCGCCTGGAGACCCTGCTCGCTATTGGGGTAGCGACTGTTGTCCAGTTTGTACATATCCAGCGCCCCCTCCAGCGCCACCAGATCGCTGACCACCTTCTGGCGATCCGCTTTTTCTTTGTTGCCCATTAAGTTGGGCACCACCAGGCTGGCGAGAATGCCGAGGATGACAATCACCACCATAATTTCCAGTAACGTGAAGCCGCGCTGCCGTTGCATATTTTTCTCCATTAAGACAATTACATACTCATAAGGGTGTTGAGTTGCAGGATCGGTTGCAGGATCGCCAGAACGATAAACAGCACCATTCCAGCCATTGCCACCACCAGCAAAGGTTCAAACAGGCTGAGCGCCATCTGAATTTGCGCGCTCAGTTCGCGGTCCTGGTTGTCGGCGGCACGTTCGAGCATGCCGTTGAGTTCTCCGCTCTGTTCGCCGCTGGCCACCATGTAGCGCATCATCGGCGGGAAGAGGGCGGTCATTTCCAGGGCGCGATGCAGGCTAATGCCTTCGCGTACCGACTCCGTGGCCGCCTCCAGCTGGCGGCGTGCCCACGCGTTGCTCAGCACTTCCGCGCTGATGCGCATCGACAGCAGCAGCGGAACGGCGCTGGCGTTCAGAATGCTTAAGGTTCGGGCATAGCGGGCGCTGTTGATGCTGCGGGCGACCCGACCGATCAGCGGCAGGCGCAGCAGCTGTTTGTGCCACAGCAGGCGTCGCGCGGGCTGACGTAAGGCGTAGTGCAGCAGCAGGCCTCCGCCGATCAGCGCCAGCAACAGCCAGGGGCCGGCGGTGCGGACCAGATCGCTGAGGGCCATCAACAGGCGGGTTGAGAACGGCAGCGCCTGCTTCATATGGACAAACTGATCGACGACTTTGGGCACCACCGTGGAGAGCAAAATGGCGATCACGCTGATGGCGACCAGCGTCAGGACGATAGGGTAGATCATCGCCTGCAGCAGACGGGCGCGCAGCTGCTGGCGCTGTTCGGTATAGTCCGCCAGTCGGTTCAGGACGCTGTCAAGATGACCGGAAGTTTCCCCGGCGGCCACCATGGCGCAGTACAGCTGATCAAAACAGCCCGGATAACCGCGCATGGATTCCGCCAGCGAATGGCCTTCAAGCACCTTGCCGCGCACGCCCGCCATCAGGGTCCTGAGAGGGGCTTTTTCGCACTGCTGCGCCACGGCATCCAGCGCTTTCTCGAGCGGGATGGCGGCCGCCACCAGCGTGGCCAGCTGGCGGGTCAGCAAGGCCAGATCGCTGGCACTGGTGCGCCGCGTCAGCAGCGATCGAGGGGAGCCCGGCGTTGCCTGCGCGACGGCGTGAATCTCAAGGAGCAGCCAGCCTTTTTCCCGCAGCAGCTGGCGGGCGTGACGGGCGGAATCGGCCTGCTGCACGCCGCGCTGGGTTTTGCCATGCTCATCGAGCGCCTGATAGCGAAAGACAGCCATTTTAGTCTGCTTCTCCCGTGCGCTGTTCGGTCACTCTGACCACCTCTTCCCAACTGGTGATTCCGGCCAGCACCTTGTCCCGCCCGGCATCCCGCAGAGTGGTGTAGTCCGCCCCCAGCTGCTGAATCAGCGTTAATTCATTTTCTCCCCGGTGGATGGCCATGCGCACCCGATCGTCAACCCGCAGCAGTTCATGGATCCCGGTACGTCCGCGATAGCCGGTAAAACTACACTCCGCGCAGCCGACCGCCCGCCACAGCGGCGTTCCGCGGGCGATGGCCATTTGGCCGGCGGTTTGCGTATCGGCCGGCTGCGACTGGCGGCAGTGCGGGCAAAGGCGGCGCACCAGACGCTGCGACATGACGGCCAGCAGCGACGTGGAGAGCAAAAACGGCTCGACGCCCATATCCTGCAGACGCGAAATGGCCCCCAGCGCGCTGTTGGTATGGAGCGTGGAGAGCACCAGATGTCCGGTCAACGAGGCCTGCACGGCGATCTGCGCCGTCTCGCCATCGCGAATTTCCCCCACCAGCACCACGTCCGGGTCCTGACGCAAAATCGCGCGCAGCCCGCGGGCAAAGGTCATCTCCACTTTGGTGTTGACCTGAGTCTGGCCGATACCCTCCAGCTCATATTCGACCGGATCCTCGATGGTCATGATATTGCGCTCCCGGGCGTCGAGCCGGCTGAGGGCGGCGTACAGGGTGGTGCTTTTGCCTGAACCGGTGGGGCCGGTAACCAGAATGATGCCGTGCGGGCGAGCCATCAGATCGTCGACCTGCTGCAACAGCGCGGGAGGCATCCCCAGGGTGAGCAGATCGAGGTTGACGCTGTTTTTGTCCAGCAGACGCAAAACCACGCGCTCGCCGTAACTGGAAGGCAACGTTGAGACGCGAACATCAACGGCGCGCCCGCCAATGCGCAACGCCATGCGCCCGTCCTGCGGAATGCGTTTCTCCGCGATGTCGAGGCTTGCCATGACCTTAATGCGGGAGATCAGCAGGGCGGCGAGGCGGCGCTGCGGGCGCAGGATTTCGCGCAGGACGCCATCCACCCGAAAGCGAATTTGCAGATGACGTTCGTAGGTTTCGATATGAATATCCGAGGCTTTTTCTTTGATGGCCTCGGTGAGCATGGCGTTAATCAGGCGAATGATCGGCGCATCGTCCTCGCTGTCCAGCAGGTCGTCGGTATCCGGCAGCTCTTCGGCCAGGGTGTATAAATCCAGCTCGTTACCGATATCGGCCATCATGCGCCGGGCTTCCGCGGAGTCCCGCTGGTAGCTCAGCACCAACAGCTTTTCAAACTCTTCAGCGGAGAGATGTTCAACGGCGATCGGACCATCCGCGACCCGCCGCGCCTCCAGCAACGCCTGAGCGGGCGTGCTGCGCAGGCAGTGGACCCGAGAGGCCGCGCCATCGCTGAGCAGCACGATATTGTGGGCGCGGGCGTAGACGAAGGGCAGCAGCGGGCGGGACTCGGTTGCTGGCGTCATGGCTTGCCTCCCAGGTTGAAGGCATCGATGGCGGCGCTTATCTGGCGAAAAGCAACGGTGTCCTGCTGCGGGTAGATATGCAGCCGATCGTCACTCAGCAACGCCTCGTTGTTCTCTTTGCCGCGCTGTTTAGTCTGGGCTTCGTTAAAAGCGTTGTACTGGCCCGAAGAGGCCTGACGGTAGCTATCGCGATCGCGAATGATCGTCGGGCGGATAAACAGCATCAGGTTCCGTTTGGAGACTTTCTTACTGCTGGAGCGGAAAAGGGCGCCGATAACCGGAATATCCCCGAGCAGAGGGACTTTATCCGCCGTATCGGTGACGCTTTTGTCCAGCAGTCCGCCGACCACCACCGTTTCGCCGCTGCCCACCAGCACCGCATTATTCACCGTCCGGGTGTTGAAGGTGGCCCCTAGATCGGAGCTGGTGCTGGAGGCGGAGTCGGCGACGCTGGAGACCTCCTGTTCGATCTCCAGCAGCACCGAATCGCCTTCGTTGATCTGCGGTTTGACCTTGAGCTTGATACCGACGGTTTTACGTTCAACGGTGTTGAAGATGTTATCCCCGGAGGTGGTTTGCGAGCCGCTGAGCACCGGGACTTCCTGGCCGACGTTAAAGGTGGCTTCCATGTTGTCGAGTGTGACAATGCTGGGGGTCGCGAGAATATCGTTTTTGCTGCTGCTGGAGAGCGCGGTCAGCAGCATCGCCCAGTTGCCCTGGTAAAACCCGGCGGCGATGCCGTTAAACGAGCTTAACGCGCTGGCAAGCGAAGTGGTGACCGTGCCGTCTTTGTTGTATTGATTGGCGCCGGCAATCACCGTCGACATCGGCAGACCGCTGTTGTTGAACTGGGTCATCCCGGCATTTTTGTTGGCCCACTGGACGCCGAGATTGAGGCCGTCGGCGTCCTGGACTTCGGCAATAATCGCTTCCACCAGCACCTGCGGACGACGAATATCCAGCTGGGCGATCACCCGCTCAAGATCGTTCATCACGTCCGGCGCGGCGGTGACAATCAGGGCGTTGGTCTGACCGTGGGCCTTGATAATGATATTTTTATCCAGCGCGGCCACCGGTTTCGCGCTCTGTTTGTCGCTCTGCAGAGTGCTGCTGATGCCGGTTAACACTTCCACCAGATCGGCGGCTTTGGCGTACTTGAGGTAGATGACTTTGGTATTGCCCTGGACCGCCTGCTGGCGGTCGAGCTGTTTAATCATGGTGATGATGCGCTGCCGCGAATTCGGCTCGCCGCTCACCAGTACCGAATTGGTGCGCTCGTCAGCGACTACGTTCGCCACCATCGAACCGGGAAGCGCGGATTTACTGGTGTCTTTGTTTAGCTCGGTGACCAGTTTGACTACGTCGGCGGCGGAGGCCCAGGATAGCGGGACCGTCACTACGCTGCGATCGCCCGCGTTATCGACGCGTTCGACAATGGTCAGCAGGCGTTTGATCACCGCGGCGCGTCCGGTCATCAGCAGGACGTTAGAGGGTTCGTAGTGCACCACGCTGCCCGCGCCGGCGTTATCGTTGAGCTGGCGCAGCAGCGGTGCCAGATCGCGGGCAGCCACGTTGGTCAGCGGAACCACGCGGGTCACGACTTCATCCCCTTCACCGGGGGCGGCATCGCTGGCGACCGGGACCGCGGCGGTTTTGGCATCTTTCGAACGTACCACTTTAAGCACGCCGTTATTCATATTGATAACGGCAAAACCATAGACATCCAGTACGCTGAGGAAAAACTGATAATATTGCTCTTCGTTGAGCATATCGTAACTACGGACGGTAATGGTGCCGCGTACGCTGGGATCAATGATGACCGTTTTATTCAGGTTCTTGCTCACGGTATTAATAAATTCCTGAATATCGGTGCCCTTAAAGCTGGCGGAGAATTCTTCCGCGTGCAGCGGCCTGAATAGCAGCGAACTGAATATCATCAGAGTGGTGAAAATCAGGCGGAAAATCGTTGTCTTTGCCAATTATTCATCCCTCAATGCTAAATAGATATCTTGTCGCTGGCCTTCGCGTTCGACGGTTAGCGTTATTTCACTGAGCTCCGGGAGCTGTTTTAATGCCTGCTGAGCCTGTTGCCGATCGCGAAGATCAAGCCCGTTCAAGGCGACCGCCAGATCGTTTTCATGTAAACCCGATTCACGGAAAAGCGTGGGGTCTTTGCCGGGATTAAGTCGATATCCGCTGAGCTGCTCGTTAACCATAACCGGGGAAATATTGAGGTAATTAAGGATATTTTGCGGCTGCTGGCGAATCTTGCTGAGTGGTGAATTAAGCGCGGTGTCAGGGGCGCCTGCGGCTTTCATCGAGCCGTCATCCGCGAGTAAAATCGCTTCATTTCTGCCCCGGTAGTTGACAATAATGCGATCGCGCAGAATCGCGATAATCCGGGCTTCATTACCCGGTGTGCTGTCGCCGGTCATCAGGCTAACCTGTTGATTTCCTTTTGCCATTATGACAATCGAACGAGCCGCGTCGCTGCTGGCGAGCAGGCCGGTAATCCGCAGTTTAAGGGACGAGAGCGGGGCCTGGTCAAGGCTCTCGTCATGGGCCGATGATTGCGGCTTTTTTTCTGCGCGACCGAATAGCGTGAATACCGGTAATTCCGTTTTTGGCGCCGGGATGAGCGGGGAGATCTCCGGCGCGTCATTCATCTCAATAGCCGGAGAGTATGCAGGGAGTATCATTCGCCAGCTTAATTTTGCCAGCTGTTGGCCAATCAGTAATAAGGTGACGAGCATGGCAATATGCGGTGCGTAATGCATGTGTTTTTTATTTATTAGTGTTAACTGCATCACAGAAATATATCTTTTTATTCCGTTGCTCATTTTATTTCCCTCGAGGCGATACAGTACCCCTACCTATATTGGTGGGTGGTTTTTTTATATTGCGAGCTTTTATTGCGAGAAAGCGGATTTGTCGTCGTGAATCATAATGAGTTTCGCTATCCGGGTCGTCATTCCCTTTTTATTTTTACTCCCCCGGCCACCTACGCCCCCCCATTAATTGTTAATGGATGATTGAACCGGAGAAAACAAAAATATCTAATTGCGATGCTTTACAGATAAACATCTTTTCTTACCTTTCATAAATTATTAAGCATATTAGGGACTATCGAATGCTCAGATATACCTGTAATGCCCTATTCCTTGGCTCGTTGATTTTACTTAGCGGCTGCGATAATAGTTCTTCATCTTCTTCCTCTGGTTCACCTGATAATCCTGGCAATCCTGATAACCAGGATGTCGTTGTTCGTTTACCCGATGTGGCGGTTCCTGGCGAAGCCGTGATGGCGACGGCGAATCAGGCCGTCATCCATCTGGTCGATATTGCCGGGATCACCGGTACCAGCCCGGCGGATTACAGCAGTAAGAACCTGTATCTCTGGAATAATGAAACCTGCGATGCATTAAGCGCGCCGGTAGCCGACTGGAATGACGTCAGCACTACGCCAGCCGGCAGCGATAAATACGGCCCGTACTGGGTCATTCCGCTGAATAAAGAGAGCGGTTGTATCAACGTCATCGTCAGAGATGGCACCAACAAGTTGATCGACAGCGACCTGCGCGTGTCGTTTGGCGACTTCACGGATCGCACGGTATCGGTGATCGCGGGTAACAGCGCGATCTATGACTCTCGTGCTGATGCCTTCCGCGCCGCGTTCGGCGTGGCGCTTGCCGAAGCTCACTGGGTTGATAAAACGACGCTGCTGTGGCCGGCTGGCGAAGACCAGCCAATCGTACGGTTGTACTATAGCCACAGCAGCAAAGTGGCGGCCGATAGCGAAGGAAAATTTACCGACCGTTACCTGAAGCTGACGCCAACCACCATCAGCCAGCAGGTCAGCATGCGTTTCCCGCAGCTTTCAGGCTATGCGGCGTTTAAACTGCCGGATGACGCCAAAACGGATGAGTTGCTGCAGGGGGAAACGGTAGCCATTGCCGCCGCCGAGGACGGGATCCTGATTTCCGCCACCCAGGTGCAGACGGCGGGCGTGCTGGATGACACCTATGCGCCGGCGGCGGAAGCGCTGAACTACGGTGCGCAGGTAAGCGACGGCGGGGTCAATTTCCGTCTGTGGGCGCCCACCGCGCAGCAGGTCGATCTGGTGCTCTACAGCGCGGATAAAAAAGTGCTGGCCAGCCATCCGATGACCCGTGATAGCACATCGGGTTCCTGGACGTGGCAGGGCGGTAGCGACCTGAAAGGGGCGTTCTATCGCTATGCGCTGACGGTTTACCATCCGCAGTCGCGCCAGGTTGAACAGTATGAAGTGACCGACCCCTACTCCCATAGCTTATCCACTAACTCGGAATACAGTCAGGTCGTTGACCTCAACGACAGCGATCTTAAGCCAGAAGGCTGGGATAGTCTGACGATGCCGCATGCCCAGAAAACCAAAGCCGATCTGGCGAAAATGACGATTCATGAATCGCACATTCGCGATCTCTCCGCCTGGGATCAAACCGTTCCGGCTGAACTGCGCGGTAAATACCTTGCGCTGACCGCCGGCGACAGCAATATGGTGCAGCATCTGAAGAAGCTCTCCGCTTCAGGCGTCACGCACGTTGAGCTGCTGCCGGTCTTCGATCTGGCGACGGTCAACGAGTTCAGCGATAAAGTTGCCGATATCCAGCAGTCGTTCAGCCACCTGTGCGAAGTTAATAGCGCGGTGAAGAGCAGCGAGTTTGCCGGGTATTGCACCAGCGGCTCCACCGTTGAAGAGGTGCTCAATCAGCTGAAGCAGAGCGATAGTCAGGACAATCCGCAGGTTCAGGCGCTGAACACCCTGGTGGCGCAGACCGACTCCTATAACTGGGGTTACGATCCGTTCCACTATACGGTGCCGGAAGGTTCGTACGCGACCAATCCGGAAGGCACGACGCGCATCAAAGAGTTTCGCACCATGATTCAGGCGATCAAGCAGGATCTGGGCATGAACGTCATTATGGATGTCGTGTACAACCATACCAATGCCGCGGGACCGACTGACCGTACGTCGGTGCTGGATAAGATAGTCCCCTGGTACTATCAGCGTCTGAATGAAAGCACCGGCAGCGTTGAGTCGGCCACCTGTTGTTCGGATTCAGCGCCTGAACATCGTATGTTTGCGAAGCTGATTGCCGATTCGCTGGCGGTGTGGACCACGGATTATAAAATCGATGGTTTCCGCTTCGACCTGATGGGCTATCACCCGAAAGCGCAAATTCTCTCGGCGTGGGATCGCATTAAAGCCCTGAACCCGGATATCTACTTCTTCGGCGAAGGCTGGGACTCTAACCAGAGCGATCGCTTTGAAATCGCCTCGCAGATCAACCTGAAAGGCACCGGCATCGGTACGTTCTCCGATCGTCTGCGTGACGCCGTGCGCGGCGGCGGCCCGTTCGATTCCGGCGATGCGCTGCGTGAAAACCAGGGGGTTGGCAGCGGCGCGGGCGTGTTGCCAAACGAGCTGGCCACCCTGAACGACGACCAGGTTCATCACCTGGCCGATCTGACTCGTCTGGGGATGGCCGGTAACCTTGCCGACTTTATCCTGATCGATAAAGACGGTGCGGTGAAGAAAGGCAGCGAAATTGACTATAACGGCGCGCCTGGCGGCTATGCCGCTGACCCGACGGAAGTCGTCAACTATGTTTCGAAGCACGACAACCAGACGCTGTGGGACATGATTACCTACAAAGCCGCGCAGCAGGCTGACCTGAATACGCGCGTGCGGATGCAGGCAGTATCGCTGGCGACGGTGATGCTGGGGCAGGGGATTGCTTTCGACCAGCAGGGTTCTGAACTGCTGCGCTCGAAATCTTTTACCCGCGACTCCTACGATTCCGGCGACTGGTTTAACCGCGTGGATTATGCCATGCAGGACAATAACTTTAATGTCGGGATGCCGCGCATCAGCGATGACGGCAGCAACTATGACGTGATTTCTCGCGTTAAAGAGATGGTTGCCACGCCTGGCGAAGCGGAGCTGAAGCAGATGACCGCGTTCTACCGGGAGCTGACCGAGCTGCGTAAATCCTCCCCGCTGTTCACCTTAGGTGACGGCAGTGCGGTGATGAAGCGCGTGGATTTCCGTAATACCGGGCCGGATCAGCAGGCTGGTCTGCTGATCATGACTATCGATGATGGCGTGCAGGCAGGGGCGAGTCTCGATAGCCGGGTTGATGGACTGGTGGTAGCGATCAACGCCGCATCCGAGAGCCGGACTCTCAATGACTTCACCGGCGACAATCTGCAGCTGAGCACAATCCAGCAGGCAGCCGGTGACGGATCGTTGGCGAGCGGCGTGGAGATTGCGGCCAATGGCGCGATTACCCTGCCAGCCTGGTCCGTGGCGGTACTGGAAAAACCTCAGGGCGATGCCCAGGGGACAGGGCTGCCGGTGAGCAGTAAGTAACGCCGGGGCTTGTGCCGCTCTCTGCGAAGGGAGCCTGATAGCCCGGCAGACGTTGCCGGGCTATTGTTTTATGGGGAAAGGAGAGAGCGTGATCGTTTCTGATGACAAAGCGTGCCGTTTGCCCGCGTCCATTGCGCATGAGGGCGAACCGCCGGTGGTGGTCGGACGCATGGTGCAGGTGCCGTATCCGATAGTGCCAGTCTATGCCGCACTGCTGATTGCCCTCGGCTGGTTTGCTGGCGAGCAGTGGCGCAATCCCCCTGTCACGTCAGCGTTGGTTGTGCCGGTGGCGCATGCGGCACTGGTGCCAATGGCTTCCTCAGCGCAAAAAGAGGCGAAGCCGGTAGCCGCTGCGGAACCTGAGAAAGTGAAAGCGAAGCCCGAGGCTATCGTTGATGAAGATAATCTGCCCGCGCTGCGCTATAGCGCGCATGTTTACGCGTCGTCGGCGGAGAAACGCAGCATCGTTTTAAATGGTCAGTCCTGGAAAGAGGGGGAGTCGCCGCTGCCGAATCTGGTGATTGAGCAAATTCAGCAGGATGTCACGCTGTTCAGTTTTAACGGTAAGACATTTACCCTTGCCGCTCTCGACGACTGGCCGGGAGGCATTATTGAAGATAGCCCTCAAGGGGAATAAAGCGGTATGAAATAAAAAACAGTAGGGCTATTTCGTCATTTTATTGACTGCGTAAGCTATCAATAAATGGCGCCAGCTGGCGATTAAACTGGCTGCATTTTGTGGTTTCCGGCGTACTGTCCTGCTGCAGTTGCTGATACATTTGCGTGCTGCGCTGGCTGAGCGTGGCGTAATCAATATTACCCCATCCTCTCTTTTTACCGACATTCCATGCCGCGCGGTCGATAGCATCATCGGAAGGAAGATCGCTACGGCTGCATTTGTTTTTCAGATAACGCGCGCCGGCGGCGACGGAAGAGAGCTGTTCCAGCTGCGCTTCGTTGCTGATAGTGGGGCTGAGCGTAGACGAACGGTTCTGCTGGCAACCCGCGAGAACGGCAATCATGAGCAGCGGAAATATAATGGAAGTTCGCATAATATATTAAACAGATCGGGTTAACTGGAGGACAGTTTAACAAATATTTCCATGCTGTCATCAGGAAATATTATTATAGATATTTGTTAAGGCGCTCCCGTTTTTATCGTCAAATGGCTTAATGTTTCTCTTTACTTCTTACCAGAATATTTGTTGTCACACTCACAATATAATATTCAACCAGCGCTGAGGTTTTTGTTTTTTATCGCTGCAGAGGTCCTCAGGCAGACCGCTGCGACGATGAACGGCGAAGGATATTTTTTATGTTATTAAAAAACATAATATTTTCGCTTTTGTTACGTCGTGAGGGAGTAAAATGCTGGTTAAGCCTGTCCCGGTTTAGTGCTATCCTGTGTCACCTGGACTATTTGTGCTATGTCCCAAAATTCTCGTCAGGCGATGTGTGTAACATGATGATTTATATTATGAATTCTCCAGGAGTACATAAACATACATCATGACCGCGCCCTGTGACGCGAAGCGCTGTGATACCGAGGTAGTGGCCTGCGGGTTGAGACCTCCGGGCGTGAATTTGAGAGATATCTTCTTCCTCTTTCAAGAGGAAGTATTGAGAATCAGGCTTTTACGCCTGAAAGTTGCGGAGAAAAAGCATGGCGGGAGATGACCGCGAGCCTATCGGACGTAAGGGAAAGCCCTCGCGTCCGGCAAAACAAAAAGTGACTCGTCGTCGGGTCCGGGATGAGGACTACGACGATGATTACGACGATGATGATTATGAGGATGAAGAGCCGATGCCGAAGAAAGCAAAAGGCAAAGGTAACAAGCCTCGGCGTAAACGTACCTGGCTATGGCTACTGTTCAAGCTAGGGATCGTGGTCGCGGTGCTGGTTGCCGCTTACGGTGTCTACCTCGATCAGAAAATCCGTAGCCGTATCGACGGCAAAGTTTGGGAGCTTCCGGCGGCGGTCTATGGCCGCATGGTGAACCTCGAACCGGATATGCAGATCAGCAAAAATGAAATGGTTCGTCTGCTGAATGCCACGCAGTACCGCCAGGTCAGCGCAATGACGCGCCCGGGCGAGTACACCGTGCAGGCCAACAGCATTGAGATGATCCGTCGTCCGTTTGATTTCCCTGATAGTAAAGAAGGGCAGGTGCGCGCGCGTCTGACCTTTGACGGCGATCATCTGGAAACGATTGAGAATATGGAGAACAACCGCCAGTTCGGCTTCTTCCGTCTCGATCCGCGGCTGATCACCATGCTGCAGTCGGCAAATGGCGAACAGCGTCTGTTTGTGAAGCGCAGCGGCTTCCCGGATCTGCTGGTGGATACGCTGCTGGCGACCGAAGACCGTCACTTCTATGAACACGACGGGATCAGCCTGTATTCGATTGGTCGTGCGGTGCTGGCGAACCTGACGGCCGGGCGCACGGTGCAGGGGGCCAGTACTCTGACCCAGCAACTGGTGAAAAACCTGTTCCTTTCCAGCGAGCGTTCTTACTGGCGTAAAGCGAACGAAGCCTATATGGCGCTGATCGTTGATGCGCGTTACAGCAAGGATCGTATCCTTGAGCTGTATATGAACGAGGTATACCTCGGTCAGAGCGGCGACAACGAAATTCGCGGCTTCCCGCTGGCGAGCCTCTATTACTTTGGCCGCCCGGTGGAAGAACTCAGCCTCGATCAGCAGGCGCTGCTGGTCGGGATGGTGAAAGGCGCATCGATTTACAACCCGTGGCGTAATCCGAAGCTGGCGCTGGAACGACGCAACCTGGTACTGCGTCTGCTGCAGCAGCAGAACGTGATCGATCAGGAGCTGTATGACATGCTGAGCGCGCGTCCGCTGGGCGTGCAGCCGCGCGGCGGCGTGATCTCTCCACAGCCGGCATTTATGCAGATGGTTCGTCAGGAGCTGCAGGCGAAACTGGGCGATAAGGTGAAAGATCTCTCCGGCGTGAAGATCTTTACTACCTTTGACTCCGTTGCGCAGGATGCGGCAGAGAAAGCGGCGACCGACGGCATTCCGGCCCTGAAGAAACAGCGTAAGCTGCCGGATCTGGAAACCGCGATGGTTGTGGTTGACCGCTTTACGGGTGAAGTGCGGGCGATGGTCGGCGGTGCGGAGCCGCAGTTTGCCGGTTACAACCGCGCGATGCAGGCCCGCCGTTCAATCGGTTCTCTGGCCAAGCCGGCGACCTATCTGACGGCGCTGAGCTTGCCGAACCAGTATCGCCTGAACACGTCGATTGCCGATGCCCCGATCACCATCCGTCTGCCAAACGGTCAGACCTGGTCTCCGCAGAACGACGATCGTCGCTTTAGCGGTCAGGTGATGCTGGTGGATGCGTTGACGCGCTCGATGAACGTGCCGACCGTTAACCTCGGGATGGCGCTGGGCCTGCCGGCGATAACCGACACCTGGGTCAAACTGGGGGCGCCGAAAGATCAGCTGCACCCGGTACCGGCGATGATTCTCGGGGCGCTGAACCTGACGCCGATCGAAGTCGCGCAGGCGTTCCAGACCATCGCCAGCGGCGGTAACCGCGCGACGCTTTCGGCGCTGCGTTCGGTCATCGCCGAAGATGGTACCGTGCTGTATCAGAGCTATCCGCAGGCAGAGCGTGCGGTGCCGGCGCAGGCGGCGTACATGACGCTGTGGACCATGCAGCAGGTTGTGCAGCGTGGTACCGGTCGTCAGCTTGGCGCGAAGTATCCGGGCCTGCATCTGGCAGGGAAAACCGGGACCACCAACAATAACGTCGACACCTGGTTTGCCGGTATTGACGGCGGTCAGGTGACCATTACCTGGGTGGGTCGCGATAACAACCAGCCGACGAAACTCTACGGTGCCAGCGGCGCCATGTCTATTTACCAGCGCTATCTGGCTAACCAGACGCCGACGCCGCTGGTGTTGACGGCACCGGAAGACGTGGTGGATATGGGCGTGGACAGCAATGGCAACTTCGTATGTAGCGGGGGGATGCGTTCGCTTCCGGTCTGGACAACCACGCCGGATGCGCTGTGTCGCCAGGGCGAGCAGATGCAACAGCAGCAGCTGGAGCAGCAACAGCAGAACAATCCGTTCAATCAGTCCGGGCAGCAGCAGCCGGCGCAGCAGCAACAGCAGCAGCAACAGCCCGCGAAGCAGGAAAAGAGCGATGGCGTAGCAGGCTGGATTAAGGATATGTTCGGCGGTAACTGATCGTCGTCACCAGGCCCCCTGATACAGATGTATCAGGGGGCTTTTTTATTTCTGCACATTACTTAACAGTCACTTAACCCCACAATAACTGCCTGGTTATTATTTCGTCCTTCAGTCTCCAGCGCGGGGCATACCACTTGCCTTGTATTCTGCGTTTCGCCTATTATGCAACGGTCATAATAATAATTCTCGTTTACGTTATCATTCACTTTCATCAGAGATATACCCATGGCGCGTCCAAAAACTGCTCAGCCAAATCACTCGCTGCGTAAAATCGCAGTCGTAGTAGCCACGGCGGTTAGCGGCATGTCTGTCTATGCGCAGGCAGCAGTTGAACCGAAAAAAGAAGAAACTATTACTGTTACCGCGACGGCAGCCCCGCAAGAGAGTGCCTGGGGGCCGGCGGCGACCATTGCTGCCAGACAATCTGCGACGGCGACCAAAACGGATACACCGATTCAAAAGGTTCCGCAGTCTATTTCCGTGGTGACCGCCGAGGAGATGGCGCTGCATCAGCCGAAATCGGTTAAAGAAGCGCTGAGTTACACCCCGGGTGTCGCCGTGGGTACCCGTGGTGCTTCCAACACTTACGATTATCTGATCATCCGCGGTTTCGCTGCTGACGGCCAAAGTCAGAATAACTATCTGAATGGCATGAAGATGCAGGGTAACTTCTACAATGATGCGGTGATTGACCCCTATATGCTGGAGCGCGCTGAAGTGATGCGCGGCCCGATTTCTGTTCTCTATGGTAAGAGCAACCCGGGCGGTCTGCTGAATATGGTCAGTAAGCGTCCGACTACGGAACCGCTGAAAGAAATTCAGTTCAAAATGGGCACCGATAGTCTGTTCCAGACCGGCTTTGACTTCAGCGATACGCTGGATGATGATGGCGTCTACTCCTATCGCTTAACCGGTCTGGCGCGTTCTGCCAACGCCCAGCAGAAGGGAGCGGAAGAGCAGCGTTACGCCATTGCGCCGGCCTTCACCTGGCGTCCGGATGACAAAACCAATTTTACCTTCCTCTCTTACTTCCAGAATGAGCCGGAAACCGGCTACTACGGCTGGCTGCCGAAAGAGGGGACGGTAACGACGCTGCCGAACGGTAAGCGTCTTTCTACCGATTTCAATGAAGGCGCGAACAACAATACCTATTCTCGTAATGAGAAAATGGTGGGTTACAGCTTTGACCATGAGTTCAACGATACCTTTACTGTGCGTCAGAACCTGCGTTACGCGCAAAATAAAGTCTCGCAGAACAGCGTCTACGGCTACGGCATGTGCTCCGATCCGCTCTATTCCAGCGATCCTAAGAGCAGCCCTTGTGCCAGCGTAGCCCCCTCAGAATGGGGCCACTATCTGACTCGTCAGTACGTGATCGATAATGAGAAACTGCAGAACTTCTCTGTCGATACTCAGCTGCAAAGCAAGTTTGCGACCGGTTCTCTGGATCACACCCTGCTGACCGGCGTTGACTTTATGCGCATGCGTAATGATATCAACTCCTGGTTTGGCTATGCTGGTTCCGTCCCGCCGTCCGACATCTATAACCTCGACCGTGGTGACTTTGATTTTGGTTCACACCCTGGGCCGTCAGGCGCGTATCAGGTGCTGAATAAACAGAAACAGACCGGTCTCTACATCCAGGATCAGATACAGTGGGATAAGGTGCTGGTTACCCTCGGCGGCCGTTACGACTGGGCTAAGCAGGACTCTCTGAACCGCGTTAGCTCGACTCAGGATTCTCGAGACGATAAAGAGTTCACCTGGCGTGGCGGTGTTAACTATTTGTTCGATAACGGTGTAACGCCTTATTTCAGCTATAGTGAATCGTTTGAACCTGCTTCCCAGACCGGCGCGGACGGCAATATTTTCGCCCCATCCAAAGGTAAGCAATACGAAGCGGGCGTGAAATACGTTCCGAGCGATCGTCCTATCGTTATTACCGGCGCAGTCTATCAACTGACCAAAACCAACAACCTGATGGCCGATCCGGCAGGATCGTTCTTCTCGGTTGAGGGCGGTGAGATTCGTTCACGCGGTGTGGAAATTGAAGCGAAAGCGGCACTCTCCGCGAGTATCAACGTGGTCGGTTCCTACACTTACACCGATGCGCAATACACTACGGACACCAACTACAAGGGCAACACGCCTGCGCAGGTGCCTAAAAATATGGCGTCGCTGTGGGGCGATTACACTTTCTTTGATGGCCCGCTGTCTGGCCTGACAGTCGGTACCGGCGGTCGCTTCACGGGCTCCAGCTATGGCGATCCGGCGAACTCCTTCAAGGTGGGTAGCTACACGGTGGTGGATGCATTAGTGCGCTACGACCTGGCACGCGTAGGTATGGCGGGTTCCAACGTGGCGCTCCACGTGAACAACCTGTTTGACCGTGAGTACGTCGCCAGTTGCTTTAATACCTATGGTTGCTTCTGGGGCGCGGAGCGTCAGGTCGTTGCGACCGCAACCTTCCGCTTCTAATCACTTACCGGGCGCGGTTCGCCGCGCCGTTCACCAGGTCGCCGCTATGCAGGAAAACTCTCCGCACTCTGATACCACGTTTTCGTTGAATCGCGTTACCTTCCGCGTACCTGGCCGTACGCTGCTGCATCCTCTCTCCTTAACTTTCCCGGCGGGACAAGTGACGGGGCTGATTGGCCATAATGGCTCCGGCAAATCCACACTGCTGAAAATGCTCGGCCGTCATCAGCCGCCGTCGGAAGGCGATGTGCTGCTGGACGGGCAGCCGCTGGACAGCTGGAGCAGCAAAGCCTTTGCCCGTAAAGTGGCCTACCTGCCGCAGCAGTTACCGCCGGCGGAAGGGATGACGGTGCGTGAGCTGGTGGCAATCGGCCGCTATCCGTGGCACGGCGCGCTGGGGCGTTTTGGCGCCGCCGACCGCGAGAAAGTGGAAGAGGCGATTGCGCTGGTCGGTCTTAAGCCGCTGGCGCACCGGCTGGTTGACAGCCTGTCCGGCGGTGAACGGCAGCGGGCGTGGATTGCCATGCTGGTGGCGCAGGACAGCCGCTGTTTATTGCTGGATGAACCCACCTCGGCGCTGGATATCGCCCATCAGGTTGATGTCCTTGCACTGGTGCATCGTTTGAGTCAACAGCGCGGGTTAACGGTGATCGCCGTCCTGCACGATATCAACATGGCTGCCCGTTACTGTGATTATCTGGTCGCGTTACGCGGTGGTGAGATGATTGCTCAGGGAACGCCCGCGCAGCTGATGCGCAGCGAAACGCTGGAGCAAATTTACGGTATTCCGATGGGTATTCTGCCGCATCCGGCGGGTAGCGCGCCGGTAAGCTTTGTCTATTGATGGAAAAGACGCCTTTAATAACCCGTCGCCGTCTGCTGGCGGCGATGGCCCTGTCACCCCTGCTGTGGCAGATGCGCGGCGCCCAGGCCGCAACCCTCGATCCGCAGCGTATTGTGGCGCTGGAGTGGCTACCGGCAGAACTCCTGCTGGCGCTTGGCGTGACGCCCTACGGCGTGGCCGATATCCCGAACTATAACCTGTGGGTGAATGAACCGGCGCTGCCCTCCTCGGTGATTGATGTCGGGCTGCGTACGGAGCCGAATCTCGAGCTGCTGACGCAGATGAAACCGTCGTTTATCGTCTGGTCGGCCGGATACGGGCCGTCGCCAGAGAAACTGGCGCGTATTGCCCCGGGGCGGGGATTCACCTTCAGCGACGGTAAACGACCGCTGCTGATGGCGCAGCAGTCACTCAACGAGATGGCCGAGCTGATTGGCCGCCAGCAGGCGGCGAAGCGCCATCTGGCGGAATTTGATGCGCTGATGGAGAACCTGCGCCCGCGTTTCGCCCGTCGAGGCGATCGTCCGCTGCTGATGATCACCTTGCTCGATCCCCGCCATGTCCTGGTTTTCGGCAATAATTGCCTGTTTCAGGAGGTGCTCGATCGCCTGGGGATTAAAAATGCCTGGCGCGGTGAAACCGCCTTCTGGGGCAGCGTCAGCGTCGGCATCGATCGGCTGGCCGCCTACAAAGAGACCGATGTTATCTGCTTTGATCATGGTAATCATGCCGAAATGAGCCAACTGATGAGTACGCCGCTCTGGCAGGCGATGCCGTTTGTCCGCGAAGGGCGCTTCCAGCGCGTGCCGGCGGTCTGGTTCTACGGCGCGACGCTGTCGGCGATGCATTTTGCCCGCGTACTGGCGGATGCTCAGGGAGGTGAGGCATGAGATCGCGACTGTCTCCTCTGGCGGCTCTGCTGCTGACGGTGCTGGCGATTGCCGCGTTTACGCTCAGCTTCTTCAATCTCCAGGCGGCGCTGCCGCAGCACGAGTGGCGTCAGGCGCTGTGGCAGCCGGATATCGACAATATCGCGCAGATGTTGTTCCACTACAGCCTGCTGCCGAGACTGGCGGTGTCGCTGCTGGTTGGCGCGGGGCTCGGACTGGTGGGCGTGCTGTTCCAGCAGGTGCTGCGCAACCCGCTGGCGGAACCGACCACCCTCGGGGTCGCGACCGGCGCTCAGCTGGGGATGACGGTGACGACGCTGTGGGCGATTCCCGGCGTTCTGGCTTCGCAGTTCGCCGCGCTGGCGGGGGCCTGTCTTGTCGGGGCGCTGGTTTTCGGCGTCTCGTGGGGAAAACGGCTGTCGCCGGTAACCCTGATTCTGGCCGGTCTGGTGGTCAGTCTGTACTGCGGAGCGCTGAACCAGCTGATGGTCATTTTCCATCACGATCAGCTGCAAAGTATGTTCCTGTGGAGCACCGGTACGCTGACGCAAACCGACTGGAGCGTGGTGCAACGGCTGTGGCCGCAGCTGCTCGGTGGCCTCATTTTAACGCTGCTGCTGCTGCGCCCCCTCACGCTGATGGGGCTGGATGATGGCGTGGCGCGTAATCTCGGACTGGCGCTCTCTCTGGCGCGCCTGGCCACGCTGACGCTGGCTATCGTGATCAGCGCGATGCTGGTGAATGCGGTGGGGATTATCGGTTTTATCGGCCTGTTTTCGCCGCTACTGGCGAAAATGCTCGGCGCGCGTCGTCTGCTGTCGCGTCTGCTGCTGGCGGCGGTGATTGGCGCGCTCATTCTCTGGCTGTCTGACCAAATTATTCTGTGGCTGACCCGGGTGTGGCGGGAAGTGTCCACCGGTTCCGTAACGGCGCTGATCGGCGCGCCGCTGCTGCTGTGGCTGCTGCCGCGCTTGCGCAGCATCAGTGCGCCGGTGATGAATGCCGGCGATAAAGTGCTGGTGGAACGGCAAAACGTACGGGGATTTGCGTTTGGCGGCTTGCTGATTCTGCTGCTGGCGCTCCTCGTGGCGCTGGCCTTTGGGCGAGATGCCCAGAGCTGGCACTGGGCGAGCGGCACGCTGCTGGATCAACTGATGCCGTGGCGCTGGCCGCGGGTGCTCGCCGCGCTGTTCGCCGGGGTGATGCTGGCGGTCGCGGGTTGTATTATCCAGCGTCTGACCGGTAACCCGATGGCCAGCCCGGAAGTGCTGGGCATCAGCTCCGGCGCGGCTTTTGGTATTGTCCTGATGCTGTTTTTCGTTCCCGGCAACGCTTTCGGCTGGCTGCTGCCTGCCGGTAGCCTGGGGGCGGCGGCGACGCTGCTGGTGATCCTGGTTGCTGCCGGGCGCGGCGGTTTCTCACCGCACCGGATGCTGCTGGCGGGGATGGCGCTCAGCACCGCCTTCACTATGCTGTTGATGATGCTGCAGGCCAGCGGCGATCCGCGAATGGCGCAGATTCTGACGTGGATTTCCGGCTCGACCTACAGCGCCACGCCGGAGATGGTGGTGCGCAGCGGGATTGCGATGGTGCTGTTGCTGATTCTGGTGCCGCTGTGTCGGCGCTGGCTGATGATTCTGCCGCTGGGGGGGGAAGCCGCTCGCGCGGTAGGCATGGCGCTGACGCCGTCGCGGGTTGCTCTGCTGCTGCTGGCCGCCGGCCTGACGGCAGCCGCCACGCTGACTATTGGCCCGCTGAGTTTTGTTGGCCTGATGGCGCCGCATATTGCGCGCATGATGGGATTCCGCCGGACGATGCCGCAGATGGTGATGGCCGGGCTGATTGGTGGGTTGCTGCTGGTCTTTGCCGACTGGTGCGGGCGAATGATGATGTTTCCGTATCAGATCCCCGCAGGTCTGCTGTCGACCTTTATCGGCGCGCCGTACTTTATTTATCTGCTGAGGAAACAGAGCCGATAATTTTCCCCGCTGGCGTTTCGCTTAGCGGGGCGACACAAACACAGGCCGGGCAAGCTTGCGCCGCCCGGCATTGCATTACAGCTTCGCAAACGCCTTACGGGCGGCGGCGATGGTATCGTTGATATCATCAGGGGTGTGGGCTATCGACATAAAGCCGGCCTCAAACGCCGATGGCGCCAGATAGACGCCTTCTTCCAGCATAAGATGGAAGAAACGCTTAAAGCGTTCAACGTCGCACTTCAGCACATCCTGATAGCAGGTGACCGTCTCGGCATCGGTAAAGAAGAGGCCGAACATGCCGCCCACATTATTCACCACCAGCGGAATGCCCGCTTCGCGTGCGGCATCCAGCAGCCCTTGAGAGAGCTGATTGGTTAAATCCGTTAGCGTTTCGTGGACGCCCGGCTGCGCGACTTCGGTCAGGCAGGCAAAACCGGCTGCCATGGCTATCGGATTACCAGACAAGGTTCCGGCCTGATACACCGGGCCGGTCGGGGCCAGGGCATCCATCACCTCGCGACGACCGCCAAATGCGCCGACCGGCATGCCGCCCCCGATGATTTTGCCCAGACAGGTCAGATCCGGGACTACGTCGTAGTATGACTGCGCGCCCGCCAGCGCCACCCGGAAGCCGGTCATCACTTCATCGATAATCAGCAGCGCGCCAAATTCGTCGCACAGCGCCCGCAGGCCCGGCAGGAACTCCGGCAGCGGTGGGATGCAGTTCATGTTGCCGGCTACCGGCTCGACGATGATGCAGGCAATCTCTTGCGGATACTGCTCAAACGCGGCGCGAACGGAAGTCAGATCGTTATAGGTACAGGTCAGGGTATGTTTAGCAAAATCAGCCGGTACGCCCGGTGAGTTCGGCTGGCCCAGCGTCAGCGCGCCGGAGCCCGCTTTCACCAGCAGACAGTCGGCATGGCCGTGATAGCACCCTTCAAACTTGATGATTTTGTCACGGCCGGTAAAGCCACGGGCCAGGCGAATGGCGCTCATGGTTGCTTCGGTACCGGAGTTCACCATCCGCACCATATCCATCGTGGGGACCAGTTCGGTCACCAGCTCCGCCATTTTGACTTCCATTTCCGTCGGTGCGCCAAAGCTCAGGCCGCGTTCCGCGGCTTCAATCACCGCGTTGCGAATGGCCGGATGGTTATGGCCCAGCACCATAGGTCCCCATGAGCCGACATAATCGATATACGCTTTACCGTCGACATCGTACAGTCTGGCGCCGTCGGCGCGTTCGATAAACAGCGGTGTACCGCCCACGCCGCTAAAGGCACGGACCGGCGAGTTCACGCCGCCGGGTATGAGTTCACGTGCGGCGCTATAGAGTGTTTCAGATTTGCTCATTGCCATGATCCTGGTTCGTGATAAATGTTTTGCTGGTTATTCTAAGTTATTCCAGGATAGTTATGAAAGTTTTGCCCAATTGAAACAAAGCGCAGCCGGTGCATTTTTCCCGCGACGTAGGACGTTCAGAAGGCTAAAATGTCCCCTTCGTATTTGTATGACTATTGACGATAAGAGTATGAAAACAGAAGCCTCTACTTTTGAAGCAAAACAAATCGTGCGCTTGCGTCGTGGCGATGTGGTACGTCGATTAGTTCAACGTGACAAAACGCCGCTGGCGGTGCTGCTGATGGCCGCCGTGGTCGGCACGCTGGCAGGGTTGGTGGGGGTCGCCTTTGAAAAGAGCGTCAACTGGGTGCAGAACATGCGCATCGGTTCGCTGGTGCAGGTGGCGGATCACGGGTTCCTGATTTGGCCGCTGGCCTTTATTTTATCTGCGTTGCTGGCGATGGTGGGCTATTTTCTGGTGCGCCGTTTCGCGCCGGAGGCGGGGGGATCCGGCATACCGGAGATCGAAGGGGCGCTGGAAGAGCTGCGTCCGGTTCGCTGGTGGCGAGTGCTGCCGGTGAAATTTATCGGCGGGATGGGGACGCTGGGCGCTGGCATGGTGCTCGGTCGCGAAGGGCCAACGGTACAGCTGGGCGGCAACGTCGGACGAATGGTGCTGGATATTTTCCGCATGCGCAGCCCCGAAGCGCGCCACACGTTGCTGGCCACCGGGGCTGCGGCGGGGCTCTCTGCGGCATTTAACGCGCCGCTGGCGGGGATTTTATTCATTATCGAAGAGATGCGCCCGCAGTTTCGCTACAACCTGATTTCGATTAAAGCCGTCTTTACCGGCGTGATCATGTCGAGCATTGTGTTCCGTATCTTTAATGGCGAATCGGCGATTATTGAGGTCGGCAAGCTGAGCGATGCGCCGGTGAATACGCTGTGGCTGTACCTGATCCTGGGGATGATTTTTGGCTGCGTTGGCCCGCTGTTTAATAGCCTGGTGCTGCGCACCCAGGATATGTTCCAGCGTATTCATGGCGGCAATACGAAGAAGTGGGTGCTAATCGGCGGGTTAATCGGCGGGATGTGCGGCGTTCTCGGGCTGATTCAACCGGCGGCGGCGGGGGGCGGCTTTAACCTGATTCCGATTGCTGCGGCGGGCAACTTTTCCGTGGGACTGCTGCTGTTTATCTTTATCGCCCGCGTGATAACCACATTACTCTGTTTCTCCTCCGGGGCGCCCGGCGGCATTTTTGCGCCGATGCTGGCGCTGGGAACCTTGCTGGGAACCGCCTTCGGGATGGCGGTCACGCCGATGCTGCCGGCCTATCATCTGGATGCCGGGACCTTTGCGATTGCCGGAATGGGGGCCCTGCTGGCGGCGTCAATCCGCGCTCCGCTGACCGGGATTGTGCTGGTGCTGGAGATGACCGATAACTATCAGCTCATTTTGCCAATGATTATTACCTGTCTTGGCGCAACACTACTGGCGCAATTCCTTGGCGGTAAGCCTTTGTATTCCACGATCCTGGAGCGCACGCTGGCGAAGCAGGCCGCAGAACAGGCGGCAAAAGCGCAGCAGGTTGCCGGGGAGAATACTTGAACGATTTACCAGGGTATTAGATAATGGCTCATAAGGTCGGGTTATTCTTTAACCGGTCAGAAGTATCAATGGGAGCATAAAATGAGTGATGACGTAGCGTTGCCGCTGGAGTTTACTGAAGCTGCAGCCAAAAAAGTAAAATTCCTGATTGCAGATGAAGACAATCCAAACCTGAAACTGCGTGTGTATATCACCGGTGGTGGTTGCAGTGGTTTTCAGTACGGCTTCACCTTTGACGATCAGGTTAACGAAGGCGATATGACCATCGAAAAACAGGGCGTAGGCCTGGTGGTCGATCCGATGAGCCTGCAGTATCTGGTCGGCGGTGCCGTCGACTACACTGAAGGCCTGGAAGGCTCGCGTTTTATCGTGACCAACCCGAATGCGAAAAGCACCTGCGGCTGCGGGTCTTCATTCAGCGTCTGATTCCCGCACTGGATTCTCGCCCCGGTAGCTCTTCTCCGCCGGGGCAATTTCCCCGTTTAGCGCCCGTTATCGTCGAGAGCAAAAGTCGGCAGCTTCAGATGCCAACGGATAGCCGCAAGGCGAATCATCAGCGTGACGACCATCCCCATCATCGCCGAATTCTGCAGCGAAACATGAAAAGTGTCATAGGCCGTGGCGTGCACGATACCGCCGACAATACAGGCCGTGGCATAGATTTCCGTGCGCAAAATCATCGGAATTTCGCGCGCCAGTACGTCGCGAATGATCCCGCCGCCGACGCCGGTGACGACACCCATACAGATAGCGACCAGCGGGCCGCTGTGGGCCAGAAACGCTTTATTCACCCCGATGCCGACAAATACCGCCAGACCAACGGCATCAAGCACCGGCAATATCCATTTCGGTAGCCGGCGTGGCTGGCGCACCAGCAGAATGGTCATCATGCTGGTGACCATCGCCACCACCAGGTCGGTGGGGTCTTTTACCCAGAACACCGGGCCGTTGGCGAGCGCCATATCGCGAATGGTTCCACCGCCCACGGCGGTGACAACGCCGAGCACCAGCACGCCAAAGGGGTCCATCCGGAGTTTACCGGCCAGCAATACGCCCGAGATAGCAAATACGGCGGTGCCAATAATATCCAGCCAATAGACAAGCATCGTCAGTTCTCGTTAAGCGCCCGGTTCCTCAGGCTATTTTTACTCACCAAATTGCATCCGCACAGCTTCCGCCAACCGGACGTATGTCGGTTACACTGGCGTTCTCTGTAGCGGATGTCGTTATTGCCCTGCGCAAGCGGTGCTATTTGACCTGCCCGAGCGCCTCGCAGAGCTGTTTTGCGGCGAGGATAATACGCGGGCTTGCGCGTTCAAACCAGTCGCCATCTACTGCAATCAGGGAAATTTTTAACTGCTGATGCCAGTAGCGTTCAACAGCAGGGAGTCTGCTGACATCGCCAGGGATAACAATCGCCTGAGGCTGCCTCGCCAGGACCTGTTCACGACTCACCTGGGGCCAGGGAACCGGGCTGGAGGCAAAAATGTTGTCGCCGCCGCACAACGTCAGTACCTGGTCCTGAATCGATCCCCGACTGCTGGTAAAAAGAGGATTGGCGCCAAACTGCAGAAAGACGCGTTTTTTCGGCGTATGTGCGTAGCGGGCTTTGAGGGCATCATAGTCGTCCTGCATTCGCTGCGCGGATGCGCGAGCCTTTTCCGGCTGCGGACTCCACTGTGCCAGCTGTCGCAGCGTCGAAATGATCTCTTCAATCGTCGCGGTATTGACCCAGAGTACCTTGATCCCCAGCGCGCTCAGTTGATTAACCTGCCGTTCGGCATTGCCGCCGCGCCATGCCAGAATCAGATCCGGCTTCAGCGCGACGATGCGTTCCAGGTTCATCCCTTGCCAGCTGGCGACCTGTTCGATACCGGCCGCTTCCGGTGGATAATCGGAATGGCTGCTGACGCCAACCGGCGTAATGCCGGCGGCAAAGGCCAGTTCGGTATTGGATGGTGACAGCGTGATAACCCGTGGCGCGGCGAAGAGCCACGCCGGGGTAAGCAGCAGCAGGGCGGCAAGCGCCCGTTTTAGCAACTTAGCCACGCGCCAGCGTCTGCACCAGCTTTTCCACCATCAGCGTGGACTGTTTGGCAGCAACGGCGAGGAACTCATCAAAGCTCAGATGAGACTGCTGATCCGCAACGTCGGAAATCGCGCGTACGACCACGAACGGCACGCCGAAGTTATGGCAAACATGGGCAATCGCCGTTGCTTCCATTTCAACCGCTACGGCCTGCGGGAAGTTGTGGCGGATTTTCGCCAGCCCGACCGACCCGTTGATGAAGGCGTCACCGCTGACGATCAGGCCGCGCACCGCGTGCAGATTCAGCGCTTCGATACAGCTTTGCGCAGCGGCAATCAGCTTATCGTCGGCTTTGAAGCCTGCCGGGCAGCCTGGCAGCTGGCCATACTCATAACCAAAGGCGGTGACATCGGCATCGTGGTAGCGTGTCTCGTCGGAGATGACGATGTCGCCGACTTTCAGCGTCGACGCCAGTCCACCTGCGGAGCCGGTGTTGATAATCACGTCCGGCTTGCAAATCTCCAGCAGCAGGGTTGCGCCCATGGCGGCCGCCACTTTGCCAATACCCGATTTCAGCAGAGCGACCTCGGTGCCGTTCAGCTGGCCGGTATAAATTTCGCTTCCGCCAAGGGTCAACGTCTTACGGTTTTCGATTTTGTCGCGCAGAAGGGTAACTTCTTCTTCCATAGCGCCAATAATGCCGATTTTCATAGATTTACTCGCGATGTGTCAGGTTTAGTTGCATAGTCTATCATGCACTCAAAGGGAAACGTTATTGCTCGCGCGGGAGAGGCCATGGCAAAGATTGATTTTCGCAACAAGATTAACTGGCGTCGGCGCTACCGCTCGCCGCAGGGGGTCGAAACGGAACGTGAGATCCTGCGTATTTTTGAAAGCGACCGCGGGCGCATTATCAACTCGCCGGCAATCCGCCGTTTACAGCAAAAAACCCAGGTCTTCCCGCTGGAACGTAATGCCGCGGTGCGTACGCGTTTAACCCACTCCCTTGAAGTTCAGCAGGTGGGGCGCTATATCGCCAAAGAGATCCTCAGCCGCCTGAAAGAGCAGCGTCTGCTGGAAGCCTACGGGCTGGATGAGCTCAGCGGGCCGTTTGAGAGCGTGGTGGAGATGGCCTGTCTGATGCATGACATCGGCAATCCGCCGTTCGGCCATTTTGGCGAGGCGGCGATTAATGACTGGTTCCGTCAGCGGCTCGCGCCTGACGATGCGGCCGGTGCGTCGTTAGCGCAGGATAGCTGCACGGTGGCGGCGCTCCGTTTGCAGGAGGGCGCTGACGAACTGAATGGGCTGCGGAGCAAAGTTCGTCAAGATCTGTGCTGGTTTGAAGGCAACGCGCAGGGTATTCGCTTAGTGCATACCCTGATGCGGATGAATCTGACATGGGCGCAGGTTGGCTGCATTCTAAAATATACGCGCCCGGCGTGGTGGCGGGGAGAACTTCCCTCCAGCCACAGTTATTTGATGAAGAAGCCTGGTTATTATTTAGCCGAAGAGGGCTATATTGCGAGGTTGCGTAAAGAACTGGATCTGGCTCCTTACAATCGTTTTCCTTTGACCTGGATTATGGAGGCGGCGGACGATATCTCATATTGTGTGGCCGATCTTGAGGATGCGGTAGAAAAACGTATTTTCAGCGTAGAGCAACTTTATCAGCTGCTTCACGAGGCGTGGGGGCAGCATGAAAAAGGATCTTTATTTTCGCAGGTGGTAGAAAATGCATGGGACAAATCGCGCGCGAATTCTCTGAGTCGAAGTACGGAAGATCAGTTCTTTATGTATTTACGAGTCAATACGCTGAATAAACTGGTGCCCTATGCAGCTCGCCGGTTTATCGATAATTTGCCGAAGATCTTTGCCGGTGATTTTAATCATGCGCTGCTTGAGGACGATAGCGACTGCAGTCAGCTGCTGGAACTATATAAAAATGTCGCGATAAAACATGTGTTTAGTCATCCTGACGTGGAACAGCTGGAATTGCAAGGCTATCGGGTGATTAGCGGTCTTCTGGATATCTATGAGCCGCTGTTAAAATTATCGCTGGAGGAGTTCAGCTTATTAGTGGAGAAAGAGCGGGTGAGGAGCTTACCTATCGCCTCACGCTTGTTCCAGAAACTTTCGACGCGTCATCGGCTGGCCTATGTTGAAGCGGTAAATAAGATTTCGCGCGATGATGAAGAATTTCCTGTGATGGAATATTATTATCGCTGCCGTCTGATACAGGACTATATCAGTGGGATGACGGATTTGTATGCATGGGATGAATATCGGCGCTTGATGGCGGTGGAATAAGTACAGGTTTTGTAAAGACGGACAATAAATTTTTACTTTTTCCAGATGCTTAATTCCGGAACTTAGCGCGATAAAATGACTCTGATAGTCACATACATAGCAATTTGCGTTATCTAAAATCGAGATATGAGACATATGAAAAAAACCACGTTAGCAATGAGTGCACTGGCTCTGAGTTTAGGTCTGGCGTTATCCCCGCTCTCTGCGAGCGCGGCAGAAACGTCCTCTTCGGCCTCAAGTACACAGCAAATGCCAAGCCTGGCTCCAATGCTGGAAAAAGTGATGCCGTCGGTTGTCAGCATTAATGTTGAGGGTAGCACGACGGTCAACACGCCGCGGATGCCGCGTAACTTCCAGCAGTTCTTTGGTGATAATTCGCCGTTCTGCCAGGATGGTTCGCCGTTCCAGAGTTCTCCGTTCTGTCAGGGCGGTGGACAGGGCGGCGGGGCGCCGGGTGATGGCGGCCAGCAGCAGAAATTTATGGCTCTGGGCTCCGGGGTCATTATCGATGCGGCTAAAGGCTATGTCGTGACCAATAACCACGTTGTGGATAATGCGACCACGATTAAAGTACAGCTGAGCGACGGACGTAAGTTTGATGCCAAAGTTGTTGGCAAAGATCCGCGTTCCGACATTGCGCTAATCCAGATTCAGGATCCGAAAAACCTGACGGCGATTAAGCTGGCAGATTCCGATGCGCTGCGCGTCGGCGACTATACCGTGGCGATCGGTAACCCGTTTGGTCTGGGTGAAACCGTCACTTCGGGTATTGTCTCCGCGCTTGGCCGTAGCGGCCTGAACGTAGAAAACTACGAAAACTTTATCCAGACCGATGCGGCGATCAACCGCGGTAACTCCGGCGGTGCGCTGGTTAACCTGAACGGCGAACTGATCGGGATTAATACCGCGATCCTGGCGCCGGACGGCGGCAATATCGGTATCGGTTTTGCCATCCCGAGCAACATGGTCAAAAACCTGACCGAGCAGATGGTCAAGTATGGCCAGGTGAAACGCGGCGAGCTGGGTATTATGGGGACCGAGCTGAACTCTGAACTGGCGAAAGCCATGAAGGTCGATGCGCAGCGCGGTGCCTTCGTCAGCCAGGTGATGCCGGGTTCTGCGGCGGCGAAAGCAGGGATCAAAGCCGGTGACGTGATTACCTCGCTGAACGGTAAGCCTATCAGCAGCTTCGCCGCGCTGCGTGCTCAGGTGGGTACGATGCCTATCGGTAGCAAAGTCCAGCTGGGACTGGTACGCGACGGCAAAGCGGTCAATGCGACCGTCGAACTGCAGCAGAGCAACCAGACTCAGGTTGACTCCAGCACCATCTTCAATGGTATTGAAGGTGCGGAAATGAGCAACAAAGGTCAGGACAAAGGTGTGGTGGTCAATAATGTGAAAGCGGGGACTCCGGCGGCACAAATTGGCCTCAAGAAAGGCGACATCATCGTCGGCGCTAACCAGCAGCCGGTGAAAAATATCGCCGATCTGCGCAAAATCTTTGATGCCAAACCTTCGGTGCTGGCGTTGAACATCCAGCGTGGCGATAGCACTATCTATCTGCTGATGCAGTAATCGCTAACGGCTAAACCCGCCCCTTCTCCTCGCCGAGGGAAGGGGCTTTTTTTTTGCCCCGCTCTCCTTTCTGTGACTCCACCCGCAACTCCATACTTCTGTGCTTTGCTTTATGCATATGCACAATGCGACGTTCGGTTAACTCTTTTATGCTGACCCCCTGTTGACGGGAGGGTTACATGGCTGGCTGGCATCTTGATACCAACATGGCGCAGGATATCGTGGCGCGTACGATGCGCATCATTGATACCAATATCAATGTAATGGACGCCCGTGGGCGCATTATCGGTAGCGGCGATCGCGAGCGAATTGGGGAATTGCACGAAGGGGCGCTGCTGGTGCTTTCTCAGGGGCGGGTCGTGGATATTGACGATGCGGTTGCTCGTCATCTACACGGCGTGCGTCAGGGGATTAACCTGCCTTTGCGTCTGGAGGGGGAGATCGTCGGTGTGATTGGCCTCACCGGCGAACCCGAAACGCTGCGCAAATATGGCGAGCTGGTGTGCATGACCGCCGAGATGATGCTGGAGCAGTCGCGGTTGATGCATCTTCTGGCCCAGGATAGCCGCCTGCGTGAAGAGCTGGTGATGAACCTGATTCAGGCAGAAGAGAATACGCCCGCGTTAACCGAATGGGCGCAACGGCTGGGTATCGATCTGAACCAGCCCCGCGTGGTTGCCATGATTGAAGTGGATAGCGGCCAGCTTGGCGTGGACAGCGCCATGGCCGAGCTACAGCAGCTGCAGACCGCCCTGACCACGCCGGATCGCAATAATCTGGTGGCGATTGTCTCCCTGACCGAGATGGTGGTCCTCAAGCCCGCGCTGAATGCGTTTGGCCGCTGGGACGCGGAGGATCACTGCAAACGAATCGATCAGCTGATCGCCCGAATGAAAGAAAACGGCCAGCTGCGCTTTCGTGTGGCGCTGGGTAACTTTTTTACCGGCCCCGGCAGCATCGCCCGTTCGTACCGCACCGCGCGCACCACGATGATGGTCGGTAAGCAGCGGATGCCCGAGAGCCGCAGCTTTTTTTATCAGGATTTGATGCTGCCGGTGCTGCTCGATAGCCTGCGCGGCGGCTGGCAGGCCAATGAGCTCGCCCGTCCGCTGGTCCGGCTGAAGGCGATGGATAATAACGGTCTGCTGCGACGTACTCTACAAGCCTGGTTTCGCCATAACGTGCAGCCGCTGGCGACGTCAAAGGCGCTGTTTATTCATCGTAATACGCTGGAGTATCGCCTGAATCGTATCGCAGAACTGACGGGGCTGGACCTGGGGAATTTTGACGATCGTCTGCTGCTTTATATTGCGCTGCAGCTGGATGAACAGCGCTAGAAGAGAGCCCGGATAGCGACACAATGCCTTATCCGGGTTGTTGTTGGTCTCTCCCCGGAAAGCATCGCCGGCCAGGGAGCTAAAACCCACTTATTTATTGCGCGTCAGTTTTTCCAGATCGGCTTCAATTTCACTGATCTTATGAGTGACGACGCTTTCCAGATGACGCAGATCGTCAAGGATCTTACGTTTGAGGTCGACTTCGGTACGATCGCGCTGGCAGATCTGATCCAGCTCATCGATAACGTAGCGCAGATTCGGGCTAATTTCCTGAACCTCTTTATACCCCTGGCCTACGCCATCTGCGACAACGGTCTTACGCTGACGCGGGTATTTAAACTTGACGCTTTTGGCGAAAAACTCGCCTTTGTCTTTCTGAAAATAGATTTTCAGAATGTCGTTGTTGGCTTCCTGCCGCAGGCTATAGCGATCGATCTCATCAGGATTGGTAATGCCAAGACTTTTCAGATTATCGTACATAACGGTACCTTTGATATCATCATAACCTTTGAATAATTAACGAAAAGATCCATCTCCGCCAGCTTCAAATATAAAAAAAGCGGGATATCTCCCGCTTTTTATTCTGCTTAGTCGATGGTACGCAGCAGTTCGTTAATGCCGACCTTGCCGCGAGTTTTCGCATCCACTTTCTTCACGATAACGGCGCAGTACAGGCTGTACTTGCCATCTTTCGACGGCAGGTTGCCGGAAACCACCACTGAGCCCGCCGGAACGCGGCCGTAATGGACTTCGCCGGTTTCGCGATCGTAAATTTTGGTGCTCTGACCCAGGTACACGCCCATGGAGATCACGGAACCTTCTTCAACGATCACGCCTTCAACCACTTCAGAGCGTGCGCCGATGAAGCAGTTGTCTTCGATAATGGTCGGGTTAGCCTGCAGCGGCTCCAGGACGCCACCGATGCCGACGCCGCCGGACAGGTGCACGTTTTTACCGATCTGCGCGCAGGAACCCACGGTGGCCCAGGTATCTACCATGGAGCCTTCATCAACGTAGGCGCCAATGTTGACGTAGGACGGCATCAGCACGGTGTTGCGGGCAATAAATGCGCCCTGACGAACCGCCGCCGGCGGAACCACGCGGAAGCCTTCTTTCTGGAAACGCGCTTCATCATAGTCAGCGAATTTCATCGGCACTTTATCGAAGTAGCGGCTTTCCGCACCGTCGATAACCTGGTTATCGTTAATACGGAAAGAGAGCAGAACCGCCTTCTTCAGCCATTGATGGGTGACCCACTGGCCATCGATCTTTTCAGCGACACGCAGCGCGCCGGAATCAAGCAGAGAAATCACCTGGTTAACCGCTTCGCGGGTTACGGTATCCACATTTGCCGGCGTGATGTCGGCGCGACGCTCAAAAGCGGACTCAATAACATTCTGTAATTGCTGCATTGTTTTACTCTTTCTCTTTACACATTAAAAGTTCGTCACCCTTTATCGTTTGGATTGAGGGCCTCTGTCAACCGTTGTTGTACTTCTTGTTGTAGCGCATTATTAAGCCCACGCCGGTCCGCCGTCGCGATTATAAATAAATCTTCTACTCGCTCACCAATTGTCGTAATTCTCGCCCCGTGAAGCGAAATATTGAGGTCGGCGAACACCTGACCCACGCGAGCCAGCAGACCCGGCTGATCGAGCGCAATCAGCTCAAGAAACGATTTTCTGTCGGTGTGCGTCGGCAGGAAATTGACTTCGGTAACGACGGAGAAATGGCGAAGTTTCGCCGCCTGACGGCGCGGGGCCGGAGGCTGCCAGCTACGTTGGGTGATGGTCTGTTCCAGACCGTGACGGATCATTTCATGGCGATCGGCGGAAAGCGGACTGCCGTCCGGCTCCAGCACAATAAAGGTGTCCATCGCCATGCCGTCGCGGGTGGTAAAAATCTGGGCATCGTGGACGCTGAGGTTGCGGCGATCCAGTTCACCACAGACGGCGGCAAACAGATACGGGCGGTCCGGGCTCCAGATAAAAATTTCGGTCCCACCGCGCGTGGCCTGCGAGCTAAGCAGGATCATCGGTTTGCTCAGGTCATGTTTGAGCAAATTGCGGGCGTGCCAGGCGAGCTGGTTAGGCGTATGGCGCACGAAGTAGTTGGCGCGGCAGCGGTTCCAGATTTGATGCAGCGCCTCTTCATTAATATTTTCCATCCGCAGCAGCGCCAGCGCCTGCAGCTGATGATGGCGTACTCGTTCGCGCATATCCGGCGTACTTTGCATCCCGCGACGCAGCTGTTTTTCGGTGGCGAAATAGAGCTCGCGCAGCAGGCTCTGCTTCCAGCTGTTCCACAAGGTTTCGTTGGTCGCACAGATATCGGCGACGGTCAGGCACACCAGGTAGCGCAGGCGGTTTTCGGTCTGCACCTCTTCGGCAAACTGCTTGATGACTTCCGGATCCTGGATATCACGGCGCTGAGCGGTGACTGACATCAACAGATGATGGCGCACCAGCCAGGCCACCAGCTGGGTTTCCCGTGAGTTAAGTCCGTGCAGCTCGGCGAATTTCAGCACATCCTGGGCGCCGAGGACCGAATGATCGCCGCCGCGACCTTTGGCAATATCATGGAACAGGGCGGCAATCAGAATCAGCTCCGGGTGGGTCAGGCGAGGCCACAGTTCCACGCACAGCGGGTGGCGGCTGCGGGTCTCTTCTTTGGCGAAGCTTTCCAGCTTCAGCAGCACGCGGATCGTATGTTCATCGACCGTATAGGCATGAAAGAGGTCAAACTGCATCTGGCCCACAATATGCGACCACTGCGGCATATAGGCCCACAGTACGCTGTGACGGTGCATCGGCAACAGCCCCCGGCTGACCGCCCCCTGGTGGCGCAACATGCTGAGGAAAATCGCGCGCGCTTCCGGGATATAGCACAGCGGCTGCGTCAGGTGGCGCCGCGCGTGGCGCAGGTGGCGAAGGGTCGTCGAGTAGATGCCGGTGATGTTGCTGTTACGCACCATAATATAGAACATGCGCAGGATTGCCTGCGGTTCGCGGATAAACAGCGTGTCGTCGCGCAGGTCAATCAGCGTGCCGCGCAGCTGAAAATCATCATCGATGGGCCGCGGCTTTTCATCTTCGGTGAGAGCGAGGATTGCTTCATCAAACAGCTGGAGCAGCATGTGATTCAGTTCGCTGACCCGCCGGGTGACGCGGAAGAAATCCTTCATCATGTATTCGATAGGCTGATTACCTTCGCCTTCGTAGCGCAGCCGGCGGGCGACGCTGAGCTGGCGGTCGAATAACAGGCGGTTGTCGTAACGGTTTAACTCGAGGTGCAGTGCAAAGCGAATCCGCCACAGCTGGTGCAGACATTCGTTAAGCTCGTTACGTTCGGCTTCGGTAAGAAAGCCGAAGCCAACCATTTCATCCAGCGAGGTGGCGCCGAAGTGGCGGCGGGCGACCCACTGCAGGGTGTGGATATCGCGCAGGCCGCCGGGGCTGCTTTTCACGTCCGGCTCGAGGTTATAGCTGGTGCCGTGGTAGCGCTGGTGGCGGATGTTCTGCTCTTCGACCTTGGCGGCAAAAAACTTCTCTGAGGGCCAGAAACCATCGCTGAAGATATGTTTCTGCAGTTCAAGAAACAGGGCTACATCGCCAATCAGCAGGCGAGATTCAATCAGGTTGGTCGCGACGCTAAGATCGGACAGTCCTTCCAGCAGGCACTCTTCCAGCGTGCGCACGCTGTGGCCAACCTCGAGCTTGATGTCCCACAGCAAGGTCAGCAGTTCGCCGACTTTCTGCGCCTGCTCGTCGGAGAGCTTCTTGCGGCTGAGAATCAGCAGGTCGACGTCGGAGAGCGGGTGCAGCTCGCCGCGGCCATATCCGCCGACCGCCACCAGCGCCAGGTCGCTGACCGGACCAAAGCCGTAATCAATCCACAGACGCTGGAGCAGCTGGTCGATAAATTCGGTTCGCGCTTCGATTAGCTGCCCGGCGGCGATACCGCTATCAAACGCTTCGCCCAGCCAGCGCTGGAAAATATCGAGATGTGCCTTGATGGCGGCACAGTTCAAATCACCTTGCGGCCAGCTACCCGGATTCTCAGGCTGACCGGAGAGGGTAGGGGAGACAGTGTCAGGTAAAGAGTTGCTCATCGCGTCACCATAAGAAAAAACTATCGCCCATAAAAAAGCCGGCGGGCGCCGGCTTTTCGTTATGCGTCGTGCGAGATTATCGCCGGGATGGTGTCATCCTTGCGTAATGTCAGAATCTCACAGCCGTTCTCTGTCACCACAATAGTATGCTCGTACTGCGCAGACAAGCTCCGGTCTTTGGTTTTCACCGTCCAGCCGTCTTTCATACTGCGGATCTCTTTCTTGCCGGCATTAACCATTGGTTCGATGGTAAAGGTCATGCCCGGCTTGAGCACCACATTGGTCTCAGGAGAGTCGTAATGCAGCACCTGCGGTTCTTCATGGAAACCGCGGCCGATACCGTGACCGCAATATTCACGCACCACCGAGAAACCTTCCGCTTCGACGAATTTCTGGATGGCTGCGCCGATCGCGCGCAGGTTGATTCCTGGCTTAACCATCTTCAGCGCCAGATACAGGCTTTCCTGGGTAATGCGGCACAGGCGCTCGCCGAGAATCGTCGGTTTGCCGACGATGAACATCTTAGAGGTGTCGCCGTGGAAATCATCCTTAATTACCGTGACATCAATGTTGACGATGTCGCCGTCTTTCAACAGTTTTTCGTCGTCAGGAATCCCGTGACAGACGACTTCGTTAATAGAGATGCACACGGATTTCGGGTAACCGTGGTAGCCGAGGCAGGCGGAGATCGCTTTCTGTTCGTTAACAATATAATCGTTACAGATGCGGTCCAGTTCGCCGGTGCTGACGCCCGGTTTAACGTAGGGTTCGATCATTTCCAGCACTTCAGCGGCCAGGCGGCCGGCGACGCGCATTTTTTCGATGTCTTCAGATGTTTTGATAGATATAGCCATGGATTGTGTCCAGCTGTGTCGGTTTTTTCGACAATAATAGAGTTATTCCTGTCAATGTTAACAGTCCGGGTGTCCTGGTGCCAAATTGAGAATCATTAACAGCACTCAGCGTCAACAACAGTTGGTTTCCGATCGGGTTTTGTGGTATAAAGCGCGCCGGACTTCCGTTCCATTTCGTACTACACAGGATGGACTGAAGCGACAAATCTCACTTTGTGTAAATAACACACACGTATCGACACATATTCCGGGGTGCCCTTTAGGGTCGGTAATATGGGATACGTGGAGGCATAACCCCAACTTTATCTATAGAGGTTTTAAACATGGCAACTGTTTCCATGCGCGACATGCTCAAGGCTGGTGTTCACTTTGGTCACCAGACCCGTTACTGGAACCCGAAAATGAAGCCTTTCATCTTCGGCGCGCGTAACAAAGTTCACATCATCAACCTTGAGAAAACTGTACCGATGTTCAACGAAGCTCTGGCTGAACTGAACAAGATCTCTGCTCGTAAAGGCAAGATTCTGATCGTTGGTACTAAACGCGCTGCAAGCGAAGCGGTAAAAGAAGCTGCTAACAGCTGCGACCAGTTCTTCGTGAACCATCGCTGGTTGGGCGGCATGCTGACTAACTGGAAAACCGTTCGTCAGTCCATCAAACGTCTGAAAGACCTGGAAACTCAGTCCCAGGACGGTACTTTCGAGAAGCTGACCAAGAAAGAAGCGCTGATGCGCACTCGTGAGCTGGACAAGCTGGAAAACAGCCTGGGCGGTATCAAAGACATGGGCGGCCTGCCGGACGCACTGTTTGTTATCGACGCTGACCACGAGCACATCGCTATCAAAGAAGCAAACAACCTGGGTATCCCGGTATTTGCTATCGTTGATACTAACTCCGATCCGGACGGCGTAGACTTCGTTATCCCGGGTAACGACGACGCAATCCGCGCTGTTAGCCTGTACCTGGGCGCTGTAGCTGCAACCGTGCGTGAAGGTCGTTCTCAGGATCTGGCTTCTCAGGCGGAAGAAAGCTTCGTAGAAGCTGAATAATAAGGTTTCACCCCTTATTAGTACCGTGTATGAATAGGGGCCCATTTTCGGCCCCTTTTTTCAATTTATACTGTTTGGCCCCCGGCCGGGCAGTTCACATCTCCCGAGGATTTAAGAATGGCTGAAATTACCGCATCCCTGGTAAAAGAGCTGCGTGAGCGTACTGGCGCAGGCATGATGGATTGCAAAAAAGCGCTGACCGAAGCAAACGGCGACATCGAGCTGGCAATCGAAAACATGCGTAAATCTGGCGCAATCAAAGCGGCGAAAAAAGCAGGTAACGTTGCTGCTGACGGCGTGATCATCACTAAGATCGACGGTACCTACGGCATCATTCTGGAAGTTAACTGCCAGACTGACTTCGTTGCTAAAGATGGTGGTTTCCAGGCATTTGCTAATAAAGTACTGGACGCTGCAGTCGCTGGCAAAATCACTGACGTTGAAGTTCTGAAAGCACAGTTCGAAGAAGAGCGTGTTGCGCTGGTTGCTAAAATCGGTGAGAACATCAATATCCGTCGCGTGGCTTCCCTGGAAGGCGACGTTCTGGGTTCATACCAGCACGGCGCACGTATCGGTGTTCTGGTTGCGGCTAAAGGCGCTGACCAGGAGCTGGTTAAACAGCTGGCAATGCACATCGCAGCAAGCAAGCCGGAATTCGTTAAGCCGGAAGACGTTTCTGCTGAAGTGGTTGAGAAAGAGTACCAGGTTCAGCTGGACATCGCGATGCAGTCTGGTAAGCCGAAAGAAATCGCAGAGAAAATGGTTGAAGGCCGCATGAAGAAATTCACCGGCGAAGTTTCTCTGACCGGCCAGCCTTTCGTTATGGACCCGAGCAAATCTGTTGCTCAACTGCTGAAAGAGCACAATGCCGACGTTACTGGCTTCATCCGCTTTGAAGTGGGCGAAGGCATCGAGAAAGTTGAGACTGACTTTGCAGCAGAAGTTGCTGCGATGTCCAAGCAGTCTTAATTTTCAAAAGGAGCCGCCTGAGGGCGGCTTCTTTTTGTGCCCGTTTTGTAAATTCAGCGCATCGCTTATAGTGGCTGTGCTGAAAAGCGGCATACAATGTCGCCAGAATTAACTCATCTCACTCGTTGACAGTCTCAGGAAAGAAACATGGCTACCAATGCAAAACCCGTCTACAAACGTATTCTGCTTAAGTTAAGTGGCGAAGCTCTGCAGGGTTCGGAAGGCTTCGGTATTGATGCAAGCATACTTGACCGTATGGCTCAGGAAATCAAAGAACTGGTTGAACTGGGTATTCAGGTTGGCGTAGTGATTGGTGGCGGTAACCTGTTCCGTGGTGCTGGGCTGGCGAAAGCGGGGATGAACCGCGTTGTGGGCGACCACATGGGCATGCTGGCAACGGTGATGAACGGCCTTGCAATGCGTGACTCACTGCATCGCGCCTATGTGAACGCTCGCCTGATGTCAGCGATTCCGCTGAATGGCGTGTGTGATAACTACAGCTGGGCGGAAGCCATCAGCCTGCTGCGTAACAATCGCGTAGTGATTCTTTCTGCAGGTACCGGTAACCCGTTCTTCACCACCGACTCCGCTGCCTGCCTGCGTGGTATTGAAATCGAAGCCGATGTGGTACTGAAAGCCACCAAAGTCGACGGCGTGTTTACCGCTGACCCGGCCAAAGACCCGTCTGCCACCATGTACGATCAGCTGACTTACAGCGAAGTGCTCGATAAAGAACTGAAAGTCATGGATTTAGCCGCCTTTACCCTGGCGCGTGACCATAAATTGCCGATTCGCGTCTTCAACATGAATAAACCAGGCGCACTGCGTCGCGTGGTGATGGGCGAAAAAGAAGGCACATTGATTACGGAATAATTCCCGTCAGCGCCAAATCCGGGTAATATTCCGCCTTACTTTCGCGGGCTTATTGCCCGGTGATTTGCATTAAACCTGACTATACTTAGCTCACTTTTACGGTGAGCGACCGTCTGGTCTGTCTGAGACAAGTTTTCAAGGATTCGTAACGTGATTAGCGATATCAGAAAAGATGCTGAAGTACGCATGGAAAAATGCGTCGAAGCGTTCAAAACCCAAATCAGCAAAATACGCACGGGTCGTGCTTCTCCCAGTCTGCTGGATGGCATTGTCGTGGAATATTACGGCACGCCGACGCCTCTGCGTCAGCTGGCAAGCGTCACGGTAGAAGACTCCCGTACTCTGAAAATCAACGTATTCGATCGCTCGATGAGCCCGGCCGTTGAGAAAGCGATCATGGCTTCCGATCTCGGTCTGAACCCAAGCTCTGCGGGTACCGACATCCGCGTTCCGCTGCCGCCGCTGACCGAAGAACGTCGTAAAGATCTGACTAAGATCGTGCGTGCCGAAGCCGAACAGGCTCGCGTGTCTGTCCGTAACGTGCGTCGTGATGCTAACGACAAAGTTAAAGCGCTGCTGAAAGACAAAGAGATCAGCGAAGATGACGATCGCCGTTCTCAGGACGACGTGCAGAAAATGACTGACGCCGCCATTAAGAAAGTGGATGCGGCGCTGGCCGATAAAGAAGCGGAACTGATGCAGTTCTGATTCTCTGCCGATACGCTCGCCGCCCACTATTATTGATGGGCTGCGGGCGTTAAGTCTGAAACGCCGTACAGAAGACCGAACGCTCAATTCCTGGGATTGTGTTAAAACGGTCGGCCCTGTAGCCTTTGGCACGCTTGCTGAAGGTGATAGACCGCCGACCTGCTCCCGGGTAATTGTGGCGTAAGGGCTTACTGGCGGCGTTTTTCTTTTTATCCTGTCTCAATTCTTCTGGACATCTCATGAAGCAATTAACCGTTCTCGGTTCGACCGGTTCAATTGGCTGCAGCACGCTGGATGTGGTGCGCCATAACCCCGATCGCTTTTCCATCGCTGCGCTGGTCGCAGGGAAAAATGTCGACCGCATGGTTGAACAATGTCTGGAATTTTCTCCCCGCTACGCGGTTATGGACGATGTACAAAGCGCCGACGCGCTGCGCATCCGCCTGCGTGAAAGCGGTAGCCGCACTGAGGTATTAAGCGGCCAGCAGGCTGCCGCTGAAGTGGCTGCGCTGGACGACGTTGACCAGGTGATGGCGGCGATTGTGGGTGCTGCGGGACTGGTGCCTACGCTGGCCGCCATCCGTGCCGGCAAAACGGTGCTGCTGGCGAATAAAGAGTCGCTGGTCACCTGCGGACGCCTGTTTATGGATGCGGTACAGCAGTATGGTGCGCACCTGCTGCCCGTGGACAGCGAACATAACGCGATTTTTCAGAGTATGCCTGTAACCGTACAGCATAATCTTGGATACGCTGACTTAACGCAGAACGGCGTATTGTCGATTCTGCTGACCGGTTCCGGTGGTCCTTTCCGGGAAACGGCGATAGCGGAGCTGGCGGCGATGACGCCGGATCAGGCCTGCCGTCACCCCAACTGGTCAATGGGACGCAAAATCTCTGTCGATTCCGCCACGATGATGAACAAAGGGCTGGAATATATCGAAGCCCGCTGGCTGTTCAACGCTTCAGCCCGGCAGATGGAAGTGCTGATCCATCCGCAGTCCGTCATTCACTCGATGGTGCGTTATCTTGACGGCAGCGTCATTGCACAGCTCGGTGAACCGGATATGCGCACGCCTATCGCCCATACGATGGGCTGGCCAGACCGCCTGAATTCTGGCGTGCCGGCATTAGACTTCTGCCAGTTGAGCCAGCTGAGCTTTTCCGCGCCGGACTACGGGCGCTATCCGTGCCTCAAGCTGGCGATGGACGCATTTGACCAAGGTCAGGCGGCTACAACGGCATTGAATGCGGCAAACGAAATCTCAGTGGCAGCCTTCCTGGCCGGAGAGATTCGCTTTACCGATATTGCGGGAGTCAACCTGGCGGTGCTGGATCAACTGACGCTGGATGAGCCGCAAAGCATTGATGAAGTGCTGGTTATTGACGCTCAGGCCAGGGTCGTTGCGCAGAAGCAGATAAAACATCTGACAACGCGGGGCTGAACCTCACGACACGTTGTGATATTTGTGGGCGCTGGGCTTCGGTGATATAGTCTGCGCCACCCAATCGTTGCATTTTGTTGTAAAAGATTGTGGTGGCCGTGGAAAAACACGGCTTTTTTGCGTAAAGCTTTGGGTTGTTCTCTGCGATTAGCTGTAGCTTCGGCACTGGATAAAAATGCGTATACAGCGCTGACCGGTTGCTCGCGTTTAGTGGCTTGGCTAATCCTTATTATGGACTTAAAACGCGTTATGTTGTCTGCTAATCACACTGTCAGCGAAATATCGCCTGCGCATGGCTGTCGTCATGTCGCCATTATCATGGACGGCAACGGTCGTTGGGCGAAACAGCAAGGAAAAATTCGCGCATTCGGCCATAAAGCCGGGGCGAAGTCGGTTCGTCGCGCGGTCTCCTTCGCGGCGAACAATGGTATTGAAGCGTTGACGCTATATGCATTCAGCAGCGAGAACTGGAACCGCCCGGAGCAGGAAGTCAGTGCTCTGATGGAGCTGTTCGTTTGGGCGCTGGATAGCGAAGTGAAAAGCTTGCATCGGCATAACGTCCGCCTGCGGATCATCGGCGAGACGACGCGTTTTAATGCGCGCCTGCAGGAGCGTATCCGCAAAGCGGAAGCGCTGACGGAGAACAACACCGGCTTAACGCTGAATATTGCGGCGAACTACGGTGGGCGCTGGGATATTATTCAGGGTGTCCGCAATCTGGCCGAACAGGTTCAGAACGGGTTACTTCGGCCCGAACAGATCACGGAAGACATGCTGAGTCAGCAGGTCTGTATGCATGAACTGGCACCTGTAGATTTAGTTATTAGGACCGGGGGAGAGCATCGCATCAGTAATTTTTTGATTTGGCAAATTGCGTATGCCGAACTTTACTTTACCGATGTTCTTTGGCCCGATTTTGCAGAACAGGACTTTGAAGGTGCACTCCATGCCTTTGTTAATCGAGAGCGTCGTTTCGGCGGCACTGAGCCGGGTGGCAATCATGCCTGATGGGGGTCACTTTTGCTGAAGTATCGCCTGATATCGGCTTTCGTTTTAATCCCCGTAGTCATTGCGGCGCTTTTTCTGTTGCCGCCTGCGGGTTTTGCCATCGTCACGCTCGTGGTGTGTATGCTCGCTGCGTGGGAGTGGGGGCAATTTAGCGGTTTCACTTCAACTTCACAACGCATCTGGCTGGCGCTGCTGTGTGGCCTGTTACTGGCGTTGATGCTTTTCCTGATGCCGGAATATCACTACGACGTTCATCAACCGTTGGTTGAAGGATCGCTCTGGGCGTCGTTTGGTTGGTGGATTGTGGCGCTGCTGCTGGTGCTTTCTTACCCGGCGTCCGCGGCTTTCTGGCGCAACTCGAAGGTGCTGCGGCTGATCTTTGGTATTCTGACTATCGTCCCGTTCTTCTGGGGCATGCTGGCGCTGCGTGCCTGGCATTATGCGGATAACCATTACAGCGGCGCGCTGTGGCTGCTGTACGTGATGATTCTGGTCTGGGGCGCGGATTCTGGCGCCTATATGTTTGGCAAGATGTTCGGCAAGCATAAGCTGGCACCGAAAGTGTCTCCGGGTAAAACCTGGCAGGGGTTCTTCGGTGGTCTGGTGACGGCGGCGGTCATCTCCTGGGCCTACGGCCAGTGGGCAAATCTGGATGTTACCCCAACGGTATTGCTGGTGTGCTCCGTTGTTGCGGCACTGGCATCGGTGCTGGGCGATCTGACAGAGAGTATGTTTAAGCGAGAGGCCGGCATTAAGGATAGCGGTCATCTGATTCCCGGACACGGTGGAATACTGGATCGTATCGATAGCCTGACGGCGGCGGTACCGGTGTTTGCTTGTCTGCTATTGTTGGTCTTCAGGACGATTTGACGGAAGGTTTTATGCTAAGCGTTCTCTGGAATTTGGCTGCCTTTATCATTGCGCTGGGCGTATTGATCACCGTGCATGAGTTTGGCCATTTCTGGGTGGCTCGTCGCTGCGGCGTTCGCGTTGAACGCTTTTCCATCGGCTTTGGTAAAGCGTTATGGCGACGTTTTGACAAGCAGGGAACGGAATTCGTCATCGCTCTTATTCCACTCGGCGGCTATGTCAAAATGCTCGACGAACGCGTCGAGCCGGTGGCGCCAGAGATGCGCCACTACGCTTTCAATAACAAAACCGTTGGCCAGCGTGCGGCCGTCATTGCCGCAGGCCCTGTCGCCAACTTCATTTTTGCCATCTTTGCCTACTGGCTGGTGTTTATCATCGGTGTTCCTGGCGTCCGTCCGGTTGTTGGTGAAATAGTACCCGACTCGATTGCCGCACACGCACAAATTGCAAAAGGAACGGAACTTAAAGCGATAGATGGCATCGAAACGCCTGATTGGGATGCAGTGCGTATGGCGCTGGTCTCGAAGATTGGCGACGAGCAAACAATAGTTACGGTCGCCCCTTTCGGGAGCAGTCAGCGCCAGGATAAAATCCTCGATCTGCGGCACTGGGCGTTTGAGCCGGATAAACAAGATCCGGTGACCTCGTTGGGTATTCAGCCTCGCAGCGCGCAGATTGATACGGTGCTGGCTGAAGTACAATCTGGCTCGGCGGCGCAGAAGGCCGGTTTGCAAGCGGGCGACAGGATCGTTAAAGTCGATGGTCAACCGTTAACGCAGTGGATGACGTTTGTAAATCTGGTGCGTGATAATCCGGGTAAGGCGCTGATTCTGGACATCGAGCGACAGGGGAGTCCCTTGTCTGTTACGCTGACGCCAGATAGCCGAGCCGCAAAAGGTAAAGCCGAAGGGTTTGCAGGGGTAGTGCCTAAGGTCATCCCGCTGCCTGATGAATATAAGACAGTGCGTCAGTACGGGCCGTTTGCCGCCATTGCTGAAGCCACGGATAAAACCTGGCAACTGATGTCATTAACCGTCAGGATGCTGGGTAAATTGATAACCGGTGATGTCAAACTGAACAACCTCAGCGGGCCGATTTCTATCGCCCAGGGGGCTGGAATGTCAGCGGAGTTTGGATTGATTTACTATCTGATGTTCCTTGCGTTGATTAGCGTGAACCTCGGAATAATCAATCTGTTCCCGCTTCCCGTCCTGGACGGGGGGCACCTGCTATTTTTGGCGATTGAAAAGCTGAAGGGCGGGCCGGTATCCGAGCGAGTTCAAGACTTTAGTTATCGCATTGGCTCAATACTGCTGGTGTTGTTAATGGGGCTTGCACTTTTCAATGATTTCTCTCGGTTATAAGAGAGTTTGTTAGGAAGAACGCATAATAACGATGGCGATGAAAAAGTTGCTCATAGCGTCGCTGCTGTTTAGCAGCGCAACCGTATACGGTGCTGAAGGGTTCGTGGTGAAGGACATTCATTTCGAAGGCTTGCAGCGTGTCGCTGTTGGTGCGGCCCTCCTCAGTATGCCCGTGCGTCCTGGCGATACGGTGACCGATGATGATATCAGTAACACCATTCGTGCTTTGTTTGCCACTGGCAACTTTGAGGACGTCCGCGTCCTGCGCGATGGTGATACCCTGTTGGTGCAGGTGAAAGAGCGCCCAACGATTGCCAGCATCACTTTCTCCGGTAACAAATCGGTGAAGGATGACATGCTCAAGCAAAACCTTGAGGCATCCGGCGTTCGCGTTGGGGAGTCCCTTGACCGCACGACCCTCGCTGATATCGAGAAAGGGCTGGAAGATTTCTACTATAGCGTCGGTAAGTACAGCGCCAGCGTAAAAGCTGTCGTGACCCCGCTGCCGCGTAACCGCGTCGACCTGAAACTGGTATTCCAGGAAGGCGTCTCGGCGAAAATCCAGCAGATTAACATTGTCGGTAACCATGCGTTCAGTACCGATGAACTGATCTCAACATTCCAGCTGCGCGATGAAGTGCCGTGGTGGAACGTGGTCGGCGATCGTAAATACCAGAAGCAGAAGCTGGCCGGGGATCTCGAAACCCTGCGCAGTTACTATCTGGATCGCGGTTACGCACGTTTCAACATCGACTCCACCCAGGTGAGCCTGACGCCGGATAAAAAAGGCATCTACATCACCGTAAACATCACCGAAGGCGACCAGTACAAGCTGTCCGGTGTGCAGGTGACGGGCGATCTGGCGGGGCATTCGGCAGAAATCGAAGCGTTGACCAAAGTGGAGCCGGGCGAGCTGTATAACGGCGCCAAAGTGACCAAAATGGAGAATGATATTAAGAAACTCCTCGGTCGCTATGGCTACGCTTATCCGCGCGTCCAGTCTCAGCCGGAAATTAACGATAGCGATAAGACCGTGAAGCTGCACGTCAACGTCGATGCGGGCAACCGTTACTACGTACGTAAAATTCGCTTCGAGGGCAACGATACCTCCAAAGACTCCGTTCTGCGTCGCGAAATGCGTCAGATGGAAGGGGCATGGCTGGGTAGCGACCTGGTCGATCAGGGTAAGGATCGTCTGAATCGTCTCGGCTATTTCGAAACGGTTGATACCGATACGCAGCGCGTACCGGGCAGCCCGGATCAGGTCGACGTGGTCTATAAGGTCAAAGAACGTAACACCGGTAGCTTCAACTTTGGTATCGGCTACGGTACGGAAAGCGGTGTGAGCTTCCAGGCCGGCGTTCAGCAGGACAACTGGCTGGGTACCGGCTATTCCGTCGGAATTAACGGCACCAAAAACGATTACCAGACCTATACTGAACTGTCGGTCACTAACCCGTATTTCACCGTTGATGGCGTGAGTCTCGGTGGTCGTATTTTCTATAACGACTTCGACGCGAACGACGCGGATCTGTCTGACTATACCAACAAAAGCTATGGTACGGACGTTACGCTGGGCTTCCCGATCAACGAATACAATACGCTGCGCGCGGGCTTAGGGTATGTCCATAACTCCCTGTCCAATATGCAGCCGCAGGTGTCGATGTGGCGTTATCTGAACTCGATGGGTCAATATCCGGAAAACACCGATGATAAAAACTCATTCAGCGCCAACGACTTCACCTTCAACTACGGTTGGACCTATAACAAGCTCGACCGCGGCTTCTTCCCGACGGAAGGTTCGCGTGTCAACCTGAATGGTAAAGTGACCATTCCAGGTTCGGATAACGAATACTACAAAGCTACGCTGGATACGGCGACCTATGTACCGATCGACAACGATCATAAATGGGTGGTTCTCGGACGTACTCGCTTCGGCTATGGCGACGGTATTGGCAGCAAAGAGATGCCGTTCTACGAGAACTTCTACGCCGGTGGTTCAAGCACCGTGCGCGGGTTCCAGTCGAACACCATTGGTCCGAAAGCGGTTTATTTCCCGGCCAGCAATCGCCACGATGGCGATGATAACTATGACAGTAACTGTAAGAGCACTGAGTCTGCGCCGTGTAAATCGGATGATGCAGTCGGCGGTAACGCCATGGCCGTTGCCAGCCTGGAGCTGATTACACCGACGCCGTTTATCAGCGATAAATATGCTAACTCGGTCCGTACCTCCTTCTTCTGGGATATGGGTACCGTGTGGGATACTCACTGGGATTCGAGCGCTTATGCGGGTTATCCGGATTACGGTGATCCGAGCAACATCCGTATGTCCGCTGGTATTGCGGTGCAGTGGATGTCGCCGTTGGGGCCGTTGGTATTCTCCTACGCCCAACCGTTTAAAAAGTACGAAGGAGACAAGGCCGAGCAGTTCCAGTTTAACATTGGTAAAACCTGGTAATTGCGGGCAGCAATGGAATGTAAGTGCAGTATAGCGCTGACTTTAGGCGATAATCACGGTTATCGCCTGGCCACGCAAATAACGGTACCCCTGGGTACTCATGGGATGGTAAGGAGTTAATTGTGAAAAAGTGGTTATTAGCTGCAGGTCTGGGTTTAGCAATGGTAACTTCCGCTCAGGCGGCAGATAAAATTGCAATGGTTAACATGAACAGCCTGTTCCAACAGGTTGCCCAGAAAACAGGCGTTTCTAACACGCTGGAAAACGAGTTCAAAGGCCGCGCGAGCGAGCTGCAGCGTATGGAAGGCGATCTGCAGTCCAAAATGCAGCGTCTGCAGTCCATGAAACCGGGTGCCGATCGTACCAAGCTGGAAAAAGACGTCATGGCTCAGCGCCAGACCTTCTCTCAGAAGGCGCAGTCTTTTGAGCAGGATCGTGCACGTCGCTCCAACGAAGAGCGCGGCAAACTGGTTAACCGTATCCAGACTGCTGTGAAGAGCGTAGCGAGCAGCCAGAGCATCGACCTGGTTGTTGATTCTAATGCCGTTGCATACAACAGCAGCGATGTAAAAGACATCACCGCTGATGTGCTGAAACAGGTTAAATAAGTAATGCCTTCTATTCGACTGGCTGATCTAGCACAGCAGTTGGATGCAGAATTACACGGTGATGGCGATATCGTCATCACCGGCGTTGCGTCCATGCAGACTGCAAAAGCAGGTCATATTACGTTCATGGTCAACCCTAAGTACCGTGAACACCTGGCCGCTTGCCAGGCTTCTGCCGTTGTCATGACGCAGGATGATTTACCTTTTGCCCAAAGCGCCGCGCTGGTAGTGCGTAATCCCTACCTGACCTATGCGCGCATGGCTCAAATTCTGGATACCACGCCGCAGCCGGCGCAGGATATCGCCCCGAGTGCGGTGATTGATGCCACGGCGACGCTGGGTAAAAACGTCTCGATTGGCCCTAACGCCGTGATCGAATCTGATGTTGTGCTTGGTGACAATGTGGTGATTGGCGCCGGGTGCTTCGTTGGGAAAAAGACGAAAATTGGTGCTGGCTCCCGTTTGTGGGCCAACGTGACCGTTTACCACGAGATTGAGATCGGTGAGAATTGCCTGATTCAGTCCAGCACCGTTATCGGTGCCGATGGTTTCGGCTATGCCAACGATCGCGGCAACTGGGTGAAGATCCCGCAGCTGGGTCGCGTCATCATTGGCGATCGCGTGGAGATCGGCGCCTGTACGACCATTGACCGTGGTGCGCTGGATGATACCGTGATCGGCAATGGCGTTATCATTGATAACCAGTGTCAGATTGCGCATAACGTTGTGATTGGTGACAATACTGCCGTTGCAGGTGGCGTTATCATGGCAGGCAGCCTGAAAATTGGCCGTTACTGCATGATTGGCGGAGCCAGCGTGATTAACGGACATATGGAAATCTGCGACAAAGTCACCGTCACCGGGATGGGGATGGTCATGCGTCCTATCACCGAGCCTGGCGTCTATTCTTCAGGGATTCCGCTGCAACCGAATAAGGTGTGGCGTAAAACCGCGGCGCTGGTGATGAATATTGATGAGATAAACAAACGCCTCAAATCGATTGAGCGTAAGGTTAATCAGCAAGATTAGCGCATCCGTTGACACACAAAATCATGCAAAGCAGTATCCGGGCGGCAACCACCGCTGACCAGGATACTGCCTGAGAGATGTAGTGTAAAAATTTTCGGCCTGTTGCATTCATAAGATTGCCGCAGGCCGTGTTATTATTGCCTTTTAGTATATTTAGACAGGAAGAGTATTTTGACTACTGAAACTCATACTCTGCACATTGAAGAGATTCTGGAACTTCTCCCTCACCGCTACCCGTTCCTGCTGGTAGACCGTGTGCTGGATTTTGAAGAAGGTCGTTTTCTGCGCGCAGTAAAAAATGTTTCTGTTAACGAGCCGTTTTTCCAGGGGCACTTCCCTGGTAAACCGATTTTACCGGGCGTACTGATTCTGGAAGCGATGGCGCAGGCCACCGGCATTCTGGCATTCAAAAGCGTCGGCAAGCTCGAACCGGGTGAACTCTATTACTTCGCCGGGATTGATGAAGCGCGTTTCAAACGTCCGGTAGTACCAGGCGATCAGATGATTATGGAAGTCACTTTCGAGAAAACCCGTCGCGGCCTGACGCGTTTTAAAGGCGTCGCGCTGGTTGATGGTAAAGTGGTTTGCGAAGCAACGATGATGTGTGCGCGTAGCCGGGAGGCCTGATACGTGATTGATAAAACCGCCTTTGTTCATCCGACTGCCATCGTGGAAGAAGGCGCCGTTATCGGTGCTAACGCCCATATTGGCCCGTTTTGTATTGTTGGTGCTAACGTCGAAATTGGCGAAGGTACCGTACTGAAGTCTCATGTTGTCGTTAACGGCCATACCAAAATTGGTCGTGATAACGAGATCTATCAGTTCGCTTCCATCGGTGAAGTTAACCAGGACCTGAAATACGCTGGTGAACCGACGCGTGTGGAAATTGGCGACCGCAACCGCATCCGCGAAAGCGTCACCATCCATCGTGGCACAGTACAGGGTGGTGGATTAACGAAGGTGGGCAGCGATAACTTGCTGATGATCAACGCTCACGTCGCGCACGATTGTACGGTCGGGAACCGCTGTATTCTGGCCAACAATGCCACGCTCGCCGGCCATGTCTCGCTGGATGATTTCGTTATCATCGGCGGCATGACGGCAGTCCATCAGTTCTGCATCATCGGCGCACACGTCATGGTCGGCGGCTGCTCCGGCGTCGCGCAGGATGTCCCGCCGTTCGTGATTGCCCAGGGCAACCACGCAACGCCGTATGGCGTCAATATTGAAGGGCTGAAGCGCCGTGGCTTTAGCCGCGAAGCCATCACCGCGATTCGCAATGCGTACAAACTGCTGTACCGCAGCGGGAAAACGCTGGATGAAGCGAAGCCGGAAATCGCCGAGCTGGCGACTCAGTATCCTGAAGTTCAGCCATTTGTCGATTTCTTCGCCCGCTCCACGCGCGGTCTGATTCGTTAATGTCTGCACAGCGTCCCCTGACGATTGCCCTGGTCGCCGGAGAAACCTCCGGCGATATTCTTGGCGCAGGTCTCATCCGCGCCCTTAAAGCACGTATTCCCGATGCGCGCTTTGTCGGCGTGGCGGGGCCATTGATGCAGGCCGAAGGCTGTGAGGCCTGGTATGAGATGGAAGAGCTGGCGGTGATGGGCATTGTTGAAGTGCTTGGTCGCCTGCGTCGCCTGCTGCATATCCGCGCCGATCTCACCCGGCGATTTACCGAGCTTAAACCAGACGTATTCGTCGGTATTGATGCGCCTGACTTCAATATCACCCTCGAAGGTAATCTGAAGAAGCAGGGTATCAAAACTATCCATTACGTCAGCCCGTCGGTTTGGGCATGGCGGCAAAAACGCGTTTTCAAAATTGGCAGATCCACCGATCTGGTACTGGCATTTCTGCCTTTCGAAAAAGCGTTTTACGACAAATTTAACGTTCCCTGCCGCTTTATCGGCCATACCATGGCGGATGCCATGCCGTTGGATCCGGATAAAGACGCCGCGCGGGATCGCCTGGGCATTGCCCGGGATGCGCACTGCCTGGCGCTGCTGCCGGGGAGTCGCGGCGCTGAAGTAGAAATGCTCAGCGCAGACTTTCTGAAAACCGCGCAGATTCTGCGTAACGATTACCCCGACCTGCAGGTGCTGGTGCCGCTGGTGAATGCCAGAAGGCGGGAGCAGTTCGAACGAATTAAAGCGGAAACGGCGCCGGAGCTTACGGTGCATCTGCTGGATGGTCGGGCGCGCGATGCCATGATCGCCAGCGATGCGGCCCTGCTGGCTTCCGGAACCGCGGCGCTGGAGTGCATGCTGGCCAAGTGTCCGATGGTGGTTGGCTATCGTATGAAGCCGTTCACTTTCTGGCTGGCGAAACGCCTGGTGAAAACCGACTACGTTTCGTTGCCGAACCTGCTGGCCGGCCGCGAGCTGGTCAAAGAGCTGCTGCAGGATGAGTGCCAGCCTGCGTCGCTTGCGGATGCGCTGCGGCCGCTGCTGGCCGATGGTAAAACCAGCCATGAAATGCATGACACTTTCCGCGCGCTGCATCAACAAATTCGCTGCAATGCGGATGAGCAGGCGGCGGACGCCGTACTGGAGTTAGCAAAATGATTGAGTTTGTGTATCCGCATACTCACCTGGTCGCCGGCGTAGACGAAGTCGGTCGGGGACCTCTGGTCGGAGCGGTCGTGACCGCCGCGGTGATCCTTGACCCGGCACGGCCAATTGTCGGTCTGAATGACTCCAAAAAATTAAGCGAAAAGCGTCGTCTGGCGCTGTTCGATGAAATCAAAGAGAAAGCGTTAGCCTGGAGTTTCGGCCGTGCGGAACCGCACGAAATAGACGAGCTGAATATTCTGCATGCGACCATGCTGGCGATGCAGCGCGCCGTTGCTGCGCTGCCGGTGGTGCCGGAGTTTGTGCTGATTGATGGCAACCGCTGCCCGCCGCTACCTGTGCCTTCACTGGCGGTGGTCAAAGGCGATAGCCGGGTGGCAGAAATCAGCGCAGCGTCTATTCTGGCTAAAGTCGCGCGCGATGCGGAAATGGCTGAGCTGGACCTTGAATTTCCTCAATACGGCTTTGCGCAGCATAAAGGCTATCCTACCGCTTTCCATCTGGAAAAACTGATCGAACATGGCGCAACCGAGCATCATCGGCGTAGTTTTGGCCCGGTAAAACGCGCGCTGGGCCTTGCGTCCTGATTCTTGTGTCGAGAAATAAGTAAACCGGAATCTGAAGATGTCTGAACCACGTTTCGTCCACCTGCGGGTGCATAGCGACTATTCCATGATCGATGGGCTGGCAAAAACCGGGCCGCTGGTGAAAAAGGCGGCCTCGCTTGGCATGCCTGCGCTGGCGATCACCGATTTTACTAACCTGTGCGGACTGGTGAAGTTCTACGGAGCGGGACATGGCGCAGGTCTGAAGCCCATCGTCGGCGCGGATTTTCACGTCCAGAGCGAACTGATGGGCGATGAGTTCACCGAACTCACGGTTCTGGCGGCCAACAATGTGGGTTATCAAAACCTGACGCTGCTGATTTCACGTGCTTATCAACGCGGCTATGGCGCGCTGGGACCGTGGATTGACCGGGACTGGCTGGCCGAACATCAGGAAGGACTGATCCTGCTTTCCGGCGCGCGTAAAGGCGATGTTGGTGTCAGCCTGACGCGTGGCAATATGGCGCTGGTCGATCAATGCCTCTCTTTCTACCAGGAGCATTTCCCGGATCGCTACTATCTGGAGCTGATCCGCACCGGTCGCGCCGATGAAGAGGCCTATTTACACGCCGCCGTGCAGCTGGCTGAAGAGCGCGGTATACCGGTCGTGGCGACTAACGATGTGCGTTTCCTGGAAACCGGTGATTTCGATGCGCATGAGATCCGCGTCGCGATTCATGACGGCTTTACCCTGGACGATCCGAAGCGCCCGCGCAAATACTCGCCGCAGCAATATATGCGCAGCGAAGATGAAATGTGCGAGCTGTTCTCCGATATTCCGGAAGCGCTGGAAAATACCGTCGAAATCGCCAAGCGCTGCAACGTTACCGTACGTCTTGGCGAATACTTCCTGCCGCAGTTCCCGACCGGGGATATGACGACGGAAGATTATCTGGTTAAAAAATCAAAAGAGGGCCTGGAAGAGCGTCTGGCTTTTCTGTTCCCTGATCCTGAAGAGCGCGTTAAACGCCGACCTGAATACGATGAGCGACTGGATATCGAACTTCAGGTGATTAACCAGATGGGCTTCCCTGGCTACTTCCTGATCGTCATGGAGTTTATCCAGTGGTCCAAGGATAACGGCGTACCGGTAGGGCCGGGACGTGGTTCCGGCGCCGGGTCGTTAGTCGCCTACGCCTTAAAAATCACCGACCTGGATCCGCTGGAATTCGATCTGCTGTTCGAACGTTTCCTGAACCCTGAACGTGTATCGATGCCCGACTTTGACGTCGACTTCTGCATGGAGAAGCGCGATCAGGTTATCGAGCACGTGGCGGAGATGTACGGTCGCGATGCGGTATCGCAGATTATCACCTTCGGTACGATGGCGGCGAAAGCGGTTATTCGCGACGTGGGTCGTGTGCTTGGCCATCCGTACGGGTTCGTGGATCGGATCTCGAAACTGGTGCCGCCCGACCCGGGGATGACGCTGGCGAAAGCGTTTGAGGCCGAGCCGCAGCTGCCGGAGATCTACGAAGCTGACGAAGAGGTCAGAGCGCTGATCGACATGGCGCGTAAGCTGGAAGGCGTCACGCGTAACGCCGGTAAGCATGCGGGGGGGGTGGTTATCGCCCCGACCAAAATTACCGACTTCGCCCCGCTATATTGCGATGAAGCAGGTTTGCATCCGGTCACCCAGTTTGATAAGAACGACGTCGAATACGCCGGGCTGGTGAAGTTCGACTTCCTTGGCCTGCGTACGCTGACCATCATCAACTGGGCGCTGGAGATGATCAACAAGCGGCGGGCGAAGAACGGCGAGCCGCCGCTGGATATCGCGGCGATCCCGCTGGACGATAAGAAAAGCTTCGATATGCTGCAACGCTCGGAAACCACTGCGGTTTTCCAGCTTGAATCGCGCGGCATGAAAGACCTGATTAAACGCCTTCAGCCCGACTGCTTCGAAGATATGATCGCGCTGGTGGCCCTGTTCCGTCCGGGGCCGCTGCAATCGGGGATGGTAGATAACTTTATCGACCGTAAGCACGGCCGCGAAGAGATCTCTTACCCGGACGTACAGTGGCAGCATGAGTGTCTGAAACCGGTGCTTGAGCCGACGTATGGCATTATCCTGTATCAGGAACAGGTCATGCAGATTGCCCAGGAGCTCTCAGGCTATACCCTCGGCGGCGCGGATATGCTGCGTCGTGCGATGGGTAAGAAAAAGCCGGAAGAGATGGCCAAGCAGCGCGGCACCTTTGAGGAAGGGGCGAGGAAAAACGGCATTGACGGCGAGCTGGCGATCAAAATCTTTGACCTGGTGGAGAAATTCGCCGGTTACGGATTTAACAAATCGCACTCGGCTGCCTATGCGCTGGTCTCCTACCAGACGCTGTGGCTGAAAGCGCACTATCCGGCCGAGTTTATGGCGGCGGTGATGACCGCGGATATGGATAACACCGAGAAAGTGGTGGGGCTGGTCGACGAGTGCTGGCGGATGGGCCTGAAAATCCTGCCGCCGGATATTAACTCCGGTCTGTACCATTTCCACGTGAATGACGACGGTGAAATCGTCTACGGTATCGGCGCGATTAAAGGGGTCGGCGAAGGGCCGATCGAAGCCATTATTGAAGCGCGTAACAACGGCGGTTATTTCCGCGAGTTGTTCGATCTTTGCGCCCGCACCGATACCAAAAAGCTGAACCGTCGGGTGCTGGAAAAACTGATTATGTCCGGGGCGTTTGACCGCCTCGGGCCGCATCGCGCGGCATTAATGAATTCGCTGGGCGATGCGCTGAAGGCCGCCGATCAGCATGCGAAAGCCGAGGCGATTGGCCAGGCGGATATGTTCGGGGTGCTGGCGGAAGAGCCGGAGCAAATCGAGCAATCCTATGCCAACTGCCAGCCGTGGCCGGAGCAGGTGGTGCTGGATGGTGAAAGGGAGACCCTGGGGCTGTACCTGACGGGTCATCCTATCAACCAGTATTTGAAAGAGATTGAGCGCTATGTTGGTGGCGTGAGACTCAAAGACATGCATCCGACCGATCGTGGTAAAGTCACCACGGCGGCGGGGCTCGTTATTGCTGCGCGGGTAATGGTCACCAAGCGCGGCAATCGTATCGGTATCTGTACGTTGGATGACCGTTCCGGGCGTCTGGAGGTGATGTTATTTACCGACGCGCTGGATAAATATCAGCAATTGCTGGAAAAAGACCGCATACTTATCGTCAGCGGACAGGTCAGCTTTGATGACTTCAGCGGGGGGCTTAAAATGACCGCCCGTGAAGTCATGGACATTGACGAAGCCCGGGAAAAATATGCTCGCGGGCTTGCTATCTCGCTGACGGACAGGCAAATTGATGACCAGCTTTTAAACCGACTCCGTCAGTCTCTGGAACCCCACCGTTCGGGAACCATTCCAGTACACCTCTATTATCAGAGGGCGGATGCGCGCGCGCGGCTGCGTTTTGGCGCAACATGGCGCGTCTCTCCGAGCGATCGTTTACTCAACGATCTGCGTGGCCTTATCGGCTCGGAGCAGGTGGAACTGGAGTTTGACTAATACAGGAATACTATGAGTCTGAATTTCCTTGATTTTGAACAGCCGATTGCAGAGCTGGAAGCGAAAATCGATTCCCTGACTGCGGTAAGCCGTCAGGATGAGAAACTCGATATTAACATCGACGAAGAAGTGCATCGTCTGCGCGAAAAAAGCGTTGAACTGACGCGTAAAATCTTCGCCGATCTGGGGGCATGGCAGGTTGCTCAACTGGCACGCCACCCACGTCGCCCGTACACCCTGGATTATGTTCGCCTGGCATTCGACGAATTTGACGAACTGGCTGGCGACCGCGCTTACGCTGACGATAAAGCCATTGTTGGCGGTATTGCGCGTCTGGACGGGCGTCCGGTGATGATTATCGGCCACCAGAAAGGGCGCGAAACGAAAGAGAAGATTCGCCGCAACTTCGGGATGCCGGCGCCGGAAGGCTATCGTAAGGCGCTGCGCCTGATGGAGATGGCTGAGCGTTTCAAAATGCCAATCATCACCTTTATCGACACCCCGGGTGCGTACCCGGGCGTGGGTGCGGAAGAGCGCGGCCAGTCTGAGGCGATTGCCCGTAACCTGCGCGAAATGTCGCGTCTGAGCGTTCCGGTCATCTGTACCGTTATCGGGGAAGGTGGTTCCGGCGGCGCGCTGGCGATCGGCGTTGGCGACAAGGTCAACATGCTGCAGTACAGCACCTATTCGGTCATTTCACCGGAAGGCTGCGCCTCCATTCTGTGGAAAAGCGCGGATAAAGCCCCGCTGGCGGCCGAAGCGATGGGGATCATTGCTCCGCGTCTGAAAGAGCTGAAGCTGATTGACTCAATTATCCCGGAACCTCTGGGCGGCGCTCATCGCAACCCGGAAGCCATTGCGGCAAGCCTGAAGGCGCAGCTGCTGGCGGATCTGGCTGACCTCGACACCCTGAGTGAAGAGGAGCTGTTAAATCGTCGCTACCAGCGTCTGATGAGCTACGGCTACGCCTGATTATTTTTCGCGTCAATATTGCCTGGGGCCGGATTTTCCGGCCCCTTTTTTATGTGCGATACGCCAGCGCGATTGCTATGATGCCTGACTCAGGTCAATTCCAGGAGGAAAGCGTGAATATCATCGCCATCATGGGGCCCCACGGCGTCTACCACAAAGACGAACCGATCAAAGAGCTGGAAGCGGCCCTGCAACGGCAAGGCTTTCAGACTATCTGGCCGCAAAACAGCGCCGACCTGCTGCAGTTTATCGAACATAATCCGCGGATCTGCGGGGTCATCTTTGACTGGGATGAGTACAACGCCGATCTGTGCAGCGATATCAATCAGCTGAATGAGTATCTCCCGCTATACGCCTTTATCAACGCGCATTCGACGATGGATGTCAGCAGTCAGGATCTGCGTATGACGCTGTGGTTCTTTGAATACGCGCTTGGCCTGGCAGAAGAGATCGCCACCCGAATCGCCCAGTACACGCGTGAATACCTGGATAACATTACGCCGCCGTTTACCAAAGCCCTGTTCAACTATGTGCAGGAGGGAAAATATACCTTCTGTACGCCGGGGCATATGGGGGGCAGCGCGTACCAGAAAAGCCCGGTTGGCTGCCTGTTTTATGACTTTTTCGGGGGCAATACGCTGAAAGCCGACGTGTCGATTTCGGTTACCGAGCTGGGGTCGCTGCTCGATCATACCGGGCCGCACCTGGAGGCTGAAGAGTATATCGCCCGCGCCTTTGGTGCCGAGCAGAGCTACATGGTGACGAACGGCACCTCGACGTCGAACAAAATTGTCGGCATGTATTCGGCGCCGGCGGGCAGCACGCTGCTGATTGACCGTAACTGCCATAAGTCACTGGCGCACCTGCTGATGATGAGCGATGTCGTTCCACTGTGGCTGAAACCGACGCGTAACGCGCTGGGTATTCTGGGCGGCATACCGAAACGGGAATTCACCCGCGACAGCATTCAGCAGAAGGTCGATACCACGAGCGGAGCCGGGTGGCCGGTACATGCGGTGATTACCAACTCCACCTACGACGGGCTGCTGTATAACACCACCTGGATCAAAGAGACGCTCGATGTGCCCTCGATCCATTTTGATTCGGCCTGGGTGCCTTACACTCATTTCCATCCGATCTACCAGGGGAAAAGCGGGATGAGCGGCGATCGCATTCCGGGTAAGGTGGTCTTCGAAACACAATCAACGCACAAAATGCTGGCCGCGCTGTCGCAGGCCTCGCTGATCCACATTAAAGGCAGCTACGACGAAGAGACTTTTAATGAAGCGTTTATGATGCACACCTCGACGTCGCCGAGCTATCCGATCGTGGCTTCGATAGAAACCGCGGCGGCCATGCTGCGCGGCAATTCTGGCAAGCGTTTGATCCAACGCTCCATTGAGCGAGCGCTGGATTTCCGCAAAGAGGTCCAGCGTCTGCGTGAAGAGACTGACGGCTGGTTCTTTGATATCTGGCAGCCGGAGGATATTGAGCAGGTGCAGTGCTGGCCGGTGGCAGGGGGGGAGAACTGGCACGGTTTCAAAGACGCTGACGATAATCATATGTTCCTCGACCCGGTGAAGGTGACGATCCTGACGCCGGGAATGGATGAACAGGGCAATATGGACGGTGAGGGGATCCCGGCGGCGCTGGTGGCGAAATTCCTCGATGAGCGCGGCGTGGTCGTGGAAAAAACGGGTCCCTACAACCTGCTGTTTCTGTTCAGCATCGGCATCGATAAAACCCGGGCGATGGGGCTGCTGCGCGGCTTAACCGAGTTTAAGCGCGCCTACGATCTCAACCTGCGAGTGAAGAACATGCTGCCGGATCTCTACGCGGAAGATCCCGATTTTTATCGCAATATGCGTATTCAGGATCTGGCGCAGGGGATCCATCGCCTGATCCGTCAGCACCAGCTTTCACAGCTGATGCTGAGCGCGTTTGACGTGCTGCCGGAAATGAAAATGACGCCGCATCAGGCCTGGCAGCGGCAAATCAAAGGTGAAGTCGAAACCATTGAGCTGGAAAATCTGGTTGGGCGCATTTCGGCTAATATGATTCTGCCGTACCCGCCGGGCGTACCGCTGTTGATGCCCGGAGAGATGATTACCGAAGAGAGCCGGGCGGTGCTCGATTTCCTGCTGATGCTCTGCTCGATTGGCCGCCATTATCCGGGCTTTGAAACGGATATCCACGGGGCGAAGCGCGGGGACGACGGCGTCTACCGGGTACGAGTCTTAAAAAATGACTCACTGCTTGCACCGCGCTAAGCGGCGCGAGTAACCTGGATGGCATTAACTGGAGGAGTAGACATGCTGGGTTTAAAACGGGTTCACCATATTGCTATCATCGCGACCAATTATGCGCAGAGCAAAGCCTTTTACTGCGATATTCTGGGCTTTACGTTGCAGAGTGAGTTTTATCGTGAAGAGCGCGACTCGTGGAAGGGCGATCTGGCATTGAACGGCGAGTATGTTATTGAACTGTTCTCTTTCCCGTTCCCTCCAGCTCGTCCGAGCCGTCCGGAAGCCTGTGGGCTGCGTCATCTGGCCTTTAGCGTGGATGATATTGACGCTGCGGTGGCTCATCTGGAAAAGCATGGCGTGGCCTGTGAGGGAATTCGCATCGATCCTTTTACCGGCAAACGCTTCACCTTTTTTAACGATCCCGACGGCCTGCCGCTGGAGATTTATCAGCAGTAACCCTTGCCAGAGCGCGCCCGGCCCGGTAACGTGCCGGGCTATCTCCCCAGCGACACTATCAAGATGATGACGCCCGATATTGCGCACACCCTACACCCCTATCGTCAGTTTTTAGTCGCCTTCAGCGGCGGTCTGGATTCGACGGTGCTTTTACATCAACTGGTCTGCTGGCGTGAACGGGACCCGACGCTGCAGCTGCGGGCCATCCATATTCACCATGGCCTGAGCGCGAATGCCGATAGCTGGGTTGCGCACTGCCAGCAGGTTTGTCAGCACTGGCAGGTTCCGCTGGTGGTCGAGCGCGTCACCCTGGCGGATGACGGCCTGGGCGTGGAGGCGCATGCGCGTCAGGCACGCTACCAGGCTTTCCGGGGGGCGCTGCGGCCGGGAGAAGCCCTGGTGACGGCTCAACACCTCGACGATCAGTGTGAAACCTTCCTGTTGGCGCTCAAACGCGGCAGCGGCCCAACCGGGCTGGCGGCGATGGCGGCGTCCTCCGGGTTTGCCGCTACCCGGCTGCTGCGTCCTCTGCTGAATACCCGTCGTGAGACGCTGCACCAGTGGGCGCTGGCTCATCAGCTCAGCTGGATTGAGGACGAGAGTAATCAGGATGATACCTACGATCGTAACTTCCTCCGCCTGCGCGTTGTCCCGCAGCTTAACGCGCGCTGGCCCCACTTTAGTGAAGCGGTCGCGCGTAGCGCCAGCCTGTGCGGTGAACAGGAGCAGCTGCTGGATGAACTGCTGGCGGAAGATTTGGCAAAACTGGTGGCGGATGACGGTTCGTTAGCTATCGACGCGCTGGCGTCCATGAGCGCGCCGCGCCGCGCCGCGCTGCTGCGGCGCTGGCTGGCCAGGCACTCTGCGCCGATGCCCTCGCGCGAGATGACGGAGCGAATCTGGCGCGAAGTCGCGCTGGCGCGGGAGGATGCCTTTCCCTGTCTGCGTCTTGGCGATTTTTCCGTGCGCCGTTATCAGCAGCGGCTGTGGTGGGTCAGGTATCAACCCGGCCAGACGAATGCGCTGCTACCGTGGCCGGACTACCGACAACCGCTACGGCTGCCTGAAGGTCTTGGCGAACTGGCGCTGCAACCAGGCGGACCGCTACGCGCCCCGCGTGGTGAAGAGCCGGTGACGGTGCGCTTTCGCGCCAGCGGGAATCTGCATATTGTCGGTCGTCACGGTGGCCGCAAGCTGAAGAAAATCTGGCAGGAGCTGGGCGTGGCCCCCTGGCGCCGCGATACCACACCGCTACTGTTCTACGGTGAGACGCTGATTGCGGCGGCGGATTCGCTGTTCGTAACCTGCGAAGGGGAAGCGCGGGAAGGCGAAGGGGTAGAGATGATATGGAGGAAAACGGGCGGCTGAGCCACCCGTTTTTATTCAGGACTCACTGACCACCACGGTACCGATTTCCGGGTGGCTGAAGCTGGCGATTTTATCCAGGCGTAGTTCGCGAATGTTTCCGCTCAGTTCCACCACCAGATACTCGATATTTTTGCGCGAGATAAGATCGCTTGCCTTCGCTTGCAGCTGCTCACCATCTTTGAGCGTCAGGACAAGCACCAGATGATGCTGGCAGGCAAGTTCGAGGTTGTCATAATCATCACAGTTGATGGGTTGATAAGTATCATTCATTGACATAATCGCTCACCAGTAAGTTTGCTGCCGCACAGGCGGCTTTTTCCCTGACTGACTCCGAAAGGGCCTCATCCGCCGCAATTTCATTCAATACTTTCAACACGCAACCCAGCGCATCTGGAATATACCCTAGGTCTCCGCTGGCTATTTCCGCATACCGCTTGCGTATTAACTCACAATATTGGTCCACATGCCCTCCTGTCAGTATTCTGACTCAACCGTGGGATGCAAGTTTAAGCCTACGAAGATACACTCTGTTTAGCAAGGTGACTATACCATAGTCATTTAAGCAATATCAGCAGGATGAAAAGAGAGCCGCCGATTGCCGGCAGCCTTTTGTCGCCCGTTTCGCTACAATGTACGCCATTTATTTCAGGAGAGTATTCATGGCGCTGAAAGCGACAATTTATAAGGCTACGGTGAACGTTGCCGATCTCGATCGCAACCAGTTTCTGGATGCCAGCCTGACGCTGGCTCAGCATCCGTCGGAAACCCAGGAGCGCATGATGCTACGCCTGCTGGCGTGGATCAAATACGCCGACGAACGTCTGCAGTTTACCCGCGGCCTCTCGTCAGAGGATGAGGCAGAACTCTGGCTACTCAACGATCATCTCGGCGTTGACCTGTGGATTGAGCTTGGTTTGCCGGATGAGCGGCGGATTAAAAAAGCGTGTTCACGGGCGCAGGAGGTGGTGTTGTTTGCCTACAATAGCCGGGCAGCGGAAATCTGGTGGCAGCAGAACAAGAGCAAAATGGCGCAGTTTAGCAAACTGACGGTCTGGTATCTGGATGATGCGCAGCTCGCCAGGCTCAGCGCTTTTGCCGATCGTTCAATGGTGCTACAGGCCACTTTACAGGACGGCGGCATCTGGCTATCTGACGCTAAGAATAATCTGGAAATTCATTTAACGGCGTGGCAGCCGTCGGCATGATTACGATTAGCCGCAGCGTGGTTATTCCGGATGAAGAGATAACCTTGTCCGGGATACGCGCGCAGGGCGCGGGCGGTCAGCACGTGAATAAAGCGTCTACCGCCATCCATCTGCGCTTTGACATAAAAGCATCCAGTCTGCCTGATTATTATAAAGAACGATTACTGGCCGCCAGTCACCACTTAATTTCTGCCGAGGGTGTGGTTATCATTAAGGCTCAGGAATATCGCAGCCAGGAAATGAATCGCGAAGCGGCCATTTCCCGTCTGGTTGCGTTAATAAAAGAATTAACCGCAGTGCAAAAAAGTCGCCGTGAGACCCGGCCGACCCGGGCGTCAAAAGAGCGTCGTCTTGCCTCGAAGGCGCAAAAGTCCTCTGTCAAAGCGCTGCGGGGGAAAGTTCGTCAGTAGGCGGCATGGCGAACGGGTGGAATGGATTATAAGGAATTAACAGTGAAGAAAATCGTACTCTCCGTTGCCGTAGCGTGTTCGCTCTTTGCGCTATTTGGCTGCAACCATCGTTCGGATGTCGAGATGTTACAGCCGGCGCCGATGGAAGAACTGAAGCCGATGCAGCAAAGCTGGCGTGGCATTTTGCCCTGCGCCGATTGTGAAGGGATTGAAACCTCGCTGTTCCTCGAAAAGGATGGCAGCTGGGTTATGAACGAACGTTACCAGGGCGTCAGCCGTGAACCGTCATCGTTCGCCTCGTACGGGACCTGGGCGCGGACCGCCGATAAGCTGGTCCTGACCGACAGCAAAGGGGAGAAGTCCTACTATCGCGCGAAGGGGGAAACCCTGGAAATGCTCGATCGGGAAGGTAACCCCATTGAGTCAACGCTCAACTACACCCTGAAATCGGTCAAAGCCAGCCTGCCGACTACGCCGATGACCATGCGCGGGATGTATTTCTATATGGCGGATGCGGCCACCTTCACCGACTGCGCGACCGGTAAGCGGATCGCGGTGGCTAACAATGCCCAGCTTGAGCGCGATTATGCCGCCGCTCGCGGGACGCAAACGCGCCCGGTGCTGCTGGTGGTAGAAGGGCACTTTACGCTGGAAGCCAACCCCGATAGCGGGGAGATGGTGAAAACGCTGATGGCGGATAAAAATAGTAAATTCGTGCCGGGCAAAGAGTGTAACCAGTAAGTGTTTTCTCGCTTCGTGCCGGGCAAAGAGTGTAACCAGTAAGTCGTTTTCTCGCGAACGCGGCAAACAAACGCTGCGGAAAACGGAGCAGCGAACCTCGTTGCCAACATAAAAAAGGCCCCGCAGATGCGGGGCCTTTTTACGTTTAGCGGTGGGTTCAGCCTTTAATAGCGTTAACCAGGTAATTCACGATATCGCCGGTTTTGATCAGCTGCTTCTCGCCGTTGCGACGATATTTATATTCGATATCGTCATTGTCGAGGTTGCGATCGCCGAGCACGATGGTATGCGGAATACCAATCAGCTCCATGTCGGCAAACATCACGCCCGGACGCTCTTTACGGTCGTCCATCAGCACTTCGATACCCTGTGCGCGCAGCTCGCTATACAGCTTCTCAGCCAGCTCCTGCACGCGGTAGGATTTGTGCATGTTCATCGGCAGGATAGCGACCTGGAAAGGGGCGATCGTATCTGGCCAGATAATACCGCGGTCGTCATGGTTCTGCTCAATGGCAGCAGCCACCACGCGGGTTACCCCGATACCGTAGCAGCCCATAGTCAGCACCTGGTTACGGCCGTCTTCACCCTGCACCGAGGCGTTCATCGCCTGTGAGTACTTGGTCCCCAGCTGGAAGATGTGACCCACTTCGATGCCACGTTTAATCAGCAGCGTACCCTGGCCATCCGGGCTCGGATCGCCGGCGACAACGTTACGGATATCGGCAACTTCCGGGGTCGCCACATCGCGATCCCAGTTAATGCCGAAGTAGTGTTTACCATCGATGTTGGCGCCGGCAGCGAAATCGCTCATCGCCGCCACGGTACGGTCGATAACCACCGGAATCGGCATATTCACCGGCCCCAGAGAACCTGGACCTGCGTTAACGATGGCGCGAATTTCTGCTTCAGTAGCGAAGGTCAGCGGGCTGGCAACCTGCGCCAGTTTTTCTGCTTTCACTTCGTTCAGCTCGTGGTCGCCGCGCACCAGCAGGGCAACCAGCGGGTAGCTGCTGCCTTCAACTGCTTTAACCAGCAGGGTTTTGACGGTCTTCTCAACCGGCAGGTTGAACTGCTCGACCAGCTCGGCGATGGTTTTCGCATTCGGCGTATCGACCAGCGTCATCTCCTGAGTTGCCGCCGCGCGCGGTGCTTTCGGCGCAACTGCTTCAGCAAACTCAATGTTGGCCGCGAAGTCAGAGCTGTCAGAGAAGATCACGTCATCTTCGCCGCTCTGCGCCAGAACCTGGAACTCATGAGACGCGCTACCGCCGATTGAGCCGGTGTCAGCCTGTACCGCGCGGAAATCAAGACCCATGCGAGTGAAGATTTTGCTGTAGGCAGCATACATCGCATCGTAGGTCTCTTGCAGCGATTCCTGAGAGGTATGGAAAGAGTAGGCATCTTTCATCAGGAACTCACGAGAGCGCATTACGCCAAAGCGCGGGCGAACTTCGTCACGGAACTTGGTCTGAATCTGGAAGAAGTTCAGCGGCAGCTGCTTGTAAGAGTTCAGCTCGTTACGGATCAGGTCGGTAATGACCTCTTCATGCGTTGGACCGAGAACAAACGGACGCTCGCCGCGGTCAACGAAACGCAGCAGTTCCGGACCGTACTGCTCCCAGCGACCGCTCTCCTGCCACAGGTCCGCTGGCTGAACTACCGGCATGGACACCTCGATGGCACCGGCGTTGTTCATCTCTTCACGCACGATGTTTTCGACTTTTTTCAGGACGCGCAGGCCGGTCGGCAGCCAGGTATACAACCCGGAGGCCAGCTTGCGGATCATCCCGGCGCGCAGCATCAACTGATGGCTGATGACTTCGGCGTCGGCAGGTGTCTCCTTTTGAGTGGAGAGCAGGTATTGGCTAGTACGCATGTTGTTACGGTTCCATTTGGACGATCGGAACAGGCTGGGGGACCAGCCTGAAACAAAAAAAGTGGTTTAGTTTACCAGTGTGGCAAAGATGCCAAAAGAGAGGAAAATAAAATTAGCGCGGTTCAAGGGAAAAGACTTCAAAACCGGACGGAATCACGCGCCAGCGTACGTTAAAATCGAGCAGCCAGACGGCATAAGTTTTTCCCGCTTCTTCCTCTTTACGATAGGCCGGCCGCGGATCCTGCGCCAGCACCTCGCAGATGAACGCTGTAAGGTGCGGATAGCGCTGTTCCAGGGCGAGGAGCTGCGCCTGCGTTTCAGGGGTAAAGCTGACCGCCATCTCCGCCTGCGGCGCCTGCTGGGCGTAGCTGGCGTTGGCATCCGGCAGCGCTTCGGCAAACGGCAGGTAAGGTTTGATATCGACGACCGGCGTACCGTCTACCAAATCCAGACTGCCAAGCTGAAGGATGACCTGATCTTGATGACAGCGAACACCTTTCAGTTCAACCAGCGACATCCCGATGGGATTCGGGCGAAACGTTGAACGCGTGGCGAACACGCCCATACGCGCATTGCCGCCGAGGCGGGGAGGGCGCACGGTGGGGCGCCAGCCGCCTTCCATCGTCTGATGGAAAACAAACAGCACCCACAGATGACTGAATGCTTCCAGGCCGCGGACGGCATCAGCCTGGTTATAAGGCGGCAGCAGATGCAATTCGCCGCCGCCATGTTTGACCAGGCCTGGCTGGCGCGGGACGGCAAATTTTTCTTTATATGGCGAGCGGATAACGCCTATCTGCGCAAACTGAAAAGCACTCATTGCGCCGAGACGTTAAGCGCTGAACCCAGGCAAACGGCCTGGCGATAGCATCCTGGTGTGCCGCTGGTGACTTCACAGCTGTGCAGAAGGACCGCGTTAGCTTTCATTTTAGCTGCGTTGATTTGCAGACGCTTGCGGGCGGTCGGGATATTGGGCGGCGAGTCCTGATTGCTGGCCTGGCATGATTCGCCGGTCACTTCACCGAGATCGCGGAATGGCTTCCCGACCAGTGCGGAGGCATCGGTATAAATTCTTACCGGCGCCGGACGTACTGCTTTCGGTTTGGCTGGCTCCGTTTTGGCCGGTGCGGTTGCGGTGCTTTGTACAGGTTCGACGGGAGATCTGCTTAGCATAGAACAGCCGCTTAACATGAGTGCTAACAAACAGACCGGTAAAGCACGCATAGTATTTCCTCAATAAATGATCAAACAGGGCGCTATTGAATCAGGTGCTTGCATAAATGACAAGACGGGCATAAAGCCCGTCCTGAATGATATTACGGTGAAAAGAGATTACCAGCCTTTCACTGCGCCGCCGTTAAAGATTTTGTTAGCGGCTTCGTAGACTTCATCGCTCTGGTAAGCCTGAACAAATTTCTTAACATTCTCCGCATCTTTATTGTCTTCGCGAGCAACAATCAGGTTCACGTACGGAGAGTCCTTACCTTCTACGAAAATACCATCTTTGGCCGGGGTCAGGCCGATCTGGCTGGCGTAGGTAGTGTTGATGACCGCCAGCGCAATCTGTGCATCGTCGAGGGAACGCGGCAGCTGCGGTGCTTCCAGCTCAACAATCTTCAGGTTTTTCGGGTTCTCAATGATATCCAGCGAGGTTGGCAGCAGACCAACGCCTTCTTTCAGTTTGATCAGGCCCACCTGTTGCAGCAGCAGCAGGGAACGACCGAGGTTGGTCGGATCGTTAGGAATGGCAATCTGCGAGCCCGGCTGCAGCTCATCCAGTGATTTGATTTTTTTGGAATAACCGGCAATCGGATAGACAAAGGAGTTACCCACGGCCACCAGTTTGTAGCCACGGTCTTTAATTTGCTGATCGAGGTACGGTTTGTGCTGGAAGGCGTTAACGTCGATATCGCCTTTGCTCAACGCTTCGTTCGGCAGAACATAATCGTTGAAGGTCACCAGCTCAACGTCGAGACCGTATTTCTCTTTCGCCACTTTTTGTGCCACTTCGGCAACCTGCTGCTCGGCACCAACGATGACGCCGACTTTAATATGGTTCGGATCTTTTTCATCCTGACCACAACCCACCAGAGCCAGAGAACCGATTAATGCGCCGACTGCCGCAAAGGTTTTGAAATTAAAGGCCATGTTATTTCCTTTCTGTAAGAGTCTGTGTGTACACGAGTCATTGGGCCGCGCGGAGACGACCCGAATGAGGGGGTGTAGATAATGTTATTTGTGAGTTACAGCCCGGACGATACGATCGCCAGAGAATTGGATTAAATAAACCAGAATAACCAGTAATACCAGCACGGTATTCATTACCGTAGCGTTGTAGCCGATATAGCCGTACTGATAGCCAATCTGCCCCAGACCGCCGGCACCCACCGCTCCGCCCATCGCGGAATAGCCGACCAGCGTAATGAGGGTGATGGTTGCGGCATTTACCAGACCCGGCAGCGCTTCTGGCAGTAGCACCTTACGCACGATCTGCATCGGCGTGGCGCCCATCGCGCGGGATGCCTCGATAAGCCCGGTCGGAATTTCCAGCAGCGCGTTCTCCACCATACGGGCGATAAACGGCGCCGCGCCAACCGTCAGCGGTACAATGGCGGCCTGCAGCCCGATGGACGTACCGACAATCACGCGGGTGAAAGGAATCATCCACACCAGCAGGATAATGAAAGGGATGGAACGGAAAATGTTAACCAGCGCGGACAGCGTCCGGTACAGTTTGGCGTTGGCAATAATCTGTCCCGGGCGGGTGACGTACAGCAGCACACCCACCGGCAGGCCGATGACAAAACCGAAAAAGCCGGAGACGAAGGTCATGGCCAGCGTTTCCCATACGCCGCGCAACAGCAGCCAAATCATTGCCTCAGACATATCCCAGTACCTCTACTTTTACATGGTGTTCCTGCAACCAGGCGATGGCCGCCTGGGTATCTTCCTGCGTGCCGTGCATCTCGGTCAGCATAATGCCGAACTTCACGCCGCCGGCGTAATCCATCTGCGCGCTAATAATGTTGTTATTCACATTAAAGCGGCGGGCGGTTTCAGAGAGCAGCGGAGCGTCGACGGAATGACCGGTGAACTCCATGCGCAGCATAGGGACGCTATCGGGTAGCGCGGTCGGCTTCAGGCGAGCCTGGTAGTCGTCCGGAATATCCAGATGCAGTGTGGATTGAATAAACTGTTGGGCCAGCGGAGTTTTCGGGTGAGAGAAGACTTCACTCACCGTATCCTGCTCGATCAACTGACCATTGCTGATTACCGCGACGCAATCGCAGATACGTTTGACGACATCCATCTCGTGGGTAATCAGCAGAATAGTCAGCCCCAGGCGACGGTTGATATCTTTCAGCAGTTCCAGAATGGAGCGCGTGGTTGCCGGGTCCAGGGCGCTGGTGGCTTCGTCACACAGCAGCACCTTCGGGTTGCTTGCCAGCGCGCGAGCAATAGCCACACGCTGTTTCTGACCGCCGGAAAGGTTTGCCGGGTAGCTATCATGCTTATCGGCAAGACCGACCAGATCCAGCAGTTCGGTCACGCGGCGCTTAATTTCCGCCTGCGGGGTATTATCCAGCTCCAGAGGGAGCGCCACGTTGCCGAAGACGGTGCGCGAGGCCAGCAGGTTAAAGTGCTGGAAAATCATGCCAATCTGGCGACGTGCGCGGGTCAGCGCTTTTTCAGACAGCGCGGTCAGCTCCTGACCGTCAACCTGGACACTGCCTTCGGTCGGACGTTCCAGTAGGTTAACGCAGCGAATCAGCGTACTTTTACCGGCGCCGGATGCGCCGATCACGCCATAAATTTGTCCGGCAGGGACATGCAGGCTGACGTTGTTCAGAGCCTGTATGGTGCGATTCCCCTGCAGGAACACTTTGGTGATATTCGAAAGTTTAATCATCAGTTATTTATTATCGTTTAGCCGTTTGCCGTGGCATTTTCTTCTGCCGTGTCCAGGCGATGCCTGTCAATGAAATGGATGTTAAGGCATCCAGACGTCTAAATCAATCAGCCTCTGTATAATGAGCACTTTCTTGCCTCCAGAAACATGCGATACTAATCAGACTAGCCTTTATCAGGAGCAAACCGGTGGCAAAGTCAGTACCCGCAATTTTTCTCGACCGTGACGGCACGATTAATGTCGATCATGGCTATGTCCACGAAATCGACAACTTTGAATTTATCGATGGCGTCATTGACGCGATGCGTCAGCTAAAGGAGATGGGATTCGCCCTGGTGGTGGTCACCAATCAATCCGGTATCGCGCGCGGTAAGTTCACGGAAGCGCAGTTTGAAACGCTGACCGAATGGATGGACTGGTCTCTGGCCGATCGCGGTATCGATCTGGACGGTATCTATTACTGTCCGCACCACCCGCAGGGGACGGTTGAAGAGTTTCGTCAAACCTGTGATTGCCGTAAGCCGCATCCGGGAATGCTGATCTCGGCACGCGACTATCTTCATATCGATATGGCTGCTTCTTATATGGTTGGCGATAAAGTAGAAGATATGCAGGCCGCCGCCGCCGCATCTATTGGGACTAAAGTCCTGGTTCGTACCGGCAAGCCGGTCACGCCGGAAGCGGAAAATGCCGCAGACTGGGTGCTGAATAGCCTGGCAGACCTGCCGGAAGCCATCAAAAAGCAGCAAAAATAGGCGTTAAGTACAAAAGATGAGCGGTTGAAATAAAAATGCATTTTTCCGCTTGTCATTCCCGTTCGGCTCCCTATAATGCGCCTCCATCGACACGGAACAACGGCAAACAAGCCGCCGGGTTGAAAGAGAAAACTTCTGAAAAATGAGGTTGACTCTGCAAGAGGAAAACGTATTATACGGG